>NZ_JBOBHR010000004.1:0-632108 GCF_050587465.1 Kosakonia sp. N21 | reverse complement strand
CTGCCGGAAAACAAAGAACTGCTGTTCCTGGGGCCGCACGGAAAAACGCTGGCCGAAGCGCCGGGCAGTCTCCCGACGGTGACGCTGCTTGCCGGTAATGCCGAGCCGGTATTTTATGCCCGCCTGGTCAGAAATATTCAGAAAAACGTGACATCTGAATTTACGGAGCTAACGGCGGGCACGGCGAGTCAGGGCCGGGTGATGGATTATTCATTGATGCACTATGAGAAAACACCGCAGGAAGAGCTGACGCTGGCGGTGCTGCTTAACAGGCAAAATGCGTTGCATGAGAATATTGACATTTTATCTATAACCCCGGCGGCCGGAAGAGACAAAAAACTGAGCGATGTGCTGAATGCGATGGATAAAACAGGTATGTACGCGAAGTACAACTACAAGAAATTAATCTTCGTTGCCTGCCGGGAAGATAAACGGCGGGGGGCAATCAGCGCCGGTCTGGGAGACTCGTATCAGATCCAGTTTAAAGCGACAAAGTCCGACCTGGCCGCACTGTCGCTGAATGAGCCCCCCGTTGCCGGGAAGGGGGCGGCCCCTGACAACGCGAAGGCCCTTGCCGGAGACCCGCGCCCCCGGGTGAGAAGACATGTTCAGTACCCGGAACCGGCAGCGACCACCACATTAATGCCTGAAACAACCACGGCAGATGAGTACGAAACGGACAGTGATGAGAGTGAGTTCATCGACTTTGACGGCATTCTGGTATTCGAGAAACTGACCATCACCCTGCCGGAGAAAAAAATGTCGTCGGAGGTGCTTGGTATCCTGCCGTATATCAATCCCCCTCTTTCTCACCGGAAAGAGTGAAATGTAACCTTTTACTGTGTGAAAAATCCGATTTCCTTCCCGCTGACGATTTCGATTGTGGCAGCGTCGCTCATGCTTAGAGAAAAAAGCTGACCGTGTTATGTCAATAACAAGGGGGATATTGTGCCCGACTATGCGCACGCCGCTACGTCCGTTCCTGCTGACTATATGCCTGAAAATATTCATGATACGACCGCATCGCCATGGCGACTGGATGAAGATGATGTTGACCATGTGAAGCCGCAAGTGAGCGGTGCATTCCGTGGAATGTTGTGGCGGATGACGGCGAATATTGCCAGTCATACGTTCAGCGATCTGCTGGAAAGCTACGCGGACGCAGCTGAAATCTGGCAGCAACTGGTCCGCACCGATGCTCAGGCGCTCTCCTGGGATGCATTGCTACGGCTGACAGCGGAAGGGGTGCTGCGTCACGGTATGTTGTTGCCAGAGGGTATCCGTGAGCCAGCGCGTGCGGGCGCACAGTTAACGCTGCGTTTTGCCGATTTTTATCAGGAGGCTGTCGATCTCTCCGATTGCTGTGAACTGACGGTAGTGATGGCGCGCTATGCGGATATTCTCCCCGACCCGGGCGTGAAAGCCGCGCAAGACCTGCTGTTTGTTTTGCATAACGCTGACCTGCTGCGCCAGGGGACCTTACCGCAGCGGTTAAGCATGCTGAATGACATTCTCGGCGCGGAACTGTTGCAGTCGCTGCCACTGGTGGTGCAACTGCGTGCGAATGTTGCCGCCATTATTACCGCGTCCGGCTATTGGCAAATGGCGGAAACCGTCTGGGAAGCGACGCAACAGATTAACGCCAGCGCGGTACCGATCTCCGGGAAATTCACGCAGATTGCTGCACTGCTGCTGCGCCAGCGGCCATTGTTACCGGCGGAGTGGCAGGCAGCCGTCGCCGTTATCAGTCAGGTACAGATCCGTGTCGCCGCCTTGCTGGCGCAACCTGAAGACAGCGATGCCTCCATGTTAATGCGGGCGCAGCAGGTGATGCAGGCATTGAGCGAGCTGGTCAACACGCCAGTGGTACTTGTGCTACTGCCAGAGGATATACGTGGGAAGCTGGACAGTTTGCTGAACCAGGGACGTATGATCGTCGGCGCGTTGAACGGGCTGCTCGCCGGGGATAGCGCCCGTCGGTTTGAGGATTATCTGGTTCAAATTCTGGCCATTAGCGATGCCATCGCGCCGGAACTGCTGGCACCCCTGCGCACGCTGGCAACGCAGGTCAGGAATATTGTTGTTCCATTACGGGAGAGCGCCTTTCCCGCGTGGCCCGACCCGGCAACGCCGGCTGCGGTGCTGAGCTGGTTGCAGCAAATGCTGATGCACCCGCTGTTTCACGAAACTGTCTTGCCTCGCCTGCCAGCGGAATACCGCCAGGCGCTGAGCAGCGCACTGCGTTTGAGCCAGCAGGCCGGGACTTTCCCGGCGCAGGGGGCAACGGGTGAACAATTACAGTGGCTGCTCAACCAGGTGCAAGACCCGGAATTGCGGCAACTAATGGCACAGGCGGGGCTGGATCCATACCTCAAATCACTGACAGCACAACTTAGTGGTGAGATCTCCGCCGAACTGTTCACGCTATTTCTACAGGTGATCAAACCTGGCCAGTCCCTGACTCAACGACTGGGTCATTTGGTGGGTGGGATATTTCACCGCGCGGCGCTGTCGACAGCGGTCAGCCAGGCCGTGGGCGCAGGATTGCGCTGGTTGCCCGGTGGTCAGGTGCTGGAACCACTGTGGCGGCTGGGTATGCACTGGTATCAACGCACAATGCTTGCGCCAACATGGGCTGAAACACTGCACAACTTTTTGCGGGTCGTGCAGGAAGATCTGTCCGGCAACATGCTGGTCATGGATCTGGTTGCCCGTCTGACCGGGGTCATGCCGCCGTCGGCGGCAGAGGCCATGCGCACGCTGCAGACCATCCATGCTTTCCAGCTTCAACGCGATCTCAGTAACCCGGATGATACGTTGCAGTGGGTCATATCCGGTATGCAGCACTACCCTGAGCTGCAACCCTGGTACCAGAACTACCTCAACCTGATGCTGGTCTGGTCGGTGAAAAAGATCCTTGATACCCCGGATATAAATACGCAGCAACAGGAGGTGGCGCACCTGCAGGCGCGGCTGTCAGGACCGGAATGGCGGCTCTGGCCCGGCGTGGCGCAGCTTTCCGCCTTATTGCCGTTACTGCCCCTGCTGCCGGCGATCCGCGAAGAACTGGGTGAGCAGACACTGCCCGCGGGGAACTCATGGCTGGAATGGAGCGCTGCGGTGGCTGATATCCTTGCAGTCAGCGAGCACCCGGCGCTTCAGCAGGTCCGCCAGCAACTGGAGCAGAACATTGAGGCATGGATAAGCGATACCCTGCTGCACGGGATGAGTGGCGGCGACCGGGCAAGGCCGCTCACCTCCCGGAGGCTGCCGGAGAGCTGGAGCATGACGGGGATCGCCCCGGAAGGCATGCGGGAAGAAGGGGATGTCTGGCTCAGCGGCGGCGAGATGTTTATCCGCGAGCAGGGGCGCATGTATCGCGTCGAGCCTGATGCTGCTCAGGGCGTGCTGCGGCTGATAAAACCCGGAGAAACGCATGCCAGTGGGGCATCGCCGCGCGTGCTGCGTGAAGACGGGCGCTGGCGGCTTGACCTCCGTCCTGCCGCAGGTCTGCCGGGCGGCAGCCCGGTGACAGGCATAGACATGAGCGGCGGCATCATCCGCCTGAGCCAGGATGACATGGACTGGCTGGCTTCAGAAGAGACACAGCGGGTGGCAAAAGTCGCGACGGGGGTGGGGCTGGGGATCTGGTGGCTGGGCACGTTGTATGCGTTCTGGCGCAGCTACCACCAGCCGCCAGCCTCTTACCGAGCTGCGCCACAGGAAGCTCCGCCTGCGCAACCCCCGTCGCATGAGGCCGCCGCGCGGTTGCTGAACCCACCCGTTGCAGAGACAGCGGTGGAGATGGATGAGCCACCGCAGACAGACGCAACCTTGGGCCGCTGGCAGCGCGCTACCGCGCTGGGGCGGCGCTATCGCGTACCGCTGGGTATGACCGCGCTGGGGGCGATCTCCAGTGCGGCGTATTTACGGTGGCTGTTGCAAAACCCGGAGCAGGATAGCCTGACCGGGGAGGATTTGACGGCGTTGCAGGCGGTGCTGGCGCAGAGGGACTACCAGATAGTCATTGACATTACTGAGCCGGAAAAACTTGAGCAGGTGCGCCGGGCCGGGGGGCGAAGATTATTGGCCGAAGAAAGCACCACGCTGGCACCGGCGCGGTGGCCAGAGAACTTCCCGCCTTTACCGCGAAATACGGTTGTCGATGCCGCACTGGAAAGGGCCGTGCGCGAAACGTTTCCTCCCGCAAAACCTGGCGGTGCTGTTGCAGATTTCAGACTGGCAATGAGCGATGAAAAAATTTATTCGTCGGAGGGCCTGAACTACCTGTTTGTGGCCGGTAACTACCGCTATATCGATTTATATTTGAATACCCAGGCGGGGATTACCGCGCGGGTTTATGCCACCGCTTCACTGTTCGATAACGATAATCTCTCTCTGCCTGTTATTTATAAACATGACACCCGTAAATGGTTCCTTGATGACTCTGCGGAGGAACCACCGCAAGAGGCGGTAACCACGTTACCGCCTGATGAGAAGGATCAAACCGGGCTGACGTTAGCTTCTGCGTCGCTGATTCAGCTTGCCGGAAGTTGGGGCTCGGGTAATGCTTTTCAGTATATTGAAATGGTGACGGGTCATGAGGGCGCGATTTATCAGGATGATAAATTGTATATCTGTCTGCAGGGGAAATACTGGCCGTTTAACTTTGTCAGCAATGAAGTGGGGGCGATTGTCACCGGCGCAAGTAAAGTCTATGTCCTGCGCAAAGAAAATATATGGGATACGGCAACCACCATCAGACCGATGGTTATGCCCGGTGTGTCTGTTGTCTCACGGGATATCGATGAGAGGATTGAAAAAGAGTTTGACCCGCGTAATGCCATGCAACCTTCACCTGGCGATTTTGAAACCCAGAAAGAGCCTGGTATTTACGAGTCAGCATCCGGTGAAACGTTTATTTACGCTGCCACCCATTTCTGGCCGGTTACACTCACTAAAACAACCGCCTCGTCGACCGTGTATGACAAGGCGACGATTTATGAAAAGCGCAATGACAGTACGGCAAAAATCGTCAATATCTATAAAGACCGTCAGAGCCAACAGTGGGAAGATGAGAATCAAACGCCGACCACCGGAACCAGGAAAAGACCGGAAAATACCACCGCGTCGCCGTGGTTAACAGAAGAGGCCAGGCTATGGAGTTATGATACCCGCACGGTGGGTTTCCCGGCCTCTTTGGAGGGCGATGGGGGGATTTACCGTCAGCCTAATGGCGATCTCTATATTTTTCTGCATAAAGCCTGGTGGCCGTTTGTTTTCACTGGTGGCAATGTGGGGGTTATTTCTGTTAAGAAAAAAGACGCAACGGTGAATATTATTGTTCATAATTACAACGGTATGTGGGAATATGCCGGAGAAAGCACAGTGGAAGCGCCTACGGTTATTGGCGATTTACTCGATAATTTACTGACGAATACCGATCTCGCCAGGGAGACACGCCATGTTTTGTTTAATGCCTTATCCGGGCATGATTATGTTAGCTGGAATACACTTTTGCAATTACTGTCACAGATTATTGACCAGGAGTTCTACCGTCTTTATACAGAACCAGATAATGAAAAACTGAGCAAGGTTTTAATACTAAAAAACAAACTGGCACGCAGGCAACAGCAAATGCACTATACAGAACAGTTGCTTCCTGCTGCGAAAAAAAATGAATGGAATGAACCATTACTGAATGCCTATTATCATGCTTTCTCGACCGGACTTGTCGATACGACAGAAATCTACGCTGCCTGGCATTCTCGCCTGGTCGTACAGGATATTAAAAAAAAGAAAAATTTGTTGGAGAGCTATAATGTTGATCTTAAGATTTCAGAGGTAAGCAAAAAAATAGCCGAAGCGGATAATCGAAGACAGATTCACATGCGCAACATTAAAAAACAGTTTAATGCACCAGAGGGTAATATGGAAATCACTCGGGCCAATGAAGAAAAAGAAAAAATAAAAATATTACTCGCAGAAAAAAAACAACTCCAGAAAATCGCTGAAAATATTCTGGAAAAAACTACCCGATATGATAAGCAGATAAAACTGCATAGTGAAAAATATTCGGATTATGATCAGGGTGTTATCCTTGCAAAAAATACACTCGGTACAAATCTGACACACTCCACAGATCAAAACAGCACGTCGCTGGCTACAGAAGAAGCAATTATTACCCTTGCCCTCCAGGAAGTCAAAATGTTGGTAAAAGAGAGGGAAGCATACAGCGAGAAAGAACTTCAGGAGTTGAAAACGATACGGATTGCCAGAGATTTAGTGATCAGAATGTCAGAACAACAAAGTACTTTCAATTCACTGGTGAACCGCTTAACTGCCATTGGTATTGAAAAACATCCGCTGGCAAATGATTATACAGATATTGTTTGGGTAAATGAGCAAGCAGAAAAAATAAATAAAAATAACTTTCAGTTTAATGAAAATACAGAGGATTCCTTTTTCCTCGCACCAATCCTTTATTGGATTTTAAAAAATAACAGAGCAATCAGTGAGTTACAAGGTCAGGATATTACCAAAATAGTCGATGATTACTATACTGATGTTTATCATCTTAATCCTTTAACCCAGATCACTAAAATACCAGAAGGTTATACTTCACTTTCAGGTGTACTCAGCAGTGAGTATTTTGAAAATCAATCAGATTACAATGAACAATTCAGGGTTTATAAGGAAAAATACAGCACTTACGATGCCAGTGAACTGGCTAAAAATCTTTTGTTATTTTCCGGGTTATCGTTAGCAGATCTTCTCAAAAAAACCAAAAAAAGGTTACGTTTTGAAGTGAAGGTTACCGATACAGATGCTAACCGCATGCCCGGGGAAATGCTTTTTATCCAGTTGTATGACAATCGCTGGATCTTCTTTTCGTTATTTCCTGGCGCCATGTTTAGTCGGGTTTTTAGCGCTAATCAGATGAATGATTATGTTTTTTTGAAAGAAATTTCAGAAGTTAACCCCAGCGCAAAATTTAGTTTTGATGAATATCTGGAACTTTACTCTAATACTTTCCTTAAGCAACATGGCGGAATGGGAATGGGCCTTTTCAGAGAGCGTTGGAAGGTCACTGAAAAATATTTGATAAAAGCTATCCTGTACAGACAGGACGTCGGTGTGGAATATCCTTCTCCGTTCTCAGATAATAGTGATTATGGCATTATTTATCATCGAAATACTAATGCCAGACAGCCTGGTGACAATGTGATTTCTTTGCTAAATACTAGCATTCGTTCAGTGCTGAGTAGTTCTGCTGAGGTTAAAAGGAAAGAGCTTTATACACCATCAATATTGCAAAAGATCGCTTTTGTCATGATTCCTTTTTATCGTGAAATTTATCACTACACGACAAATGAAGAATACGAAATTGATATGGAATCCGTACTGCTTGATACCATTGGTGTAGTATTTATTGCCGTCAGTGCTGGTGTACAGATAGCATCGGTCATTAACCGGATGAAAGGGATTTCCGTTTTTCTGCAGCAGGGATTAAAAAACGGTCTTGCCGGTAAATCACTGCAACTGTATGTCCTTAAGGAAATGGCGAAGGACGCTGCATTTAGTGCGCTTAAAATAACCAAAATTAGTATGATGGCGTTGATTGATATGATAGATCCGTTAGCAATTAAAGAGATCACCCGCTTCACCATTCATCGTATTAGTAAAACAAAAAATCTTCGTCTACTGGTGCCTGAGGAAACTCCGATTGCCCAGATTCGGGGGATTAATAAAAAATATGCACGCACGGATGTGGATATATGGGAAATGTATAAAAAGAAAGTAAAAGATGCTGAGGTCTATGTTCCTGCCACTATCAATAACCAGAATAAAGAGTATTACATTCGTGTTGACGACAGCACCTTTCAGATACGCTGGGATGATGCATCCTATACATGGCGTACGGTCGACCCGAAAAATCCGGGGCGGTTTGCCTATGGTGAACCTATTGTTTTTGAAAATGGTAAATGGAAAATAAACATCGCGTACGGAGGCTTGCGTGGGGGAGGAAAAAATACAATAAGCAGAAATGACGTAGTGATGGAGATCCAACAGATGCGCGAAGGATTAAAAAAAGAAAAAGTTCTGGAGAATTTGAATGGTGCGAAAGAATTTGATGCGCAAGAATATCTGACAAAAATGAGAGAGGTTGGTGAAATATCACAGTCGATCAATTATCCAAAAGAGAAATGTGAATATGTCTCTTCTTATGTCGCCGCTTATCTCGCCAGGAATGGTTTTGAAGAAATTCGTTACCGCGCCATGGCGTTTTTCATTAATGGATCCGATAGAAAGCCGCTAAATCATTACGTCGTTGTCGCGCGTAAAGGTGAAAAGGGCGGTGACTATGTTTTCGATCTTACCGCTGGTCAATTTAGTGGTGTGTATGATGAGTTGAATGGTCCGATCATTTTGCCGGAAGAGTTATGGGCGCAAAAATATGCCAATCTCACCAGCCGAAGTTTGATTAAATACGGCGACTACCCGACCCGGGCGGCGGCAATTACCGATTTCGGGCCGTTTAGCAAGTATTTTTACTATGGCCCGAATTCACTTATTCCGGATGCCAAAGTACTGTTGCGGCCGAGCTGGTATTACCCTGCCACCCAGGTTGCGGATACGGTTGCGGGTGCGCAAAAGAAAATGCCTGTGATTGGACTGGGTTTTTCCAACCCGGTGCGCGAGGCTGCAAGACGTAGCAGGCTGAGCGAAGTTGTCTCTGATGTCAGTTGGGACTACGCCGTCGATTTGCTGGAAAATGCGCAACTTCTCGGTCGGGGGCCCGGGTCTGCTTTACGTAAGGGTCTGAAACAGGCGACAGGTGAACCGGAGTTTGTGAATGTGCAATCGCTATTTGCCCGTACCCAGCCTGTCGACAGTATGGAAAGTCTGTTACGGGTGCGGCAGGGTGATGTGTTGTTATTTATGGCAACCGACCCTGCTTTGTCGGCTATGGAGGCCAGGCCAGTCCATATTATGGTCAGTCTGGGTAATGGCCGGTTTGCCGGGGTGAAGAATAATGTGCTTGATCCTGCGTTAGGAGAGGGTAAGCAGATCATCACCGCCGAACAGTTGGGTGAATTTACTGGAACCACCTTTAAGCGCAGAGGCGGTGACACTCGTGATATAAAGCTTATTGCGGCGGAACCCAAAGACATCCTCAGGGAGGAAGGTGCAACGCTGAAAGCACTGGCAGAGGAGGTGGTAGAAATCGCTACAGATCCCACCGAAGTGCTTCGCAAGTTTGCTGAACTTTTACGACAGTCGGGTGAATTGGCGCCAGAGCAGGTGCTGGCACTGCAAGCCGCGTTGGCACCTCTCTTCAAGTTCAGTACTCAGCGGACGGGCGGTGAGATCACCCGCTCGGTAAAGCAATTTTTTGTTACGCCTCAAAACGTGGCCAACAGTGCGGAGCTGGGGGCCTTGCCAAAAGGCAAACTGGTGATATTCGGTGATTCTGGCGGTCACTCTTTCTCTGCGCATCACCTGATGTACAGCCTGGGCGAGGGCGAGTTTATGATGGTGAATCCTTCCCGTTTAGATCCGCGGCTGACCAGCAACAATGCGATGGTGAAAGCGAGTCAGTTTCCGGAAGAGCTTTTCAGCAAATATGGTATACAGGCGGGCGACATCTCACTCAGCAATCTGCGCCTGACATCGTTGCTGGGGCGGGATGCCAGCTTCTTTGCGGAAGGTCCCAAACTCACGGTCAGACTTCATGGCGCGGCGTCTAATGTTAACTATATGGATGCCTACGAATTATCGGAAGTGATCAAAGGGCTGGCGCTTCGGGAAACTCCACCGCTGAACCTGGCCGGGATACGGGAAATAAAGCTGGAATCCTGTTACGGTGCGTTTGGTTTAGTTCCAACGGGTAAAGCGCTTGCCTGTTTATTGGATAAAAAGGTGGTTGCTTACCCGTTTCGTTTCAGCATACAACTGCGTGAAAACCCGTCTATTCTTGCCCGCGCCAGAACCTATGTCCCGGCTGATTTATCCCTTGCAGAGCGGACTAAAATCATCAACCAGAGCAGTCGTAATCATGATTTCTGGAACCGGCTATTGGGGCTATATAAACGTGTGAAAACGAAAAGGACCCGGCGCGAAGCCGATCCTTTTACTGACTTGTTAAACAATATTGCCGATTTGATCAATCAGGTGATTGATGAACGTACTTTTTTTGACGAGTACCCTGCCTACCGGGACAGACTTTACGCGCCCGTAGAACAGTTCACGGAGCTCTGTAGCGGCGCGACGAGCAATGCGGATGAATTTGCTGAACGCTGTATGGACATCCTTACCCTGAGCGGGTATTCCACTGGCTTACTGGATAGGTACTTAGGTGGAAAGGGCACGCCCTGGTGAATGTTTTTATCTTCCGCCTGTTTTTTTATTTTTCTCCGGCAATATTTCTCCGGCTCATTCGTCTACTTCATCACAGGTCATTTTTCGCTACTGTTATGAGGTAAACATACAATGAGAGAGTTTGATATGCGTGGGCATCATTGCGGCCACCGGTTTGGTGGTCACCGATTTGCTAAACCGCTGGTGATTGGCGTTGTGTTACTGGTCGTGCTCGGCCTGGTGGTGATGTCGCTCTGGAATGCGGTTCTTCCGGCGATTGTCGGGGTGAAAACGATAGGCTTCTGGCAGGCACTCGGGTTGTTGGTGCTGTGCCGCATTCTGTTTGGTGGTTTGGGTTTTCGCCCGGGGATGTTTGGCCGGCACCGTCGGATGCATGAACGCTGGATGCAAATGACGCCGGAACAGCGTGAAGAATTTATTCGTACCCGTCGTGAGGGATTTGGTCGTCACGGTCATCGTGGTCATTGCGGCTGGCGCGGGCGCGAACAGGATGACGAAAAACCTCAAGCCACTAACCCCAACACGCCGGATGCCGAGTGAATGTGATGAAAAACGGCATCGCGAGGGAGTCGTTGCTGATGTCGGCGCTCAGCGCCTGCCGATCGCGCCTGAGTGCGTTCATCCGCGGGCGCACCGCCGGGCGCGATGATGCTGACGATATTTTGCAGGAAATTACCCTGCAATTAATCAATGTTGAACAACCGGTGGAGAACGTTGCCGCCTGGTTGTTTCGCGCGGCGCGCAACGAGATGACCGATCGTGCGCGCAAAAAACGGGAGCTTCCGCTATCCGGCTTTTTTACTGACGATGAGGATAACGATTTTCCGGAGGATGAAATTGCGGAAACCCTGTTCGGCGTGGCGCAAACACCGGAAGAGGAGTATCTCAAAACCGTGTTATGGGCAGAACTGAACACGGCGTTGAGTGAGTTGACACCGGAACAGCGGGACGTCTTTGAGCAAACGGAATTGCAGGGCTACAGCTATAAAGCGTTGGCGGAAGAAACCGGCGTCAGTGTCCAGACGCTGTTATCCCGCAAGCATAAAGCCGTGCTCTATCTGCGAACACGGCTACGTAATCTCTATGATGAACTGATGGAAAGTTAACGGAACAAATACCTTAACCGCCCCAGCGGCTTTTGATGTAATTGACGGCTTGCTGGGTTTGCGGCTGGTTAAGAAAATCTTCCCGGAACAGGATCGTGCCGTTAATTTGCGGCACGGTTTCGTTCAAATCGAGCTGTTTTTTCAGCTCCGGAACGCCGCCTTGCACCGTCCAGTCCGGCTCTTTTGCCGACGGTTCGCCGACTTTATACAGCGCCACGCCAATATAAAGACGCGTGTTGGTCGGTTTCACCACATCCGCCCACCATTCTGCCAGCACGTCATAACGGGCGGCATCACGCGAGAACGGCCAGTACAGCTGTGGGGCAATATAATCCAGCAGGCCCAGTTGCACCCAGCGGCGTGTGTCGGCAAACGATTCATCGTATGCGGCTGCGCCTCGCGTGTCGGAACCGGCCGGGTCGAACGAGCGGTTGCGCCAAACGCCCGCAGGGCTGACACCAAACTCGACATTGGGGTTCAGTTGTTTGATTGTGCGCGAGACCTGCTCAATTAACTGTTGCGTATTATTCCGTCGCCAGTCCGCTTTGGACGCAAAACCCTGACCGTATCTCCTGAAGGTGTCATTGTCATTCAGCGTTGAGCCCGGGGTTTCTGTATAGAAATAGTCATCGAACTGCACGCCATCCACCGGATAATGCGACACCACTTCGGCAACGATACTGGTGATCCAGTCCCGCGCTTCCGGAAGGCCAGGATCGAGAACGAAGCGATCGCCCGCCGTGCGGATCCAGTCACGGTGCAGAACGAAAACGCTGGCGGGGTGCAGTGGCAATGTGCGGTTGAGTTCGGCGATGGTGCCGGGTTTGGTGTTCACCGAAACGCGATAAGGGTTAAACCACGCATGCACTTTCATGCCGCGTTTGTGGGCTTCATCCAACATAAATTGCAGCGGATCATAACCGGGATCCGCGCCAATGCTGCCGGTCAGCATATCTGACCAGGGCAAGATTTTTGAAGGCCACAAGGCGGTGCCATCCGGTTTGACCTGGAAGAACACCGTGTTAATGCCAAGCTCTTTCAGTTTGTCCAGCTTCTGTTTCAGGGCATCCTGCTGCTGGCGGATGCGAACGGCGGCGGCGCTGCCATTGACCGAGGTTAACGGCGGCCAGTCGAGACGGGAAACGGTTGTCAGCCAGACACCGCGCACCGTTTCGTGGCTTTTTTTCGTTTGGGTCGGTAGCGGTTGTTTTGCCACCGGAGGAAGCGGGGTGATGAGCGATTTGGGAGGACGGGAGGCGCAACTGGCCAGTAACAGCGCGGTGGCAATCAGTACGCCTGACTTTTGTAGCGACATCTGAGTATTAACTCTTCTTTATGCGACTGTTGGCCCATGGGTTAAATGTGGGCTCATCCGCTTTTTCGGGGACGATATCTTCCAGGGATTCAAGATACAGCGCTTCAACTTCGGCGCGTGCCCAGGGAGTCCGACGCAAAAACTTCAAACTGGATTTAACGCTGGGTTCGTTCTTAAAGCAATTGATATTGATCCGTTTACTTAACGCGAGCCAGCCGAAACGGGCTACCAGCGCATTGACTTGCATTTCAAGCGTGACGCCATGCAAAGGATCTTTTGAAGCGTGAGCTGCCATGTGGAATCCGGTCATGTCAGAGTGTGATAACAGGCTTGTCGCCGGAAGGTTACAAGAAAGCAGAATGCCCGGCAACGGGCGGTTAATCAACCCGCCCGTTGCCGTGGGGTGTTATTCAAACAGACTGCGGTGCAGCGTCTTTATTGCGCTGTCTGCGGCGTCTGCCGGAAGCAGGAAACAGAGATTGTGACTGGACGCGCCATGACAAATCATCCGCACCGGGTGGTGTTCCATGCCGGCGAAGACCGGCTGGCAGATCCCTGCGGTGTGTGAGAGCGTATTACCAATCAGGGTGACTAACGCCAGGTCGGCTTCTACATCAACACGACAATGTGATGAGAGTTCAGTCAGCAACGAGGTGGTCAGCGTGTCTGCTTCGCCGGACGTGGCGCCGGTTGAGTTCAGGATCAGTGCGATACTTGTTTCGGACGTGGTCACTAAATCCATCGCCACATGATGGCGCGATAAAATCGCAAACATGTCGGCCAAAAAAGCGTGGGCGGGTTGTGCATTCACACTGTGTAATTTCAACAGCGTTTGTTTGCGACGAACGGCAAGAGCGCGATAACGCGGCGGATTCTCGGCGTTGCAGCAGACACGGGTTCCGCCCGCAGACGGATCTTTACTGGAACCGACAAACACCGGGATGTTTTTACGCATTGCCGGCAGTAAGGTTGCCGGGTGCAGAACTTTGGCGCCAAATGTTGCCATTTCGCTGGCTTCGGAAAATGAGATTTCATCGATACGCTGCGCCTGAGGGACAATCCTCGGGTCGGTGGTATAGATCCCCGCAACGTCGGTCCAGATATCCACACGGTCAGCCTGCAAGGCTTCGCCAAGTAACGACGCAGTGTAATCGCTGCCGCCGCGGCCCAGGGTGGTCGTATGTCCGGCGGCATCACTGCCAATAAACCCCTGGGTGATGATTAATGCCTGCTCAATACGCGGGCGCAATTGCTTCTCTGCCAGTTCCGCGGTAGCACCAATCACCGGTTCGGCGCAGCCGAAATGATCGTTGGTACGGATGACTTTGCGCGCGTCGAACCACTCTGTTTCAACACCACGTTCACGCAGGACCTCAACAAACAGCAGGGAAGACATCAGCTCCCCATGGCTCACCAGCGCATCACTCAGTGCGGCGGACGGCGCGCTCGCGGCCGTTTCCGCAAGGCGGCTGATGTTCTCAAGCAGATGGTCGATTTCCTGGCCGATAGCCTCAGGCTGCTTCAGGCGAGAAATAATGTTGTGCTGGATAGCGCGCAGGGTTTCAATTTTGTCCTGGCGGTCGCGGCTTTCGAGGCCTGCGGCAAGTTCGACTAACAGGTTGGTCACACCTGCAGAAGCAGACAACACAACCAGACGGACATGGTGATCGGCAAGAATAATGGCGGCACTACGGTTCATCGCGTCAAAGTCGGCTACGCTGGTGCCGCCAAATTTGGCAACGACGATGTGTGGATAAATGCGTGTCATAACAATCTCATATCAGGGCGCCATCAATTAATGGCATGAAAATTTTCATTTCGGCATAAGGGCAGTTGACTGTCTGGATGGAAAAACCCATTGATACAGCAACTTACGCCTTATGAAATGTCCGCCCGCGAACATTTCTGATTACAACCCAGGAGCCTGGCTCCTGTTGTCAATAACCTGTCTGGCCTGTGACAAGTTACCGGGATGATGCGTATGAGTGGCTTAACTTAAATTGTTTGTTTCCTTTTGTTTCACCGTGCGGGGAATTTACCGCGGGCATAGTAAGTGATTTAACTCGCTGAATCGATATTTTCCTTACGATTTGCCTGTAACCAATGAAAAAAAATATTTCAGGCAATCATGTTTGTTGTTATATGTTGATTTTAAAGAGAAATTTTGTGAAAGAATTTATAAAAATAAAATATTGAGTCCGTTGCTAAAACAACATATATTAGCCGCGCTTTTTGTAAGCCCCCATTAAACCTTTTATTCAACCCGGTGTTAAAGATACTCCCGGTTGTAGGAGTGATATGATGACGGATAAAGTCCGTATTGATACTTTGAGTGCTAATTCATTACCGCAGAGCAATGAAACCTTTTTAGCAAGACAAGCTGAGTTTGAATCTAACGTCAGGAGCTATCCACGCAAGCTGCCGCTGGCTATTGCCAAAGCGCAGGGCGTCTGGATCACCGATGTTGAGAATAAGCAGTATCTTGACTGCCTGGCGGGCGCAGGGACTCTGGCGCTTGGTCATAATCATCCTGAGGTGCTTCAAAGCATTCAAAGTGTCATTACCAGTGGCTTACCGTTACATACGCTCGATCTGACCACCCCGCTGAAAGATGAGTTCTCCTCTTATCTGCTGTCATTGCTGCCAGGTCAGGGCAAAGAGTACTGCCTGCAGTTTACCGGTCCGTCCGGTGCGGACGCCGTTGAAGCGGCACTGAAGCTGGCGAAAAAAGTGACTGGCCGTTCTGGCGTGATTAGCTTCTCTGGTGGCTATCACGGTATGACGCACGGCGCGCTTTCCGTTACCGGCAACCTGTCGCCGAAAGAAGCGGTCAACGGCATGATGCCGGAAGTGCAGTTTATGCCTTACCCGCACCAGTACCGTTGCCCGCTGGGCATTGGCGGTGAAGCCGGCGTTAAAGCATTAACTTACTACTTCGAAAACCTGATCAACGACGTTGAAAGCGGCGTACGCAAACCGGCGGCGGTGATCCTCGAAGCGGTGCAGGGCGAGGGTGGTGTGAACCCGGCGCCGGCAGAGTGGCTGCAGCGTATCCGTAAGGTGACGCAAGAGCACGGCATTATGCTGATCATCGACGAAGTGCAGGCTGGTTTTGCCCGTACCGGTAAACTGTTTGCTTTCGAGCATGCCGGTATTGAGCCGGACATCATCGTGATGTCCAAAGCCGTTGGCGGCGGTTTACCGCTGGCCGTTCTGGGTATCAAAAAACAGTTCGATGCCTGGGCTCCGGGTCACCACACCGGTACTTTCCGTGGCAACCAACTGGCCATGGCCACCGGTCTGACCACGCTGAAGATCCTGAAAGAAGAGCGTATTGCCGATAAAGTTGCCGTTCAGGGCGAGTGGCTGAAAGGCAAACTGGCGGAACTGCAAAAACGTTTCCCGGTGATGGGCCACATCCGTGGTTTGGGCTTAATGATTGGTATTGAGATCGTTAAACCGAACGAAGCGAAGGATCAACTGGGTTGCTATCCGGCTGACGGCGAACTTTCCGCACTGCTGCAGAAAAAATGCTTTGAAGCGGGCCTGATTCTGGAACGCGGCGGCCGTAATGGTTGCGTGCTGCGTCTGCTGCCATCGCTGCTGATCACCAATGCAGAGCTGGAAGTGTTCCTCGATAAATTTGAAAGCGCACTGCTGGGCGCTGGCGTTAAGCCTGTTTAATCGGAGATGGCATGTCTGATTTAAATCCGATTCTGTCCGGTTCTGCGCAGAGTATTGCCGCCTATCAGGACGCCATTGAACAAAGCACCAAAGCGGTGGTTCAGTGGCTGCAACAACCTGAGATGTACCAGGGCAAAAGTGTTGAGCAGTTGCGTGAGCGCATCAATTTAGCGTTTACCGCTCAGGGCCTGGGCAACCAAGCCGCCATTGAGCGCGCTGTTGAGTATTTCCTCAAAGACAGCCTGTCTGTTCACCATCCGCAATGCGTGGCGCACCTGCATTGTCCGAGCCTGGTGATCAGCCAGGCGGCGGAAGTGTTGATCAACGCCACTAACCAGAGCATGGATTCGTGGGATCAAAGCCCTTCGGCTACGATCATTGAGATCAAGCTGATTGAGTGGCTGCGTGAGCAGGTCGGTTATCAGGCGGGCGATGCCGGGGTCTTCACCAGCGGTGGTACTCAGAGCAACCTGATGGGGCTGATGCTGGCGCGCGATGCGTTTTTTGCGCGTCAGGGCCACTCGGTTCAGCAGCATGGCCTGACCGGTAATCTCAGCAAAATCAAAGTACTGTGTTCTGAACATGCCCACTTCTCGGTGCAGAAGAACATGGCGCTGATGGGACTGGGTTATCAGTCCGTGACGCTGGTGAAAACCGATGCTTTCTCGCGCATGGATGTTAACGATCTGGCGGCGAAGCTGGCAGAGGCGAAAGCTAACGGTGAGCAGGTGATGGCGATCGTTGCTACCGCCGGGACCACCGACGCAGGTGCGATCGATCCGTTAGCACAGATCGCCGCGCTGGCGGCCGAACAGCAGATCTGGATGCACGTTGATGCCGCATGGGGTGGGGCGTTACTGCTCTCTGAGAAGTATCGTCACTTCCTGAATGGTCTGGAGTTAGCGGATTCCGTCACCCTGGACTTCCACAAACAGTTCTTCCAGACCATCAGCTGTGGCGCATTCTTGCTGAAAGATGCCCGTCATTACCAACTGATGCGCTACCAGGCCGCGTACCTGAACTCTGACTTTGATGAAGAGCACGGCGTACCGAACCTGGTATCGAAGTCACTGCAAACAACGCGTCGTTTTGATGCCCTGAAATTGTGGATGGGTCTCGAAGCATTGGGTAAAAAGCAGTACGCCGAAATCATTGATAACGGTGTGACGCTGGCGCAGCAGGTTGCGCAGTTTGTGGCTGAACAGCCGCTGCTGGAACTGGTTATGCAGCCGCAACTGGCCAGCGTACTGTTCCGTTTCCGCCCGGAAAACCTGGATATTTCTGCCGTTGCGTTACTGAACCAGCGCATCGGCGATGCGCTGCTGGCGTCTGGCAGTGCGAACGTGGGTGTCACGGAAGCGGATGGCGTCACTTGCCTGAAACTGACGTTGCTGAACCCGACGGTTTGCCTGGAAGACGTGAAAGTTCTGCTGGCCAGTGTGACAGCGTGCGGGATGCAATTGCACGCCTGATCGCTCCAGTAAATGATAAAAGCCGACAACAGCGATGTTGTCGGCTTTTTTTATGCCATGTAGATGGGCTAAGGGCGTAAAAAGAGAGATTAGAGTTTACCCCCGCTTCAAAATATATCCTGTAGTGAGAATTAGGTATTTTCATTATTTTCCTATGCCCGTGGATTCGTTGATATTTACAAAAAAGATCCTTAATGAAATTGAGATTTCTCAGGAGTCAGACTAATTTTTACCATGCGTAATAAGCTTTTCCTGCCATAACTCTTTATCCGCATCCTGTGAATAACATCAGGATAAATATTTCCTGAATGTCGTTCGGGACGCTATAGCTAAAGTTTATGAAAATTTCAGTGAATAACCTGAAATTAGATAACCTTTAATTAAAAAATTAAAGGTCTGGTCGATAATAGGTGAATAAGGAAAAGAAAATGGGAAAGACAATATTTTTCATAGGCGATGATCACGACACAGATGGATGGATAACCACCGGCTGGAAGTCGGTTTCGAAAAGCATAGGTAAAGCGAAGTTTGTCCTGTTGCTGGAGGTGCCATTTGACGATAAAAATGGGATAACTGCGGAGGATCTGGATACTATCCTCGAAGATAAGCCTGAAGGTGAAGATGCAACAACACTTAAAGCTGTATGGCATGCCAGCGACAAGGCATACGGTTTTGATGCTGAAGGCGGGCCAACCTCGACGAAAAGACAGAATGGGCAAGCGAAGAATATTAACTTCTTTGTGAATAGTTTTTCGGCGACGAAATCACAAACGTATTTCGTGGTGATCGTAGGAGACTATCACCTTCAGCCTGAAGGTTGGACGCCACTCCAGGATTATGATTATGGTCATGATGTGAAAACAGTATACGCGCCAACGCCATAGTCATTCTGGTTAAATAAATAAGCTCATGCAAGATAAGTCATATTTTTTTAGCCGATCCTTTCCTGCATTATTTTGCAGGGAAGGTGAGGTATTTGGTTAATTTGTATTGAATTAAATCCTTATTTGTCGCACGATAATTGACAACATTGATTATCCATACATTTAAGGAGAATCTTTACCAGATGGCTATCACTATTTTAATCCCCGATGACTATCAGTTCGCAACGGCACAACTCGATTTTTTACATCAGAATGCGCGGTTCCATTGCGTTGCGCTGGGTGATATGAGTAAAGATCCGGGCGCGAATACGCAATTGGCGGTTGCCGAAGCATTAATCCTGATCCGCGAAAGGACGGTGATTGATGCGGCATTTCTGCATCGTGCGCCTAACCTTAAAGTGATCAGCCAGACCGGTAAGCTGGCGCGGAATATTGATATTGCCGCTTGCACAAGAGCCGGTGTTGCGATCGTTGAGGGCACGGGTTCACCGGTTGCTCCAGCAGAATTAACCTGGTTGTTGATCATGGCATCGCGAAGAAAATTAATCCCCTCAGTAAACGCCATGGCGGCTGGTCGCTGGCAAACCGAAATTGGCCGCGCGGTGAATAACCAGACGCTGGGTATTCTGGGCTACGGGAAAATTGGTAAACGCGTTGCTACCTATGCAGCGGCATTTGGTATGAACGTGCAGGTGTGGGGGAGCAAACGTGCGCAGGAAGAGGCGCGATCTGCCGGGTTGCAAGTACCCGAAAGCCGGGAGCAATTCTTCGCTTCCTGCGATGTGTTAACCGTGCATCAACGGTTGGTGGCGGAAACCGAGGGCAACATTACCCGTGCGGATTTGTCATTGATGAAACCGGATGCGTTGTTTGTAAATACCAGCCGTGCCGAACTTGTCCGCGAAGGTGCGCTTTATGATGCCTTGATTGAAGGGCGACCCGGTTTCGCGGCACTCGATGTCTATGAGCAGGAACCTGTTTACGATCCCGACAATCCTTTTTTAAAGCTGCCCAACGTGTTGTGCACGCCACATTTAGGCTATGTGGAAAAGGAGAGTTACGCACTCTATTTCAAGGCCGCGTTCGATAACGTCGTGCGTTTTTTTGATGGCGACACTGCGCATGTCATCAATCCTGAATTCCTGGGAAATTGACGCCAACTCGGGTGAATGGATCCTAAGGATCCCATTCATCAGGGTGAACAGTCAGAGCCAACAACATCGATAATCCACTCTTTTCTGTACGACCAAAATCCTTCTTCGGCATAAAATCACTGATTTTTCGGGACTCCTGGCGGGGCAGGGGAGGCTTTTTGAATTTTATATCGGCGTGCGTATATATTGCTGATTAGCCCTATTGATCGTAACGATCTATAAATTAGTTTGTGTTGTATTCTAATGTGACTATTAATTTAAATTGTCTGCAAAATAACCGTCTTCATTTTATTTTTAACGTAGCAAGGATATATCCTTTCCATAATAAGGGGGTAAGCCTATGGTGTGAAAAAAATTAAATATATTTTATATTCAATATTCAAGTTATTTTCGAATTAAACTACCTAAGCAATAAGGAATTACATTATGAGTACTTTAATTAGATTTAATCTGACAAATCAGAGCAATACCCTGCAGGATTTTTTCTTCTTTCAGGAGCCTGCGGTATATATCGGCGGAAGTAATGTTTATTCAAACAGCATTCAGAATATTTCTCTGGCGCCTTATTCTTCCAGTAGTAGTACTTACACTTTTATGATTAATATGCAGTTTTATGCTGGCGCACAACAAAGCAATACCCCGCCGGTAGTGGGGCAGCAGTCCGGATATTTGTCCGCAATTCGGCCTGTCGACCTGACTCCTGCGACAACCAGTGACGCGCAAAATAACTCGACAACGCTTTCGTTGAGCCCGTTTGGGCTCAGTGTGCCGGTGGCTGATACCACGGCGCAGGCGGGGTCATTCCGCATTGTTTCGCCGGTGTTTAACCCGAGTCTGAACAATATCAACGCGGGATCCGCGGTACAATTAGGGGATGGTTCGGTAGTATTATCTAACTTTACCACCGTGCTTCCCAATCAGAATCTGGATTGTCAGCCGATCCTTAAATATTACATTCAGACCGGGTCATATCAGGCGGGAACAGTGATGAATTTCACCAGTTCATCATTGACCGCAGCATTCTGTGATGCGACCGGAGGCGAAACTACCTTTGACGTTGCTTATAACATCGATGGAACGTGGACAGTTACACCGAGTTGATAAATAAAAGCAGTTTTTTTCAACTCTCCCTGATGTTAATACACGCCCGAAATACAGAAGTGATAACAGTAATTTTTCTGCATTCGGGCATTTTCAATTTAAAGATTTAAAGGTGAAATATGTACAATCCAGATGAAGATATTAGTACTGCCGATTTTGCAAAAGCGGCAAAAGAAAATGGTTGTGTTAAAGCGGACAACGATAAGGGCACTTTTATCGGTAATCCTCCTGATGCGACAAAATATCCACATGTTCATATATTTTCAAATGGGAAAACAAACCTGAGTGTTGGCTCAGGCGTCAATCAAACGATTGGTATTAATTGGGATATCAACATCCAGCTTCTGAACGATGCTTATAAACGCTTTAATCAGGGGCAAATTACAGGGCCACTTAAAGAAACGATTGAATGGGTATTGCGCTCTGCATCATAACGCCAGCACCGATATGTTGTCAGAACGAGTAGTGGCGGAAGGGATAGCGCCAGTCACAGTAAGGTCAAACCGTCCTGCATAAAAGTCGCAACACAACGCGATGCAGGACGGACAGATCGCAGGCAAGTAAGAAACGACAGGAGAGGTAAGCCTGGCAACTTGCTGATTGGCCGGGAATGAATGCCCAACAATGGTCCTGTTCAGTGCCAGATTCAATTTAACATAATATACATTATGCGTACTTATGTGTGTAACAGCAAAGTTGTAATGTCCGTTCTGGGCTAAGTTAAGATGTCCGTCACGTAGATTCACCATCGAGGGATTCTGATGACGGCACACGCAGCGGAGTTTTTCACTTTGGACGAAGTTAACCGACTCAAAATCATTCAGGACGTTGTCGACCGGCGTCTGACCACACTGATGGCCGCGCAGCGCCTTGGTATTTCCGATCGTCAGTGCCGACGCCTTCTGTCGCGTTACCGTGAATCTGGCCCACTGGGTATGGCTAGCCGACGTCGTGGAAAACCCAGCAATAACCAACTACCTGATGGTCTTGCCCGGTACGCACTCAATATTATCCGCGAACGCTATACCGATTTTGGGCCTACGCTTGCGTGCGAGAAACTCGCAGAACTGCACGATATTCACCTTTCCAAAGAAACTGTCCGTTCACTCATGGTCAAAGCTGGTCTCTGGATCCCCCGCAAACAACGTGCGCCAAAAGTTCAGCAACCACGTTATCGACGGGCCTGCTGCGGCGAACTGATACAGATTGATGGTTGTGACCATCGCTGGTTCGAGAACCGTGCGCCCGCCTGTACCGCACTGGTCTACGTCGACGATGCAACGAGTCGCCTGATGCAGCTTCGTTTCGTGAAATCGGAATCAACCTTCACCTATTTTGAAGCCACCAGGGGCTATCTGGAAAAGCATGGCAAACCACTGGCATTGTATAGCGACAAAGCCAGCGTCTTCAGAATTAACAATAAAAATGCCACCGGCGGCGATGGTTATACCCAGTTTGGCCGTGCGATGCACGAGCTGAACATCCAGACTATCTGCGCCAATACCAGCTCAGCCAAAGGCCGCGTGGAGCGCGCCCATCTGACGCTTCAGGATCGCCTCGTAAAGGAACTCAGGCTCAGGGGCATTTCTTCAGTGGATGCAGCCAATCATTTTGCTGATGAGTTTATGACTGATTACAACCGGCGTTTTGCGAAAGCGCCCCGGCATGACTTTGATGTGCATCGACCACTTGAGAATGACGATGATCTGGCCGCATTTTTCACATGGCGGGAACAGCGCCGTGTTTCAAAATCCCTGACGGTGCAGTATGACAAAGTACTCTATCTGATTGAAGATAATGAGTTAAGCCGCAGATCTATTGGGAAGTACATTGAGGTCTGGCATTACCTGGATGGCCGGAAAGAACTCCGGCTAAACGGAGTCGTCCTTCCCTACTCCACTTATGATCGTCTTCAGGAAATTGACCAGGGTGCTATCGTGGACAACAAGCGCCTCGGGCGGACACTTGAGTTTATTAAGTTGGTTCAGGACAAACGCGACAATAACCGATCTCAGGCTCTTCCTGCCGGAGATGGCCCCTCGCGGCGGCGCAGGAAACCCACAGAGAAGAAATCACAGCGCTCCCTGGACGGAGACGATATGCTCGATGCGTTGAAGACATTACAGTCACGTTCTGAGGAAATCTTCGGTACAAGGTAATAGCTTCAGTGTTATGATAAGTAAGGATAAATTAAGTGCCCCCTCAATTTTTAAGTCCATAGCATCCCTAAAAATGGCATATAAGAAAGGTGGAAATATATGAAATTGAATCCTGATAAATACAATAGAAAAATTACTCTATTATGCCCTGTATGCGGAGGGGCAGAAATGGAGCATACCGAAGAGTTAGAGGACGTCAAATGCTTAGGATGCGGAAAAAAATTCACTAACGATGAGTTAATACAAGAGAATGGCGTAAGTATTGATTCACATGTTAATGAAGTAAAAGATGAGTTATCGAAGGATATACAGAAGCAATTTAACGACATACTGAAGAAAGCATTTAAGGGAAGTAAAAATATAAGGATAAAATAATGACGACAAGTGACGTCATCGCTTTAGGTGCGCTTGCAGTATCAATCTACACCATCATATCATCCGAGATTAGATCAGGGAAAAATGCAAGAGAACAAAAGGTTATCAAAGATGAGCAAGATAGGTTACGTAAGTTGCTTCTGGAAAAAGAAACAAAGTCCGCCATCAATGATATGAAGGCTGAACTTGGTGCTCGCTTGGTAAAAATAGCCAGAAATAATTATAGGTTAAAAGTATTTAACAGAGGCAAAGTTGAAGCTAGAAATATAGAAATTCATTTCCCTGACAATGATGGTGATGAATACCTTGTAATATCGGATGTAGAAGAAAAATTCCCATATGAGATACTGCATCCGCAACACGGAATTGAGATTATTGCGGGGCTAAGTTTCGGTAGTAAAACCAAATACCGGATAAAACTCATATGGGATGATGATTATAAAAAAAGAAATGAAGAGGAATTTTTCATTTCAATATGAATTTACTTACTCATCAACATTTAACTAAAAAGACCGCTGTGGAAGATATTTCCTCAGCGGCCATTTCAACTTTTCTGGTATACGGACATCTCTACTGTGGTAAGATTTTTAAGTTATCTTCAAAATAATCATCATAAATCGCCTCATTATTCTTCCGCATGAATCTGTGGAGACAATTGGGAACAGGATTAGAGGTCGATCTATGGGCGTAAACCTCATCCTGAATCGCCCTTAATTCATGAGATAAGATATCATTGTTTATCATGCCACTTATCTTTATGCTCTGTATTTTTTTCTCAATAAAATCTTTGACGCGAATAATTCGACTGATTGATTTTTTGTTTTCAACGTATAACATTATCACATGTCTAAAGAAAGGAAGCGTAAAAACAATATAAAACAAAAAATCTTCCAGTGAAGATTTAGACCACAAACCATATGCCAGAAGTATCAAAAAGGAAACTAACATAGTGATAAAATAGATTTTACTCATAACATCACGTTGTGACTTATCCCAACCGAAATTTTTAGCATGACATAATAATGCCATGACGTTTTCATTGGCATCGTAGTCCTTATTTAGATACCAGTTAAGGAACTCATCCTTTTTGTTTCTTTTTTTGTAATACCTTGAAGACTTAAAAATATCTTCTCTACCAACCGGCTTACCTACTTTTAATTCACTCCATGGAATGTGTAAAACATCGCAGTCAAACATTTCCTGAATAGTGGCTGCACATTTTTTCATTGAGGAAATCACTGTAGAAAAAACAATTGTGATGAGCAGCACAATTATACCGTAATAACCGAGGTAAGGAGCTATAGTCAAATGAGGGAACAACCCCATTTTCTTTATCACTGTAGTAAATATTACAATAGCGACAGATATTACGACACTAAGAAAAAATACTACCCAGTTAACAAATTTTACCTGTGAGTAGATCCGCCTCATTGCCATCAGCAACTCGATGTTTTTACTATCATTTTGGCGCAAAAATATTTGACTCATTTTTCATCCGTATGATGGGAAGTTTACACCAAAAACATCCTGCCATTTGTTAATGGACGCTCTGTGGTTATTTTGGCTTTCGTAATTACGGGCTTCAGTTGCTTTTCCTTGGTCAAGATAACAGCGGATGGATATCTTTAATTTCTCATCATCACTAAGGTTGTTTATGTTCCCTTGTATGCCTTTGTGATCGTATACTGGACTAAATATAGCAGAGGCTAAGTAACCTAAAACACTGACAATCTCTAAATCGACCCATTGATAACATTCTGAGCGACCGTTGAAGTAGTTAAGTAACATGGTCTCTAACAAGTAACTACTCATTGAAGGCATAGTAGGACGTTTTTGCCAATATTTTATTACACGAATGACATTTAACATGTTTCCTGAAAGTTTAACATTAAGATCTGTGACTTTTTGCTTGTCAATTCGTGGGTCTGTCTTCTTCCAATGACCATTGCCATCTGGTATTAAATAATATGTCTTGCCGAATGAATCTGGATTAGTAATGAATGCAGGAACTATATCAAAATTCCAGTCATAGGATTTTAGCTTAAGAGTAGCTGCTTCCTGATTTCTTTTTACATCTGCCTTATCATATTGCGGAATTTGATTTAGGCTTGAGATAAAACTATTTATTATTTTTCGAGAGTTAATAAAATTTGAACCATCATGCTTATAGTATTTTAAGCGAACTGTTCCTTCACGCGCAGTGATTAATATTTTTCCATCACTCTCGATGTATACACAATCATCACCATCGAGACCAAACATAAGATCTATATCATCTAAAGGGCGGATTTTTGTACGTCTAGCAAAAGAACCAAAACCTGTATGTATATCAGGGTATATTATGGGAAAATAAACATCATTATTTGGAAAAGTGTTCATTCTACCCAGCAACCAATCTCTACTGGCTCTGGCTTGATTAGTTTGAGAGCTGTCTAGATTTACTATATTTCGCTGAAACTCGTTAAACGCAGCAGTCACCGTAAGAGCCATAGCATCCCTCTTCTACCAGCTAAAGGCTCATTTTACCATTAGGTTATAGGCTGTCTCCACATGAATTTACTCCTGCAAACTACTGAGTATTGGAGGACATTTGAACTTTGCCCTACCCCGGACATCTGAACTTAGTTTTGACATGGTGTATTCGGGCGAAATCCGGCTGTTTGCGGTCATGGTTGTGCTGCTCGTGTTATTACATTTGTGCTATTCCTGGCGTTCTTCTCAGTACCCAGCCTTTGCAACAAAACCTGCCGGGCATGCGCAATGCGTGGCTGACGCAATGCACCGGGTAACCATACCAGGTTATAACGGATTTCGGTGTCGCCTGTTGGTGCATTCAGTTTTACCATTTCACCACTGGCAATCTGTCGCTCGCACAGAAACGCTGGCATCACCGTCCAGCCAAATCCCCGGCATAGCAAACTTCGCAACCCGCGTAAATCCTGCCCAACCAATGCAGGACGCAATCCATGACATTTCATTCCGTTTTTATCCAGCCAGTGATCGATAAGCGAAAGTTCAAGGTTATATGCCAGCAGTGGCTCTTTCAGTAAATCGTGGGCAAAATCGTTGCTGTGTGCCAACCGGGCTGCCAGCGCTGGTGACGCAACGGCGATAACGCGATCGGTGAAAATGACGTCACCTTTCAGGCGTGGATCCGTTACAGGATGCGCCGTCAGTCCCAGGTCGCAATGACCTTCCGCCACCATTTGCGTCACGACCGGACCATCGCCGGTGTGCATATGGATCCGGATGCCGCTTTCAAGCAGCGGAAGCAATTCGCCTGCCAGCTTCTCGGCCATAAAATCAGCATGGCCAATTAACTGAAGCGTTCCTGCTACATCCATTGAACGCGCCCTTGCCGACGCCAGTGCGGATTCGGCGTCATCCAGTTTATTACCAATATCCGCCGCCAGATCATCTGCTGCAGCCGTAGGCTGAACACCGTGCGCCAGACGTTCAAAAAGAGGCCGCCCAATAGCAACTTCCAGTCCGCTTATATGCTGAGAAACCGCGGGTTGAGTAAGATTCAGCGCCCGCGCCGCGCGGGAAATGGACCGCTGGCGATAAACTTCCATAAACGTGCGTAACCGAACCAGAGACATCGTCACCTCATAAATTTATTTATACCCCTGCTAAAATAACCTTGTTAGCCATGAATTTCTACACGGGTTACTCTGCTTAAAACGAAGCATTACTCACGAAGTAAACGACAAACAGACTAAAAATTAAGGATTACTGATGAAAATTTTGATGGTTCTGACATCGCATGATGAACTCGGTAACACCGGTAAAAAGACAGGTTTCTGGCTCGAGGAGTTTGCTGCGCCCTACTACGTTTTCAAAGATGCTGGCGCCGATATTGTGTTGGCCTCTCCTGCTGGCGGTCAGCCTCCGCTCGATCCTAAAAGCGATTTGCCGGAATTCCAGACCGCGCTCACGACCCGTTTCAAATCCGATAACGCTGCGCAACACGCATTGGCATCGACCGTCAAACTGGAGACTGTTACCCATGACGATTTCGACGCCGTTTTCTATCCGGGTGGCCACGGTCCTTTGTGGGATTTGGCTGAATCCCGGACGTCGATCCAGTTGATTGAGTCGTTTAACCGGGCAGGTAAACCGATCGCCTTTGTTTGCCATGCGCCAGGTGTGCTGCGCCACGTAAAAACGACAAACGGCGACCTGTTAATCAAAGGACGCACAGTGACGGGCTTTACGAATGGTGAAGAAGCGGCGGTCGAATTAACGGATGTCGTCCCTTTCCTGATTGAAGATGAGTTTATCGCTTCGGGTGCGCATTATGTGAAAGGCGCGGACTGGATGCCGTTTGTTGTGGAAGATGGCAACCTGGTCACTGGTCAGAACCCGGCCAGCTCAGAAGAGGCTGCGGTAAGATTGTTGAAAAAACTGAACGCATAAGCATGCCAGGGAACACAGAAGCCAGGGTTTAGCCTGGCTTCTGCAATCTGTCAGATATCCAGCTCAACCCAAACCGCAGCATGATCTGAGCCTGCATTGACCGGTTTTTTCAGTTCCGCATAGGTTTCCCACTTTGCCGGACGCACACCAGGCCACATTCCTTTGCGGTACACGCCGCCCTGCATCACTTTTTCCCATAAAGCGGGCGACAACAAAATATAGTCAATCTTGTTGCTGGCGGTACAACTTCCCCAGGTGCCAGGGTAACCGCCGTTATCAAATTTTTCATGGGTAAAGATGTCACGCAAATCCGTCTCTTTAAGCAACGGTGCCAGCGTCTGGCTGTCTGGTGTGTCGTTAAAATCCCCCATAATGGCGATAAGCGTTTCACCGTCTTTCACCCGCTGCTGATAAATCGCCTTCACCCGCTCCGCCTGCGCTTTACGACGGGCATCGGAGCTGTCTTTGCTGCCATAACCTTTACTTTTCAGGTGATTAACTAACACATACAGCGTTTCGCCATTGTTCAACGGGATGGCAAATTCCGGGCAGTCGCGGGAGAAAATCAGTGCGCCTGTGCGGTCTTTATCGTCAACATGACTGCGAATGGTATCGATCGGAAAGGCGTTGGCCGTCATCAAACCGACGTCAATGCCCCGCTCATCGTTACCGTCGATGACCATGACATGTTCGAAAGGCGCGCCTTTGCGCGCTGGCAGGATTTCGCTGTTGAATGCCTGTAACGCGGGTCGGCTTTCCGCCTCCACAACGGCAAGAATATCGGCGCGTAGATCGATCATGACCTGCGCGGTAAGGAGCATGGCGGTTTCATCCACCGGGGCGGATCGCAGTTCCAGCGAACCGACCCAGTCTGCGCGGCCTTCAGCGGTAATGCTGATTTCACCGCCATCTTTGGGCCGGGTTAGCAGTTTTCCACGGTTACGACGCAGAATCACGAACGGGCCGGTATCAGACTTCTTCAACCCCAGCTCGTTCATCAATACCACCATTTTTCTCTTTATTTCAGCGGTATACGTTAACTCGCCAAGCAGTGCATTTAACGCGGCAAACTTCTCCAGAATCGGTTTGCCCTCAGCCCAGTCGCTCTGGTTCATGGCCTTTGCACGATCAAACAAGTTCTCAACGTTATAAGAAGCCAGCCGCATTATGCACCCTCCCCTTTATTGCATTAGTCGTCGCAGGATTTCACCGCCAGTTTGTTTTCCTGCCAGCCGTAACAGGTTGCTTTCAGCACCGTCGGTTTCGTCTCATACAGAACCAGTAACCGCTGTCCGGATGTATTGATCTTCCAACTGATGCTGGCGGCAGTTTTTCCTGTCAGGCGCTGCGGACGGTTATTTTCATTCAGCCCGTAAATATCGATTTGTTCAGCCGCGGCGCCAAATTGCACCGTGACGGCCAGCAGCGGACGATCGTGCCAGCGCCACTCCTGGAGCATCAACAGTGACGGGGCCCAGGCATCCGGCCATGCCGTTGACCATACAGACTGAATGTTGCCGTTATTCTGTTTTTCAAACAGCGCCAAATGTGACGTGCGGGCATCCGGCGTTCCCTGTTCCCAGGCGACCCAACGTGCCGTGCCCTCTGCATCGTTGTCTGCCTGGCTGAGATTACGCACAGGCGACACCATCAACTGATTTACCACATCCGGGATGGTCTCCGCTGCCGGGCAAGATAAAATAGCCAGGCCACTTAGCATGCCAACAGTTGTAACCCATTTATTTATATTCAATTGTTATGCCTTTTATTTTGACAGGGTTAGTCCTGCTTCAACTTGCGCCACAGACTCATTTTACTGATCCCGAGCCGGGCGGACACCTGCTGCTGGTCCTGATGATAGAGATTCAGATAAAACGTGATAACCTGGCGTTCGACATCTCTGATGATCTCTTTTAATTGACCTTTATTCAGATTAACGAAAACCGGTTCGCGTTCGCAGCGCGTCTTGTCGACGGTGAAAAGCGTAAACCCGGTCAGGGTTAAAATTTCGTGCAGCGAATAGCGTGGAAAGCTGGCCGACAGCAATCCCAGTCGCTCAATCATAAACCGCAATTCACGTACATTTCCCGGCCAGTGATACAACGCAAAAAGGTCAAGAAACTGAGTAATCAAATGCTCTGCGTGCATTTCTGCGAACAGCTTACCGGCCAGATAACGAACATCGCCAGCACGTTCGCGCAAAGGAGGAACGGTCAACGGCAGTACATTCAGGCGATAATATAAATCGCTGCGAAACGCGCCCTCCCGGGACAGCGTTTCCAGAGTACGGTTGGTCGCACCCACGATGCGGACATCCACCGGAATGATATCCTTACCGCCGATGCGCATAATTTCGTACTCTTGCAGGACGCGCAACAAACGGCTCTGAATAGAAAGGGGCAACTCGCCGATCTCATCAAGAAAAAGTGTTCCCTGATGCGCCAGTTCAATCAGCCCCGCTTTTCCTTCCCGTCTGGCCCCGGTGAATGAGCCTCCTTCATAACCAAACAGTTCGCTTTCGAGCAGGTTTTCCGGGATCGCCGCGCAGTTAATAGCAACAAACGGGCCGCCTCGCCGATTGCTGTGGTTGTGAATACTCTGTGCAAATAGTTCTTTTCCGGTACCCGATTCGCCATAAATCATCACCGGAGATTGTGTTGTAGCGTAAACTTCCGCCAGTTTTTTCACCGCCTTCATCTGGTCGGTTGCGGTGAGGATGTGATCAAAAGTATAACGGGCGTTAAACCCTTTTTTGACCATCTTTCCGCGAATAATACGCTCAACTTTTTGTATCTGTGGGGTATCAGTAAATGAGCACACTACGCCGATGCACCGGGTGCCCATAAATATGGGAACCCGGCTGGTAATAATAGAGGTATTCTCCAACTCCTGCAGCTCGCGCACTTCTGGCGCGCCGGTTTGTAGCACTTGATTAATACGGGTATTTTTTATCACCGTGTCAACCGGCTTACCGATTACCGCTTTCTCGCTCAGGCCAAAAATCGCCTGCGCGGCTTTATTGAACACCTGAATAGCATTATTTTCATTAGTAACAATAATCCCCTCAGTAATGGATGACAGAATGATCTCCAACCGGGCCATATCCTGAAATTTGCGTTTACTGGTTTCAACAATTGCCAGCGCTTCCCTGAGCGCACTGTTAACTGATTCCACACCGTTTTCAACCAGTACACCCTGCATAGCTGAGAGTCGTGCCGAAGCCGTAACAGGAAAACCACCCGTTATTATTTTATAATTCTTACTCGCGCAATATTTTAACTTATTTTTCATATCCGGTTCTGATGTGAAAACAAATTCGTCGATGGAGATCTTCAACGCAATCGCGATAAGAGCGACATCAGGCAAAGTGACCTTGTAATTAAAAAAGGCAATTCTTTGCGGCGTATTGCTAAATGACAACAGCGATTTTAATAAATCCGACGCCGATGTGAGAACGCAAACGACGGGGATAGTTGTCGCTCTTTTTATGTATTCGGCGGTGCCACCACGGCTCAAAATAACATCATAATAATCATCATCCAGGTTACGGGCAATATTGGCCGCTTGTTCAAGACTGCCATGGTAGACGTGGCAGTTAAACAAACCTGTACAATGTTCTATTACTATTTCTTCCAGTCCCGGATAAGGCGTAATGAGTGCAAGATTAGGTAATGAATTAAGTGGCATAATTTACCTGTACAACGTTGCTGGTTTATTAAATTAATATCATAACTGATATTTTTAACACAATTGATATTTGTTCCTCAGAGTGAATGATTAATATGATTTGATTTTGTACCTTTACAATTCAAGTGTTTATCCTTTGATAAAGAACGAATACATTTCTGGCATGGGAATTGATTAACACCTTATCAGACAGAGGCGCGTTGTTTCTGTCGATAAATATATCTATTTCATAAGGAATGAGTGTGAATAATCAATCTGGTGTATTAAATGGTGTTCGTGTGCTTGATTTAACCCGTGTTCTGGCCGGGCCTTATTGTGGAATGATGTTGGCGGACTTTGGTGCCGATGTCATTAAAATCGAATTGCCCGGCAAAGGTGATGATTCAAGGGCGAATGCGCCACAAATAAATGGCGAAAGCGCTTATTTTATGAACCTCAACCGAAATAAACGCGGAATTACACTCAATCTAAAATCAGATGAAGGGCGCGGTATTTTTCTTGAAATGGTTCGCAATAGCGACATTGTCCTTGAAAATTACCGCCCGGGGGTGATGGAAAAACTGGGCCTCGGTTATGAGGATTTACGCAAAGTGAATCCCGCGATTATTTACGGCGCAGTGTCCGGGTTTGGTCATACCGGTCCCTACGCAAAGCGTGCCGGCTACGACATTATTGGCCAGGCAATGAGCGGGCTGATGAGTACGACCGGCTGGTCTGACACGCCCCCTACCCGTACCGGCACCGCCATCGCCGACGTTGTTGGGGGAATGAGCTGTGCCATCGGCGTGCTTGCCGCCTACGCCAATCGGCTGATAACCGGTATCGGCGAAAAAGTAGATGTTGCACTGGTTGACTCAATGGTCTCTGCGCTGGAAATCATCAATATTATTTACCTCAACACCGGCCGTGTTCCAACGCGTATCGGCAATCGTTACGAAGCCATTTATCCCTACGACTCTTTTCAGGCGAAAGACGGCTACGTCATTATTGCTTGTGGTAACGACAAGCTGTTTGGCCTGTTAAAACACACCATTGGCATTAATGCGCTCGAAGATGAGAAGTTTGACTCGAATATCAATCGTGTCGCGCACCATGCGGAACTCAAAACCATTATCGAAGGCTGGACCCGCGATCGCCCTATCGATCAGATTGTGGAAATACTGCTTGCTGCGGGCATTCCTTCTGCCCCAATTAACACCATCGATCGCGTTACCAAAGATCCACATATTGCGGTTGCTCGTGAGATGTTTGTTGATATTGAACACCCGGTTGCCGGGAAAATTACCATGACCGGGAACCAGGTGAAGTTCACCAATAAAAAAGTCGCTATCAGAACCCCTGCGCCAACTCTCGGGCAGCACAACCATGAAGTACTGCAAGAATTGCTGAATTATTCAGACGAAAAAATCCAACAACTGACTGACGCTGGCGTACTTTGAGGTTATTGGTATGACTAAATTGATTCAGATAACGGAAGTAGGCCCACGCGATGGTTTTCAAAATATTCAGGACCCTATTCCGACAACGTTGAAGATGAATATTATCGATAATCTTGTTGCTGCCGGGATTAAACACCTTGAAATTACGTCGATGGTCAGTCCAAAAGCGATACCACAAATGGCGGATGCCCGTGAGGTCATTAAACACGTTCTGCATACGCATCCCCAAATCACCCCTTACGTATTGGTTCCTAATGTTAAAGGTGCGCAGTTAGCCGCAGATAATCATATAACGCATGTAAATTATGTTATATCCGTCAGCCCGCTGCACAATCAGGCGAATATCAACAGGACTCACCAGCAATCCCTTGATGATTTGTATTCTATTCGTCAAAACTTACCCGAACTGGATATTACTTTGTCGCTGGCTACGGTGTTTGGCTGTCCTTTTATCGGGGCGACAGATGTGAATGTCATGCTGGATATCATTAAATTTGCCGACGAGCATGGCATTGGCAAGATCACGCTTTGCGACACCATTGGTGTCGCCACACCGTTACAGACGTTGCGCATTCTTCGCGTTATTCAGCAAGCCTTTCCGTCGATAGACGTGGGGTTGCATATGCATAACACCCATGGGATGGCGCTTGCCTCGATGGCCGCAGGTTTACAGTCTGGCATTACCCGCTTTGAAACTGCCGTAGGAGGTTTAGGGGGCTGCCCGTTTGCACCAGGCGCTGCCGGTAATGCGGCAACGGAAGATGCCGTCAATATGTTTAATCGCATGGGGTTTGATTCAGCCATTTCCCTTGAGGGCGTGTTGCGCGTATCGGCGCTAATAAAAGAGACAATTGACCCCAATCTGCTGAGCAGCTTATCGCGGGCCAGAACGTACAGTGAATTCAATTTTGATAGCGCACATGCCATGCCTGACAACGATCACGGAAGCATAAAATATGGAAAATAGCGGAAAGCCCAAAATGACCCATTACAGATGGTGGGTGATGAGTTTTATTTTTGTTATTTACACGGTAGCTAATGCCGATCGCGCCAATATCGGTTTTGCTATTCCTTTTATTCAGCAAGAATTTCAGATGTCCAATACTATGGCGGGGTTGTTGATCAGTTTATTCTTTGCTGGTTACGCTTTTTTCCAGATACCCGCGGGTTATTTGATCAGAAAGTTCGGCATGCGTACCACCTTTAGTATCGGCATGTTGCTGACATCTATACTTACCGGGTTGATGGGGATCGTGAATAACGTCTTCATTCTAAAACTGCTGCGTTTACTGGTGGGCGTGAGTGAAGCGCCGGTGGTAATCGGTTCCACTGCCACCATTAATCAGTGGTTTCCGTCGAAGGAAAAAGGCACGGCGACGGGTCTGTTCCTTGCTGGCTCAAAATTTGGCCCATTAATTGTTCCCCCGCTCTGTGCATGGATCATCATGACCTGGGGCTGGCGTTACATTTTCGTCTTCTTTGCAATACCCGGTTTGTTGTTGTCTGTTTTCTGGTATCTGATGGTACGCAACAAACCGGAGGAGAGCCGTTTCGTGAATGCGCATGAAGCGGCATACATCCGCGAAGCGCAACCTTCCACAGGGCAAGATGCGGCGTCTATTCAGCGTAGCAGTGAGTTTAAATATTGCTGGCTGGACAAATTGATTCGCACGAAACAGGTAGAAGAACTGTCCTCTTCAAAGCAGGTATTCCGCTGCTGGGACATCTATGGCGTTGCCCTTGGCTATTTTTCCATGGTTGGCATTGTCAGCGTGTTGATGTCCTGGCTGCCGAAGTATCTCATCACTGAACGCGGTTTCGATTTAACCAGTTCGGCGGTGCTGGCAGCTGCACCTTTCCTTGGCACGGTATTAGGCAATTTCTTTGGCGGCGTATTATCTGACAGGGTGCTGAATAAAAGACGTAAGCCTTTGATGCTTCTCAGCGCTGGTGCGACAATTTTCACCATGTATTCACTGGTGTATGCCCCGGAAAGCAAAATCGTACTTTCACTGATGCTGTTTTTGCTGGGATTAATGCTGTCGCTTGGTTATTCCGCCTATTCGGTCTACGCGATGGGGCGCACCAATAAAGAGATTTATCCGGTGGCGTACAGCGTGATCAATATGGGCGGTCAGTTGGGCGGGATGTGTATGCCATTGCTGGTTGGGGTGATCCTGGATACATGGCACTGGAATGCCGTTTTCATGACGATGACCGGCTTCTGTGTGCTGTGCTTTATTCTCGTGACCACCGTGATTGAACCGTTGTCGAAAAACGTAAAAATAGTCCATTGATAAAGGTAAGATGGGGACAGGATGTCCCCATTTATCCGACGGCGATATTACACTGACTGCTTATTTACCGGACATAACCCCTACCGCAATGATGAAAAATATCAAAAAAAGCCTCGTGCTCAGCATGATAGTCGACAAAAAAAAGCGGACCCTCAATGACGATCAACTCGATTCTCTGCGGGATCGCCTGCTGGACAGAGCTGGCGGGCCGGTTGGTTTACACACGATGGCGCTACCGCTGTCCGGCAGCACGCTTCTCACGATGTTTAGCTATATGATGTGGCAGGTTCCATTATGGATGGCGCTATTTCGCTGGTTTGGCTGGCCGGAATTTAAACTCTTTGCCGGAATATTGCCGGCGGCAATGGTATATCTCCTGCTGCTCTATGCTGCGGCGCTGTTTACCGCCAAGGGTTTTCTGCGCGCGTTTAGATTTTTTCTGATCCTTATTTTGCTGACCGCATTGGGCACGCTGATCAATTTCATCGCGGCTGTTTCCCCCTGGCTGACAGGCACGACGAGCCACACTACCCATCTCGTTACCGCTGTGCTGGCAGTGATATTCAGTGGCTGCGCCGTTATATGCCTCAACAGCGTGATGTTTTACCGCACGACGGCGTATTGCCTGCATAACCATCTATGGCGCGGGCAGCTCAAACGTGCACAGCAAAAAGAGCGGCGGAGAGTCGCGCGAAAACACGGATAGCACTTATTCCGGCATTAACCGCTGGCACACCTCGCGCACAAACTGGCGCAACCAGCGCTGCGCCGGATCCACTTCTGAACGCGGATGCCACAGCTGCGATACGGTGATCCGGTGAGTTTTCACCGGCAGTTCGAACACATGAAAGATATCTTCTGTCGCCGGGCTAATCAGAAAAGAGGCCGGGATCAACGCCACCAGATCGCTTGAGCGCGCAACGGCCAGCGCAGCGGGAAAACCCGGTACGACAGCCGCAATGTTGCGCGTTAATCCGTGTTCCGCCAGCCCGTCATCCACCGGGCCGCTCAGCAAACCGCGCCGGGAAGCGACAACATGACCCCAGGCCACATACGCTTGTGGTGTGACGGCGTTAAGCTGCGCCAGCGGGTGCGTTTTTCGCACAACCCCAACAAACCGATCCCGAAATAACGCCTGGACGCGGATCTCCGGCCCCATCTCCCCCAGAACGCCGATTTCCAGATCGACAAGCCCTTCGCGCAGCGGTCTGGCGCTCTTTTCCGCTTTTGGCAGAAAGCGCAGCAGCACGCCCGGTGCGATGGCTGCCGCTTCTGCAATCAGCGTCGGGCCGAAGGCTTCCACAAAACCGTCGTTGGCGCGCAGGGTAAATACCTGCTCCAGATGCGCCACATTCATGCCGGGTAACGCCGGGCGCAATACCGAACGGGCTTCAAAGACCGCATTTTGTGTCCGCTCACGGATCCCTTCCGCGTACGGGGTGAGCACCATGTTGCGCCCTGCCCGCACCAGTAACGGATCGCCAGTCGTCTCCCGCAAACGGCTTAACGTGCGGCTCATGGCCGACGCGCTCAGCCCCAGGCGACGCGCGGCGGATGCAACGCTTCGCTCAGCGAGCAGAACATCCAGCGCAAACAGCAAATTGAGATCGGGTTCGGTCATCACAGTTGGTTTCTCATCGATGATTATCAGATGTGGCGTTTGCTGCATGTTATTAATGCAACTGCTGCGTCTTCCGCCTTATCTTGCGCGCATTTAAGGTTATCGCAAGCACAAATTCAGAGAGGTCGAGATGGAATTATTTACCGATAAACCCGGCGATGAAGGCTTACCGGGGTGTCAACGCGCGCTGGCGATGATCGCGGTGATGATGAGCACCACCATGGCGGTGTTTGATGGCGCGATGGTGAATATTGCCCTGCCGCAGATAGCCCGGCTGCTTAATGTGACAGCGGGCAATGCGGTGTGGGTGGTTAACGCGTATTTGCTTTCCACCGCCATGACGCTGGCCATCTTTGCGGCGCTGGCGGTAAGAACAGGCTTTCGCGTCCTGTTTGCTGCCGGACTGGGGCTGTTTACGCTGGCCTCGCTGGGGTGTGCGGCGTCGGCGTCGCTGGAGATGCTGGTTGCCATGCGCATTTTGCAGGGAATGGGCGGCGCGGCGACACTGAGCATAGCGCCCGCTATCTTGCGTTCTGTCTTCCCCACCCGCCTGCTGGGACGCATTCTCGGCATCAATGCATTATTGATTGCAACAGTAACGGCACTCTCGCCGGTGATCGGCGGTGCGTTGCTGGCGACAGTGGGCTGGCAATGGCTGTTCGCGATAAATATCCCGCTGGGATTGATCGCCATCATGTTGACGCTGCGTGTGCTGCCCGGTAAATCGCACTTTACGACTGGCCCGTTTGATGTGGCGGGCGCGGTACTGTCCGCAGCCATGCTGGGCGCGGTGATCATGGCGGCAGACGCCTTTTCGCGACCGGATGCGCTACTCGACGCTGTTGCGTATGCCGCTATCGCCGTGTTTGCCGGGCTGGCGTTTATCCGCCGCCAGCAGCGCGCGCCACAACCGCTTCTGCCGCTGACCTTGTTTGCGGAACCGCGTTTTTCCCTGGCAGCGCTGACCTCCCTGGCTTCGTTTATCAGTCAGGGGATCACCTTCATCGTACTGCCTTTTTTATTCCAGAACGTGTATGGCTACAGTGCGTTTACCGCCGCACTGCTGTTCACCGCCTGGCCGGTGGGGATCATCCTCGTCGCGCCACATGCCGGACGGCTGGCGGATCGTTATGCGCCAGCGATCATCTCGACGGTCGGCTTATGCCTGTTCGCCGTCGGGCTGACGCTGCTGGCCCTGCTGCCCGATCGGGCGCAGATGTGGGATATCAGCTGGCGCGGGCTGGTCTGCGGTATCGGTTTTGGCTGTTTTCAAAGCCCGAACAACCGCGAAATGATGGCCAATGCCCCACGGCAACAGAGTGGTTACGCCTCCGGTATCCTGGCGATCATGCGCACCTTCGGCCAGTGTCTTGGCGCGGCCTTTGTCGGCGTGATTTTTGCCGTCTGCTCGCGCTCTGGCGCGTCAGCTCAGGATGCGTCCGCCATCCGCCTGGGGTTATGGCTCGCCGCAGTGGCTACCGTACTCGCTATCCTTTTCAGCCTGAGCCGCATCCGTCTCGCTCAGGCTAAATCTGAGTAAAAACGTTTTAAAATCGTCATAGCCCGCCGCGGCGCTGGCTAACGCCCCGGCATGCTTCCATTCGTGGAAAGGCGGCGTGGCATGGTGATGTGTTTCATAAGCGATGTGCGCATAGTTGATAAAATTAACCAGAAAGGCGCGATAAAAATTATGCGGCTCATCGATATACCGTTCATAGTGACGGAAAAACGTCACCGCCAGATGGTGAAAATAGCCATCCCGATAGCGACATTCAAAACAGAGCAAAGAAAGCATAAACGGGAAGTCATAGAGCATATCGCCGCAATAGCGCATGCGGTCGATAAACACCAGCGCATGCTCCGGCGTCACCAGCAGATTGCGTAAATGGAGATCCCCGTGAATACGGGTGAAATAGCCGTAGGTGGCTTCATTGCGCTTTCCTGGCGGCGTTTGCCGTCTTGCGGCGCATATCGCCTCGTAATGTTCAATCGTGATAACGGCGTTCCAGTGAACCTGTCCCAGCACATCAGCGAGTTGCACCATTAACGATGACGCATGCGCCTCTTTTGCCAGCAGGCAGTTCTCCAGCGTTTCACCCGCAACAAACGGGTAACGGAGGGTATTGCCCTGTAACTGGCTGCGTACATGTCGGGGAAAACTGCAAAACTGGCGATGCAGCGCGTTAGCGTCGGTGACCAGATGGCAGGTCTTGGTGACACAGGCTGTCGGCTGAATCACGGTGTGTATGCGTCCATGCAGCGGGGTTTCGATGTCGCTATCGTTGAACATAAACCCGGCCAGTTGTTGCCGGTAATCATCATAGGCGGCGCTGTCTACGCTTAGCATCCCAGTGACATGCCCTTCGGCGATTTTGAAGGTGCGTTTCACGGGCGCGATGGGATCATAATAAGCCCCGCGCCCCATTCTGAACGGCGGTTCGGACGCGCTGTCGCTTTCATGAAGGGGAAGTTCCAGATAGTCGAGGCCCAGTTGCTGCATGGTGGCGGTGAAACAATCCGGTACGACGGCGTCCGGTAACGCGGCGGCGAAAACCGGGCCGGAATGGCCCTGCTGGCGGAGATAATGGCGCAGATAGTGCGTGGCGGCGGCAAGCGAAGCCCCCGAGTCAACGAAATCGACCACCAGCCAGGTGCTCTCTGCAGGCCTGTTTTCGGTCGGGATAAAGCGCTGAAGATGGTGCTGAAATGCCGTGTACTGCTCCGCGGATAACGGTGTTCTTAGCAGCGGGACCGCTTCGCCCGGATAATTATGGCGAAAGCCGCTCAGGGGCAAAATAATGACCGACCCGGGGCCTAAATAGCATTCAAGAAACGCCATTAACGGAGTTGGCGAACGCCCAATGCCCACAAAAATAACCGGCCAGAATGGCGCGACCTTATCAAGCAGTGCCAGACCGAGGCGTTTCAGTTGTTGGTATTCAAATGGGGTCACTGTTAACCCCTCTTTTACCCGGCTATTCACTACCGTCTGCATAGGTGATTACCTGTCTTCTTTGCGACAAAACAGCTTCAGCGCGGCGTCTTAAACCAGAAGTCCACGTTCGGGTTAACGCGCAGAAAATAGCTGTACAGCGCCCCCGTACAGTTAACGGCGCTCTTTAACAATAACGCGCTATACAGCCCCAGCGGGTTGCCGCCACGGCGAAAAAAAAGCTTCATAACCGGGCAATGCAATACACAGACATAGCAGCCGATCAGCACCAGCATAAGAAGGACGGCGGGCCAGCAGTTAAGCACCAGCAGACAGCACAGCGCGGCCACCGTTAGCAGGGGGCCAAAAGGCCATTGCAACATCTGAAACAGGCGCCTGACCTGCAAGAGCCGCAAACGTGGATCGGTGTTTTTCTCGCGCATCAGCTTCAGCAGCGAAGTGATATCCCCTGCATGCCAGCGTGCTGCCTGCCGCACGCTGACAGGAAAAAGGGCAACGGTAGAGCAGTAATCGAAGTAAGGCGTTGGCCTTGCGTAGACATGATTCATCACCGCCTGGTAGCCGAATAACAGATCCTCGGTGACCGTTTCGGTGGGTAGAGGGTGTTGGGCAAAGTAGCGCGCTTCAATAAACAAGCCGTGACCAACGCAATATGACAAATTCACCGCGCGTTGCCGCCGGTGGTTTTCTAACAATGACGGCAATTCATGGCTCATCATCCAGCGGGTCTGGAAAATGGCCGAGGCTTTCCCCAGCAGAGAGAGTCTGGCAAAGTTGGTCGAATAGACTGGCAGCATCTGGTAGATCTTTTCGTCATGCGTGTCTTGCGCAATATACTCACACCCGCGTATGTCGGGGCGAGAATCGGCATCGAAAATAGCATAATAGACAGGTAATCCGCCCTCTCCTGTTTCGGCTTGCAACTGCGCCACGGCATAATTGATCTGATGCGCTTTGTTGCCGGTCAGCAACGGATAATGAATCAACCCGATCTGCTCCGACAGATGCGGCTGGATTTGCTGCCAGGTTTTATTCTCCGTCGCGCTCCCCTCTCTCTGCGTGGTGATAAACACCAGCCGGCTTGTGGGGTGCGCGGCAAGAATACGGTTAAAACACGCAATGGTTTCCTGGATAATCGTGTGTTCATCCAGCACGGGAATCAGAAAGATAAATCTTTTTTGCCTTTTACCCCGTAGCGGCTTACGGGTTTCATGGGTAATAAACGCGATACTGGTTCGTATATTTCGATATTGTCTGATATTGACAGCGATAAATATAAAAACCAGAAAAGTAAGCGCGCCATATATTATTGTCATGTGCTTTAACCCTTTTTGGCGTATTTAATGTACAGGTCACAGTCAATACCCGCACTCCCCTGTTGCGTCGCGTCATTCAGCCAGTGATTCACCTGTTTAACCTTTTCATCGGTGGTTAATTGACCCGTAATAGAAAGCACCGGAATATGGGTGAAAGAAGCAAACAATTGTTGATAGGCGTAACGCGTATCGTCTAAAAACTGTGTATCACGCCAGAATGCCGGTAACCCGCGAGAGATACCGCTGACTATCTTGTTATTCTGCCGGGCGATCGATTCGCTACTGACGATATCGACATAAATCACCCGTGTGGGCAAAGGCAAACTGCCGTCCGCGATTTTTTTGTGATATTTGCGCACGGTGCTTTCAAACATATCAAGTGAGGTCAGACGGCTATAGGCCCAGGCATAGCAGAGATGGGTTAAATACGAGCGGTCAAAGAAGCGAAAAGCCTTGTCCTGCATACGCTGACTTTCGTGTTCGATAAACCAGTTATTGATGTATTCGACCTCTTCAAGCGTACGTCCATTACCGGGGAAGTCCTCCCTTTTGAGCACTTTCCCCAGCTCGAAGCAGACTGCCTCGCCCTGCGCCGCCAGTGCGTTAATCAACAAACTCTTCCCCGCACAGGGCAGCCCTTCAATAAAGATCATTGGCATTTGTCCTCAAAAACACGTCGTGCTTTTTCAATTTCTGCATGAGGATCAATACCCATTGCGCGAAGCGTTGTGTGGCAAAAATGGAAAACAAAGCAATCCAGCGCCAGCCCTATTTTCATCTGTAATTGAATCGCCCGGCGGCAAAAATCGTCATCCGTGTAATAACCCGAATCAAAAGACTCATCCAGCAATCCGACCCTGTCGAGGACATCGCGTTTCATTAATAAACAGTGGCCGTATGCGCTGGCTATGGGTTGTGAGCGGTGTTTATTTTTCTCATAGAGTTCTGCGGAAAACTGTTCGATATCACTGGTAAGAGAATCAAAATCAACCAGCAGCGGATTGGTGCAATCGGTTGAGGCAAACGCTCTGTTAGTCAATGGGGCAACGATGTCATAGGTATTTAAATGGGCAAGCATGCGTTGCAATACGTTTGCGGGCAGGATGACATCATTATTAGCAAAGAGCACAAATTCGTTCTCCACCCGTGATAACCCTTGATTCATACCGGTGGTGTAGCCAAGATTGCGCTCATTAGTGATAAGCGTAGCGTCCAGATTTCTCAGGTATCGCCGCATAGTTTCATCACTGCCGTTATCAATAATAATAAGGCGGTTAGCTATTTGCCCGGTTAACGAGTTAATGAAGAGTATCGTTTTTTCCATTTGATTAAAAACGGGCACAACCACGTCAATATGCATATTCGTTCCCACGATTATTTACCGGAACTGAAGCCCGCCGAAATATATTATATAAGGTCGGGCCACCATGGTTTTGGCCGCAGACAGCGGGCACGAAAAAGATAAATAACAATAAAAAAGCGTAAAGAAATAGCCCGCCAGGGAATGGCCTATATGCCTCTTTCCGGCGTATCGTGATTCAGATGATCAAATAAAAGTATTAGCGGACTGTACGCAGCCTGCAATATTTTTTGTTGCAGGCTGCGTAAAAGAGTCCGCTTAACAGACTACGCGCGGGTTTCGGTCCGCTCAATCCATCATCCCTTTAAGTTTAGCCAGCAGATACGCCGCCACCGACGTGGCATCGCTGATGACGCCGTCGCGGATCAGCGCTTCAAACTCGCGTATGGGCATTTTGCGGGCGGTCAGTCCAACCTCTTCCGGATCCAGCGACTGCTGGTCATAGTGCAGATTTTCTGCGAGGAAAATATGGTAGCCCTGGCTTGAGTATCCCTGCGCCAGTTTCTGGTAACCAACATGGCGCATTGTTCCGGCCACCAGCCCGGTTTCTTCCCGTAATTCACCGGCGGCAACCTCGCCGGGATCGGCATCAGGATTGCACTCCCAGGCACCTTGCGGCAGCTCGATCGTCTGCTGCTTTAGCGGATAGCGGAACTGCTCCACGACATAAAGTGAGTCGCCCTCTCTGGCGATAATCACCACAAAATCGGCTTTCTCAACCACCGAGTAGATCCCTTCGTTGCCATCAGCCCGCAGGATCCGGTCTTCACGCAGACGCATCCATTTATTGCGGTAAATTTCCGTGGTGGTCAGCGTTTTGATACCGGTCATCGTTATTCTCCTGGCGTCGCCATTATTGACATCTCACTCTGTTATCCCTGTTTTATCATCAACCGGGCGGCTTCCTACCTGCAACTCTTCTGATTTTTTTCACTCAAAACGATCAACGCTGTCGGTCTGAAAGGGGTTGGCAAAATAACAAATAAGAGATGATTGATTAAAGTTCATGCAACATTCACCCTTTTAAGGTACATTTCATTCGAAAGTTGGACGTGAATGGCGCATCCGTATTGCCAGGCGCTCAGGATGCACAAACTGAGGAAAAAAACGCACGGTTAGTGTGGGAAAGCGCAGATATTTCATCGGGTTAGTTTTTGTGTTATCAGTATTCCCCCTCATCTTTGACGGGGTGCTTTATCCGCATTCCAACCCATACAGAGGCTGATAATGGAATCTATCGTTTATGTTGTCGATGATGATCATGCCGTCAGGCAATCGCTCGTCCGGTTGCTGGCGTCGGAGGGTTACCCCGCTGTCGATTTTCCTTCCGCGGAGTCCTTTTTCGCCGATCCTCTGGTTTCCGCCCCTTCTGTGCCTTCGTGCCTGATCCTCGATCTGAATATGCCGGTTGCCGACGGTTTTGACGTGGCGGGGGTACTGAAAGATCGCGGGCGCGATCTGCCCATTATCTTTCTCACCGGGTACGGCACCATTCCGCTAACGGTACGGGCGATGAAAGCCGGTGCGCGGGAGTTTTTGACCAAACCGGTGGAGCCGGAACGGCTGTTGTCTGCGGTTGCCGAGGCGCTGAACGTGGCAGAGAAAGAATTTGCACAACAGCAGGAGCATTTCGCCCTCAGGCAGCGCCACCTCTCCCTGACGCCGCGTGAGCAGGAAGTGTTTGAGCTGGCCATTAGCGGCCTGCTGAATAAGCAGATCGCCGCCGAGCTTGGGGTCAGCGAAATCACCGTCAAAGTGCATCGCCGCCGGGTAATGGAGAAAATGCAGGCCCGCTCTCTCGCCGATCTGGTTCACGCTGCGGGCACCCTGCACATTGCCAAATCCCGTAGCCGCTAATCCCCCGCTACGGGTAATTCGAAGGTAAACAGGCTGCCGAACGGTTGCCTTGCCTGCGCGTGAAGTTTGCCCTGATGACGTTCAATGATCGCATGGCTGATGGTTAACCCCATCCCCATTCCCTGCGGTTTGGTGGTATAGAACGATTCAAACAGCCGCGCCTGCACATCCGCATCCATTCCGCTCCCGGTGTCGGCAATCTGGCAACTGACGGTTTCCGGTTGCGGGTTTTGCGTGTGCAGCGTCAGGATCCGAGGGCGCGAATCCACATCGCTCATCGCTTCAATGGCGTTCATCACCAGGTTCAGCAGCACCTGCTGAATCTGCACACTGTCGCCATAAACGAGACTGTTACCCGCTTGTAGAACGTATTCAACGGTAATACGTCGGCGCTCCAGTTCGCTGCGCGACAGGGTCATAATATGGCGGAGCAACACGTGCAAATCGACGCGTTCCAAAACAGGTGTCTGCCGCCGCGTCAGGGATTGCAGGCTGCGGATCACTTCACCTGCGCGCTGACCTTCACTGATGATCTCCGCCAGCCCGGCGCGCACATTCGCTACCGGTATCGGGTCGCGATTCAGCCAGCGCAGACTGGCGCCCGCATTGGCGACAATCGACATCAGCGGCTGATTGATTTCATGGGCAATGGAGGACGTCAGTTGCCCGACCGTGGTGGCCCGTGAAACCCGCGCCAGTTCTGCCTGTGCAACGCGCACGGCGTCCTCGCTTTGCCGCTGCGCGGTAATGTCGGTGATGGTGCCGAAATACTCATACACCGCGTGACCTGCGCCAACCGGATCGCCGATACCCAGAATGTACCGACACTCGCCATCGGCGCGGATAATACGGAACTCAGCCTGCATCGTCAGGCCATCTGCAACGCTGCGGGTGACCAGTTCGCTGATATGCGGGTGATCGTCCGGGTGCACAAACGTGAGAAACTCCGCCATCGAAATCAGTTTCTGCTTCTCCGGCAGACCGAGGATGCGTGCATACTCTTCGGACATGTGCATCAGATCCTGCTCCAGCTCCCAGCGCCACGTTCCGGTATGGCTGATTTGCTCGCCGAGCATCAGCGACGTCTGGCTGGCGCGCAGCTCTTTCTCTACCCGACGGCGCTGAACGTTCTCTTCCAGCAGCTCGGCATACAAACGCGCGGTTTCCAGCGAAACGGCGGCATGCGCACCCAGCAGGTTTACCACGCGGGAGTGTTCAGCGGTAAACACCTCCGGCATCAGGCGATTTTCCAGATATAACACCCCCACCAGCCGCGCCTGCTTGAACATCGGCACGCACATCACCGCCGCGCCGGAAGTGAGCAGATAGGGATCCTGACTGAACGGGCTGTACTCTTCCGGCCTGCCGGTACGGATCTCCTGCCCGGTGCGGATCACTGCCGCCAGCACCGACAACGGCATATCGGTCGCCATCGGCATCTCTTTCATCACCCGCACGCGCACGCCGTCGTTGCTGGTATGCGCGCTGGCTTCAATTTCCGGGATATTGTCGTTGAGCACGCGGATCAGTAACCCCCGCTGCGCGCCCGCCCGTTCCAGCAGCATGGTCAGCAGAATGTGCATCAACCGTTCCAGGTTAATCTCTTCCGACAGCGCGCGGGAGGCTTTAATGATGCTTTGCAGATCGCGAATCTCTTCATTTTGCGCAAAGGCAATGGTGTCGTAAGGCGTACTTTCCGCCGGTGCCACCAGATGCGGGTGCTCCTGTTCAAGCTGGCGGACTTTCGCCCGCGCCCCGGTTCGGGCCCAGGCGGCTATCGCCCCACGGAAGTGCGCATCCGCCGTGGTGTGGTAGCCGCAGGCCAGCGCAAAACGCCCGGCCAGTTCATGGGAGAGCGCATTGCTGGGGTTAAATCCCGCTTCGCGAGAGAGCCTGATGGCTTTTTCGTACTGCGCCAGTGCGATGCTGTTCATGCCATCGAGACGCACGATCTCGGCATACACCAGCGCTTCTTTATCGCTGAACGTGCCGGGGTTCACCCGTGCCCAGTGGGCTATTTTGTTGTAGTGCGTGTTCAGGCGCAGACGGTGTTCGGCGGAAAAGGTATCCGGCGTCAGTTGCATCGACAGCGACAATGCGCTGTAAAGGTGGAGATCCAGCAGATTGATATGTCCCGGTGCGGACCAGGCATGTTTCTCCGCTTCGGGCAGCGCCTGCCCGGCCTGGGCGTACTCACCGGCAAAGAAGTGCGCCATCCCGCGGTAGAGCCAGAACCAGAACAGCATGGTCGCAGGTGGCGTCTGCGGCAGTAGTGACGCCGGGAGCACCGCTTTACCGCTGAACACGCCTTCCGGTTGCCGCAGAAACTCGACAAAGTGACGTTGTAACTCCAGAACCGTATCCATATCCTGATAACGGGTTTCCCGCACAAACGCCAGCCCGCGCTCAATGGTGCTCAGGACGCTGTCGAGGTGATCGCCGCGACTCAGGCTGTTGCTCACCTGGCGGAAGGTGGCAAAACAGGCAATGGTGAGATCGCCATGGGCTACGGCTGCGCTGAAACAGGCTTTTGCATACTCCACGCTGCGCGATAAGGGCTGCGTCCAGACGCTGATCCGGCCCAGCGGCATCAATGTTTTGGCGGCGTATTCGTGTAAAGCGTGTCGCGTGACCAGATCGTGCGCCAGCGTGCCGTATTTCAGCCCCAGATGATATTCGCCATAACGTTCGCCAATCAGCACGCCAAACCACGCCAGCGCGGAAGTGGATGCCCCTGTCAGACCACGCTCCAGTGTCAATTGCAGCATCTGGCAGAGCAGCAAAAAATGCAGACGCGGGCAGATAAAACTGGCGTACAGACTGGCGCTCGCCAGCAGGTTCATTAACGCATCGGTTTCGCGGTGGTTCATGCGCGGCAGCGCCATAAACAGGCTGGCGGGATGTTCCCCCACCCGCGCATGCATGCTCTGCCAGGCATCATCGCACTCTTCCGCATCGGGCCAGCGGTTCAGGTGAATACCGAATACCGACAGCCAGCACAGCGTGGTCTCCAGCGCCAGCGGATAGCTGGACTGGCGGATATGCACTTCTGCCAGCAGGTTGGCCGCCAGCGCTTTTTCTGTCAGCCCGCCCGGCGCTGCCAGTAGCTTTTCACACAAACTGCGGGCGGTGGCGAGACGCCCCAGCAGAAATTCGCACTCCGCCTGTTGCAGATCAAGGGCAAACAGCGCGGTGTTGTCGGGGCTGAGAATACGCGCAGTGTGTAAATACCCCAACGCGGAGCGGTAATCACCGGTGCGCTTTGCCCGGCGGGCCGCGAGTTCACTCAGCTCACTGAACATCCGCCGTTGCGGCGGTGGCTGAACGCAGTCAATGGCCGCCGTGACATGGTGAATCGCGCGGAATAACACGTCATTCCCGGCGGCGTGCCGTGATGTCTCCGCCAGCAGCGTGGCGGCGGTCAGGTGCAACTGACTGCGTGCTGCCGGATCCAGCAGCGCGGCGGCAGCCTCCTGAATGCGCTCATGAGGAAACGCATACTCTTCCGCACCGAGGGTAATCAACTGTACCAACACAGCCGGGTGCAGCCGGTAGCGCACATCGGTTGGTGACATCCCCAGTATCTGGCCAATCAGCGATATCTCCCCGGTCGTGCCCAGACAGGCCATGCTACCCAGCAATATGCGGGTTTCTTCCGGCATATGCGCCAGTTGCTGTAGCACCAGGCCTATCACGTTTTCACTGTAATGCCGGGCGCGGATAGCCTCGAGATCGTACTGCCATTTGCCCTGATAAGGGTTATGGCTGACCAACCCGTCTTCGGCAATGCGCTTAAAAAACTCATGGACAAACAGCGGGTTACCGCCTGTTTTTTCGTGGATAATCTTCGCCAGATCCGCCGTTGCCGCCGGGCGTGTCTGAAAGAGGGTCGCCAGCCATCGGGAGACCGCTTTGCCGGAGAGCGGCTGCGGCACACTCTCCACCGTTTGCCGGGCGGCATGGCGCAGCCGGGTTAACGCGGCCTCAAACGTCTTGTCCTGTAACGACGGTAGATCCCGGTGTGAGACCACCAGCAACAGCGGTAACCCGCTGCTGTTTTGCAACAGGTATTCCAGTAATTGCAGGCTGGCATCATCCAGCCAGTGCAGATTGTCGATCAGCAGCACCAGCGGGCGGCCTGGTGTGGCGAACACGTTCACCAGGCACAGCACCATATGGTTGAAGCGCGCGCGGGAATCCAGTGAGAAGGTGTCGACAAACGATCCCGGTGGGTTGCCAATCAGTAAACCCAGCTCCGGCGCCAGGCTGGCTGCCAGTGCTTCGTAACCACGCAGCGCGCGGGAGAGCCGCGATTGCCATTGCGCCACCTCTTCCGCCGGTAACCCCAGCAAATGCAGCGCCAGCGAGCGAAACGCCGCCGTCAGTACGCCCAGTGGTACAACGTGTGACGACTGCTCAGCCTTACCGAGCGCAATCAGCGTCGGACGACGCTGGAAGGCTTTCAACGCCGAGGCCATCAGCGAGGATTTTCCCATGCCTGATGGGCCGCTAATGATCGCCAGCATTTGTGCGCCGCGCTGATTCACCTCTTCCAGCGCGGCGACCAGTTCACCCGCCTGCGGATGGTCACGGTACAGCGTGTCGGCAAAGTGCAGCGCCGGGGAGCGATCCTGTAAAGCAGGTGTAAACAGTGCGATGCGGTGATCGGCGGTGAGCGTCGCCTGGCAACGGCGCAGATCGGCAATTAACCCGTCGATGCTCTGGTAGCGTTTTTCCGGCGATTTGGCGAGCAATTTCAACACAATCCGCGACAGCATCTCCGGCACGTCTTCGCGCACCGTATGCGGCGGCGAGGGCTCGGAAGCAATATGGTGCAATGTCCACTCCGCCTGCCCGCCTTCGCTGAGATCAAAGGGCAATACGCCGGTGAGCAGCGCATAAAAGACAATGCCGAGACTGTAGAGGTCGCTGCGGCTGTCCACCGCGTGGTGCGTGCGGGTGGTGTGCTCTGGCGACATATAGGCCAGCGTCCCGCCGGAAAGCGGCAACCAGCTCTGGGCCAGTTCTCCGGCAGGACTCGTGGTCAGGCCGAAGCCGCCTAACCGGCAGCCGTCGTCGTCGAGAAAAAGATTACCGGGCTTAATATCGCCGTGGATCAGGTGGTGTTGATGCATCTGGCGCAGCGGCGCGCAAAGCTGTACCGCCAGCGCCAGCCAGTCGGCAACCGGGACCAGGGGTTGGGTCGCCATGCGGCTTAACGGCTTAAAGGGGAACGCGGGATACACCAGCGCATAACGGCCATGGTATTGCGTGCTGGCGATGGGTTTGACCGCCCAGCGGCTGTCGAGATACGGGCGCAGGGCAAATTCATTTTTGAGGAGCTGGCTGGCGCGGGGTTCCGTCTCGTCGCTGACGGCAGTGGCAAGAATAAATGTCTCATCGGCCTGTGGCTGGCGCACGTTCATCCAGACAATGCATCCCTCCTGCGCCAGCGGCGTGTAGATGGCGTCATCCTGAAGCGTAAACGGCTGGCCCTCGTCGGTTTCGCCCGCCGTGGGTTGCCGGTGCAGCCGATCTTTCCCGCTCATGGTTTATCCTCGCCCGGCGTCAGCACGCGCTGAATATGTTCCAGCAGGATATCGATATCGATGGGTTTGCGCAAAAAAGCCACGGCACCCGCGCGTCCCGCGTACCGTGGCCAGGTTTCCTCGTCATGACCGGAGATAAAAATCACCGGCGGCGGCGTCGGGCTTTGCTGCAATGCCTCGAACAGCGCCGCCCCGCTCATGCCTTTCAGTTTTATGTCGACAATCACCAGCGCGGTGTCGTTACGCGCCGGCATGTCGTTGAGAAATGCCTCGGCAGAAGCGAATGTCAGCGTGGCGTAGCCATCGGATTGCAGCAAATTGCTCAAACCGCTGCGTACGGAGGGTTCATCATCAACAATGGCAACACGCTGTGTAAGCGTCATTCGTTATCCTCGGGCATCGGGCATCGCTAATGCGGCGGCGAGTCTGAACGTTCAGGCTGCGGCGCGCCGCTGATTTTGGGCACGCACTCATGGCGAAACCACGCCAGAGTTAAGGGTTCGCGGGCGATCAGCCTGCGAATGGCCGGAACCAGTTGCTCCCCCACCAGCATGCCAAACAAGCCGAACAGCGCCACCACCGGTGGTGCGGGCGAGTGAACCTTCAGTAAAGCATAAATCCCCCCTGCCAGAACACCGACAAGGAGTGAGACAATCCAGGATTTCATAGAGTTACCCTGCGCTTGAGTGTGTTATCAGCGTGGCAATCAGTTGCTCACCCAGCAGCATGCCGAGCAAACCGACCAGTGCAATAGCGGGCGGTGCGGGAGAGCGCACTTTCAGCAGCGCGTAGATCACACCAATCAGCACGCCTGCGGCGAACGATATCAGGCCGATATTCATGATTTTCTCCTGCCGGGAATAAACGAACGAAGAGCGCTGACCGGCGGGTACCGGCCAGCGAGGCGCTTAACGCGCCGGAACCGGGGCCAGCGTGCGGTGACCGGCTTTGGCTCTGGACGGCGCTTTGTGCACCATGGTGTAGGCGTAATCCACACCCATGCCATACGCGCCCGAGTGCTCTTTCACAATCGCCATGACCGCGTCGTAGGTTTCGCGGTGCGCCCAGTCGCGCTGCCACTCCAGCATGACCTGCTGCCAGGTCACCGGGATGACGCCCGCCTGGATCATGCGCTGCATCGCGTAGTCGTGCGCTTCTTTTGACGTACCGCCAGAGGCGTCCGCCACCATATAGATTTCGTAGTCGCCTTCCAGCATGGCGCACAGTGAGAAGGTGTTGTTGCACACTTCTGTCCACAATCCGGAGACCACCACTTTGCGTTTGCCGTTAGCCGCCAGCGCATCGCGCACTTTCTGGTCGTCCCAGGAGTTCATGGAGGTGCGTTCCAGAATATCCTGCTCCGGGAACACATCCAGCAGTTCAGGATAGGTGTTGCCGGAGAAGCTTTCGGTTTCCACGGTGGTAATGATTGTCGGGATAGTGAAGACCTTCGCGGCTTTTGCCAGCGCGACGGTATTGTTTTTCAGCACCTGGCGGTCAATGGACTGCACGCCGAACGCCATCTGTGGCTGGTGATCGATAAAGATTAACTGACAGTTAGCCGGGGTCAGGACTTCAAGCTTCGAGGTTGTCATATCAGTACCCATAGAGGTTAAAGTGAAGATCGCTACGTTCAGACAGCAAACGACGGGTCATCGCTATCGTTGGCTGCATGGTAGGTATCCCGCCCCGGCAAAACCATTATCTGATGGTATAACTATCCTTTCGTATACCTATACTTTGGTACAACTATCCTGCGCTTTATTCCCGTCGCCATAATCCCTCCCGATGCTTACCGGCCGCTATGCGCCGCCCCAGACTGGAGGAATGATGGATTCGCTCACACACGCAGAACTGATATTGCTTAATGGCCAGTTTCACACGGTCGATCGCGAAAACCCGTTTGCCGACGCTGTTGCCATCCGTGACGGAAAATTTGTCAAAGTTGGCAGCGCCGCAGAGGTGATGGCCTGGCAGGGCGAGCGCACGAAGGTGGTCGATTTGCAGGGCCAGACCGCGATTCCGGGTCTTAATGACTCGCACCTGCACCTGATTCGTGGCGGGCTGAACTACAACCTGGAACTGCGCTGGGAAGGCGTGCCTTCACTGGCGGATGCGCTGCGTATGCTGAAAGAACAGGCGCTGCGTACGCCGTCGCCGCAGTGGGTGCGCGTGGTGGGCGGCTGGACAGAGTTCCAGTTTGCCGAGCGGCGCATGCCGACGCTGGATGAGATCAACGAGGCCGCACCTGATACCCCGGTTTTTATCCTCCATCTTTACGATCGTGCCCTGCTTAACCGCGCTGCGCTGAAGGTAGTTGGTTACACCCGCGATACCCCTAACCCGCCCGGCGGCGAGATCCAGCGTGACAGCAATGGCAACCCCACCGGCATGTTGATCGCCCGCCCGAACGCGATGATCCTCTACGCCACGCTGGCGAAAGGCCCGAAACTGCCGCTGGAGCAGCAGGTTAACTCCACGCGCCAGTTTATGCGCGAACTGAACCGCCTCGGCCTGACCAGCGCCATTGATGCAGGCGGCGGTTTCCAGAACTACCCGGACGATTACGAGGTGATTGCCGAACTGCACGCCAAAAAACAGATGACGGTGCGTATTGCCTATAACCTGTTTACCCAGCGTCCGGGGCATGAGCTGGAAGACTTTGAAAAATGGACCGACATGCTGACGCCCGGTCAGGGCAGTGATTTCTTCCGCCATAATGGCGCGGGTGAAATGCTGGTGTTCTCTGCGGCGGATTTTGAAGATTTCCTTGAACCGCGCCCGGATCTGGCGCCAGGTATGGAAGAGGAACTGGAACGCGTGGTGCGCCATCTGGTCGAACACCGTTGGCCGTTCCGCCTGCATGCCACCTATAACGAATCCATCAGCCGGATGCTGGATGTGTTCGAAAAAGTGAACCGCGAAATCCCCTTTGATGGCCTGCACTGGTTCTTCGACCACGCGGAAACCATTACCGAAGCCAATATTGATCGTGTCAAAGCGCTGGGCGGTGGCATTGCCGTACAACACCGGATGGCGTTTCAGGGCGAGTATTTCGCTGAGCGCTACGGTCAGCAAGCCACGAAACACACCCCGCCGGTAGCGCGCATGCTGGCAGCGGGTTTGCCGGTGGGTCTGGGCACCGATGCCACCCGCGTGGCCAGCTATAACCCGTGGACGGCGCTTTACTGGCTGGTCTCCGGGCGTACCGTCGGCGGTATGCAAATGTACGAAAGCAGTGCGCGACTCGATCGCGATACCGCCCTGTTGCTGTGGACGCAAGGCAGCGCCTGGTTCTCCAGTGAACAGGGGAAAAAAGGCCAGATCAAAGCCGGTCAACTGGCAGACCTCGTGGTGCTGAGTAAAGACTATTTCCGCGTGCCGGAAGAAGAGATCAAAGGCATTGAGTCGGTACTGACGGTGGTGGGCGGCGAGATTGTGTATGCCGCAGGCCGTTTCGGACCGTTAGCACCGCCGGCGATCCCGGTGTTGCCGGAGTGGTCTCCGGTGGTGAACGTGCCCGGGCATTACCGCAGCGCGCCGCCACAGGCGGCGCGTGTGGGTCAGGCAGCGGGCGTGCATCACTGTTCCGGGCCGTGTGGGGTTCACGTTCATCAGCACGATATCGCTCGCGGATCCGCCGTGCCGGTAGCGGATGAGAACGCGTTCTGGGGTGTTCTTGGCTGTAGCTGCTTTGCGTTCTGACATCATGAAAACATCAACGTTTCCGCTCTCTGCGCCCCGTATTGATACGGGGCTGTTATTCCTGCGCCTGACGGGCAGCCTGCTGCTGTTGTATGTGCACGGTCTGCCGAAAATCGTCCATTTCAGCGACCAACTGGCGCACATCGAAGATCCGTTCGGTTTTGGTCCGTGGATGAGTCTGTTACCGGCCATTTTTGCCGAGGTGGTCTGCCCGCTGTTCATCATTGCCGGTCTCTGGACGCGGCTGGCATGTGTGCCGATCATCGTTGTGTTACTGGTGGCGATGCTGGTGGTGCATGCGGACTGGTCGCTGGCAGAGGGGCAATTCGGCTGGTTGTTGCTGATTATCTTTACCACCCTGTTGCTGACCGGGCCGGGTCGCTGGCGCGTCAGCCTGCCTGCCAGAGGAGCCCTTGCATGACGCAACAAAACGAACTGCATGCAGCAGTGACAGTGTTACCACCTTCTGCGGGGGAACCCTCTGGATCGGCCTGGCAACCGCTGCGTCAGCGCGTGTTTCGCATGCTATGGATTGCGACGGTGGTGTCCAATATCGGCTCATGGATGAGCGACATTGGCGTGAACTGGACGATGCTCTCCCTGAGTGCGGATCCGCTGGCGGTGGCGCTGGTACAGGCTGCCAGCAGTCTGCCGATGTTCCTGTTTGTCCTGCCTGCCGGGGTGCTCGCAGATATTGTCGAGCGTCGCAAGATCCTGCTTTTTTCGCAGGTGTGGACGTTCTGCGCCGCCGCAGGGCTGGCGCTGCTGTCGTTTACCGGCAATGTCACGCCGGAAGTTTTGCTGGCCGCCACGTTTTTACTCAGTACCGGCGCGGCGCTCAGTTCCCCTGCTTTTCAGGCCATCGTGCCGGATCTGGTGGAAAAACAGGCGCTCAGCCCGGCGATTGCCCTCAATTCGCTGGGGATCAATATCAGTCGTGCCATCGGCCCCGCGTTAGGCGGTTTGATCCTCTCGTTTGCCGGGCCGTGGATGGTGTTTATGCTCAACGCCCTGTCCGTGCTGGGCGTCGGCTATGTGCTGCACCGCTGGAAACCGCAAACGACACTGCAACGCCTGCCGCCTGAACACTTCTTTACCGCTATTCGCGGCGGGCTGCGCTATGTGCATGCCGCGCCGGTGTTGCGCAATGTACTGGCGCGCACCGTGGCTTTTTTCCTGTTTGGCAGCGCCGGATGGGCAATGCTGCCGCTGGTGGCGCGTCGCGAGCTGGGGCTCGGACCTGGCGGCTACGGCACTATGCTTGCCTGCATTGGTCTGGGGGCGATTTGCGGTGCGGTGGTGCTGCCGACACTGCGTAAGCGGCTGAATGCCGACCAGATGATGGTGTCGGCCAGTTTGTTGTTTGCCCTGACCATGCTGGCACTGGCTTTTGTCCGCTATTTCTGGCTACTGAATCTGTTTGAGTTTTTCACCGGATTTGCATGGATAGCCGTGCTGTCGACGCTCAATGTTGGCGCACAGCGAAGTGCGGCTCGCTGGGTGAAAGCGCGGGCGCTGGCGGTCTATCTGACGGTGTTTTTCGGTTCGATGACGCTGGGCAGCGCTCTCTGGGGAAAACTCGCCTCGGCGTATGGCATTTCATGGGCGCTGTGTGCAGCGACAATGGGAATGTTGCTGGGGACTGCTACAGTTTTACGCTGGCGGCTGGAAAAAGATGCGGCGCTGAACCTCGATCTTATCGGGCCACCGGACGGCATCGTTGAGATGGCCGTGGCCCATGAACGCGGGCCGGTGCTGGTGAGTTGCGAATACCAGATTGAACCGCAGGAGGCGCAGCACTTTATGCTGGCCGTCCAGGAGATGCGGCGCGTGCGGCGACGCACTGGCGCGATGGGTTGGGCGGTGTATGAGGATATCCGTCAGCCGGGGGTGTTTGTGGAAACCTGGCTGATGGGATCGTGGATTGAGCATTTGCGTCAGCATGAGCGTCATACGGTCAATGACCGTTTGATTCAGGAGCGTGTGCTGGCGTTCCACCGGGGCGGCGTCTCGCCGGTCATGCGTTATCTGATAGCACCCGGTGAGCGGTAAGTTTATGGCAATCACCCACTACTTAACGATGAGGTAAGCAGATGAGCACATTTAAAACGCAGGATGGTACTCAGATTTATTACAAAGACTGGGGCGCGGGTAAGCCGGTGCTGTTCAGCCATGGCTGGCCGCTGGATGGTGACATGTGGGACAGCCAGCTCAATTTCCTCGCCGAGCGTGGTTACCGCGTTATTGCCTTTGACCGCCGTGGTTTTGGGCGTTCCGATCAGCCGTGGAACGGCTATAACTACGATACTTTCGCCTCGGACATTAACGATCTGATCACGACGCTCGATCTCAATGAGGTGACCCTGGTGGGCTTCTCGATGGGCGGTGGCGATGTGACCCGTTATATCGGCCGTTACGGTAGCGCACGCGTTGCAGGCCTGGTGTTGCTGGGCGCGGTGACGCCGATTTTCGGCAAAACCGCCGATCATCCGCAGGGCGTGGACAAGAGCGTATTCGACGGTATCCTGGCGGGGTTACGTAAAGATCGCGCGCAGTTTATCAGCGATTTCGCCACCCCGTTCTATGGTCTGAACGCCGGGCAGAAGGTTTCTGACGGCGTGCTGACGCAAACGCTGAATATTGCCCTGCTGGCATCGCTAAAAGGGACGCTCGACTGCGTTACTGCATTTTCTGAAACCGACTTCCGTCCGGATGTGGCGAAAGTGGATGTGCCCACACTGGTTATTCATGGCAGTAATGACCAGATTGTGCCGTTTGAAGCGACGGGCAAACTGTCGGCGGAGCTGATCGCCGGGGCGGAGCTGAAAGTGTATGACAACGGCCCGCACGGTTTTGCGGTCACCCATCAGGATCAGTTGAACGACGATTTGCTGGCGTTTCTGAAGACACTGTAAGCACGCCGCTAAACTGTTGCCTGGCGAAGGCCCGATAGCCGTAGCGTTATCGGGCTTTTTTTTATTAAGATGCCTGGACTTAACGTTTTAAAGGAGCGACCTGATGGTTTAGCTATCGCTGGTCGCCATCGCACGGTCACGCCCTTCTATCTTCGCCTGATACAGCGCTTTATCCGCGCCCTCCTTCAGGCGAATGGCATCGTCAAAATCGGCATCGGCGACCACGCTGTAACAGCCCGCGCTGATGGTTACCACCGCATGTTGCCCGCCCGCCTGTGAGTGCGGGATTTTCGCCCCTCTCACCATACTGACGGCGCGGCGCGCCACAAACAGTGCCGCTTCTGGCCCGGTATCCGGCAGGATGATGGCAAACTCCTCACCGCCGTAACGGGCAATCAGGTCGTTCTTGTTCAGTTGCAGTTTTTGCAGAATATCGCCCACCAGACGTAAACAGTTATCTCCGGCCACATGGCCGTAAAAATCGTTATACCGCTTGAAGTAGTCGATATCGATCATGATGAGCGACACCGGTTTTTGCGTTTGCGCCGAGTTTTTCAGGCTTTGCGACAAGAACAGATCGAACTGGCGGCGGTTGGCGAGCCCGGTCAGGCCATCGGCCAGCGCCATCAGTTGCAGCGTATGGTTAATACTGGTCAGCTCATCCCGCAGCGTCGCCAGTTGCGTCTGATTCCGTACGTTAAGCCGGACCTGACGGAAAATGATTGCGCCCATGAGCAGCGTGCCGAGCAGCAGCATGGCGTTTAACACAATATCCGGCAGGCTGCCGCGTAACCAGCTATTCCACAGGGCGGATTTATCGTAGCCTGCGGCAACCACCAGCGGGTAGCGCTCCGAGCGGGCAAAACCATAAATACGCTCGATGTTATCCAGCGTGGACACCCAGGTGCCGTGGCCGCGATCTTTTTGCGACAATTCGCGGGTGAACAAGGGGCTGGATGAGAGATTTTGGTTGATGGTCTCATCGCCATATGGGCGCACATATAAGGTGGTGCCGTCGGTGGTCAATAACGCCAGCAGGTCACGATCCTGAAGCTCGAAATAGCCATAGAAATGGCGGAAATACTCCACTTTTACCGTGGCCAGCGCTACTCCGGCAAAACCGCCTGCCGCATCGTTGATACGTAACGAGACCGGAATCACCATGTCCCCGGTGGAGCGGCTGCGGATCACATGACCAATATGCAGGCTGCCATGATTGTTGCGGCGATGATAAATAAAGTATTCGCGATCGCTGTAGTTGGTCATCAGCGGGCGTTTGTCGAGCGAGGTGGCCAGCATCGTCCCCTGGGTGTCAAAAACCATCACCCCGTGCAACTGCGGGACCCTGTCTTTCAGTTCGGCCAGATAGGTGTTGAAAGATGGAATATTGATCGACGCCAGCCCCTCCTGCGGAATGTTGCGGCGTACTTCACGCAGGACCAGTTCCGCCTGCAAAAAGGTGTCTTCCGCCTGGCGTGCCTGCGCGACAGAGAGGTTAATGGCGCTGCGCTCCGCGTCCTGTACTGTCTTGTCCCACGATCGCGTCAGCGTCCAGACGCAGGTGACAATGCCAGCCAACAGCAGCCCTGCCATAAAAAAAGTGATACTGCGGCCAAGAGATGAATTGAGCGCGAGTGCACGCGCCACATTCTTCTTGAATTTCATTATCCCTCCGGAACCACATCCGCTGTTATTCTGTTAAGCATAGAAGCACGATGATTTATAAGCCAAATAAGCGCGTTATTTGCACCGGACCGGCGTTAAGCGGGGGGGGATGTCCCCTGCTTACACAGGGGAAGTGCGAACGGACAACACGGGCGCATGACTTCGCTGTCAGCGTGTGACTCTGAGCGGCCAGTTAATCGGCGAGATACCATTGAGCACCGGGCGGGCGAACAGAAAGCCCTGGAAACGTTCAATGCCGACTGCTTCCAGCCAGCACCACTCTTCCACTTTTTCGACCCCTTCCGCCACCACGGTGATTTGCAGCTCTGCGCAGCAGTCAATGATGGCTTTGACAATCGCCTGTTTCGGGCCGTGCAGATGGATATCGGTCACGATCGTGCGGTCGATTTTCAGTTTGTCCGGCTGGAACTTCGCCAGTAGCGACAGCCCGGCGAAACCGGAACCGAAGTCGTCAATCGCCAGGCCAATACCGGCTGCGCGAAGCTGGCGAATAGCCCAGGTAAACTCTTCGTAACCCGAGATCACTTCGTCTTCCGTCACTTCAACGATAATCTGCCCGGGATTGAGATTGTTACGCGTAATCTGACTGAGCAAAATATCCACCGCGCCGGGGATTTTGACCAGCGACATGGGTAACAGGTTTATCGCCACTTTATGGTTGCCGATCCCCATACGACTGGCCATCGCCAGCGCCCAGGCTTTGGACGCCAGATCGGCTTCATGCAGTTTATCCGGCGCGATGCTGGAGAAATACTCCAGCGGACTGCCGCCGTTTGGGCCGCGGATCAGCGCTTCGATAGACGAAATATTCCCGCGCAGCGGCTCAATGATCGGCTGAAACGCAAACTGGCACGGTTGATCGCCGGAGACCGGCGCGTGAGTGCTGGTGAACGGCGGAGTCTTACAGACAAAGCACCAGTGTTCCGGCGACGTACTGCGTACCCGATCATTGTTATTCTGCGAAGCGATAAAATTACGGATAAATTTGTAGACCCGGTCGATACTGGCCAGCTGGTAGCGCAGCGTGCCAAACCGCAGGATAGCGCGCAGCGCCGCTGCCGGCTTCATTACGCGTAAATCAAACAGCACCATGCCGCGATCGACAAAGCGACGGCGTGGCGCGAAATCGCGTAAGAGCTCCACCACATTACCGTGGCGATGATCCCGTTTAATTCGTTCAAAAACGGCGTTAACAGACGCCAGCGGCCCTTCAAGAACCTGCAAAAAATGATCGCCGTCGAACAGTAAGATGCCCGTTACCTGCAGTTGTGAATTACGCAGGCTTGCTCGCTCGACAAGGTTAGTCAGTTGAGAGGGATCTACTGTTCGATTCAGTCGGCTACGGTAAATCAAAGTCGCTAACACGAAATGCTGCCCTCAGAATGCCCACACAAAATCTACATAGATGCTGCCATCACGCCAGTCTAGCAAGAATGTTAAAATCTCGTCCGTCAATTAAGGGCCATTCTTTTAGCGTTCTCGTTGGCTTAAAATACTCAACCGTGCGCGATAGCCATTGCGAATATGCTGGCTGGCGGCGTCCTGGGCCGCCGCACGATCGCGACGGGTAAGCGCATCGACAATCGCCTGGTGTTCACGTTTGGCTTCAAGGGTGCGCTCCGGCAACTCGTAGGTAGTGTTGCGCAGCAGCGACAGGTGAATACGCAAGTTATCCAGCATTTCATTCAGATAGGGGTTGTGTGTGGCGCGGTAAATCTGACGATGGAACACACGGTTATGGTCGTGCAGCGCTTTACTGTCGGTCAGCGTGGCTTCGATATCCACCATCTCCTGTAACAGCGCAATCTCCTCGGTGGAGGCGGCGGTGACCGCCAGATCCATAGCCAGACGCTCCAGACCTTCGCGAACGTCAAACAGCTGGCGCAGCCGCTCATAACTGATATGGGCAATGATCAGCCCACGCTGTGGGCCTGGCTCGGCAAGCCCGAGGGTCTCCAGCCGGTGAAGGGCTTCACGGATAGGTGTACGGCTAATTCCAAACTGTTCCGCCAGTCGTGTTTCCTGCAAACGTTCCCCTGGCTGCAGTTCCCCCGCTTCAATGGCGGAAAGCAAGATTTCAAAAGGCGTTAAGCCTGTGTCGCGACCCGTCGATTTCACGTTTAAGCTCCGTTTGTCTGTGTGATGACCCTGATAAAGGCTGGCACCCTGCCGTCGCACATCTTGCCACAGGATAGGTTACGTCTATGCTTTTTTTGTTCTTAGCTTATCTAAAAAACATCTTTTGACGTTTACGGAATGGCTGCTATGTTTATTTTATATTCATTGTATACAAATGAATTCAAATAAACACAAACACAGTTTCTGCTTTTTTATTTGTAGGCCAACACCAGGGATCTTCGTTTTACGATGACTAAAAAAAGAGAAGTTGCATTAACCCGTGGAGAACAGCTCAGCCAGTTTATCAGCCAGGCTCATCAACTCACCGTCCCCCCCGCCGTACGCCATGAAGCAAAACGCGCCCTGATCGATTATCTCGGCGTGGCGATTGGCGCGGTCAACGACGATGCCGTACACGCGGTTCGCCAGGTAGCAAAAACCTGGAACGCCGCCGGTGATGCGCGCATCTTCCTGTCGGGAACCACGACCCCTGCGCTTGCTGCGCTGGTGAATGCCACCATGGCGCATGCGGCGGATTACGACGACACACACCCAGCCGGTGCAGGACACCCGGGCGGACCGTGCTGGTCTACCGCGCTGGCGATGGCGCAGGCGTATCCGGTTGATGAAGAGAACGTGCTGCTCGCGTTTATTACCGGATTTGAGGTGATGGCGAAACTGGGCGGCGGTTGGGTGCCCGGCGTCGGACGTAATCTGCAACGCCGCGGGTTCCACCCGACGTCAGTGGTGGGGCGCGCCGGTGCGGCTGCGGTTGCCGCCGCGATTTTACAGCTTTCTGAAGAGCAGATTCGCAACGCGTTGGGTGCTGCGGCGACCATGATGGGCGGCCTGCAAAAATCCTCCGGTACGCACGGCAAGCCTTTCCATGCCGGTAAAGCCGCGATGGACGGCATTATGGCGGCGCAACTGGCGGCAGAAAACTTCGTTGGCGCGCACCATTTCTATGAAGCGGACGGCTGGGTGAAAATCTTTATCCAGGACGGCAGCGCAGAGATCCCACCGCTGGATTTTGGCGAAAGCTGGGAGCTGCTGACCAACGGTTATAAGCTCTACGCCAGCTGCCGCGGTACGCATGCGTCGATTGAAACTGCGCGGAAAATCTACCCGCAGCTGCAAGGACGGAAAATTACCCGTATTAGCGCCAAAGTGCACCCGATGGGGATGGTCAACGCCGGGATTATGGATCCGCGCACCCCGCTGGAGAGCAAATTCAGTATCCCTCATTGCATTACCCTCGCCTTAAGTGGCTACAATTTGACGGACACCGATTTCACCCAGGCGACCGTGGACGATCCGCAACCGCGCGCCCTGCTGCCGCTGCTACAGGTGGAGGCCGTTGAGGGTCAGTCCGCCAGTTCGGCATTTATCGATGTCTGGCTGGATGACGGCGAGGTGCTGCACGCCCATACTGATGTCTATCGCGGTCACGCGCAAAACCCACTGAGCGATGAAGAGTTACGCGCCAAATTTGACGCCCTCACCATTCCGGTTCTCGGTGCGGCGCGCAGCGCAGATCTCTATGATGCGGCCTGCCATTTCGAGCGCCCGGGCTCACTGGCCCGCATTACGGAACTGCTTGCAGGCGATCGCTGATTCTTTTTTTGCACAGGAACTCTGTTACATGACCATTGCCCGACAACTTGCCGGTAATTTACTGGCGTTCTCCCGGCAGGCGTTTCCGCAGGCTGCATACAGCAACGCGCGTACCGCCATTATTGATACCCTCGGCGTTACGCTGGCTGGCGGCGTACAGGATGGCGCCAGTAAACTGCGGGCCGTTATTGTGCCGTCTGCCGCAAGCGGCAACAGCCGCGTCTTCGGCACTGAACTGAAACTGAATGCGCTGGACGCCGCCCTGTTAAACGGCGTTTCCTCTCACCTGCTTGATTTTGATGACTCCAACTCCTGGCTGCACGGGCATATCTCTGTGGCCGTACTGCCTGCGCTGCTGGCGCTGGCAGATGAACAGGGTCGCCACGGCGAAGCGCTGTTGCGTGCCTATATCACCGGGTATGAAACCGCTGTGCGCATGGGGAAAGCGGTTAGCCCGTTCCAGTATCGTCACGGCTGGCACCCAACCACCACCGTGGGTGTTTTCGCCGGTGTTGCCGCCTGTGCGGTGTTGCTGGATCTCAATGAACAGCAAACAGCCACGGCATTGGCGATGACCGCGTCGCTGGCATCGGGGATCAAGTCGAACTTCGGTAGCGAAACCAAAGCGTTGGCCGTCGGTCAGGCTGCCCGCAGTGCGGTGATGGCGAGCAAACTGGCGAAAGAGGGATTCAGCGCGGGCGTGACGGCGTTTGAGCATCAACAGGGGTATTTCCACGTCTATAACGGCGAGGCAAATGTCGACCCTCTGCCACTGACGGAACGCTGGGACGCCACCCCCTTTATTCTTGATACGGTGAAAAGCAATAACTACAAATACTTCCCGTGCTGCTACGCGATCTTATCGCCGCTGGATGGCATTCTGGCGCTGCGCGAAGAGACCGGGCTTTCGCCGGAGGCGATCGAACACATTTGCATCAAGGTCCACCCGATTCGTTTCCCGCACATCAATATTCCACAGCCAGAAAACCCGCTGGCCGGGAAGTTCAGCCTGCATTATTGCGTGGCACGCGCATTTGTCACCGGCACGCTGACGCTGGATGATTTTATTGACGATGCGCGCTTCTTCGATCCGGCAACGCAAGCCCTGATGCACAAGGTCACGCTGGAGAAACATGATGAAGAGATCACCCATAGCGCGTTTGTGACGCTGACCACCACCGATGGACGACAATTCAGCCAGCGCGTGGCGGGTGCGCGGGGTTCCAGCCCGGCAATTCCGTTGCCGGAAAACCTGATTGAACAAAAATTCCTCGACTGCGCCAGCCGCGTATTGTCTGCGGAAGGTGCACAGGCGCTGTATCAACGCCTGTTGCAGGATGATTACCGCTAACCGGATGTCCGAATGACCATCACCTGGATCCCACCGGAAATTTCGCCGCTGTTTGCTGGCGTAATGGTGTTTTGTAGTTTTCTTACTTCGGCGCTGACGGCGGCCATGGGCCTCGGCGGCGGCACGGCCCTGCTGGCGGTCATGGGGCTGGGCATGCCGGTCAGCAGCCTGATGCCGGTTCACGGCATGGTGCAAATGGGCTCGAACCTGAGCCGTACGCTGATCCAGCGTATGCACGTGGTATGGCCGCTGGTGTTGTGGTTTCTGCTCGGCAGCGCGGTTGGTATTGCCGTGGGCGCACCGGTGGCCGCAATGATCCCGGACAGCCTTGCGCGTATTGCGCTGGGGTTGTTTATTCTCTGGTCGGTACTGCGTAAACGCGGAGAACAAAAACCACTGAGCCGCCCGTTCTTTATCCTCGGCGGCGGCATCAGCAGCCTTGGCACGATGATTGTGGGTGCTACCGGACCAATGGTCGCCGGGCTTATCAGCTCGCAAGGACTGAAACGCCAGCCGCTGATCGCCACCCACGCCACCTGTATGGTGTTGCAGCACGGGTTGAAGATCCTGGCCTTCGGGTTGATGGGGTTTGCCTGGGCCAACTGGTTACCGGTGCTGGCGGCGATGATCATCAGCGGCGCGCTCGGTACCTGGCTGGGTACCCGGGTGCTGGATAATTTGCCCGAAAAACTGTTCCGCGTGCTGTTTCGTGTGACGATGATCCTGCTCAGCGCGCAACTGCTGTGGCAGGGTATAGAAGGATGGTTGAAATAATTCCTTACTTCTTTGGCGTATATGCTTTACTGAATTCGTTCTTTGCCAAATGCGTTGTGGACGAAGAACATAGGTATACAAACGGATGTGTTATTTAAAAATAAATAAATACAGTTAGTTAACCTGAAAACAACCCTTTAAAAAGGAATAGCCATGCTGAAGAAAACCCACCTTGCGGCGTCGGTATTGCTGCTGACGCTGGGGAGTTTTATTTTCCCTGCGCAGGCAGAAAACGCGCCCGCGACAAATGGCGACACGCTGAAGAAAATTAAAGCGCGCGGTGAACTGGTGTGCGGTGTTCACCCTGCCCGTCACGGTTTTGCCTCTATTGACAGCAAAGGCCAATGGGAAGGCCTGGATGTGGACTTCTGCCGCGCTCTGGCGGCGGCGGTATTTGGCGATGCATCAAAAGTGCGTTTCACCCCGCTCTCCACCGCCCAGCGTTTTGCGGCGATCCAGTCCGGTGAAGTCGATGTGTTATCACGTAACATTACCGCTTCTCTGACCCGTGATGTGTCGCTGGGACTAAACTTCGCTCCGCCTAACTTCTACACCGGCACCGGTTTTATGGTGCGCGCCAACAGCGGTGTGAAAAAAGTGGAAGATCTGGATGGCGCAACGGTGTGTATCACGCCGGGCAGCAGCACCGAGCAGAATGTGGCGCAGATTTTCTCGTCGCGTAACCTGCACTACACCCCGGTGGTGATCGAGAATAACAAAGAGTATGTTGCGGCTTACCTTGCCGGGCGTTGCGATGTGATCGCCCGCGACAAAGTGGCGTTGCCGGGCATCAAAACCTTTGATGCAGAAAAACCGGACGACCATATCATCCTGCCGGGCATCTACTCGAAAGAGCCGCTGGCCATGGCGGTGCGCAAAGGCGATGACCAGTGGTTTGACATTGTGAAATGGGTTGTTTACGCCACGTTTAACGCCGAAGAGATGAACGTCAACCAGAGTAACGTCGACGCTGAGCTGAAATCCACCGACCCGGATGTTCAGGGCCTGCTTGGCGTGACTGGCGGCTTTGGGCAGAAACTCGGCCTGGATGATAAATGGGTGTACAACATTGTTAAACAGGTGGGCAACTATGGCGACATTTATAACCGTCATTTCGGCCCGCAAAGCGCTGAACCGCTGGATCGCGATTTAAACAATCTGTGGACCAAAGGCGGTTTGCTTTACGGCCTGCCGATCCGTTAATCGCCGGGTCACCCCTGACTGTGGGGTGACCCTTCTCCACTCCCGTAACAACCTTGATGTTTAATGATGAAACAGACTGACAACTCCGGTGCGCTTGCCCTGGCGTCGGACACGACCCGGCCGTCCACCGTGTTTCGCCTTTTCACCTTTTTCGGCAGCAAGACCGTGCGCAGCTGGTGTTACCAGTTCCTGCTGGCGGCGCTGCTTTTAGGGTTCAGCTACTGGCTCTACAGTAATGTGGTGGATAACCTGCGCGCGCAGCGTATTGCCACCGGCTTTGGCTTCCTGCATCAGAGCGCGCAATTCGCCATTGGCGAGAAACTTATCGACTACACGCCGCGCGACAGCTACACCCGCGCGCTGGCCGTCGGTTTACTCAATACGCTGTACGTCACCGTGTGTGGCATTGTGCTCGCCACTGTGCTCGGTTTTGTTGTCGGTATCGGGCGAGTGTCCAAAAACTGGCTGCTGATGAAAGTGTGTGTCGGCTACGTAGAGCTGCTGCGCAACGTGCCGGTCATTTTGCAGGTGATCTTCTGGGCGGTGGTGATCCGTAATCTGCCCTCGCCGCGTGAGGCGATCATTCTGCCTGGCATGGGCTTTTTAACCAACCGTGGGCTGACCTTTACCGTCCCGGCGGCGCACAGCGGCTGGCTATGGACCTTAATGGCGCTGCTGGCGGCGTGTGTCATGAGTGTACTGCTCTCGCGCGTCGCGCGTCGCTGGCGTGAGCATCACGGCAAAATGGTGCCGGTGGCCCGTCTGCGGACTGCGCTGATTATCGGTCTGCCGCTGCTGGTGTGGGTGCTTGCTGGCGCGCCGCACGAGCTGAATCGCCCGGAACTCCGCGGTTTTAACTTTAAAGGCGGTTTTACCATCAGCCCGGAATTCACCGCGCTGCTGCTGGGTATCGCCCTTTACTCGTCGGCGTTTATTGCCGAAATCGTTCGTGCGGGTATTCAGTCGGTGCCCAAAGGACAGCTTGAAGCGGCGCGGGCGCTCTCCTTTTCCCCGTGGCATGTGATGCGCCACGTGATCATTCCGCAGGCAATGCGCGTCATGGTGCCGCCGCTGGCCAGTCAGTATGTGAGCCTGGCGAAAAACAGCTCCATCGCCGTGGTGGTGGGTTACCCGGAGCTGGCGAACATCAGCAATACGCTGATGAACCAGACCGGCCAGGCGCTGGAAGCGATCGCCATTATGATGGTGGTGTATCTGATTATCAGCGGCGCGACGTCCCTGCTGATGAACCTGTTTAACCGTTACGTCGCCATTAAAGAGCGCTAAGGAACCGTGATGCAAAACCCTGTGCTTTTCTGGCTGCGACGTCATCTTTTCAGCAGCGTCCTGCAAACGGTGCTGACACTCCTGTTGCTGACGGTGATCCTGCTGGTGGGATCATCATTGTTGCGCTGGGGCGTCATTAACGCTGTCGGGCTGAGCGGGAATGTGGAGCAGTGCCGGGCGGCGACTGGCGCGTGCTGGGCAGTGATTGGCGAGAAGTATCGCCCTATTCTGTTCGGTCTGTATCCTTACGATGAACAGTGGCGCGCGGCGCTGGCGATGCTGGTGTGGTTTATTACCGTGGGGGTGTCGCTTTCCCCCGCCTGCTGGCATTCGCGCCTGTTATGGCCGTTGTGGCTCATCTCGCTGGCGACGATGTCAGTACTGATGAGCGGCGGTGTATTCGGTCTGAAACCAGTGCCCTCTGCGGACTGGGGCGGCCTGCCGCTGACGCTACTGCTGTTTTCCGGCACGGTGATCATTGGTATGCCCGTCTCCGTGATGCTGGCGCTCGGACGGCGCTCCCCGTTGCCCTTCTTGCGCGGCCTGTCGGTGATATTTATTGAAGGTCTGCGCGGTGTGCCGCTGATCACCATTCTGTTTGTGGCGGTGAATGTTTTCCCGTTGTTTTTACCGGCGGATATGGAAGTCAACAAACTGCTGCGCATCATCATTGGTATTGCGTTGTTCTTTGCCTGTTACCAGGCGGAAGTGATCCGCGGCGGTTTGCAATCGGTTCCCCGTGGTCAATATGAAGCGGCGGCGGTGCTGAACCTCGGTTACTGGCACACCACCACCAAAATCATTCTGCCGCAGGCCTTGCGTATCTGCCTGCCGGCGGTGACCAACCATATTATCGCGGCGATGAAAAATACCTCGTTTGTGATCATTATCGGTCTGTTTGATGTGCTGACGGCCACCAGCGCGGTGATGCAGGATCCGCAGTGGCGTCGCTACTATATCGAGTCGTATGTGTTTATCGCCTCGTTGTATTTATTATTCGGCTTTTTGCTTTCTCGCTATGCCGTGTGGGTGGAAGGACGCATTGATGCCCGCCGTAACCCTGAAGGAGTCTCCTGATGCAAGACATGACATCGCGCGATGCGATAATTGAGATGAAATCGGTCAGCAAATGGTACGGGAAATTCCAGGTGCTGGACGAGGTGTCGCTGAACGTGAAAAAAGGTGAACGCGTGGTGATCTGCGGCCCGTCCGGTTCCGGCAAGTCGACACTGATCCGTTGTATTAACCGCCTTGAAGAGCATCAGAAGGGGCAGATTCTGGTGAACGGCATCGAAATGAACGACAACGTGCGCAATATCAGCCGGATTCGTTTGAGCATTGGCATGCTGTTCCAGCAGTTTAATCTGTTCCCGCATTTAAGCGTGCTGGATAACCTGATTATCGGACCAACGCTGGTGCGCAAGATGACGCGACCGCAGGCAACGGAACTGGCGATGCACTATCTGGAAAAAGTGCACATTGCCAACCAGGCGCACAAGTTCCCGCTGCAACTGTCCGGTGGGCAACAGCAACGTGTGGCGATTGCCCGCGCCCTGTGTATGCAGCCGGAAATCATGCTGTTTGATGAGCCGACGTCGGCGCTCGATCCGGAAATGATCAAAGAAGTGCTGGATGTGATGCTTGACCTGGCGGAGAGCGGCATGACCATGATTGTGGTGACGCATGAAATGGGCTTTGCGCGTACCGTGGCGGACAATGTGATCCTGATGGCCGATGGCCGCATTGTGGAGTCTGCTGCACCCGAAACGTTCTTTACGCAACCCGCACATCCGCGTACCCGCCAGTTCCTCGATCAAATCCTCAGCCATTAATCTCCAGGCGGCGGTTTTTCCGCCGCCTGTAAACGCCGTAAAAATAAGCGACAGGCAACTTATTACCCTTGTAAAATGTCATGTCTTTATCCACTCTGTTGTCATACGATTTAAGTATTGCTGTATCACTGAGCAGCACGTTACGCGGCAATGTTGCCTTTGAAATAGTGTTTTAATGTAAATACGGCTATTTCTGCTGTTAACGTTTTTGTTTGTCCGGTGATTATTTTTCACCCTTTATCGGATGTCTGGCTGATAATTTAGCTTAAGGGTTTACTTATCTCCTGGGAAATTTTGCGCTGTCTTTTTTTTGTCGCAAATTCATAACAATATTTAAAAATTAAGGCGTAAGCATGACTAAAAAAATATTTAATGTTGCTACTTTCCGTTGCCGATAAGTTCGTGGAAAATGCACAGGTAATAACTAACAACAGTCACTGGCCGGTAAATTAATCACACGTATTACCGCGTCAGCAAAACTCATTGATTGCGGTCCATCGTGGAGTTTTTTTCATGAAGCGTAACACTCATGTTACACAAAAAGAGTTTTTGCTTAACGACGGTACGACGTTGCTGTCGACAACAAATACGCACAGCCATATTACTTATGCCAATACGGCCTTTATTGACGCCAGCGGATTTAATGAAGATCAATTAATGGGAGCGGCGCATAATATTATTCGCCACCCGGATATGCCCCCTGCGGCATTTGGCGATATGTGGTTTACCATTCAACAGGGTGACAGCTGGACCGGGATGGTGAAGAACCGTCGCCAGAACGGCGATCACTATTGGGTTCGCGCCAACGTGACCCCTATTTATCAGCAGGGGCAGTTAACCGGTTATATCTCTGTGCGTAATATTCCCGAACGCGCAGAAGTGGATGCCAGCGCAGCCCTCTATCAACAAGTTAATGAGAATAAACTCAAAGGCTATCGTTTCTATAAAGGGCTGGTAGTGCGCCGCGGTTTATTTTCTTTTTTATCTCTTTTTCAGCGCATCAATGTTTCAAAACGTATCAACCTGGGCAGTATAATTACGGCTGCCCTTCTGGTTGCATTACAATATACGGACGTCAATGCTGCCACCAAAGCGGGCGCATCTATTATTATTCTCGGACTGCTTTCTGTTTTTTTGCAGAGCCAAATATCGCGCCCGTTGAAAATAGTGTTATCGCAAATGCAGAAAGTGGTTTCCGGGCGTAAAGCCGACTACCGGCATTTTAACCGCGTGGATGAAATTGGTTTGTTGATGCGACTGGTTAACCAATCCGGGTTGAATCTCAGTTCATTGGTTGGGGATGTTTCCGCACAGATTAACGGTATTCGTACCATTAGCGGGCGCATTACCCGTGAAGGCGAATCCCTGCAACAACGCACCGAAGAAACCTCCGCTGATTTGCATCAAACTGCCGCTGCGGTGGAAGAGATCGCCAGCGCGGTGCGGCAAACGGCGGAAACGGCGTCCGATGCCATGGCCCGCGCCGATGAAACCAGCGCCAGCGCCATGAACAGCGGCGATGTGATGAAGAAAACCATCACCATGATGCAGGCTGTCTCCGCGGACAACAATAAAATCGTCGACATCATTGGCGTGATTGACAGCATCGCTTTCCAGACCAATATCCTGGCGCTGAACGCCGCAGTAGAAGCGGCTCGTGCAGGTGAATCCGGCCGTGGTTTTGCCGTTGTGGCCGCCGAAGTGCGCAACCTGGCGCAGCACTCCGCTTCTGCTGCACGCGAAATCCAGACGTTGATCGAACATAACGTGGCGAACGTGAAAAGCGGTGTGGAAATGGTTGAGAAGACGGAAACACACCTGACGGCCATGATCGACAGCGTGATTAATATGTCGACCATGATCAAAGAGATTGGCGTTGCAACGCATGAACAAACTCAGGCGCTGGAGCTGATTAATCAGTCGGTTTCCCGCATCGGCACGATGACGCACAACAACACCGGGATGGTGGAACAGGTGACCAGCGCGGCCGAAGATCTCTCTGAACGCGCCGCCCGCCTGCATCGCGCGGTACATGTTTTTGGCGGTAGCTGATCCCTGTTATAGTCACGGACTCCGTTGCGGAAAAGAGGCGCAGCATGGTTCCCTGCAAAGCAGTCCTGATGTTTCTTTTGTCGTTAGTCCTGTCGGTGGCGGCCCGTGCTGCCGACAGCTTACAGCCCCCTTCCGGTTTTATGCAGCCGCCCGCGCATCGGGTTGATGCGGCAAAAACGGTCAACTGCCCTGCTGTTCCCACGCCGTTTACCGGCACGCTCGATTTTCGCAGCAAGTACGAAGGCTCCGACAGCGCCCGCGCCACGCTTAATCCGCAGGCTGAAGCTGCGTTTCGCGATCGAACCCGAAACATTACCGCCATGGAGAGCCTGGTCAGCAAACAGGTGACCGCCTGGACACGCAGCGGCGATCCGCGTTATGTCGCCTGTGTTGTTAACGCACTCAGCGCGTGGGCTGATGCAGGCGCATTAACCGGCGCAGCGGCGAATCATACCGGCAAGTCCATGCGCAAATGGGCGCTGGCGAGTTTCTCCTCAGCCTGGTTACAACTGGCTTTCTCACCGGCGCAGCCGCTTGCCGCTTATACAGACCAGCAGAAAACCATCACGCGCTGGTTGAGTCAGTTGGGAACCTTAACCGCCAGTGAATGGCGCGATCTGCCGCTGGATAGAGTCAATAACCACAGTTACTGGGCCGCCTGGGCGCTGATGTCGACTGCGGTGGTCACCCAGCGTCAGGATCTGTTTCACGCATCGCTGGCGATTTACCGCACCGCGATGCAGCAAGTGGATGCGCAGGGTTTTTTAGCCAATGAACTGCGCCGCCGCCAGCGGGCCTTTTCCTACCATAATTACGCGATACAGCCGTTGGTGATGATCGCCCTGTTTGCGCGGGCGAACGGTGTGGATGTGATGGCAGAAAACAACCGGGCGTTGCAACGGCTGGGCGCGAAAATCATTGCCTCGCTCGATGACCCTGCCCCTTATGCACAGCAAACCGGGGAGCCGCAGGATCGCGCTTTTTTGCAGCACCCGACCAACCTGGCCTGGCTGGAGGCCTGGTGCCAGCTTCAGCAGTGCGATACGGCGTTAAACCAGCGCATCACGGCGCTAAGACCGTTGCAAAATACCCGGATGGGCGGCGATATGACGCATCTGTTTTCCGTGACGAGCCAGAAACGCGACGGGCAAGATTAACCGTGCACTGACAGACTCACGGTTCGTAAAAATGCCTTTTGATCATGAGGTTGCGGTAAGTATAATCCGCGCGAATAGTTTCAAATTTGCTGGGTGAGCAGAACGCGATATTCCTGTTAGCCAGCTTTTTACCTCCCCACTCCGGTCGCTGATAGCCGGACGGGGAGATTATTACATCGTAACAGGGCATAAAATTGCCCGGATATTAAGGGATTAAATGAAGAGTAATATGAAGTCATGGCTGCTTTTACCGCTTTTTCTGTTGTCTGGTTATGGTTCGGCCAGCACGACCCAGGTTGAAATTCTGAGCGCCGTGGTGAAAGACGCGAAAATCCCCGACGCGCAGCTTATGCTGCAACGAAACGGTGAAAGCGCGATCAAGGCCACAACAAACGCCCAGGGACAGGCGGTACTGGAGAGCGCGTTTCCCGATACCAGCGATACGCTGCTGATCGTTAAAAAAAGCGGTTATTCCAATCTGGTGGTGAAATGCCCCTGTAATGGCATGTCGTATGCGCTAAGCCCGGTGCTAAACGGGCTGGACAGCATGCGTGTGGTCTTAACCTGGGGAGCGCAGCCCGAGGATCTGGACTCGCACATTGTTTATCCGGGCAACCATATCTATTTCGACCATCAAGAGGGTGATAACGGCAATCTGGACGTTGACGATACGGACAGTTTTGGTCCGGAAACCATCACCCTGACCGCCCGTCAAAATGGTCAGTCCTATGTCTACGCTATCCATGACTTTACCGATCGTTTAAGACCGAACACCACGCGCTTGTCCGAGAGTCAGGCGAAAGTGTTCGTTTACGTCGGTGAATCGCTGGTGAGAACCTATTATGTTCCGCAGCATCAGACCGGGAATCTGTGGACGGTATTTAAAATCACCCCGTCGGGCGATTTTGTCGATATCAACAAAATTGAAGGGGTAACGACGGATTCCGCGAGCATCGGCTCGCTCCTCTCGCCTGCGCTGGCAGACGCCTGGACCGCGTCGCACAACGCGGGTTGGTCACAACAGGATATGAGCGCGTCGCGCAACTTCAACCTGTTGGGAGAAGCGGCTTATCAGCAAAATGATTACGATCAGGCGATCGCGCAGTTCACGGCGGCCGTCAACGCGTGGGCGGATAACGGCAAGGCATACGGCAACCTGGGGCTGGTTTACCAGAAAGCCGGTCGCACGGCGGAAGCGCTGTGGGCTAACCGTAAAGCGCTGGCATTAGCCAGCGGCACAGGTGCACCAACGGTTCGCGCCGGAGCAAATTATAACATCGGCAAAATTTACGAAACGGCGGGTGATTATCAGCAAGCGCTGAGATATTACCAGGCAGCCCGTAATGAAAAAGCCAATACGGTGTATGACAACGCCATTACCCGTGTTCAGGGGCTTATCCACTAATATCCGGTAAAGCAGAAAAGATGGACTGCCCTGTCAAACCGGGCAGTCACATTGAGCGGCGTTTATGGCCTGGGTGCGTGATGTGAGCGGACTCAGGCCTTTTTGTTTCAGGCCTAACCGCGCGGACCTTGTTGACGTTCTTTTACCATGAGACAGCGCAACTCCACTGCGCATTACCCGCACTCTGACTGGTTGCCACCCGCAGGGATAGCGAAGCCCCTTTCACATGGCTGACGCTGTATTCAAACACCACATCATCCAGGTTACTGGCAATCCGCTCGATGCGTAACAGCGGGCTGCCCACCGCCACGTTGAGCTGTTTTGCCAGCACACTGTCGCTCACCACCGGCATGTATTGTTCATGGGCGCGTGTCGGCGCATAGCCAAAGGTTTCGCGTAATTGCCCGTGCAGCGAACGCGCGCCATCAATATGGCTGATATCGGTATAAATCCGGCCGTTGAGCCAGCTGATCACATGCCCGACGACCTGCGCGTTTTGCATCATGACCCGTTCAAGGCGCACGACCTGATGGCCGAGGCTTAGCCCCATTTTTTCCGCCACCACGCCGTCTGCCATGGAAGGAAAGAGAGAAATGACCTCCAGATGCACGGGCTGAGGATCGACAAACGAGACCAGCGTATCCGGCAGATCGGTGTAGTGTTTGAGCAGCGCATCACGGTTAATAAAGGTGCCTTTTCCCTGCTCGCGATACACCATCCCGATGCTGACCAGCGCATCGATGGCCTGTTTGATCGTACCGCGCGCCACCTGAAACTCTTCTGCCAGCAACAGTTCGCCAGGCAGTCTGTCATCGTAGGTAAACGAGATGATCCGTTGCAGAATAATCTCTTTGATCTTCAGGTAAAGTGGGAGTCCGTCAGACTCAAACATACTTCAACTCCGCTTCAGAGGTAGTGTATCCGGCTCCTGTATTTTTCCAGTATATCCCGATTTATCTGTTGATTACCGTCTATGTTTGCACTGGCCAGCACCGGCGGCGTAAGGCCGTTTTCCAGCATCCGTTCGCATAAGCGCAGCACCAGGCTGTTGGCAATGGTTGCCCCCATAATAGTGGACAACGGCGCGACCCGCTGCGCCATTCCCGGTAGTGTGACCGCAGCGTCGCCGTATTCGCAGAGATTATCAATGGTCACATCCGCCACCGTGGCCAGCAGCTTGCCGCTAGAGTGGCGTGAGGTCACCTTCGCGGCGGTATCCAGGCTGGTGATCGCCACAACATTCACCCCGCGCTCACGGGCGCAGATCGCCACATCCAGGGTAATGGCGTTGCGCCCCGATACGGAGTGGATAAGCAGCGTATCTCCGGCCTGTAGCGGTGAACTCTCTACCAGGACGCGCCCTAACCCTTCAACATTTTCCACGGCGCTGGTCAGCGTTAATGGTCGTACGTTAAGCATCAGCGCCGGGTTAAATAGCGGGTTAACGATCGCCAGCCCACCGGCGCGGTAGCTCATCTCTTCCGCCAGGATCCCGGCATGGCTGGCGCCAAAGACAAACAGATTGCGCTGGTTGCACACGGTGTCGAACATCATCTCTGCTGCGCGGTCAATCACGTCGCGTTGTTGCTCCAGCGCCCGCAATTTCTGATGAATTTGTGCATAGTAGTGGTTCAGCGCATCGCTCATCGCAGATCCTCAGAAGGTCAGCAAGCGGGTTAACGCGCCGATCAGCGGCGCCAGCATAAACATGTCGCTATCGCCCGCCCACAGCGCGGTATCCGGAATGGTGTCGTTGATAAAGAAGCTGACGCAGAAGTATTGCCCCCACGCCACCACGGTGGAGGTGACAAACCCCGCCAGCAGCGCGCCTTTATAGCCGCCAGTGATATTGCCAAACACCCCAGCTGTTCCCGCATGGAAAAAAATAACAATCATGCTGGGAATAAACACATACCCGGTGGAGCGACCAATCACCGTAAGCCACAGCAGTGAACCGACAAAGGCACCCACGAAGCCAAGCACCACCGCATTGGGTGCAAAGTTGAATAGAATCGGGCAATCGAGCGCCGGTTTCGCGCCGGGCACCAGCCGTGAGCCAATACCGTTAAACGCCGGCACCATTTCGCCAATAAACATCCTGACCCCAAGCAAGACCACGGCAATGCCGCCGGTGAAGATCAGCGACTGTTTCAGGGCGTAGATATAAAAACTGAGCCCGCCCGACTGAGAGAGAATTTCGGCCGCTTTCGGCGTGGCTTTGATTTGCAGAATAAAGGTGCCCACGAAGAACAACAGCGTCATGGTTAACGCGGTGACCACGTTGGAGTCGCGCAGAAAACCGAGCTTTTTCGGCACCTGGATATCTTCGGCGTTAATTTTGTTGGCGGCGAAGAGCGTGCCGAACACCGCGCCCAGCAGTGCCACAGAGGACGATGTATGGCCGAGCGCGACATTGTCGTTGCCGGTGATTTTTCGCACCCACGGTTGCACCATTGCCGGTTGCAGCGTCCAGTACAGTCCCATGATCACCGACAGCATCAGCGTTAACTGCACCGCAGAGATTTGCGGGTTGGTGTTGACCATGATCCCGGCGAAGATCATCGTCGTCCAGAACATCATATGGCCGGTCAGGTAGATATATTTGAACGGGGTGATTCGCGCCAGCAGCAGGTTAATGGCAAAACCCGCTGCAATCGCAATGGTCACGCTGCTGCCGAAGCGTTCGCTGAATTTCACCTGCCCCATAATGTCCGTCAGGTTCATGGAGCTGAGGCCGAACACTTCGGTCCAGATGGGCTGAAAGATCAGCAAGGCGGAGACAATAATGCCCGCGCCTGCGCCAATAATCAGAAAACCGAGAATGCCTTTCAACGTGCCGGAGACGATGTCCGCCAGCGGTTTTTTCTGTAACACCAGCCCGAGAAGGACGATCAAACCAATTAAAATGGAGGCTTCGCCGAAGATGTTGACGGTTATCCAGTGCAGCACATCGATAAATTCGCTCATGGTCAGACGCCCTCGTTCAGCACGCCCGCCTGCGCTAAAGCGCGGGTGATTTCCTGCGTATCAATGTAGTTATTCACCACCACCACCGGGCAGGAAAGCTGGCGCAGGTTATCCACCAGCTCGCTATTGGTGATCACCAGATCGGCCCGCGCCGAGGAGGCGGAAGAGACATCCATGTGTTCAACAGACGCCTGAATACCGTTTTTTTGTAATACCGTTTCGACATTCATTTTTAAAATCAGGCTGGAGCCCATGCCTAAACCGCAAACCGTCAGAATTTTCATTATCAGCCCTCGAAGTGCGTGATTCCGTGATTAATTCTTGTGCGTAAAACAGGAAAAAATGGCTTCTGCGTCCGTGCTGTGCAGAAAAGTGTGGTACGTATGCTCATCGCTGAGCAATGTCACCAGTTGCTGGATAAGTTGAATATGCTGATCCTGGCCAGTCGCGGATAACCCCAGCACCAGCGAGACGGGATCGTTATCGCTGTGCCCAAACGCCACAGGCTGTCGCAGGCGGATAAAACTGATTTGCGGCGTCAGCGCGCCCTGTTCTGGCCGGGCATGGGGCATTGCCAGACCTGGTGCTATCACAAAGTAGGGGCCGAATTGATGAAAATTGTCCACCATCGCCTGCACATAGCTTTCAGTGCAGGCATCGCTTGCCAGCAGCGCGTTGCCTGCCGCCAGAATCGCCTGCTCTGGCGTGTTTGCGGGGTGCTCCAGTTGAATGGCCTGGCGTGCGATCATCGGGATACCTGCGCAAGATAGTGATGAAGGGAGTGGAGCGTGGTTTCCAGTGCCTGCTGAACAAGTGCCGCCCCTTTTTCCGCCGTGGCGCAGCGCGGATCGCCCAGCACCGCATAGTCGGAGAACTCCGTCCAGTGCATCTGTTGCCAGGCGAAATTGGGGGGAAACTCGGGGTAATGCGCCCTTGCCTGCGCCATCTGCACCGCTTCTGGCGCAAGCTCCAGCATCAGGGAGGTTTCGATCTCATCGGCATGCATATACCCGGCTTTGGCTTCTTTCGATTCCCTTAACCGGTGCACGCAATCATTCATCCCCGCCCAGGTGTAGCTGAGTAGCGTAATCCCCTCGTCTTTTAACGCTCTGGCCGCGCTTTTCATGGCGTCAAAATTACCGTAATGCGCATTAATGACCGCCAGCGTCGGAATGCCATAGCCAGCCATATTGCGCGCAAGCGCCTGTAAAAGCTGGCTCAGTAAATCATTGCCGATATCCACCGCGCCAGCGTGACCCTGTAACGACCAGACCTGGCTAAACGGTAGCACCGGAAGCATCACCGATGCGTCGCCGAGCGCCGCGTCGAGTCGTTCGCAAAAGCGCTCCGCCAGCAGATTGTCCGTCGCCAGCGGCAGGTGATCGCCGTGCGGTTCTACCGCACCCAGCGGCAGTAAGGCTATCTGCGCCCGGTGCAGCGCCGCGCTGGCCTGTGATTCGTTCAGCATCTGCAGTTTCATTCACTCTCCTGGCTGAAGGCAAAATAACGGGCCGGGTTAGCAATGAAGAAATCGTGCAGCAGCGCTTCGCCGTCAAAACCTGCTTCACGCGCTTCTTCCAAAAACCGTGGCCGCCAGTCCGCCAGGATAAACTTCAATCCCAGCCCCCCCTTTCCATAGTGGGCGCTCATGCTTTTACGGGCGAAATCGCCGCCGATCAGGATCTGTTTTTGATATCCCCTTTTACACAGTTCGAGGATGGCCTGCGTACGAATATGTTCAGGGTGATATTTTATTCTGGTAATACCGTCAAAAGAGAGGTACGCCCCGGTGTTGGCGATTTGACGATGTAACCAGGGATCGGGGTTTCGGTCCATATGTGCAAAGCACAAACGGGACATATCAAGGCCAAGCGTTTTAAACACCTGCGTCTGTTCCAGCGCCATGGTGCCCATTTCCGTATGGCTGTGCATCGGCGCGCCGGTGATTTGCTGCGCGCGAACGATCACTTCCAGCGTTTTGCGCTCCAGGGGTGAAATCATGTTATAGCCGGTGCCGCATTTCACCACGCCAGCCCGGTACTGGCTGCCATCGATGCCGTCCGTCACTTCGCGGACAACGTGCTCCACCAGTGCGTCCAGCGGCGAGTGTTCAATCCACTGCGCAAACGTGTCGCTGTGGCCAGGGCGCTTGCAGCTCCAGAGGAAGCCTTTGTTAAACCCGGCAGTGGCGATGATCTGTACGTGCTGACGCTGTGCGATCCTGGCAACGACGTCGACCTGTCTGCCATAATCCGGCGCGGTGGCGTCATAAAAGGAGTGCCCGCCCGCGGCGCGAAAATCCGCCAGCTCCCTTTCCGAGGCGTCCGCTGAATCGAGCAGCAGATCTTCATCGTTACGCTCCGCCCAATACGGCGGGATGCAGTAAATATGATCGTGACTGTAGGTCACGCCCAGCTCGGCGGGGGCAATATCTCCATGCAACGTACGAATAAAACCCATCGGGCAACCCTCTGAAAGCAAATGGAAGATGCCCATCAAAAATAGGTTTGGCTCACTTGATCAGTCAAGTGATCAAGTTCGTTTATTGATCAATTCTATGACCTGCGCCACGAATAATAAGAGACTGTTCTTAAAAGTCGTCATTCGCTTGCGCTTTGCGTCACGATGTCCGAGGATGACAGTCCGGTATGTTTTTTGTACCGCGCAATGATGAGATTGTATTTCGCCCGGCGCAGTTTACCGGGCTTGTCCTTGAAACATTGAACTGGATTAAGGAGTAAGCATGAAATCGAACCGTCAGGCACGTCATATCATGGGACTGGATTACAAAGTGTCTAACACCCGCAAAGTGGTAACCAAAGACAACCATGAAGAAACGGTGGTGGTCCATCGTTCCGGGCGTCATCGCCGCGCTGGCTAATGTTTTCCATCCTCGCCACTCCATCCGGAGTGGCGTTTTGTTTTCTCTTCTGCTTGATAAAAATTCAATCAACGAATGCCGCGAATAGGAAGTATTTGCCGTATTGATGATTTATACTTGCGCCCGCCGCAGTACCCCACCCGCAACGCTATGCCACGCGGAGTGATCGTTGATAAAGGAGCAGTAAGATGAATGCCAAACATAATAAAAACCGATCGTTGTACATCCCCTATGCCGGTCCCGTGTTGCTGGAGTTTCCCCTGCTGAACAAAGGCAGCGCCTTCAGCATGGAGGAGCGCAGCAGCTTCAACCTGCTGGGTCTGTTGCCCGAAGTGGTTGAAACGATTGAAGAACAGGCGGAGCGCGCCTGGCTGCAATATCAGGGTTTTAAAACCGATATTGATAAGCACATTTACCTGCGTAACATCCAGGACACGAACGAAACCCTTTTCTATCGCCTGGTTGATAACCATCTCGAAGAGATGATGCCGGTGATCTACACCCCAACGGTCGGTTGGGCATGTGAACGTTTTTCGGACATTTACCGTCGCGCGCGCGGCGTGTTTATCTCCTGGCAGAACCGCGGCAGCATGGACGACATTCTGCAAAACGTCCCGAACCACAATATTAAAGTGATTGTCGTTACCGACGGCGAGCGCATCCTTGGCCTGGGCGACCAGGGGATTGGCGGGATGGGCATTCCAATCGGTAAGCTCTCGCTTTACACCTCCTGCGGCGGGATCAGCCCGGCATACACCCTGCCGGTCGTACTGGATGTTGGCACCAACAACCAGCAACTGATTAACGACCCGCTGTATATGGGCTCGCGCCACCCGCGTATTACGGGTGATGAGTACTACGCATTTGTCGATGAATTTATCCAGGCAGTTAAACAACGCTGGCCGGATGTGCTGCTGCAATTTGAAGATTTTGCGCAGAAAAACGCCATGCCGCTGCTGAACCGCTACCGCAACGAAATCTGCTCGTTTAACGATGATATTCAGGGCACCGCGGCCGTGACCGTCGGCACGCTGATTGCCGCCAGCCGCGCCGCTGGCAGCCAGTTGAGCCAACAGAAAATCGTCTTCCTCGGTGCAGGCTCCGCCGGCTGCGGGATTGCCGAGCAGATTATTGCGCAGACCCAGCGTGAAGGCCTGAGCGAAGCGGATGCACGCCAGAAAGTCTATATGGTGGATCGCTTCGGTCTGCTGACTGATGAAATGCCAAACCTGCTGCCGTTCCAGAGCAAGCTGGTGCAGAAACGCGAAAACCTGCAAAACTGGGATCGCGAAACCCAGAGCGAAGCCATCTCTCTGCTGGATGTGGTGCGCAATGTGAAACCGGACATTTTGATTGGTGTTTCCGGTCAGACCGGGCTGTTTACGGAAGAGATCATCCGTGAAATGCACAAACACTGCCCGCGCCCGATTATCATGCCGCTCTCTAACCCGACCTCCCGTGTGGAAGCGACGCCGCAGGACATCATCAGCTGGACTGACGGTATGGCGCTGGTTGCTACCGGCAGCCCGTTTGCGCCGGTGCAGTGGAAAGAGAAAACCTACCCGATTGCGCAGTGCAACAACGCGTATATCTTCCCGGGCATTGGTCTGGGGGTGATCTCCGCCGGGGCGTCACGCATTACCGATGAAATGCTGATGGCGGCAAGCGAAACACTGGCAGAATACTCGCCGCTGCTGCTCAATGGCGAAGGTCTGGTGTTGCCGGAGCTGAAAGACATTCAGAAAGTGTCGCGCGCCATCGCGTTTGCGGTCGGCAAAATGGCGCAGCAACAAGGCCTGGCGGTGAAAACCTCTGCCGAAGCGCTGCAACAAGCCATTAACGATAACTTCTGGGAGCCGAAGTACCGCAGCTATCGCCGTACCTCGATCTAACCGCCTGTTTTCCACCCGGAGTCGTCGTGCTCCGGGTGTGCCCGCCCTGCTCAGCTAATCCGTTGTTGTTTCCTCATTAGCATGGACGAGATCGTAGGCCGCCTGCGCCCGCTCCAGCGCCGGACCATGCGCCAGCGCCCAATCATTCAGCGCCATAAACGGTTGTTGTAGCGTCTGCGCCAGCGGCGTGATGCTGTACTCCACGCCCACCGGCGAGGTAGGCAGCACTTCACGGCGCACGAGTCCATTGCGCTCCAGCCGTTTTAGCGCATCCGCCAGCGCTTTGTGGGTAATGCCATCCAGCCGACGGCGGATTTCATTAAAGCGGGCAGGTTCGGTACAGAGTACCGTGAGGATCATAATCGACCATTTATTGGTGATGTGTTCCAGTACCCAACGGGTTTTCCCCACATTATTCAGGCTGTTACAGTCAATTTTCTCCATGGCGATATACTCCGCGATATCAGATATAAATAAAGTGCGTAATTGATATTAAGTATAAAATTTATATCATCTGTTTTCCACTCAAACCGGAGAGAACAGATGGGCAGATTAGACAATAAAGTGGCTGTGGTGCTTGGCGGCGCAAAAGGCATTGGCCTGGCAATCAGCCAGCGTTTCACCCATGAAGGCGCAACAACCTGGTTTACTTCACGCCGTGATGAGGAGCTCCAGGCAGCCAGTCGCACCCTGTCAGGCGCTTCAGTGCCGCTGCGTGCGGATGTGAGTCAACAAAGCGAACTGGTCCGCATTATGGCGACGGTTCAGGCAGAAGCGGGTCGCATCGATGTGCTGGTCATTAATGCCGGGATGTCGGAATACGCCACCATCGGGGACATCAGCGAAGCGCATTTTGACCAGATATTTGGCCTGAATGTCCGTTCGCCCGTGTTTGCCTTGCAGGCCGCACTGCCGTTATTGCAGCCCGGTGCGAGCGTGGTGCTCATCGGGTCGATAGCCGATACGATCGGCACGGAGGGATACGGCGTTTACAGCGCCAGTAAAGCGGCACTGCGTTCATTTGCCCGGACCTGGACACGTGAGCTCTCCAGCCGCGGTATCCGTATTAACGTCGTAGCGCCAGGCCCTATCGATACCGAGATGATGTCGGTTGTCACCGATGAGGTTCGCGAAGCATTAACCCGTGATATTCCGTTGCACCGAATGGGCAAACCCGACGAAGTGGCCAATGCAGCGCTCTTTCTGGCGAGCGATGAGAGCAGCTACATCGCAGGGGCAGAGATCTGCGTGGATGGCGGAATGGCTCAGGTTTGACGGTGTGTTTCCTCTTCACAGCCATCTGCGGATGGCTGTTTTTGCACGTGGCGTTTCCCCTGCGCCGCTGGCAAATCATTTATTTCCCCGCTACACTCCTTTCACCCATCAACTTACTGAATATAAAAGGAGGCTAATTATGCTGTATTGTGAACTGTTTTATGTTTCACATACCCTTGGTGATCGCACCAGCTCAAGCGTTATCGGTATCGTGCTGCGATAACTTCTGCTTGAGCGAAGATACAACCCCCTTCCCTTGGGCTTACCGGGTTATCGTCAGCGATGTTTGACGAGGCATAAACATGCCTGTAACTCTTGAGTAAGCAATGAGCACTTTACTATCTGCACAATCAATCCGTGTTGAAACGGCTTTCGGTCCGTTATTCTCCGATCTCTCCTTTACCCTGAAAAAAGGCGATCGCCTTGGTCTTATTGGCGACAATGGCTGCGGCAAAAGCACCCTGCTAAAAGTGCTGGACGGTTCGCTGTCTCCCCTGTCCGGTAATGTCACCGTGGCGCACCACTGCCTGTTGGCCCGCGTGGAGCAACATCTTCCCGCTGAGCTATTGCCTGTCACGCTGCTGGAGGCGGTGCTGGCGCAGATCCCGGCGACGGAACGGGAGAGCCAGCGTTGGCGAGGCGAAGCGCTACTGGCCAGCATGGGACTGAGTCCGCAGGAAATCGCCCTGACAGCGGCGACGCTGAGCGGGGGTCAGCACACCCGTTTGCTGTTGGCGCGGGCGCTGATCCGCGAACCGGATCTTCTGCTGCTGGATGAGCCCGGCAACCACCTTGATCTGCCTACGTTGCTGTGGCTGGAGCAGTTTTTGCAACACTGGTCCGGCAGCTTTGTCATGGTCTCGCACGATGCCCCACTGCTGGATGCGGTGACCAACGGCACCTGGATCCTGCGTGACCATACACTGCATTGCTTCGCACTACCTTGTAGCGATGCGCGCGTTGCGCTGGAGGAACGGGATGAGAGCGACGCCCTGCGGCATAAAGCCGAGCAAAAGGAGATCGACCGCGTTACCGCCAGCGCCAAACGGCTGGCGACATGGGGGCGGGTTTATGACAATGAAGACCTGGCGCGCAAAGCCAAACAGATGGAAAAACAGGTTGAGCGCCTGAAAGAGAGCCAGACGGAACTGACCGCCGGAAGCCGGTGGACGCTTGCGCTGCATGGCGAGGCGTTACCGGCGGATCGTCTGCTGGAAATGGAGCAGTTGCCGGTTGCGCCAGCGGCGGGTTTACCGGCCTTGTTTCACGTTCCCCTCGCCCGCCTGAAAAGCGGCGATCGGGTTGCTGTTGTCGGGCGTAACGGTTGCGGGAAATCCTCGCTGCTGCGGTTAATCTGGCAGGCGTACCGGCAGGAAAACCCAGCGGCTCTGCGCCTGCACCCGCGTTTGCAGGCCGGTTACTACGATCAGACACTGCACCAGTTGCCGGATGAGGCCACGCTGTTTGAGGCACTGGAGCCGTTCGCCCCGGCACCGGAGGATCGCAAAATGGCGCTGATCAGCGCCGGTTTTGCATGGGCGCGTCATGGGCAGCGCGTTGCGACGCTGAGCGGTGGTGAGCGTTCGCGGCTGCTGTTTGTTGGCCTGTCGCTGGCGCGCTTTAACCTGCTGTTGCTGGATGAACCCACCAACCATCTGGATATGGCCGGTAAAGAAGCGCTGGCGCACACGCTGCAACACTTCAGCGGTGGTGTGCTGCTGGTGAGCCACGATCGTCAGTTGATCAACGCAAGCTGTAACCGCTTCTGGCTGGTGGAAAACGGTGAACTACAGGAGTGGCATGATGTGCAAGCCGTGTATGAACGACTGCGGGAAAGCGCTGGCCCCATCAATGCCACTGCCCAACCGCAACACGCGGTGACGGCGGTTGCGGATGATCAGGATGCCCTGCTGGCACGGCTTATTGAGCTGGAAACACGCCTCGCAGAGGACCTGGCCCGTAAACCCAAACACCAGAAACCGCAGCTACAGGCGCAATGGCGTGAGGAGATAACACGTATTAATACGCAATTGACTTAATCGAAACCAGGCCGTGCAACGTTGGGCGGCCTGGTTTATTCTCGCAGGCGTTTTATATCATTAACACATCAAGGATGAGGTATGTGGATACTACTTGCACTCGCGTTATTGACCCTGTCATTTAACAAAAAAATCGCCGTCGGGTTATTGCTCGTCACCAGCGTGTGGGCGGGATGGCTTGGCGTTATCGATCTCCGGGTCGCCGGGGGCATTATTCTGCTGGCGGCTATCAGCCTGACGGGGTACACCCTTCCCCAGCGTCCTGCGATACAGCGGACTATCGAGTGTTTGCTGGTGATGCTGGCCGTTGCGCTGACGCTCCATCTTATGCCCGGTTTTCACAATCCAAAGATACTGGACCTGGTCAAAGCGGGGCCGGAAAGCGCCCCCTTCACGCTCTATTTTAATTTTGATAAAGCGCTGACACCGTTTGTTCTGCTGATCTGTACCGGATCGCTATTCGTCCGTGAAACCCCACCGCCGCGCCCGCTATGGCAATGGCTGGTATTGCTTCTTACCGTTCCGGCTCTGTTGTGGCTGGCTGTCCTGTTGGGCGGGCTAAAAATTGAGCCTCACTGGCCCCAGTGGTTATTGCCGTTCGCCCTGGCCAACCTGTTCTTTGTCGCTCTGGCGGAAGAAGCGCTGTTTCGCGGCTATTTGCAGCAGCGGTTAGCGGGGTTTATGCACCCGGCTGTTGCGCTGGTGATACAGGCGCTTATCTTTGGTAGCGTGCATTTAGCAGGTGGTCTGTTGCTGGTGATTTTTGCCAGCCTGGCCGGGGTGATTTACGGTCTTGCCTGGATGTGGAGCGGGCGTCTCTGGGTGTCAGTGCTGTTCCATTTCGCGCTGAATATCTGTCATTTATTGCTCTTTACCTACCCGATGTCTGTACGCCAGTAAACTGACCACAGGATGGCCCATTGCGGGCCATCGCTGCGTCTATTATTTTTGCGGGTTTTTCGCTTTCCAGGCATCCCACGCCGCTTTGATCTCCTGCTTTGCCGTGTCGGCATCGTTAAAGCCATTCAGCTCCACCTTCTTGCGACCGTCAGGCAACTGTTTATAGACGCGGAAGAAGGCTTCCAGTCGATCCTGTTCGATTTTGGGCAGGTCGGTAACGGTTTTAATATCGTCATAGGTCGGGTCGATTTTGCTGGCCGGAACCGCCACGATTTTGTCGTCGGTCTCGCCGCCATCCACCATTTTCAGCACGCCGATGGGACGCAGTTTAATCAGCGTACCGGGGGCCAGCGGCGCACGGGTGTAGAAAATGACATCCAGCGGATCGCCATCGCCCGCCAGCGACTGCGTGAGCGAACCGTAGTTCGCCGGGTAAGCGACCGGCATGGACTGAAAACGGTCAACGACGATAAAGCCGGTTTTCGCGTCGGTTTCATATTTGATCATGCTGCCCGCCGGAATTTCGGTCACCGCGTAAAACTCGTCCGGGTTATTTTTCGGCTGCGGGAATTCAAGAATGTTGTCAGCCTGCGCGTACGCGGAGAGAAAAAGGCTGACTGCGAGGAATTTTTTCACCAGATGCATTGTTAATTACTCTTTTTGTTGAGAGAAAGCAACAATTTGGCGACAAATGATGACAGCAGCATGACAGTGACGCGTTGCAGACGCGCCCAAAATAGCGGCCGGAATGCGCATTTTTCGGACGCGACCGGGTGATTGCTTTACGCGATGAATTACCGGATATTGCATGCAGGAGCGGGGCCAGCGGCCCCTTTTTTACCCAACGGAGGTGCTTTATGACAACGTCTATTCCCGGGCTTGACGTGCTGTTTATCGCCGGGTTCGGCCCAATCCCCCAACGCGTGAGCGACAGTCAGGACTTTTATCAGCAAACCCTTGGCTTGCCGCTGAAACCGATGGAAGGCAACAGCGACTATCTGGTCGCCGATCACGATGCGCTGGCAGGGGCAAAGCACTTTGCCCTGTGGCCATTGGACCAGGCAGCAGCCTCCTGTTTCGGCGCGGCGGCATGGCCGGATACGCATCCGGTTCCGCAAGGCTGGATTGAATTCGAAGTTGACGATCTAACGACTGCCACCGATGTGCTGCTGCAAAAAGGGTATCAGTTACTGGTGGCGAACCGCCTGGAGCCGTGGGGGCAAAGCGTGACCCGGTTGCTTGGCCCGGAAGGTCTGCTGGTCGGACTGACGGTAACACCCTGGCTGCGTTGATGCGCCTTCAGGCCTGATCAGCAGGCCTGTCGCGCGTTTTGCTCTTTTCTGAAATGCTTATCTCAATTCCTTTGTTCCCTTGTTATGAGCCGCACCGGATGATGCGTTCGAGGCTAAGACAATAGATAACAAAGGAATTCACCATGCACATCGCTTTTCGTTTACCGCTGCTGACGGCGCTGATTACCGTCAGTTCGGTTCAGGCCTTTGCGGCGGAAACGCCGGTTAAAGGCGGTATCCTGATTTACCTTGAACAGCAAGCGCACACCAATTTGTATCCCCCGGCGGGCGGGTTTTACCCTAACGGCGGCATCCTCAACCAGATTACCGACAAACTGACCTGGCAGAACCCGCAAACGTTGCAGGTGGAACCGTGGATTGCTGAAAGCTGGACCACCAACGCCGACAAAACGGAATACACCTTTAAAATTCGCCCCGGCGTCACGTTCTCGGATGGTACTCCGCTTGATGCGGCTGCGGTGGCGAAGAACTTCGACACTTACGGACTTGGCAATAAAGCGCAGCGCCTGCCGGTATCGGAAGTCATCAATAATTACGAACGCAGCGAAGTGATTGATGCGCAGACGGTGAAATTCTACTTTAAAAAACCCTCTCCCGGCTTCCTGCAAGGCACCGCGACAATCGGGTCAGGGCTGGTTTCCCTCAGCACCTTGCAACGCAACTTCGATGAGCTGGGCGACGCGCGGCATATTATCGGCTCCGGGCCGTTTGTGGTGACGGACGAGAAACTGGGGCGTGAAGTGACGCTACAGGCGCGTAAAGCGTATCAGTGGGGACCGAAAAATAGTGCCCAGCAAGGCCCGGCCAATCTGGATGGCATTAAATTCATCGTTACGCCGGAAGACAGCGTGCGCATTGGCGCGTTGCTGGCGGGCCAGGCCGGTTTTATTCGCCAGGTACAGGCCTATGATGAAAAACAGGCCACAGAACAAGGGTTCGCCATCTATGCGCCGCCCACCCGTGGCGTTAACGACAGCATCAGTTTCCGCCCGGATAATCCACTGGTTGCCGATCTTCGCGTGCGTCAGGCCTTACTCCATGCGACAAATGCGAAACAGGTTGTCGACACCCTCTTCTCGGCCAATTACCCGCAAGCCACCTCGGTGATTGCCCACTCGGCCGCCGGTTACGTCAACCTCAGCGAGGCACTGAAATTTGATCCGGCCAAAGCCCGGCAGTTACTGGATGATGCAGGCTGGAAAACCGCTGCGGACGGTATCCGCACCAAAGAGGGTCAACCGCTGGCGTTGACCATTTATGAGTCACTGCCGCAGCCGCAAAACAAAGAGGTACTGCAACTGGTGGCGCAGCAATGGCGTCAGGTCGGTGTGGCGCTGACGGTCAAAGCCGGTGATGCAGGCAGCCGTACCCTCGATAACCTCGACCCGCTGAAAACACCGCTTACCGTGTCGGAAGTCGGCCGCGCCGATCCGGATGTAGTGAAAAGTATGTTCTACCCCGCCAACCGCGATGCGCTGCTGCAACAGGGCGGCACCAGCGACAAGGTGAAAAGCTTCCGCGACGACAAACTCAACGCCTTGCTGGTGAGTATTTCCGCCGAAGTTGACCCGCAGAAACGTCTGCAACTGACCGGCGATGCGCAGCGCTACCTGCTGGAAAACGCCTATGTGATCCCTATTTTTGAAGAGCCGCAGGTCTTTGCTGGCGCGTCATGGGTAAAAAACGTCAATTTTGAAGCCGTGGGGCGTCCATCCTTCTACGGCGCGTGGATTGCGAAACATTAAGGGGGCGTGCGATGAGCCACTATTTGCTGCGCCGCGCAGGGCTTGGGCTACTGGTGTTGTGGGCGGCCTTTACGCTCTCTTTCGTGCTGCTTCAGGTGCTGCCGGGCGATGCGGTACTGATTAAATTTCAGAACCCGGATCTGGGGCTTAGCCCGGCGCAAATCGAGGAGATGCGCCTTGCCTACGGCGCGGATAGCCCGCTGTGGCAGCAATATGTGCACACGCTGTTCGCCATGTTGCGCGGTGATTTTGGCTATTCGGTCCAGGCGGGCGTTGCGGTGAGCGAGTTGATTCGCAGTAATCTGCCCGAAACACTGACCCTCGCCCTGCCTGCGTTTGCGCTTGCCGTGGTGCTGGCGTTTGCGTTGGCGTTTGCCTCGCGACTGCCGTTCCTGCGCGGGTTAAGCAACGCGATTCAGTCGTTGCCGGTGCTGTTTGTCTCGCTGCCGACCTTCTGGCTCGGTATCGCGCTGATTCAGGTGTTCTCTTTCCAGTTGCGGTTGATCCCGGTTATCAACCCGTCGCCGCTGCAAGGGGTGATCCTGCCGATTATTACGGTCGCTATCCCGATTTCTGCGCCACTGGCGCAGATCCTGATGCGCAGTCTCGACCAGGTTGCCGCACAGCCGTTTGTGGCGGTGGCGAGGGCGAAAGGCTTAAGCGAAACCGGCGTGCTGTGGCGGCATGTGACCGGAAACGCGTTACTGCCGGTCCTGAACGTTGCCGGTTTGCTGCTGGGCGAGTTAATTGCGGGTGCGTTGATCACCGAAACGGTCTTTGGTCGCGGCGGGCTGGGGCAACTGACCCAGCAGGCGGTGAATAACCAGGATATCGCGGTTTTACAGGCCGTGGTGATGATCTCTGCGCTCGGGTTTGTGCTGATTAATCTGCTTGTTGATCTGTTAATGCCGTGGTTTGACCCACGGCTGAAAACGGTGACCGGAGGTGCCTTATGAGTCTGGTGGACTACGCAGCCGCCGCCCGCAAGCGGGCACGGGTATTTCCTGTCTTTCGCTGGCAGCCCGGCTTATGGCTGGCCTGGCTAACGATAGCGCTGGCGGTGACGGCGGCATTTTTCCCGGGGCTGTTCACGCATTACAGTCCCGTTGAAGGGATTGCCGGTGCACAACGGCTGGCGCCGCAGGCCGATCACTGGCTGGGTACCGATCAGCTTGGGCGCGATCTCTATGCCCGCATTATTTTTGGTGCATCGCACTCCCTTTCTGCTGCGCTGGCCGCCGTGGCAATGGGATTGTTGGCTGGCACCTTGCTCGGCGTCATGGCGGGGGCTGTTGGCGGGCGCACGGAGTCACTGCTGATGCGCCTGGTGGATGTGCTGCTCGCTATTCCGTCACTGTTGTTGTCGCTTACGGTGATCATTCTCCTCGGTTTCGGCACGGTGAATGCCGCGATTGCGGTCGGGGTGGCATCGGTTGCCAGCTTTGCCCGCCTGGCGCGCGGGGAAGTGGTGCGTATTCGCCATACCGATTACGTTGAAGCCGCCAGAGGCAGTGGCGGTACATTCCTCGCCGTGCTGTGGCGGCACATTTTACCGAACTCGCTTACTGCGGTGCTGGCCTTTGCCACACTGCAATTCGGCCAGGCGATCCTCGCCCTCTCCACTCTGAGTTTCCTCGGCTACGGCACGCCGCCACCCACCCCGGAATGGGGGTTGCTGATTGCCGAAGGACGTAACTATTTATCCACAGCCTGGTGGCTGACAACGTTCCCCGGTGTGGTGGTGATTTTGGTCGTGCTGGCGGTAAACCGCATCAGCCGCCAGCTTAGCGGAGGTCGCCCATGACGGTGCTTGCTGTAGAAGATTTAACGCTCAGTTACCGTACCGGGCGCGAATGGCGCGAGGTGGTTCATCACGTCAGCTTTACGCTCAAACGCGGCGAAATGCTGGCGTTTGTCGGGGAGTCCGGCTCAGGAAAAACCACCACCGCACAGGCGATCATTGGTCTGCTGGCCGACAATGCCCGTCGCGACAGCGGAACGATCCTGCTCAATGGTGAAGCGATAAGTCAGTGGTCAGCCAGACGGCTGGACAGCCTGCGCGGTGCCCGCATCAGCCTTGTGCCGCAGGATCCGGGTAATTCACTCAACCCGGTTAAAACCATTGGCGCACAGGTGGGGGAAATTCTCACGCTGCACAGCAAAATCAGCGCCCGTGAACGCGATGAACAGGTGCTGGCGTTGCTCACTAAAGTGGGGTTGAGTCACCCGGAACAGCGGATGAAACAGTTTCCGCATCAGCTCTCCGGCGGCATGAAGCAACGGGTGTTGATTGCTATCGCCATTGCGCTGCAACCGGACCTGATCATCGCCGATGAACCCACCAGCGCGCTGGATGTGACGGTGCAAAAAAGGATCCTCGATCTGCTGGACAGGCTGCGGCGCGAGTCCGGTACGGCGGTGCTGTTTGTGACGCACGATTTGGCGCTGGCGGCTGAGCGGGCCGACCGTTTACTGGTCTTCCGCCACGGAGAAATTCAGGAACAAGGTGCAACGGCGGATATTATTCGCGCGCCGCAACAGGCATATACCCGCCAGTTACTGAGCGATCTTCAGGGTCATGCGCTGACGATTGCGCCGGTATCCGGCCAGCCACTGGCGTCGGCGGCTATTCGTGTGCGGGCGATCAACAAGCAGTTTTCACTGGGCAAAGGCCACGCGTTGCAGGCGCTCGACAGCGTCAGTTTCGACGTCCGTCGTGGCAGCACGCATGCGCTGGTGGGTGAGTCCGGTTCCGGCAAAACCACACTGGCGCGTATTCTGCTGGGGTTTGAACAGGCCGACAGCGGCAGCGTGATGATTGACGACATTGATGCCACGCACCTGAGCCAGGAAGCCCGCCGCCAGTTACGTCGCAAAATTCAGTTTGTTTACCAGAACCCGTTTGCGTCGCTGGATCCGCGCCAGACGCTGTTCGACATCATTGAAGAGCCGCTGAAAAATTTCGAGCCTGTCGATAAGGCTGAGCGTAAACGGCGGGTGGAAACCGTAGCCCGGCGCGTTGCATTGCCGCCGGAACTGTTAAGCCGCCATGCCCGTGAACTCTCTGGCGGCCAGCGCCAGCGGGTTGCGATTGCCCGCGCCCTGATCCTCGAACCAGGCATTCTGGTGCTGGATGAATCCACCTCGGCGCTGGATGTGACCGTACAGGCGCAGATCCTCGCCCTGCTCCAGCAGTTACAGCAGCAACTCGGGCTGACCTATCTGTTTATTACGCATGACCTGGCGACGGTTCGCCGCATCGGGCACAGCGTGACAGTGCTGCGCAATGGCCGTGTGGTGGAACACGGAACGGTAGAGCGTCTGTTCGCCGCGCCTCAGGACAACTACACCCGGGAATTGATCAACGCCATTCCCCATTTTTCACCTGCTACGGAGGAGTTCGCATGACGCGAAAACGCCTGGGATTTTTTACCCGTTTACTGGATGATGCGCCGCCGAAAGAGCGTTACCGACTGGCGACAGAGCAGATCCGCCATGCTGAGCGCTATGGTTTTGACAGCGCATGGATTGCGCAGCACCACTTTCATGAGCGTGAAGGCGGTTTGCCTTCGCCGCTGGTGTTTCTGGCACATGTCGCGGCGCATACGCAGAGCATCCGTTTAGGTACGGCGATCATCACCCTACCGTTGGAAAACCCGTTGCGCGTGGCGGAAGATGCAGCCGTACTGGATTTGCTGGCCGACGGGCGGCTGGAAGTCGGCTTTGGCTCCGGCGGTACACCGACCTCGTTTCTGCCGTTTGGCCTGACGATTGACCAGCGGGCAAGCGTGTTTGCTGAATATCTGCATCTGATCCAGAGCGCCTGGCGCGGCGATTCGCTGACCCATCCCGATAATCACCTTTACCCACCTGCGCCGCAGCTGGCGGAGCGTGTGTGGATTGCCACGTTTTCGGTTGAAGGGGCGATCCGCGCCGGACAGGCCGGGCACGGATTAATGCTGTCCCGCACGCAGCCGCGCCCGGCGGACGCCCTTTCACTGACGCTGGATGCGATCCAAAACCCGATGGTGGATGCCTATCTTGATGCCCTTCCGGCAGGCGTTGCGCCGCGCATTCTCGCCTCGCGCACCGCCTTTGTCGCCGACAGCACGGAATATGCGCTGAAGGTGGCAACACCGGGGTTAACCCGCCAGGCGCAGCAGCACCGTGCGGCGGGTTATGAGGTTACGGGTGACAGTGTCACGGATTATAGTCGCCAGTTCGATGCGCATATCGGCGATCCGTCAACCGTGGTTGCCTCCCTGAAAAACGACAGCATTCTGGCCCGCGCAACGGATATCTCCTTCCAGGTTCACTCTGTCGAACCGTCGCATCAGGACACGCTGCGCTCTATCGAACTGATTGCCGGGCATGTCGCCCCGCATATTTTATAAGGAGTCACGATGGCTTTACGTCAGGATATTTTGGCTGAACTGGCGGAGATCGCCCCCGGTTCCGCGCTGGCCAGCGCCCGCGATACCCGTGATGCCGCGACGCGACACGCACAGGGCAGCTACGACGCGCTCTTTAGCGCGGAAAACGCCGATTTCCCGGCCGATGAGCGCTTTATTGTGGCGGCGAAAGTGGCGAAATGGCACAACGCCAACGATCTGGCGGCGCATTACGCCAGTTTTGGCTTGGCAGACCCCACGTCCGCCCGCCTTTCCCCGGCGCTGGATTTTGCCCGTTTACTCACCTTCTCACCGGTAAAAGCCACGCCGGATGCGCTGAAATCATTGGTGAGCGCAGGCTGGAATAAACAGAGCATTGTCACACTGGCGCAACTGATCGCCTTTGTCAGTTTCCAGAGCCGGTTGTTGGTGGGGTTGCGGTTGCTGAATGGAAAACCGGCTACCGCCAGCGAAAGCGCGGTCGTCGCGGGTGTCTGGCATACCGCACCGCGTACCCAGAGCGGTAAAGTCGCGCCGGTGGCCTTTACCCAGCAAGAGCTGGGCTGGGAGCCGTGGATAGCAGCGAAACCACTGGCGGAATTTACGCCGGATGAACAGACGATTCTGGCAAAATTTGGCCATACCGATTCGGACTATTTTCGCTTGTTAGGGCGTAACTTACCGGTGCTGGAACAGCGCACGTTAACGGATAAAGGCATCTTCTACACCCCTGGCGGCCTGCCGCGCGCAGAGCGTGAACTGGCTGCGACGGTAGCCAGCAAGATTAACGGTTGTATCTATTGCGCCTCTGTCCATGCACGTAAAACCAGCCAATTGTCAAAGGATGATAATGCCGTAGAGGCGTTGCTGGCCGTACCGCCGGGGCAAACGTTAAGTGAAGGACACTCGGCGCGTTGGGGCGCTGAAATTGAGAGTGCGGCGGCGTTATCGGTGACACCGCCAGCGTTAACGGCGGCGCACCTGGCGAAGCTGGATGCGCAAGGGCTGGATACGTTGCAGCAGTTGGATCTGATCCAGTCAGCGGCGTTTTTTGCCTGGGCTAACCGCCTGATGCTGACGCTCGGAGAACCCTATTTGCCGTAATGTATTGCAGAGGATCCGGCCTGCAAGGGGTTTCATCACCCGCGTGCAGGCCGGAGAATACGCGGGTTTACACTGCCACAGGCTCCAGCTGGCGCGTGGCTTTACAGCGGCCGTACATCAGCAAGGCCCCCATCGCGGCCAGGGACAACAGTGCAGCAGGCAGTGTGAGGTAGCTGTAGGTAAAGCCAAACGTAATGATCAGCCCGCCGAACCATGCGCCAATGGCATTACCGAGGTTGAACGCCATCTGCCCGCCTGCCGCGCCAAGCATTTCACCGCCCTTCGCATTTTGCAGCAGCATAATTTGCAGCGGCGCGGAAACGGCAAACAACCCGGCGCAGCATACAAACCCCATTGCCAGCGACGCCTGCTTATGTTCACCCAGCACAAACAGCGCCAGCATTGCCAGCACCACAACCAGTTCGGTCACAACCGCAATGCGCAGCGGGCTGAATCTTACCGATAGTCTGCCGCTGAACATATTGCCCAGCACCATACCCAGCCCCATCAGCATCATGATCAACGTCACTGCGGTGGGGGAAAAGCCGGAGATATTCACCATAAAGGGTTTGACGTAGCTGAACCAGGCAAACACCCCGGCATTACCCAGCATGGTGGCGGCAAAAATCAGCCACGGTTCCGGTTTTCGCAAAAAATGAAACTGCTCGCGCAGGTGGGTTGGCGCAGTATCGTGCAGGTCCGGCACCCAGAAAATCACCGAAACAATCACTGCGGCATCGAATAACACAATCAGCATAAATGTGTAACGCCAGCTAAATTCATGCCCCAACCAGGTGCCCAGCGGGATCCCCACCAGGTTGGCGACGGTCATGCCCGCGATCATCCCGGCCACCGCCATGGTCACTTTGCCCGGCGGTGCGATTTTGGAGAGGATTATCGCGCCGACGCCAAAAATCGCACCGTGGGGAAACCCGGAGATTAACCGGCCAATCAGCAACATCGTGTAGGAGTTGGAAAAGGTGAAAATAGCATTACCAAGGACGCACAACGCGACCAGAAACAGCATCACCTTTTTGAGCGAAAAGCGGCTGGAGAACAGTGCCATAATCGGCGCGCCAATGACCACGCCCACGGCGTAACCGGAGATTAAGTACCCGGCAGAAGGAATAGAGATACCGACATCCTTAGCAAGTTCGGTGAGGACGCCCATAATGCCGAACTCCGCCATGCCTAAACCAAAGGTCGCAAGTGCCAACGAAAAAACCGTTTTTTTCATACTACAGACCACTTGTTAAAAGATTGCGGCACGCATTATTGACCATTCGCTGCGGGCAGACCAGTTGAAATGTCCTGGCTGGCACATTAATCCATGTATTCGGTTGCTTTTGATCTGTCTGCCATCGAACGGCGTACGCACCACAATAAACGCAGCGGTAAACTGCCGCGCTGGCATAAACCAGGCTATGCTGAAAGGGTTCCCAACTCCATGAGCAGGCAAGCCATGCATACGCTTCGCGTTGAACGACTGTCATCCATTACTGATACGCTGGCAACCGATTTAACCCGCTTGCTGGCGGAGCTTTCCCCCCACGCGCCGACGTTAAGCGTAGAAGACTTTCAGCGTGTGTTTGCGTCTGACTCAGTGCATCTGTTTGTTGCCTGGGATGATGGCGTTCCCGCCGGTATGTTGACCTTAGTCTGTGCGACACTGCTCTCTGGCAAGAAATGCATGATTGAAGATGTGATTGTCGGCAGCCAATTTCGACGCCGGGGCATCGCGACCGCGTTGCTGCGTTCCGCCCTCTCCTTCGCCTGCATTTATGCGGCGCGCTATATCGAGCTAACTTCTCGCTCTGAGCGTGAAGAGGCTCACGCGCTGTACCATAAATTTGGTTTTTTTGAGCGGCAAACGCATGTATACCGTTTAACGTTATTAAATAAGCCGCTCATTCAATAAAAAGTGGGAAGTGTTTCGCACTTTATTTTATTACTTTCATTCGTTTGCTTTATTCAGCAATAGCGTTCGCAAAAATTACTGCTGCCAGGAAATTCGTCATTGTTTTTGATTTTCTGATAATGATAATGCCTCTATCAACAAGCAACAGAGATATTAATCATGAACGTTACTCGTCAACGTAAAACAAAATACGCACCCACCCTGATTAACAGCAAAGCCAGTTTAATACCGGAAGAACAGGCAAAGAAAGAACGTCAGACCAGAGAATATATTCGTATAATGAATAAGTTTGTCGCTGAGCACGGGGTTCTTACCGATGATGACTATTTCAGGGTTTTATGATGCGAAAACAATTTGATGTTTATCGGAATAATTCCCCGGTCACCAGAAATTCAATCCCTTTTTATTTGATCGTACAGCATGATTTTTATGCGGATCTTTCTACCCGTGTAATTATTCCTTAGTCAGAAACAGCCGTGCTCCGTGCTGGGCTGATTCTGTGGTGCCCCGCGTAAATATTGAATTCGAAAAGTTGATGCTGCATGCGCCAATGATGACGCATCTGGAAACCACAAAAATCAGAGAAAAAGATTTTGTCTGTAATTTGCGAGCGGAAAGAAACCGTATTGTGAATTCCATTGATGCGCTCATTACCAATATTTGACTCCCGAACCCCGCGCCGAATCTCTCCGGAGCGGGGTTTAGCCATTAGTTAATGCCTTCCGTGCTCTCTTTTTTGGCTTCCAGTCGCTCGACCTCACGATACCAGCGCGGATGATGTTTTTGCGCCCAACGACGGCTGACCTTGCCTTCCACCATGCCTTTAATTGAGCCTTTCACCCAGAACGCCATATACATATGGATCAGGATGGCATGGATCAAAATAATCGCCGAGGTGGCGTGCAGCAGCAGACTGTAGCGGATCACCTGAATGGGGAAATAGTGCGCAAAGTAAGGTCGCCAGATGATGACGCCCGTGACCAGCAGCACGGTCATCATGCTCATGATGGTCCAGAACATCATCTTTTGCCCGGCGTTGTATTTCCCGACTTTCGCCACCTTGTGCTCATTGCCTTTTAACACCTCGACAATGTTTTTCAGCCACGGCAGATCCTGCTTATCCGGGATGTTGTGATGGACAAAACGCACAAACATAAACATCAGCACCACGAACACCACCACGCCGAAGAACGGGTGCAGAATACGCCCCATCTGCGGTGTGCCGAACGTTTCCGTCAGCCATTGCAACGTCGGGAAGAAGAACGAAATCCCGGACAAGGCGACAAGGAAAAAGCAGATAACCACCGTCCAGTGACAGGCGCGGTCAATAAATTTGGTGCGCACAATCATTTTCGACTTACTCATGATGCTCCTCCTCGTCGTCGTCCACGTCTTTATTCGGCCCGATGCCGATGTAGTGATAAATCAGCCCGGCGAAGGTAGCGATAAACCCGGCGGCGGAGAGCGGTTTTAACACCCCTTTCCACAGCCCGACCGCCGTATCGATCTGCGGATCTTTCGGCAGATTGTGGTAAAGCTGCGGTTGATCGGCATGGTGCAGCACATACATCACATGTGTACCGCCGACCCCCTGCGGGTTATACAGCCCTGCGTTGTCATAACCCCGCGCTTTCAGCTTCTCAACCCGCTGTTGTCCCAGCGCCAGCATCTCCGCTTTGGTGCCGAAATGAATGGCGCCTGTCGGGCAGGTTTTCACACAGGCTGGCTCCTGCCCCACGCTGACGCGATCGACGCACAGCGTGCATTTATAGACCCGGTTATCCTCTTTATTGATACGCGGGACATTAAATGGACAGCCAGCGATGCAATAACCGCAACCAATGCAGTTCTCCTGCTGGAAGTCGACAATGCCGTTTGTGTACTGGATGATCGCCCCGGCGGACGGGCACGCCTTCAGGCAGCCCGGATCCGCACAGTGCATACAACCGTCTTTGCGGATTAACCACTCCAGCTTGCCATGCTGTTCGGTTTCGCTAAAACGCATCACCGTCCAGGATTTGGCACTCAGATCGGCGGGGTTGTCGTAAACCCCGACGCAGTGCCCCACCTCATCGCGGATATCGTTCCACTCCGAGCAGGCCACCTGGCAGGCTTTGCAGCCTACGCAGGTGGAGACGTCAATCAGCTTGGCGATTTCCGCTTTGTGATCGCGCGCCCGTGGGGGCGGCGTCAGCGGGTTGGTTGCGGAGCGTTTGATAATGTCCTGAGTTTCCATTGCCATACTCGCCCCTTACGCCTTCTCAATATTCACTAAAAACGCCTTATATTCCGGTGTTTGCGAGTTCGCATCACCGACGTTTGGCGTCAGGGTGTTGGCGATATACCCCTTCTGCGCCACGCCCTCAAAGCCCCAGTGCAGCGGGATGCCGATGGTTTCCACGTGCTGACCGTGAACCTGCAAGGAACGCAGACGACGCGTGACCACCGCCACCGCGCGGATAAATCCACGTTGGCTGCTCACCGTTACCCGATCGCCATTGGCAATGCCTTTTGCCGCCGCCAGCGTTTCGCTGATTTCAACGAACTGTTGCGGCTGGGCGATAGCGTTCAGACGCGCATGTTTGGTCCAGGTGTGGAAATGCTCGGTCAGACGATAGGTAGTGCCCACATACGGGAAGCGATCTTTTTTCCCCATCCGTTTGGCATCTTCTGCGTACAACCGGACTACCGGGCTGGAGACCACATTCGGGTGCAACGGGTTAGTGCCAATCGGGGTCTCGACCGGCTCGTAGTGCTCCGGAAAGGGGCCTTCCGCCAGCTTATCAAGCGCAAACAGGCGGCCCAGACCTTCCTGTTGCATGATAAACGGCCCGGTATTGCTGCCCGGCGGTGCGGTCGAAAAATCCGGAATATCGTTACCGCTCCATTTCGTGCCGTTCCACTGGATCAACATCCGTTTCGCATCCCAGGGTTTGCCCTGTGGATCGGCAGAGGCGCGGTTGTACAGCACACGGCGGTTCATTGGCCATGCCCACGCCCAGCCCAGCGTATTGCCCAGCCCCGATGGATCGGCGTTATCGCGATTCGCCATCTGGTTGCCCTGATCGGTCCAGCTTCCGCTGTAGATCCAGCAGGACGAGGACGTGGTGCCGTCATCGCGCAGCAGGGCGAAACTGTTCAGCAGTTGCCCTTTTTTCGCCAGCAACTGACCGTTGGGATCGTACAGATCCGCCAGCGCATAGCCGTTGTTCTCTTTCGCCACCTCTTCCGCGTGCGGGTTGTGCGGCTGGCTGTAGCGCCAGGACATGTTCAGCAGCGGTTCCGCACCTTTTCCGCCTTCCGTACGGTACATGTCACGCAGGCGGTGGAAAATCCCGGCCAGAATTTCACCGTCGTTCAACGCTTCGCCCGGTGCATCCTGACCTTTCCAGTGCCACTGCAACCAGCGCCCGGAGTTGGCAATTGAGCCATCCTCTTCGGCAAAACAGGTCGACGGCAAACGGAACACTTCGGTGGCAATCGTCGCCGGATCGACATCATTCATCTCACCGTGGTTCTGCCAGAAAGTGGAGGTTTCCGTCACCAGCGGGTCGATCACCACCATATATTTGAGCTTGCTCAGGGTGCTGACGACGTTGTTTTTGTCCGGGAATGAGGCTACCGGGTTAAAGCCCTGGCAGATGTAGCCGGTGACTTCACCCTTCGCCATCATGTGGAAATACTTGATGACGTCGTAAGACTGATCCCACTTCGGCAGCCAGTCGAAACCCCAGTTATTCTCTTTCTGTGCGGCATCGCCGTAGAACGACTTCATCAGACTGACAAAGAATTTCGGGTAGTTGCTCCAGTAGTTCACCTGGTCCGGCAGTGTCGCTTTCGGTGTATTCGCGCTCAGGTACTGCTGCAAATCCGTCTGTTTTTCCGATGGCAGCGTCAGGTAACCCGGCAGGCTGGTCGACAGCAAACCGAGGTCCGTTAAGCCCTGAATATTGGAGTGACCGCGCAACGCATTCACCCCGCCGCCAGCCATGCCCATATTGCCCAGCAGCAACTGGATCATTGCCATGGTGCGGATGTTCTGCGCGCCCACGGTATGTTGCGTCCAGCCTAAGGCATAGAGGAATGTGGTGGTGCGATCGACTGCGCTGGTTGAGGCCAGCACGTTGCACACTTTCAGGAAGTCCGCTTGCGGTGTGCCGCAAATGTTCTCGACCGTTTCCGGCGTATAGCGTGCGACATGCTGTTTCAGCAGGTTCCACACACAGCGCGGGTGGCTTAAGGTGTCATCGCGTTTGGCGTAGCCGTTTTCATCAAACTGATAGTTCCATGATGACTTGTCATACTGGCGTTTCTGCGCGTCGTAACCGCTGAATAAGCCCTCTTCGAAGGCAAAATCATCCCGCACCAGCAGGCTGGCGTTGGTGTAGTGTTTGACGTATTCGGCGTTGATCTTGTTATTGTCGATCAGGTAGCGCAGCACGCCGGAGAGGAAGGTGATATCCGTCCCGGAGCGGATTGGCGCATAAATATCGGCCACCGATGCGGTACGCGTAAAGCGCGGATCGACCACAATCAGCGTGGCATCATTGTTATTTTTGGCTTCCATTGCCCAGCGGAAACCGACCGGGTGGGCTTCAGCGGCGTTACCGCCCATCACCATCACCACGTTGGCGTTTTTGATATCAACCCAGTGGTTGGTCATCGCACCGCGACCAAATGTTGGAGCAAGACTTGCTACCGTTGGTCCGTGTCAGACGCGCGCCTGGTTATCTACCGCCAGCATGCCGAGGGCGCGCACAAATTTTTGCGTCAGCATACCGGTTTCATTGCTTGCAGCCGATGCGCACAGCATACCCGTAGAGAGCCAGCGGTTGACCGGTACCCCTGCGGCGTTGGTTTCCATAAAATGCGCATCGCGGTCATCTTTCATCAGACGGGCAATACGGCTGAAGGCATCATCCCAGGAGATGCGCTGCCATTTATCCGAGCCTGGCGCGCGGTATTCCGGGTAACGCAGGCGGTTTTCGCTGTGTATGTAATCAAGCAAGCCAGCGCCTTTCGGGCACAGTGCACCCCGGCTGACCGGATGATCCGCATCCCCTTCAATATGGTAAATAGCCTCTTTGGCGTTTTTTGCGCCATCTCCCAGGCTATACATCACTAGCCCACAGCCCACGGAGCAGTATGTGCAGGAATTTCGGGTCTCTTTTGCGCGAAGCAATTTATAATTTCGCGTTTGAGCCAGCGCCATTTTCGGGGCAAACCCCAATGCGGCCACTGTGGTTCCTGCCATACCGCCCGCGCAGATGCGGAAAAATTGTCTGCGGCTGACGTCCATTGCTTTCCTCATTATTGGTTTTTCGACTTCGGGCGGGAAACTAAACATTCCACACGGTGTGTGAATTGCGATAAATCAATAACCGCCGGAGGCTGATACCTAATAGTCGCCGCTGTCGGGTTTTTCTTATCCTTAAGGATTAGTCAGGACGAACCGTCATTCGCGTGTGCGCAATTAACTGTGTTATAAGGTGAGGTTTTGTTACGGACAATATAAGTGCAGTGATGACGAAAAAACGCGCAACGCTAATTGGTTTACTGGCGGTATTATTATGGAGCACGATGGTCGGCTTTATTCGGGCAGTCAGCGAAGGACTCGGCCCGGTGGGCGGCGCGGCCATGATCTACAGCATCAGCGGGTTGTTGTTAATTTTTACGGTGGGTTTTCCACGCCTGCGCGCGATACCCCGCCATTACCTTATTGCCGGTAGCGTTTTGTTTGTCAGCTATGAGTTGTGCCTCGCGCTCTCGCTGGGGTACGCGGATACGCGCCAGCAGGCAATTGAAGTGGGGATGGTCAATTATTTATGGCCGAGCCTGACGATTGTCTGCGCGATATTATTTAACGGGCAAAAATCCACGCTGTTAGTCGTCCCCGGTTTATTACTGGCCCTGGTTGGCGTGTGCTGGGTATTAGGCGGTGATAGCGGTCTGAATATTGCCGATATCCAACGCAATATTATTTCCAACCCGCTCAGTTACGCACTGGCCTTCGCCGGGGCATTTATTTGGGCGATTTACTGTACGGTAACCACGAAATATGCCAACGGGGCGAATGGCATTACGCTGTTTGTTTTACTGACGGCAGCAACCCTGTGGGTAAAATTTGCTCTGACGCCGCAACCCGCAATGCTCTTTACGCTGCCGGTGGTGATGAAATTAGTGATGACCGGCATCGCGCTCGGTTTTGGTTATGCGTCGTGGAATATTGGTATTTTGCACGGCAACGTGACCGTACTGGCGGCGGCGTCGTATTTTACGCCGGTGCTCTCTTCGGCGCTGGCGGCGTTTGTTTTAAGCGCCCCGCTCTCCTTCTCATTCTGGCAAGGCGCGTTAATGGTGTGTGCCGGGTCGTTGCTCTGTTGGTGGTCGACCCGTCAGGTGGCTTAACCCGGCGTCTGCGGGCGCAGGTTAAGCCCTGCGCCTTCATCGTTACTGCTGTTCCGCTTTTGCCAGACTGAACCAGATCCCCACTGCCAGCACGATCAACAACACACCTGCTGTGCTCAGTGCCACGCTGTGGGAACTGATAAACGCCGTTTTTGCGGCAGCAATAATCTCCTGTGCCAGCCCTGTGTTGCTCTCCTGCGCCAGGCGGAACGCCTCACCAATCGAGGAAGACGCCTGCGCCGCTTCGTGGCTGCTCAGCCCCGCTGGTAACTGGATCGAATGGGCAAAGCTGCGGCTTAAAATCAGGCCAAACACCGCAATCCCCAGCCCGGCGCCCAGCTCGTAGGACATGGTTTCAATCGCGCCCGCCGCTGCCGCTTTCTCTTTTGGCGCGACAGCCATGATAGCCGCGGTTGACGCCAGCAATGCGCTGGCGGCGCTGAACCCCAGCAGTGCCATCAATATGCCAGCCTGCCATGGCTGCGTGGAGAAATGGGTAACTGACAGACCGAGAAAACTGCATGCGCTTAACGCCATTCCGCCCGTCGCAACCCGCCTCAGTCCCAGTCTGGACACCAGAATGCCCGCAATTGGCCCGCTAAACCCACTGGACAGCATCACCGGCAACATAAATACCCCGGCGGCAAACGGCGTGAAACCGTGCACAAATTGCAGCTCTTGCGCCATCAATAGCTCAAAACCAACCAGTGTGATCATCGCCGTCATCGCCATCACGACACCACTTAAAATCACCGGATGGGTAAACAGGCGCATATCGATCATCGGTGTTTTTGCCGCTAACTGCAGACGGACAAACGTCGCCAGCAACAGACCGCCGACCAGCAACGTGCTGGCGATAAGCCACAGCGGCAAGGCCCCTTTCATGGCGCTTTTGGCGCTCCAGACCAGCAGCAGGATTGCCACAATCAACCCCAGCGCCTGGTTCAGGTTTAACGGCTGTTCTTTACGCCCTTGCTGGCGCGGTACAAAGCGGGCAGTCAGCGCCATCACCACCAGTACGATCGGCACGTTGATCAGGAATACGGAGCCCCAGTAAAAGTGCTCCAGCAGCATGCCCCCGACTAACGGCCCAAACGCGGCCCCGCCGGAGCCAACCGCCGCCCACACACCCAGCGCAGTGTTACGGTGACGCGCCTGCGAGAACGTGGTGCGGATCCCGGCAAGCGTTGCCGGCACAATCATCGCCGCCCCTATAGCCAACAGCGAACGTGTGGCGATAAGCCAGCTGGCACTGGTGGCGAAAGCCGCCAGCAGCGAAGCCGTAGCGAACAGGCCGCTGCCAATCAGTAATAGACGTTTAAAACCGATTCTGTCACCCAGTGCGCCCATTGGCAGCACCATGCCCGCCATCACCAGCGAGTAAATATCAATTATCCATAACAGTTCATTACCGCTGGCGTTCAGTACGGTGCTGAGTGTAGGCGCAGCGACGTGCAATACCGTCGCATCAATAGCGACCGGAATATACACCAACACAATAATGACCAACGTTAACCACTGACGAAACATACAACACTCCGCGTTTTATCAATCCTGGACATGCGTCCAGCATGCCGATCCTACGTAAAGTTGAACGCATGTCCAGCTTTTTGTTACACTCGGTTTCGTCTCTGTTGAGGGGAGTTTTTATGCGTTATTTACATCGTGACGATCGCCGGGAGGTGATCTTACAGGCCGCTATGCGTGTGGCGCTGGCAGACGGGTTTGCCGCCATGACCGTACGGCGTATCGCTCAGGAAGCCGCTGTGGCGACGGGTCAGGTTCACCACCATTTCGCCTCGGCGAATGAACTTAAAGCGCAGGCGTTTATCCGGCTGATCGACGCCCTGCTCAATGTGGAAGTGGTGCCCGTGACGGCACCGTGGCGCGATCAATTGCATTCCATGCTCGGTAGTGATGACGGCGGGCTGGAACCCTATGTGCGCCTGTGGCGCGAAGCGCTGGTGCTGGCCGGTAAAGAACCGGAAATCAAAGGCGCTTATCTGCTGACCATGGAAATGTGGTGCGCCAAAGTCGTGGAACTGATCGACAAAGGCCGGGCTGCAGGCGAGTTTACCGGCGGCGATGCGGCGCACGATATCGCATGGCGGCTCATTGCCTTTGTCTGCGGGATGGATGGCATTTGTATGCTGGGAATGCCAGATGTCGATGAAGCAGCCTTCAATCGCCATCTGGCGGTGATGATCACAAAAGAGCTGTGCTAAGCCTGTACACCGTGCAGTTCGAAACGCGACATCACCGTCTCCAGCTCTTGCAGGCTAAAACCGTGCTGTGCATCGTCCACACCCAGACCAAAACGGGTTTGCAGGGTTTCATACAGTGCAGCCACGTTGGTCAGCACCCTTTCCTCCTGTACGTGGCCCTGTCGCCAGTGGGTAAAGTGGAAGTTGGTGAGCGTCAGTTTGACCCCGTCCGGCAAATGGCGGCACATCAGTAAATGGTGGCGAAAATGCGACGCCGGCCAGTGGGCGGAGTGAAAATTCCCCATCACAAAATCCGCCTGGTATTGCTGCCCCATTTCAAACTGGTACATGGATTGCCAGCGCTCATGGTGACGGAACTGCAACACCCAGTCGTCTCCGGCGCGCTGTAAACGGTACACACCATGTGGTGTGATCTGTTCAATATCCGCGAGCAGTCTGATCGGCGCGGTCAGTGTTTGCCCGCCAAATCCCACATCGGCGATCCACGGCTCCCCCGCAAGCTGAACCAGCAAAATGCGGTGGGTGCGCGGCGGCATTTGCGGCGGGTTGGAGATAACGACCCTCCCCAGCAAGCTGCGCACCTCGAAGCCCACCTCTTTCAGTGCGCGTTCAAATAATCCGTTTTGTTCAAAACAGTAGCCGCCGCGGCGTGCAACCACCAGTTTTTGGAAGATCGCCTCATCGCTGAGTTCGATTTCGCGCGGTAAGACCACATCGAGGTTTTCAAAGGGAATCGCGCCGTTGTGATGCAGATGTAACGCCCGTAACGTCTCCAGCGACACATCCGGGATATGGTTCCAGCCAATACGGGCCAGATAAGCGGTCAAAAAAGGGGTCATACAGGCTCCTTATGAAAGATGTCCCTTTGTTATAACGCATTTTTTTTCCTGCACCGGCGATTTTGTGCCCTGCATTTATCGCTTTGTGCTGCGTTGCAGCAGACCCAGCGCCGTGAGCATTAACAGCAACCCGGTGATCAACGTCAGTGTCGCCATGGCCATCCCCTGACCCACCGAACCCTGTTCAAACTGCCGCCAGATAAACACCGCGACCGTTTGTGTTCCGGCGGGGGCCAGTAACAGTGAGGTGACCAGTTCGCGGGAAGCAATGGCAAACACCATTAACATGGCCGCCAGCATGGCCGGAAAGACCAGTGGGAGCACGATCAGGCGCAGTGCCTGCAAGGCGCTGGCGCCGTGCACCCGTGCCGCAGGCTCAAGATTGCCGCCGAGCTGACGCATAGCGCTACTGATATAGCGCACCGGCCAGGGCAGCAGCAGGCAGCAATAGGAGAGCAGCAAAATTACCCACGTGTTGTAAGGGGAAACCGGCCAGAACGCACGGTTCCACATCAGGATCAGTCCCACCCCGACCACAACCCCCGGCAGCGCCGCGGGCATCAGCGAGAGCGCATCGATGATTGCGCGCCCTTTTATCTTCTGTAATACCACCAGCCAGGCAATGCACAGCCCCAGCAAACCGGTGAACAGCGCCGCCGCCAGCGCCAGCGACAGACTGGTGCCAAGCGCCCAAAGCGCATCGCCCCGTTCGGCGAACAGCGCGGCAAAATGTTTCACCGTCAAATTATCGAGCGACAGGCCAGCCGAGAGTGTCGAACTGAATCCGGTGATTGCCATCGACAATCCTGGCAACACCACCGCAATTAAGCCGACCAGCGCCATGATAATGACGACCGGAATGCCTGCCAGACCGAGCCGTGCGCCCACGTGTTCCGTGGGTTTACCCGAGACGCTGGTGACGTCGCTGTCGCCGGTGAGTTTGCGTTGCAGCCACCATCCGCCCAGCGCGATGGCGATCAGCACGACGGAGAGCAGCGCGGCACCCGGCATGTCGATGGGCCAGTCAGCCAGCTTCTCTTCAATTCCCACCGTCAGCATCACCACGCCGGCACGCGTCCCCAGTGCGGCGGGAACGCCGTACTCTTCCACCGCAAGGGTAAACGCCAGCAGCATCCCGGCAGCCAGTGCGGGAGACAACAGCGGCAATGTGATATGGCAAAATGCTCGCCATGGCGTCGCACCGTGCACGCGCGCCACCTGCGCGAGGCGTTGCCCGCTGGCGAGCAGGCTGCGTGACACGGCAAAATAGACCACCGGGAAAATATTCAGCGTCATCACCAGCACAATCCCGCTTTTGCTGAACAGCAGATTATTCAGGTCAAGGCCGGTAAGCTGCATCAGATATCCCTGCGTTTGCAGGATCAGCATCCATGACAAGGCGGCAATATAGGGCGGCGTGAGGAACGGGATCAAAAACAGCAGATCCCACAGTTTTGGCCACGGCACATCGAATAACCCCCGCACGATGCCGAGCGGCAGGCCAATCAGCATGCTGAGTAGCGCAACCCCGGTGGCAATGTGCAGCGTACCGCTGAACATGGCGGGCAGTTGCGGTTCCGCCAGCAGCGCAGGCACTCCAGCGAACGCATCGTTGAATGTTCCCGCACTGAAATGCGGGAAAACAGCCTGCAACACAATAAACAGCAACGGTAACGCCACCAACAGCGCCAGTAGCGCCATCGTCACCCGCGCAATCATTTTCTGGTTCACAGCGGCGATCCTGAAAGCGGGGTTACCCCCGCCGAAATGAGAATGGGATTACTGCGCAAACAGTGCATTAAAGCGCTTCAGCACCTCGCCGCGTTCGCTGGCACCGCCGCTTTGTGTCGGCAGCACCTTCAGTTCGGTAAACAGCGGGCGTTTCGCTTCAACATCGGTACGGGCAGGCATTAGCCAGGCATCGGCAACCATTTTCTGCCCCTCCGGCGACAGCACATAGTCCACGAATGCTTTGGCGTCATCCGCATGCTGCGTGGTTTTGAGGATCATCATCGGGCGTGGCGCAATGACCGTGCCGCTGGCCGGGAAGATCACTTTCAGCGATTCACCCTGCGCAATATTGCCGTAGGTGACGTAATCCACCGCGCCAAACACCGCCGCTTTCGCGCCTTGCATCACCGGCGTTACGGCCTGCGCGTTCGGACCGCTCACCACCATGCCGTTTTGTTTCAGGGCGTCGAACAACTGCCAGGCTTTCTCACCCATGCCGTTTTGCAGGCCAATCAGTAGATCCAGCGACGCGCCGGAGAGCGCCGGATCCGGCGTGGTGACTTTATCTTTAAAATCGGCGGTGGTCAGATCCTGCCACTCTTTCGGTTCCGGGGTGCCGCTTTTGCTGTTCCACACAATGCCCAGCGCGGAAACGCCTTGCGCAATATAGTCCGCACTTTTCAGCGTCTCGGGCACTTTCGCGGCGTTCGCACTGCTAAACGGCAGCAACCAGCCCCGGTTATGCAGATCTTCTGCGGTGTCCCAGGAGGCGGAGATCAAAATGTCCGCCTGCGGATTGGCCTGTTCCGCTTCCAGTCTCGCCATCACTTTGCCGGTGGTGGCCTGGAAAATATTAACCTTCACCCCGGTCTTCTGTTCAAAACCGCTGGCAAGGCTTTTCGCCAGCGACCCGGGGCCTGCGGTATAGACGGTCAGCGCATGCGCACTGGACATCATCATGGATGACAACACCATGGCTAAAGCGACTCCTTTTTTGACGGACAGTATGGCTTTCATGCAATTTCCCCTGAGGATGATGTAACGGTGCGTTCAGATTCAACATTGCCAGCGGCGAGGTGCACAATGCGGTCGGCAAGCCATTCCGCTTCCCGGCGATCGTGGGTGACGTACACGGCAGTGGTGCCGATTTGGCGCAGCAATTGCGCCATCTCATGGCATAAGGATTCGCGCAGTGCGCTGTCGAGGTTGGAGAGCGGCTCATCAAACAGCAACACACGGGGTTCGGCGACAATGGCGCGCGCCAGCGCGACGCGCTGCTGTTGCCCGCCGGACAACCCTGCGGGTTTACGCCCGGCAAATGCCGCCAGCCCGACTCTTTCCAGCGCCTGCATTACGCGTTGCTCACGCTCTGCGCGCGGAACATTGCGCATCTTCAACGGAAAGGCGACGTTTTGCGCCACGCTCATATGTGGCCACAGGGCGTAATCCTGAAAGACCATGCCAATGTCGCGCGCTTCAGGCGGTAACGACCAGCCTGCTTTCGCCACCAGGCGATCGCCAAACCAGATCTCGCCGGACGCGGGTTCAGCCAGCCCGGCCAGCAGTCGCAACAGCGTACTTTTGCCGCAGCCGGAAGGCCCAAGCAACGCAACGACGCTACCGGGTTGAATATGCAAGTCGATGTGATTGAGAACGGTGTGTGCGCCGAACGCGTAGGAGACACCTTTAAGGCGGATATCGGTGAATGCATCCATCAGCAGGCTCCCACAGCGGGAAGCCGTGCCTGACCCATGAGCCGCAGCCCACAGGACGCATCCACCTGCACAAACGTCAGGGGAGCAAACATCATGTTATCCTCTTTGGGATTTGATGCGGCTGACTATAGGCAGGGAATATGACGAAGAAATGACGTGAATATTGCGCGTTGATTTTTAACAGAATGTCTAAAATGATAGGCATACCTCTCTTTACCCATAAAAAGGCGATATCGCGTGCGTATAGCAACGATCACTAATTTTGCTTATGTCGCCACGGTGGTCTTAACGCTGACATCCGGCGTGGCGTTATTTCTGGCGTCCAGTGCGGAGCGCGAAGAACGCGCCGCTGTGGCGCAAAACCGTGTTTTCGATTCACTCACCGATGATCTGGAAAAAGAAGCGTACGCCCTCACCGACCTGGCGCGCGATGCGGTGATAAAAAAGCAACCTGAAACGATACAGAGCTGGAAAACCCGCGAAGAGCAGGACGTGGAGCTGGAGAACCGCCTGATCGCGCTGCACGATAATGGCGCGTCCGATGCCGAGATCCTGATATTGCGCGATGGCATTTCGACGCTGGATCAGCTTGAAGATGAACAACGCATCGCCATTGCCAATATGGAGGCCGGTAAAGTCAGTGAGGCCATGGATTTGCTGTTTAGCGCGAACTATGAAGAGCGTCTTTCGGAAACGGATTACCGTTTCGCCCATTTTCGCAGCCTCGCCGATCAACGTACCCAAACAGCCATTAATGAAGCCACTGAGCGGTCGTTACGTTTGCGTACACTGTCGGAAATCATGGTCGGTTTGACGGCGGTCCTGTTTCTCTTTGTCCTTGGTTTTATTATCAAACATCGCATTCTGCGCCCGGTGGTCACGCTGAGCGATGTGGTTAACCGCCTGGCGACGCAGGATTACGCCGTGGAAGCGCCAGTGCTGGCGCAGGTGGATGAAATTGGCGATATGGCGCAGGCGATTCGCGTATTTCGTGAAAACGGTCTGGCCCGCCAGCGTCTGGAGCAGGAGCGCGATGCGGAATGGGGAACGCGGACGCTACTGGCGCGCATGACGCAGCGCTTGCAGGGCTGCGACTCCCACAGCGCGATCATCAAAGTCGTCAGCCGTTTCGCACCGCGGATCATTCCGGATATGGGCGGTCGTTTGTATCTTCTCGATAAACGCACCGGACGGATGAAATGTGCCGCGCGCTGGGGATTGCCGCCGGGCGAGGATCCGGCCTTTTCACCCGACAGTTGCTGGGCGCTGAAACGCGGGCAATTGCACAGCCCCAGTAAAGACGCGGTGGATATGCCCTGCGAACATATTTCGCCGGAGATTGCGCCACGGGCGATTTGTGTGCCGCTGAACGCGCAGAATAAGAGCATTGGTCTGCTGACTTTCGATAACTACACGCCGGATAAAGAGCCGCCGTATATCTATCTGGAATTGTTAGCGGAAACGCTGGCGCTGGCGTTAGCCAACCAGATCCTGCGCGATACGCTGACCGAAAAAGCGACCTTCGACTCGCTAACCGGGCTGCGTAACCGCCACAGTCTGGATGAGACGCTGCGCAGTATGATCGATCAGGCAATGGTTGAAGGCACGATGCTGAGCTGCCTGATGGTGGATGTCGATTACTTCAAGAGACTCAATGACCTGCACGGGCATGAAGCGGGAGATAAGGTTTTGCGCGAACTCTCACATTTGATTACCGATGTGCTGGATGACAAAGGGCTCGCCTTCCGTTACGGAGGTGAAGAGTTTCTGCTGATCCTGCCGGATACCAATGAGTCGCAGGCCATGAGCGTTGCACAAACGCTGCTGGATACGGTGTTGAACCATCTGATGCTGTACGAATCGCAGGATATTGGCCCGGTTTCGGTTTCCATCGGGCTGGCGACCTGGCCGCGCCATGCCAGGGCGGATAACCTGGTGCGGGCCGCGGATCTGGCGCTCTATCTCGCCAAAGAACAAGGACGCGGGCAAATTGTTGTCGCCCGCAATGCTGATAACCACCGAACGGAGTAACCGTGATGAGTCATTTTCGCCCCGTGGCACTGGAGCATGCCAGCCGTTTGCTGAACCACGGCCCGACCATTTTAATTACCAGTCGTGATGAGCAGATCGACCGCCGCAATGTGATGGCGGCGGCATGGTCAATGCCGGTGGAATTCTCTCCACCGCGTATTGCCATTGTGGTGGACAAAAGCACCTGGTCACGTGAGCTGATTGAACGTAGCGGCATGTTTGGCATTGTGGTGCCGGGCGTCGCGGCGACAAACTGGAGTTATGCCGTTGGCAGCGTGACCGGGCGTGATGAAGATAAATTTAACTGCTACGGCATCCCGGCGTTTGCCGGGCCGGTACTCGGCCTGCCGGTGATTGAAGAAAAATGTCTGGCCTGGATGGAGTGTCGCTTGCTGCCGCCCACCGCCGCGCAGGAGAAGTACGACACGCTGTTTGGCGAAGTGGTGTCGGCGGCGGCGGATGATCGCGCCTTTATTAACGGGCGCTGGCAGTTTGATGACGACAAGCTCAATACGATCCATCACCTTGGTGGCGGCACGTTCGTCACCAGCGGCAAGCGTATTACCGCTGGTGAATAATGTTCCCCACGACGTGGTTACTTCTCGGGCAGTGCAGCTATCCAGTTCATTGCCAGTTCTGGCCAGAGGGCGGCAGGCTGGTTTTTCACACCGCGAATGCCAAAACCGTGCTGACCGTGGCTGAACAGATGCAGCTCTGTCTGCACGTTGTGCGCATGCAGGGCGTTAAACATCACCAGCGAGTTCGCGACTGGCACGGAAGGATCGTCGACCGCGTGCAGTAAAAAGGTCGGCGGCGTTTGCGCCGTAACATTCAGCTCCGGCGAGTAATGCTTAATCTGTTCGGCTGTCGGTGTATCGCCAATCAGTGCCTTACGCGATCCCGCATGGGCAATCGCCGCGTCCATGGAAATCACCGGATAGCCCAGCACGACAAAGTCCGGGCGTGCGCTTTGCCGATCGATGGCATCCACAGGTGCATAAACGGCTTCGTCGTAACGGGTTTCAAGGCTGGCGGCGACATGTCCACCGGCGGAAAAGCCCATCACGCCAATGTGCTGCGGGTTTATCTTCCATTCGCCCGCGCGCGCTCGCAGGGTTCGTAGCGCTCTTTGCGCATCTGCCAGCGGCGCATTAGCCCCTTCCGCATGCCCGTCTTCCGGCATCCTGTATGTCATCACAAACAAGGTATAGCCCCGGTCGTTAAAGGGTTGGGCTAAATCGCTGCCTTCTTTGTCCAGCACTACGCGTTTATACGATCCGCCGGGCGTCACCAGCAGCGCAACTCCGTTGGGTTTTTTCGGCAGGTAAACGGTCACTTGTGGAGCGCGGATTCCGGTGACAGCGCGATCCGGCAACGCCGGATCTTTGCTGCGTTCGGTTAAGGTAAAGCTGACCGGGCTGTTTTTCGCGCCGGGCGCATCGCCGGATGGCCAGACAGGGAATGTGGTTTGCGCGGCGAGCGCCACCTGCGAGGTCAGCAGCAAGGTGATGGCAAGTAACTGAGGTTTATAGGACATAGGCATCTCCATAGCGAAAATGCCTGTTTATCATTTACCCCGTGCGGGAAACCCGAACTACTGCACAAAACGGGGTTTCACTATTATTGAAATGATCAGCTTGCGGCGATGGCGCGAATCACCGCAGCAGTGACGTCATGCGTCGTGGCGGTGCCGCCCACATCCGGCGTCATGATCCCTTCGGCGCTCACCTGCTCTACCGCCGCCATCAGCCGCTGCGCTGCCCCGGCTTCGCCCAGGTGTTCCAGCATTTGCGCGGCGGTCCAGAAACTGGCGACCGGGTTAGCGATCCCCTTGCCGGTGATATCAAACGCGGAACCGTGGATCGGTTCAAACATCGACGGGAAACGCCGCTCCGGGTCGATATTTGCGGTAGGCGCAACACCCAGACTGCCCGCCAGCGCACCCGCCAGGTCAGAAAGAATATCGGCATGCAGGTTGGTCGCGACGATGGTATCCAGCGTTTGCGGGTGCAGGGTCATGCGGACGGTCATTGCGTCAACCAGCATTTTATCCCAGTGCACATCCGGAAATTCCTGCGCCACCTCCTGCGCGATTTCGTCCCACATCACCATGCCGTGACGCTGGGCATTGGACTTGGTGACAACGGTAAGCCGTTTGCGCGGACGGGACTGCGCCAGTTTAAAGGCGTAACGCATAATGCGTGTAACCCCGGTGCGGGTAAAGATAGCCACTTCGGTACCCACCTCTTCCGGTAAACCTTTGTGCGCCCGCCCGCCGTGGCCGGAGTATTCACCTTCAGAGTTTTCGCGCACGATCACCCAATCCAGCGTCCCCGGTTTGGCATGGCGCAGTGGCGACTGAATACCCGGCAGGATTTTGGTGGGACGCACGTTGGCATATTGATCAAAACCCTGGCAGATCGGTAAGCGTAACCCCCAGAGCGTGATGTGATCCGCGACATCCGGCGCGCCAACCGCGCCAAAGTAGATGGCATCAAATTTTTTCAGTTGCGCGAGACCGTCTTCCGGCATCATCACGCCATGGGTTTTGTAATATTCCGAACCCCATTCAAAAGTGTGAACGGCAAATTCAATGTTGCCCTGCCGTTTTGCCAGTGCGTGCAGCACCTCCACGCCAGCAGAGATCACTTCCGGGCCAATGCCATCTGCGGGAATGGCGGCGATTGCGTACGTTTTCATGGGTATCTCCTTGTCATTGGTGTTATGACGAGTATGCAGAGATCCCCGGGGCTTTCAGCGGCACGGAATTATACAAAAAATCGCAATAATGAGAGTTGGTCTAACGTGTTGAATCAGCGGAATAAAAATGCCCACAAAAGCGGTGTGGGCAGCGGGAGATTTACATATCGTAGCCGGGTTTTTTGATCAATTGCGCCATTTGCGGGGCGATATCCGTATCCCAGACCTGCGTTTTCCAGTCGTCCGGCGCGACCTGATTCAGGGCGACGCTGATGGAACTCTCTTTGCTGTTCAGATGGCGAATAATCACCCCGGCGATATCCTCCGCCAGCGCGGCTTTTTGCTCATCATTCAGTTCGCGGGGAAAACATTTGATATCAACGTGCGGCATAGCAAACTCCTTATTTTATGAGATCGCTACAGTAGCACAGCCGCTCAGCGTCGATTATCAAATGATGTTGTTATCGCGCCTGAACGGAGAAACCCTACGCTCAGGGCAGCGTGGCGAGAAATTCGTCTGCCTGCTGCGGTGTGCTAATGCGAACAAAGCGCAGATGTTGATAGCGGGGATCGACCATGTACTCCCCGTAACGCTGGCGATTACGGCGCCAGGTTTTCAGCATCCAGAAAATGATGGAGTCGCGGCTCAGAAACGCGCGCCGCAGGCTTTCCCGGTTGCCGGTTTCCGGCCACAGCTCCTGTTGACTCCGCGCCCGCGCAATGGCGCGCAGCGTCACCTGGCGCAGGGTGTGCCAGAATCCGTAATCCACCCACACCACAATATCCACATCGCGCCATTTGATATCACGGCTGCGATCGTAGTTACCGTCCAGCACCCAGTCCGGTTGACTCAGTGCTTGCGTCAGTCGGGCATAGAACTCCTCTTTCGGCGTCCCCTGCCAGTTGGGCCGCCAGTAGAGGAGATCCATCTCGATATAGGGAATATTCAGCTGGCTGGCGATGCGCCTCGCCAGCGTGGATTTGCCGCTGCCGCTGGTGCCAATCACATTTATTTTCATAGCATTACGCGGATTCCCGCTCAACAAAATGGAAACCGATGTCGACAATTTGCTCGTCAACGTCGCTGCCTTCAATACGGTCTGCCAGCATCGTCGCCGCGCGCTGGCCGATAATTTGCCGATCCACACTTACGGTGGTAATGGCGGGCTGATTCCCGGCGGCGAAATCCAGATCGCCGAAACCGATCACCGCCAGGTCCTGCGGTACCCGCATGCCGCGGGATTGCGCTTCGATTATCGCCCCCTGCGCCAGCGTATCCGAGCTGCAGACAATCACATCACAGTCGCCGCAGGCCAGCAGTTGCGCCAGCCCTTCGCGACCGGAGGTAAAACGCGCAGGCAGCGCTACATCGACAGCCACAGGATCGGTAATGCCATGACGCGCCAGCACTTCACACAGCCCGCTTTTACGCTGGGCGGCGCGTTTATCCACGGTCCACAACAGACCCGGTCGGCGGTAGCCCTTGCGCAGAAGATACTCCGCCGTGGCCTGGCCCACTTTTTCATGGGAAAAACCGACCAGCATATCCAGCGGCGTCGGTGTTAAATCCCAAATCTCCACCACCGGCACGCTGGCATTAAGGATCACTTTTTTCAGATCTGTCGAGTGGTGAATACCGGTCAGTACAATACCATCCGGGCGACGGGACAACAGCGCCGCCACCAGTTCCGCTTCCGTCTGTTGCGTGTAACCCGCTACGCATAACAACATATGATAACCGCGCACCGCCAGTTCATCGCTGATGGCCTGAATGGTATCCACAAACATATTGTTATTGATTTGCGGTACCACCACCGCCACCAGTTTACTGCGGCGGGACGCCAACCCACCCGCCAGCGCATTCGGGATATAGCCCGTGGCTTTGACGGCGGCAAGCACCTTTTCCACGGTTTTCGGTCGCACCAGTTGCGGCGTGTTAAGCGCCCTACTTACGGTCATTGAAGAGAGCCCCGCAGCGCGGGCGACGTCTTCAAGCGTTGGCGCACGCGGCGGTATGGAACGGGATGTTTTCGACATGGTCACTCACAAAGAATTAAACGGCATTCGGCGTTCTCCGCCTCTATTTTTGTATTATACCGCGTTCTCCCATCATTGCCGCTCTCCCCTCATAAATCAGTGCGTTATATAACATTTTGGCATCACGATGTTAACGCTATCATTTTTACCGTTCACGTAGGAAAGCAGAATGCAAAATGTGATATTGTTAACAATAAGTGCCCTTCTGCCGCATCGATTTGTGATCGATTGTACATAATTGGCGCAGAACTCTGGTCATTACATTTCTCTGGATCTAAAAATGTTAGCGCAAACATTTATACTGTCCTCAGGAGCTAATCATGACCGTAAGTGCGAATTCCGATGCTGTAACCTATGCCAAAGCCGCAGGGGTAAAAACCGCTGCCGAAACCGGCGACCGCATCGAATGGGTAAAACTCTCCCTCGCCTTCCTGCCGCTTGCCACCCCGGTGAGCGATGCAAAAGTGCTGACCGGCCGCCAGAAACCGCTTACCGAAGTGGCGATCATCATTGCGGAAATTCGTAGCCGCGATGGATTTGAAGGCGTCGGTTTCAGTTATTCCAAACGTGCGGGAGGCCAGGGCATTTACGCGCATGCCAAAGAGATCGCCGACAATCTGCTGGGGGAAGATCCTAACGATATCGATAAGATTTACACCAAACTGCTGTGGGCTGGCGCGTCTGTCGGGCGTAGCGGCATGGCGGTACAGGCTATCTCCCCTATCGACATTGCGCTGTGGGATATGAAAGCCAAACGCGCAGGCCTGCCGCTGGCGAAACTGCTGGGCGCGCATCGCGACTCGGTACAGTGCTACAACACCTCCGGCGGCTTCCTGCACACCCCGCTGGATCAGGTACTGAAAAATGTCATCATCTCGCGGGAAAACGGTATCGGCGGGATCAAAATCAAGGTCGGCCAGCCGGATACCAAAGAAGATATCCGCCGTCTGACCGCCGTGCGTGAAGCGTTGGGTGATGACTTCCCGTTGATGGTGGACGCCAACCAGCAATGGGACCGCGAAACCGCTATCCGCATGGGCCGCCAGATGGAGAAATTCAACCTGATCTGGATTGAAGAGCCGCTGGATGCCTACGATGTTGAAGGTCACGCGCAGCTCGCCGCCGCACTGGATACACCGATTGCCACCGGGGAAATGCTCACCAGTTTCCGCGAGCACGAACAGTTGATTCTCGGTAATGCCAGCGATTTTGTGCAGCCGGATGCGCCGCGCGTTGGCGGGATCTCGCCGTTCCTGAAAATCATGGACTTAGCCGCAAAACATGGCCGCAAACTGGCGCCGCACTTTGCGATGGAAGTGCACCTGCATTTGTCGGCGGCTTACCCGCTGGAGCCGTGGCTGGAGCATTTCGAATGGCTGAACCCGTTGTTCAACGAGCAACTGGAACTGCGCGACGGTCGCATGTACGTGTCCGACCGTCATGGTCTGGGCTTCACCCTCAGCGAACAGGCCCGCGCCTGGACACAGCTCAGCTGTGAATTTGGCAAACGTCCGTAAGTCGTAACCTCTGACGGGAGATCCCTCCCGTCTTTTTTGTTCCCTACACCACATTCAACCCTGTTTCGAGGAGTTGTGATGAATACAATAATTAAACGCACCAATGTGCGTTACAGCATCCTTATTTTTTTATTTCTTGCCACCGTATTTAATTATGCCGACCGCGCCACCCTTTCGGTGGTTGCGCCGATCATGAGTAAAGAATTAAATTTTGATCCGGAAGCATTAGGACTCGCTTTTTCAGTTTTTGGTATTTCCTACGTGATTATGCAAATTCCCGGCGGCTGGCTGCTGGATAAATATGGTTCCAGACTGGTTTATGGCTGTGCATTAATCGGCTGGTCGGTAGTGACCATGTTTCAGGGCACGATTTATCTTTATGCCAGCCCGCTTATCGTACTGGTGGTGCTGCGCCTGATGATGGGTGCGATTGAAGCCCCGGCCTTTCCGGCCAATAGCCGTCTTAGCGTGCAGTGGTTTCCGAACAAAGAGCGCGGTTTTGTGACGGCGGTCTATCAGGCAGCGCAATATATTTCACTGGGTATTATCACACCGTTAATGACGCTTATTTTGCATAATCTGAGCTGGCATTATGTGTTCTTTTATATCGGCGCTATTGGCGTGGTGTTGGGGATATTCTGGCTGGTAAAAGTGCGCGACCCGCTATCCCATAAAGCGATTAACCAACATGAGATTGATTATATTCGCGAGGGTGGCGGCGAACCGACATTAGGCAGTAAAAAAGGCCCGGCCAAAATCAGCATGGCGCAGATTAAAAGCGTCTGTATTAACCGTATGATGATCGGCGTTTATATTGGTCAGTTCTGCGTCACCTCCATCACCTGGTTTTTTCTTACCTGGTTTCCGACCTATTTATACCAGGCAAAAGGCATGTCGATTCTGAAAGTCGGTTTCGTCGCCAGTATCCCGGCAATCGCAGGCTTTGTTGGCGGGCTGCTGGGTGGCGTGTTCTCCGACTGGCTGTTAACACGCGGCTACAGCCTGACGACCGCGCGTAAGTTCCCGGTGATTTGCGGCATGCTGCTCTCCTGCGTGATTGTGATGGCGAACTACACCAGCTCGGAAGTGGTGGTGATTGCCGCCATGAGCGTGGCGTTCTTTGCCAAAGGGTTCGGCAACCTCGGCTGGTGCGTGCTGAGCGACACGTCACCCAAAGAGGTGTTGGGGATTGCCGGTGGCGTGTTCAACATGTGCGGTAACCTGGCGAGCATTATCACCCCGCTGGTGATTGGCGTGATCCTCGCCAATACCCACTCCTTTGATTACGCCATTCTCTACGTTGGCTCAATGGGGCTGATTGGCCTGTTCTCTTATCTGTTTATTGTTGGCTCGCTGGAGCGTATCACCCTGACGCCTTCCGCTGCCTGAGTATGATCCTGGCGTTCTCCTGCGCCACGCTGTTCCGCGCATTGTACTCCCGGCGGAACAGCGTTTTTTTTATCGGCTAGTCGTACGTGATCCCCGGTGGGTTGACCAGCGAACGTTCGACCCCTTCCCCCTGCTCTCCCCAACGCGCCAGCACCTGTTGATATTCCCCCCGCACAATGGCCCCATCCAGCGCGGCCTGCAAGGCGTAAACCAGCCCATTGTCTTTTTTGGTGGTTGTGGCGACCCAGGCTTTTTTCGGCCCAAGACCGACCACTTTGGTGGTACCGTTTAGTGCTGCTTTGTACGCCGCCACTGACTGTGGACCAAACACCACATCCGCGCGCCCGGACTGAATATAGAGAGTACCGGAGGCGTCGTCCGTCAGGTAAATCGGCTGCGCCAGGGGCCGACCGGCGGCGCGGTTCTCCTCATTCCAGCGCAGCAGAATGCGCTCCTGATTGGTACCTGACCCAACAATCACCTTGCGGCCGGAGAGATCCTGCGCCGAACGAATGGCCGGGATAGCACTGGAGGATTTCACCGAGAACGCCAGCGAATCGGCGCGATAGGTGGCGAAGTCAAACTTCTGTTTGCGCGCTTCTGTGACCGCAATATTCACCAGTGCCACATCATAACGACCAGAAGTGATGCCCAACGGCCAGTCTTCCCAGGCGGTGGGCACCAGTTTGAGTTTTAAGCCGAGGCTTTGCGCCAGCAAGCGGGCAATATCCGGATCGCTGCCAATACGTGTGCGGTTATCACTGGCGAGCAGCGCCAGCGGCGGCGAATTAAGCGCAGAGATCGCCACGGTTAATGTTCCGGGTTCGACAAACCTGTAACTGGCCGGGATTTTGGCGATGGCGGCTTCATCTCGCTGTACCGTTATCGGCTGTTCATTGGCCTGTAAATCAATCTGCCCGGCGGCGAAACTGCCTGTGGTGATCAACAGCAGCGCCAGTAATCCTTGTTTCATCGTCGCTCCTTACAACACCCGAGATAAAAACTGCCGGGTGCGCAGATGTTGTGGATGGTTCAGCACCTCGTCGCTGCTGCCCTGCTCAACAATTTTGCCATCAACCATAAACACCACCTGGTCGGCAACTTCACGAGCAAAACCGACTTCATGCGTGACCACCACCAGTGTCGACCCGGCGCGCGCCAGCTTTTTGATCACATCCAGCACTTCGCCTACCAGTTCCGGATCCAGCGCGGATGTCGGTTCGTCAAACAACATCACGCGCGGGCGCAATGACAGCGCACGGGCAATGGCGATACGTTGCTGTTGTCCACCTGAAAGGTGGCGCGACCAGGCATCCGCTTTATGGCGTAACCCCACCACATCCAGCAGTTCGTAAGCCTGTTCAATGGCGGCTTTGCGGCTCAGCTTTTTATGGGCGATGGGCGCTTCAATCAAGTTTTCCAGCACCGTTAAATGCGGGAACAAATTGAAGTTCTGAAACACATAGCCGACGTTGACGCGCTGGCGCAGGATCTCCTTCTCTTTCAGTTCATACAGCTTGTCCCCTTGCAGGCGGTAGCCAATGTAGTCGCCGTCGATCCGGATAAAACCTTCATCAACGCGCTCCAGGTGGTTAATGGCGCGCAATAATGTGGACTTCCCCGACCCGGATGGCCCAAGGATCACCGTCACTGACCCCGGTGGGATCTCCAGTGAAACCTCATCCAGCGCTTTGTGGCGACCGAAGTATTTGCTGACGCCGGTAATCGAGATATGACCATTAAGAGAGGTTGACATGCACAGGCTCCTGGGGTTGCGTTATGCGCGCCGTGGCGACAGAGGGAGTGCGAACGCGCGACGGATTAATGGCCGAACGTCGTTCGCTGCGGGCCAGCCAGCGTTCCACCAGGTGCTGAATCGCAGACAAGACACTGGTGATCACCAGATACCAGACGGCACCAACCATCAGCAGCGGGATCACTTGCTGGGTGCGGTTGTAGATCATCTGAATGGTGTAGAACAGTTCCGGCATCGCCAGCACGTACACCATCGCGGTGCCTTTGGCGAGGCTGATGATTTCGTTAAAGCCGGACGGCAAAATGGTGCGCAGCGCCTGCGGTAAAATGATGCGCAGCGTGCGCCGCCAGGCAGGCAGCCCCAGCGCAGCGGCGGCTTCATACTGCCCGTGGTCGACGCCGAGAAAACCGCCGCGAATAATTTCGGCGGTATACGCACTCTGCACCAGCGTTAGCCCGACCACTGCGGTGGAAAATTGTCCCAGCACATTAATGGTGTCATAACGCGCCCACGCAATGCCGGTAAACGGAATGCCCAGCGAGAGCGTGTCGTAGAGGTAGGAGAAGTTATACAAAATGATCAACACCACGATCAGCGGCAGTGAGCGAAACAGCCAGATATAGCCCCACGCAAGGCTACTTAACAGCCAGGATGCGGAGAGTCGGGCCAGCGCCAGCAGACCGCCGAACACCACGCTCAGCGCGGTACCCAGCAGGGTTAACAGCAGGGTTTGCCCTAACCCTTCGAGGATCACCGGGTCGAAAAACCAGCGGGCGAAAACTGCCCATTCCCAGCGCGGGTTAAAGGCCACCGATTGCACAATGGCAGCCAGCACAAACAGGGCGACAAACGCGCCGACGGTGCGGAGCGGATAGCGTGCAGGCACCACTTTCACGGTTTCTGTACTTTTCATGGTCGTTCCTCAGGCGGTTTTACTCAGTTTTTCTGCCAGCAGCGCTTTGGTAAAACGCAGCCGACCATCAAACGGCGGCTGACTGAACTCTTCCGGATCGCGGTTCAGGTCAAATTGCGCCTGATACCCCTGACTCAGGTAGAGACGCACCGCTTCCGGCTGGCGAAAGCCGGTGGTCAGGTAAATCTGGCGGTAACCTGCACGTTGCGCCCGGCGCTCCAGTTCCTGTACCACGCGCGCCGCCAGCCCCTGCTTGCGCAGCGTCGGTTTGGTCCAGATTCGTTTGATTTCCGCCGTCTGCGCATCAAAAGGTTTGTAAGCCCCGGTGGCGATGATCTCGCCGTTGCGCTCCAGCACAATAAACAGCCCCTGTGGCGCTAAATACCATTCGGTCAGCTCCACTTCCGCATTGCGGGAAAAGTAGTCGCCGTAACGTGCGGCGTATTCGCCAAACAGCCCGGTTAAAATGGGTTGTAGCTCCTGCGCTTCTGGCGAAACGTCGCGGAATCGTTCACGCATTGCCGTCTCCTTAATCACCCAGTCCGGCCGGATTGATCTCCGACGCCGGAATACGCTCCACCCCTTCGCCCCAGCGATTGAGCACCTTGTCGTAATCCCCGTTTTGGATAGCGCCATTGAGCGCGGTTTGCACGGGTTCAACCAGACCACTGCCTTTACGCAGCGTCACCGCAATGTGCGCCGCTTTCGGCCAGCCGCCGTCCACGCTGCCAACCAGCCTGGTGTTGCCGGTCAATGCCGCTTTCCAGGCACCGATCACGTTCGGGCCAAAGTACGCGTCGGCGCGACCGGATTGCAGCGCGAGGGTCTGGGCCGCATCATCTTTGGTGTACACCGGGGTAAACGGCTTCAGCCCTTTTTTCAGGTTTTCAGCGTTCCACGCCAGCAGGATCGCCTCCTGATTGGTGCCGGAGCCAACAATAATGCGCAATCCGGCAATCTCTTCCGCGCGCTCAATCTGCTTGATTGCACTGGTGGATTTGACGTAGAAGCCAAGCGAATCTTTGCGATAGGTGGCGAAATCGAACTTCGCTTTGCGCTCTTTGGTGACGGTAATATTGCTGATTGCCGCATCGTACTTGCCGGAGGTCACACCCAGCGGCCAGTCCTCCCACGAGGTCGGTACCACATTCAACTCCAGTCCCAGACTGCTCGCCACCAGGCGGGCGATATCCACCTCGCTGCCGAGCAGGGTTTTGTTGTCATCGGCAAACACGGTCAGCGGCGGTGAGTTCAACGCCGCAACGGCAACGGTCAGTTTGCCCGGCGTGACAAAGTGGTAATCCTTGGGCAGTTGTGCAATGGCGTCGGCATTTTTCGCCGTCGTGATCGGCGTTTTATTGGCCTCCAGGCTGACGCCCGTGCCGTTGATATTGACGTCCTTTGCCCAGGCCAGCGGCGTAAGCGCCAGCATCATGGCCAGCAATAGCGATGTTTTCTGCATAGCGTTAACTCATCTTTTATTGTTGTGAGAAGGGATTCACCGGCAGCGGAAGACCTAAGCTTTCACGCAGTGTGGTGCCGGGGTATTGCGTGCGAAACAGACCGCGCGCCTGCAACAGGGGAACGACCTTGTCGACAAAACGCGGGAAGGTGTCTGGCGTCCCGCCCTGGATGATGAAACCGTCGGCGGCATAGTTTTCAAACCACTGCTGTAAGCCGTCGGCGACCTGCTGCGGCGTACCGGAAAAGCGCGGGCGCGGCGATGCGCTTTCCAGTGCCACCTGGCGCAGCGTCAACTGGCGCTCGCGGGCGTTGCGTTTGATCTCATCAGTGGTGCTGCGAAAACTGTTTTGCCCTAAATCGCCAATATCCGGGAAAGGCGCATCGAGCGGGTACTGGCTGAAGTCATGATGCTCAAAATAACGTCCCAGATAGTTAAGCGCATCGTTGATGGAGACCAGCGCCGCCGTGGTTTGATACTGCTGTTCCGCATCCTCTTCGCTGTCACCGACGATCACGCTGACACCCTGGAAAATATGCAGCTCATCGTGGCGGCGGCCATACTGTTCCAGTTGCGTTTTCACATCGCGATAAAATGCTTTCGCCTCTTCCAGGGTCTCCTGATGGGTAAAAATGGCGTCGGCGTGATGCGCCGCCAGTTTTTTGCCATCGTCTGACGCCCCGGCCTGGAAAATAATCGGTCGCCCTTGCGGCGTACGGCCAATATTTAATGGTCCGGCAACCTGAAAGAAATCGCCGTGATGATTGAGCGTATGTAATTTCGCGGGATCAAAAAATTGCCCGCTGTCTTTATTACGAATAAACGCGTCCTCTTCCCATGAATTCCATAACCCTTTCACCACTTCCAGATATTCATCGGCAATGCGATACCGCAGAGCGTGATCGGGATGTTGCGCACGGGAAAAGTTCTTCGCGGAGCCTTCCAGTGGTGAGGTCACCACGTTCCAGCCCGCACGCCCCTTGCTCAGGTGATCGAGGCTGGCAAACTGTCGGGCAACGGTAAACGGTTCGCTATATGACGTGGAGAGCGTGCCCACCAGGCCCAGATGGTGAGTCACGCTGGCCAGTGCGGATAATACGGTGATGGGTTCAAAACGATTTAAAAAATGCGGGATCGATTTTTCATTAATATATAAGCCGTCGGCGACGAATAAAAAATCAAGTTTACCCTGTTCGGCAATGCGCGCCGTTTCCAGCACAAAGTCAAAATTAATACTGGCGTCCGCGACTGCCGCCGGGTGACGCCACGCGGACATATTTCCTGATGCACCATGTAATATGGTGCCAAGCCGCAGTTGTCGTTCTGTAGACATAATCCATCCTCCTTTTCAGGCAACAGGTGACCCGGGGCCGGAGCCCTGGATAAAGACATTCACATCAGTGTTGGAGTAAGGCTTTTTCCGCCAGCAGTGCGAAATAACGCGCAGCGCCTTCAATTAACTGCTCATCGGGATTAAACGCCGGATGATGCAAGCCGTATTCGCTGCTGCTGCCAATGCTGACAAACGCGCCGGGAATATGGTGTAAGTAGACCGCAAAGTCTTCGCCGCCCATATGCAGGTCGGCCTCTTCGGTGCGATACCCGTGCCAGTCGGCAACATCGCGGGCAAAGGTGGCCCATCGCTCATGGTTTACCAGCGCGGCGGGTCCCTCAAACCAGGTGACCGCAATCTCCGCATCGAACGCCTGCGCCAGTCCGGCGGCAATCTCATTAACGCGGCGTTTTACCTGGTCGCGTACGGCTATCTGGTGAGTTCGCAGCGTCCCTTCCAGTTCCACCGCTTCCGGCAGCACATTCCAGGTGTTACCACCCTGAATACGGGTGACGCTCAGCACCACCGAGTCCAGCGTGTTGATATTGCGACTGGCGATACTTTGCAGCGCCACCACCAACTGGCTGGCCAGCAGGATCGCGTCGTTGCCTTCGTGTGGACGCGCGGCATGCGCGCCTTTACCGGTGACCTTCAGCGAAAAGCGATCCACATTGGCGTAAAAGGCCCCGCCGCGCGTGGCAAAGGTGCCCACCGGCAATCCTGGCTGATTGTGCATGCCGAAAATGGCGTTCACCTTATCCAGCGCACCGGCCTGGATCAACCGTTTCGCACCGCCGAAATTCTCTTCCGCAGGCTGAAACAGAATGCGCACGCGACCGGCCAGTTGTGGCTCTTTCTCTTTCAGCAGCAGTGCTGCGCCGAGCATCACGCTGGTGTGAATGTCATGCCCGCAGGCGTGCATCACGCCGGGGTTACGCGACGCAAAAGGCACATCGACGGCTTCGTCAATCGGCAAGGCGTCGATATCCGCTCGCAGGGCGATCACCTTTTCTCCGCTGCCCACTTCTGCCACCACGCCGGTCGGCAGCGTCAGCGGAAGCAGACGTAATCCTGCGCTCTCCAGCCAGTGGCGAATACGGCGGGTGGTTTCGAACTCCTGTAATGAGAGTTCAGGATGTTGGTGCAGCTCACGCCGCCAGTTGATCAGTTGCCCGGCAAAACTCATCCTGCCACCTCCTGGGTGGTATGCGCATCAGCGAAAGCCTCCGCCAGCAACTGCAATGAACGGATCCGCGCCGTCCCTTCAGTAATAGGGGTATCGATAATAAATTCATGGATGCCATAGTGCTGATGCAGAGCATCCAGTCCTGCCAGCACCGTTTGCGGCGTGCCGGCAATCAGCGAAGGTTCCCGGCGCGCAATACGCACTGCCGGACTTCCTGCCTGACGTGCGAACGCATGCCCCTGCGCTTCACTGGCGACGCTAACCCGTTGACCGTTGGCTAACTCCACGCCCCAGATTTCCACTTGCTGCGCCAGCGCATCGGCCTGCGCCTGCGTCGTGGCGACAATCACCTGCACGGCAACGAGGGTGTCTCGCGGGCTTTGTTGCTGCCATTGCGTGACAACGTCACGAAGAAGCGTTTTATCGCCATTCAGATGCGCCGCGAAAACAAAGTTCCAGTTCAGCCGGGCTGCCAGTTCGGCGCTCTCCAGGCTGGCGCCGAGCAGGAAACCCTCAGCACGCTGCGCAGGCAATGGCGTGGGCAGCACCGTCTCTTCGGCGCTGTCGTCTTTCGCCAGCGAGAGCCAGTTGTCCAGTTGCGCCAGTTGATCGGCAAAGCTGCCCTTTTCGTCGTTGTGCACGCCCTGCTGCAATGCGCGGGTGGAGAGCGGTAATCCGCCCGGCGCTTTGCCGACGCCGAGATCGACCCGCCCCGGCGCGAGGGTTGCCAGCAGATTAAAGTTTTCCGCGACTTTGTACGGGCTGTAGTGTTGCAGCATCACACCGCCGGAGCCGACGCGAATACGCCGGGTCTGACCGAGGATCCAGGCGATAACCAGCTCCGGGGACGGGCTGGCCAGTTGCGCGGTGTTGTGATGTTCGGCTATCCAGAAACGGTGATAGCCCCATTTCTCCGCAAGCTGGGCCAGTTGCAGCGTGCGATTCAGGGCGTCCTGTGCGGTTTCATGTTCCGCAATGGGGCTTTTATCCAGCAGACTCAGACGATAAGACATGCAGCGCACTCACGTTAGAAAAGAGGCTTTTATTATTAGGACGCGCTGAATTTGCTGTGAAACAATTAATTTACATTAAATAAGCAAAAAATTTGCAAAGTAAGTACATGCGCGCGCTGCAGTCATTGTTAATGCTTATGGATCAAAGAAGGCGACTGTTCTGATTTGTTAAAATTCGTTTTGCTGCTCACGGTTATTTCTGTTGCATTTTTCGCCATTATGAATCAGTTCCGCTACCTGACACCGGTGACCTCACAATTTCCACTAATAGTCGCCGCCTTTCTGGTGGGTATGTTTTGCGTCGTTAATCGATTGCGGTTACGATGCTGCGCCATGTTTTGTCTTATCCATACGCAGAATGACTGGAAAGACAGGGCGTTTACCCGACGGGGCAATCGTTTGGTTAGCCATCCCGAAGGTTGAGGAACTCAGCAAGGTTCAGACAGGTGAACAGGTAAACAATGAAAAAAGATCACAACCACGCTGCCGATCATCACGCGGCAAAACGACGCTGGCTTAACTCTCACGAAGAGGGCTACAGCCGGGCTATGGGTAACCGCCAGGTACAAATGATCGCCATTGGCGGCGCAATCGGTACCGGTTTATTCCTGGGCGCAGGCGCCCGACTGCAGATGGCGGGGCCGTCACTGGCTATCGTCTATCTGGTCTGCGGTATCTTCTCTTTCTTTATTCTACGCGCACTGGGCGAACTGGTGTTGCACCGCCCTTCCAGCGGCAGTTTTGTCTCGTATGCCCGCGAATTCCTGGGTGAAAAAGCCGCGTTTGTTGCCGGCTGGATGTACTTCGTGAACTGGGCCATGACCGGTATCGTGGATATCACCGCCGTGGCGCTGTATATGCACTACTGGGGCGCATTTGGCGATGTCCCGCAATGGGTATTTGCCCTTGGCGCGCTGGCGATCGTCGGTACCATGAACATGATCGGCGTGAAATGGTTCGCCGAAATGGAGTTCTGGTTTGCGCTGATCAAAGTGCTGGCGATTGTGGTGTTCCTGGTTGTCGGTACGATTTTCCTCGGCACCGGTAAACCGCTGGACGGCGGCACAACTGGCTTCCATTTGATTACCGACAATGGCGGTTTCTTCCCGCACGGTCTGCTGCCTGCGCTGGTACTGGTACAGGGCGTGGTCTTCGCCTTTGCCTCCATTGAACTGGTCGGCACCGCGGCGGGCGAATGTAAAGATCCGCAGAATATGGTGCCGAAAGCCATTAACAGCGTGATCTGGCGTATCGGCCTGTTCTACGTTGGTTCTGTGGTGCTGCTGGTACTGCTGCTGCCATGGAACGCTTATCAGGCAGGTCAGAGCCCGTTTGTGACCTTCTTCTCCAAACTGGGCGTGCCGTATATCGGCGACATCATGAACATGGTGGTGCTGACCGCGGCGCTCTCCAGCCTGAACTCGGGTCTCTACTCTACGGGTCGTATCCTGCGCTCGATGTCGATGGGCGGTTCCGCACCGAAATTCATGGCGAAAATGAGCCGTCATCACGTGCCTTACGCCGGGATTCTGGTCACTATTTGCGTGTATGTTGTTGGGGTGTTCCTGAACTATCTGGTGCCGTCGCAGGTGTTTGAAATCGTGCTGAACGTCGCATCGCTGGGCATTATCGCATCGTGGGCGTTTATCGTGGTTTGCCAGATGCGTCTGCGTAAAGCCATCAAAGAAGGTAAAGCGGCGGATGTGAGCTTCAAGATGCCGGGCGCGCCGTTCACGTCATGGCTGACCCTGCTGTTCCTGTTCAGCGTATTGGTACTGATGGCGTTTGACTACCCGAATGGGACTTACACCATCGGCTCTATCCCGCTGATCGCGGTTCTGCTGGTTGCTGGCTGGTTTGGCGTACGCAAACGCGTACAGGCTATCCACAGCACTGCGCCGGTTGCGCCGAGCGAAGAAACCAAAGCGCCGCTGGTTGAAGAACCGTCACGCTCGTAACCGTTCCTTTTCGTGAACAAGCCTGCGCCCGCGCAGGCTTTTTTTATGCGCAAACACCACGCTTCACACTTCCGTCAGCCATAAAAAAGCTCCCCGTAGGGAGCTTAAGCGATGGTGCGATTACAGCGCAATGCGGATCACATCATCCGGCTCGGTGGCTTCTTTTTCACGGCTGGAGGCCTGTTTCACACTGACAAACAGGGTTTTTCCGTCCGCTGAGAGCGCCAGACTATTAGGGTGAGTCGGCGTGTCGAAGGTTTTGACGACCTTGTAGGTTTTGCCGTCGATAACGCTGACTTTCCCGGCTTCGCGGTGGGTCACGTAGACTTCGTTACGTGCCGGGTTAAACAGCACTGCCAGTGATTCCGGCGCAGCCACTTTCTCCAGCACCTTGCCGTTGCGGGTGTCCACCACCAGCACTTCCGCTGCTTTGGAATCGGTCACAAAGGCACGGTGCCCTGCGGTATCGAGGCTCAGGTTCAGATAGAAGTGCTCTTTGCCATCATCTTGCAGTTTTTTACGATCGATAATGCTGTTTTTGCCGGTATCGACGGTGATCAGTTCGCCATCGCCGTTGGTGGTATAGAGACGTTTCGCCGCCGCGTCGACCGCCAGCCCGGTGCTGTAGGTCCCGGTCTGCGTAATGGTGGTTTTCAGTTTCAGCGTGTCGCCATCCACGACCCAGATGGCACTCTCTTTCCCGACCCCGGTGATATACACCGTGTTGGTGGTTTCATCGACCGCCAGTTCACGCGGGCTGAGCGGTTTTACGGTTTCTGAACGCTTACGAGCGTCGAGCACGACGCGCCCTTTCACTTCGCCGGTTTTGGCGTCAACGGCTGTCACAGAACCGTTGGTGGTATTGCCGAACCACAGGGTTTGCGTGCGGGTGTTGATCGTCGCGCCAAACGGTTTCAGATCGCTGTGAATGGATTGTGTGATCGCCAGCGTCGCCGGATCAAGGCGGTACACCACCCCGCCTTTATCCGTTTTGCGGCTTTGCGCGGTTGCCAGCCAGAGTGCATTTTCCTGCTGGCTGAAAGCCATTTCATAAGCGCCTTTACCGACCGCTTTGCGCAGCATCTCTTCGGCTGCCTGTGTAGTGAATGACGCCGCCAGCAGCAGTGAGCCGAGGACCAGAGAATTCCGCAGGCGCGGCGAGCATAAATGACGTAAAGACATGACGACTCCCTTTGATTAACAAGATTGTTATTTTTCACACGCTTCCCGTGCGCGATGCCGAAGCCTCGCTTATCGTTATAAGTGAGAATAGTAATCATTAATGACAGTAATGTGGAGCGATAAATTGTCAGTAAGCCGCGTTGCTGCACTCGCAATTAACGTAATGTGCGCTTAATGTTTTCAAATAATTTACATACGATTTAACATATTGCCGTATGTTCCATTTGGTTCGTTTTATAACCCGGTTCCGCCATGAATATAATTTCCGCCACCAGGCTCACTTTGCCGGTCTTGCTGCTCCCGGCTGTGGTGCCCGCTTCGGCTTTTGCCGATGAGCAAACCCTGATTGTCAGCGCCACACCCCACACCGTTTCTGAGCTGGATACACCCGCCGCTGTGAGCGTTGTTCAGGGAGATGACATCCGCCAGGCCACGCCCCGGGTCAATTTGTCTGAGTCGCTGGGCAGCGTCCCCGGTTTGCAGGTGCAGAACCGCCAGAACTATGCGCAGGATCTGCAATTGTCGATTCGCGGGTTTGGTTCACGCTCAACCTATGGCGTGCGCGGTATCCGCCTGTATGTTGACGGCATCCCCGCCACCATGCCGGATGGCCAGGGGCAGACATCGAATATTGACCTCAACAGCGTGGAAAGTATTGATGTGCTGCGCGGTCCGTTCTCTGCCCTTTACGGTAACGCTTCTGGCGGGGTGATGAATGTCACCACGCAAACCGGGCATGAACCGACGACGATTGAAGCCAGCAGTTATTACGGTAGCGACGCCAGCTGGCGCTATGGGTTGAAAGCCACCGGCGCGATGGGTGATGGCACCCATGCCGGGGATGTGGATTACACCGTCTCCAGCACCCGTTTTGTTACGAACGGTTATCGCGACCGTAGCGGTGCGCGTAAAAATCTGGCGAATGCCAAACTGGGCGTACGCCTTGATGATGCCAGCAAACTGAGCCTGATTTTTAACAGCGTGGATATCAACGCCAACGATGCGGGAGGCTTAACCCAATCCGAGTGGCGGAATAATCCGCGCCAGTCTCCCCGCGCCGAACAGTACGACACGCGCAAAACCATTAAACAAACCCAGGCGGGTTTACGCTATGAGCGCCAGCTCAGCACACAGGATGACCTGAGCGTGATGATGTATGCCGGAGAGCGTGAAACCACGCAATATCAGTCGATTCCCCGGGCGCCACAGCTGAATGCGCAGCATGCCGGCGGCGTGATCGACCTGACGCGTCACTATCAGGGCATTGATACACGCTGGACGCATCGCGGTGAGCTGGGCGTCCCGGTGACGTTTACCGGTGGGCTGAATTACGAAACCATGACCGAACAGCGCAAAGGCTATGAAAACTTTGTGATGAGTGGCACGACGCCTGTCTACGGGCGTGAAGGCAATCTGCGCCGCGACGAGCGCAATCTGATGTGGAACGTTGATCCCTATCTGCAAACCGGCTGGCAGTTAACTGAAAAGCTGTCGTTAGAAGCCGGTGTACGGTACAGCTCCGTGTGGTTTGACTCCAACGATCACTACATTACCGCGCAGAACGGCGATGACAGCGGCGAGGCGAATTACCATAAATGGCTCCCGGCAGGGTCGCTGAAATATGCCGTTACCGATGCCTGGAATGTGTATGTCGCCGCCGGACGTGGGTTTGAAACACCGACCATTAATGAACTCTCCTACCGTTCCGATGGCCAAAGCGGACTGAACTTTGCGCTGAAACCCTCGACCAACGATACGGTAGAAATCGGCAGTAAAACCCGTATCGGAAACGGTTTACTGACGGCTTCGCTGTTCCGTACCGATACGGATAACGAGATCGTCACCGATACCAGCAGCGGAGGTCGCACGACCTATAAAAACGCCGGGAAAACCCGTCGCCAGGGCGCTGAGCTGTCGCTGGATCAGCAGTTTGCCGGAAACTGGCGGGCAAAAGTGGCGTGGACCTATCTGGATGCCACCTACCGTAGCGAGGTGTGCAACGACGCCGACTGTAACGGTCATCGTATGCCGGGTATCGCCCGGAATATGGGCTTTGCATCGCTGGGGTGGATCCCGGATCAAGGCTGGTACGCCGGTGCGGACGTACGGTATATGAGCGATATAATGGCGGATGATGAAAACACCGCCAAAGCGCCGTCTTATACCGTGGCGGGCGTGAATACCGGCTACAAATTTAGCTATGGCAACTGGATGATGGATATCTTCGGGCGTATCGACAACCTGTTTGACCGCGAATATGTCGGTTCGGTGATCGTTAACGAGTCGAACGGACGTTATTACGAACCGGCTCCAGGCCGCAATTACGGTGTTGGCTTGTCAGTGGCTTATCAGTTCGAGTAATGCGGGAATCGGGTCACCCGTCGATGGGCGGGTGATCTCTTAACGCTTACACTGCCCTCTTAAATCAACGAGTGCTACAAACGTATCCTTCCCCGCTTTTCGTTCTCCTTGCCGGGCGCGCCAGCGGATAAAAACACATCTCTTGCTATCATTTGTTATGCCGCTTCGGCATTCATTCTGGTCTGAAGATGACGTTTTCGTCGCCTGATTAACGTCAGGATGGCGTTCGTCGTCAACACACCTCCGCAGTCCCGTCATCGTTGCACAGCAAAGCGTCACATTAAGCAAGCCAATTTAGAAAAGGGGTTGTTATGAACGTGTCAAAATGTCTTTGTGTTGCGTTGTCTTTTTATACAAGTACATCTCTGGCGTGGAATTATCAGGGACATCAAATCATTGGTGAAATCGCTGATACGTTAATTGCAGGTTCGAATGCTGAGCGACACGTCCGCGATATACTGGGCGATGGCGTGACGTTAAAAACCGTCTCCGTGTGGGCCGATTGCGTGAAATCGGTGAGGCGAAACGACAACAACGGTAGCTTTTACTATCAGGAAGATGGCAAATATGCCGAGTGCGATATTTTTAAAGATCGCACCCCACTGGTGGATTATGTAAAGCGCAATTGGGATCAATGCACCGCCGGGAAAACGGTTAAAAACTGCCATGGATATTACCATTTCACCGATGTTGCTATCCAACGGGACGCCTATCAGCAAGGTGAGTATGGCACCTCAGATTATGATGTGGTGCAGGCCATCAACGCCGCAATCCGCGTGTTACAGGGTGGCGCAGCCCCTGCACCGTTTAACATTGCGGATAAAAAAGAGGCGCTGCAACTGCTGGTGCATTTCGTGGGGGATGAAACACAGCCGCTGCACGTTGCGGCCATTTATCTTAATGACCAGGGGCAACCCATAGACCCCGATCATAACGACCATACGCAAGGCACGGATACACGCGGAGGCAACGATCTGATCGATAGCAATACCTCGCTTCACGCCCTGTGGGATATGCCGCCGAAACGCTACACGGAAAAAGAGGGATGGAAAGCGTTACTGCCCGGTGCGACCGCTATCTCCGCGCCCGCGGGCGATCTCTCCGACTGGCCTGCACAGTGGGCCAGCGATACGCTCGTTAACGGCCGTACCGCGTTCCGGAACGTTGTGTTCGGTAAGAAAACGGGGGGGAGTTGGCCGGTAGGTCATCAGCCCGATTACACCGCACAGCGGGAAGCACTTCAGGCAACGCAGCTTGAGAAAGGTGGCGCTCATCTGGCCTGGCTTCTGAAAGCCCTCTGGCCAGATAACTGATACACGGTTATTTTGCCTGTCAGCAAAAATGAAAAGCCCGGCAGCATGGCGTCCGGGCTTTACTTTACTGACTTATCACGTGTTTAGAAGGTCGTCCAGCCCTCTTCGCTGGCGGCGGTTTCACGGGGTTCCGTTTTTGCTTTCAGGTTCGGCTTGATCGTCGGTTTCCCTGTGGAAACGGGTTTCGCGCCGCCCTGCTCAAGGCGGAACGTGGCGACCAACTCTTCCAGCAAGCGCGCCTGCTCTTCCAGCGAACCTGCGGCGGATGAGGATTCGCTGACCAGCGACGCGTTCTGTTGCGTGGTGCTGTCCAGTTCGCCGACTGCGCGGGCAATCTGTTCGATACCGCGGCTTTGTTCTTCGGAGGCGGAAGAGATTTCACCCATAATGTCATTCACCCGGGTCACGGACTGCACTACCTGATCCATGGTTTCCCCGGCTTTCGCCACCAGTTCGCTGCCGATGTTAATACGGGAGACGGATTCGCTAATCAGCTGTTCGATATCTTTCGCCGCCTGCGAACTGCGCTGAGAGAGGCTGCGTACTTCGCTGGCCACCACCGCAAATCCACGGCCTTGTTCACCTGCACGGGCCGCTTCCACCGCGGCGTTCAGGGCCAGAATGTTGGTCTGGAAAGCAATGCTGTTAATCACCGCAGTAATATCGGCAATTTTGTTCGAGCTGCTGTGAATATCGCCCATGGTATTCACCACTTCACGCATCACGCTGCCGCCTTCGCTGGCGGTTTTCGACGCCTGTGCCGCCAGGCTGCTGGCGTTACGGGCGTTATCGGCGTTGTTTTTCACCGTGGCGGTCAGTTCTTCCATGCTGGCGGCGGTTTCCACCACGGCGGCAGCCTGCTGCTCAGTACGGGAAGAGAGATCGGTGTTGCCTTCGGCGATTTCCGTTGCCGCGCGCGACACCTGACTTACGCTGTTGCGCACTTCATGGATCATGTCGCGCAGGGTGTCGTTCATCCGCCCCATGGCACCGGTTAATTGCCCCAGCTCATCTTTGCTCTGCGCCTGAATATGTGAACTGAGGTCGCCGCTGGCAATACGTTCCGCCAGCGCCAGGTTACGGTCAATCGGACGGGTGATTTGACGGATAACCCACCAGGAGACGATCACGCCAATCAGAATCGCAATCACACCGATGATCGCCGCAATGGTGCTGGACGTGTACGCCAGCTCATCGTTATGGGCTTTAACCAGCGTAATGATCTGCTTGAGCGAAGCGCTGCTGTTGTCACCGCCAACTTTGACTTTATCTTCCGCCACTTTCAGCGCCTGCCAGGCGGTAAAGTAGTTCACGCTCAGATCGCGGTATTTCACCGTGTCATCCCACAGGGATTGCAGCGGTGACTTCAGGTCGGCCGGCAATTGACTCGCCAGCGCCTGTACGCTTTTCTGCGTCTGGTTAAAACGTGCATCCAGCGCGTCGCGGGACTCTTTGCTCGGGCTATAACGCACCACCAGTGCCGCATCGCGTACGGTACTGATGGCGAACAGCTGTTCGTAAACCTGCGTCATCAGGCTGGTATCGGCAAGCGGAGTATGGATAAGCGCGGTGTAACGTGCAGAGAGATCGCTTGCAGTGAGTTTGTCCAGCGCGTCGCGCACCGTGCGGAGGTCGCCAGTGGCTTTCTGCATCTCGCCAATGCTGCTCTGGAATGTATTAAGGTGGCCCGCCACATCGTTGATGATCTGCCTTTCAGACGCAGACCAGGACATTGCGTCTGCGCTGGCGGTTAACTCGGAAGCGTGGCGGACATAGTTCGACATTACCTCTCCCGATTTATCATCACCATAAAAGTATTTCAGGCGGTTTATCTTCGCCTGAAATACTTCAATGTTGATGTTATACATCAGGTTTGTTTTTTCGTAGACGTCGCGTATTTCTTTAAAGCGCAACACACTGAGGATGGTGGCGATGGCAACCAGAAATAACACCAGACCAAACCCCACTGACAGCTTTCTGCTGATTTTTATATTGCTCAACCGTTGGCTAAATGACATTCCGGACTCCTTGCTAAACACCAAATGTTAGCGCCTAACTGCGCCAACATTTGTTATCGGCACGATATGCAAGGATTTCAGCCTTAAGCTGGTCTTATCAGTGAAAAACGTGACGCAGATGCTCCCCTTACGCAAATTTTCACCGGGGAGCATGTATATTTGGCTTTAAATCATTGGTTTTATCAATTATCACTCAGCGATGAAACTGTTTGTTGATAATGGTTGCGCCCTCATCTATGGCTCGCCATAGCGCGCGCTCGCTGGCAAAACCGTCCCCCTCTTCGAGGGCGGCAAGCAGGTCACTGTAATCATGCCCGCGTGATAAATCAGCCGAAGACGGATAAAGATAATTAAAGCAGGGACCAATACGGACCCATAATTGTTCAATAAGCGCGGTTAATGTTGGCATTCCCGCTTGTTGATAAACACTAAAGCGAAATGCGCGGTTGGCCTGTAGCGTCTGTTCGGTGTTGCCACTTTTTAACGCTTCATGAAAGGAGTCCGCCAGAATACGCAACTCCCTTATTTTATCTTTGGTCATATTCTGGCTGGCGGAACGCGCGGCCATCCCTTCCAGGTTTTTCCGTATCAAATTGATTTCGTTGTAACGCTCAAGGGTGACTTCCGGAACAAGGAACGCCTGGGCGGGAGTCGCATGCAATGCACCTGCGGAGACCAGCCGCAACAATGCTTCGCGCACCGGTGTAATACTGGTGCCAAGTTGATCTGCTATTTCTTTCGTAATGAGACGTGCGCCAGGTTTAAGGGCGCCAATAATAAGCGCACCTTTCAGACTGGCTTCGACTTGCATAGTGAGGCTGGTCCGCTGCGCTTTTTCCAAATCAAGCATGTTTGCATCCTGTATAAATTCTTATCTATTATCAGCCTGGTAGCGTGTCCGTGATCTTTTCGCAAAGAATATATTATATAAACACATGCCTGGTATTGGATTGTCGCTTAAAAGTAGAACAAATGTTATTTATTATGCACAACCACCAGGAACCGCCTTCACAAGGTCATCAGTTCCTTATGCTTGTATAATTAAAGACGTTTTTTAAAATTTTGCACAATTTATGATGGCGGTTTTTTACCGCCATCGTTTGCTTAGCTTTCTGCGCCTATTTTGACCACCGCTTTGCCAAAGTTTTTCCCTTCCAGCAGGCCGAAGAAGGCGTCCGGCGCGTGCTCCAGCCCTTCAGTCAGATGTTCGCGATAATGGATTTTTCCTTCACTCACCCACTGCCCCATTTCTTGCTGAAATTCGTTAAGGCGGTGACCATAATCCTGGTTAATAATAAACCCTTGCAACCGAATTCTTTTTTTCAGCAGCGTGGCCATTAATAACGGAATACGATCGGGCCCGGCGGGAAGTTCGGTTGAGTTATAACCACTCACCAGCCCACAAAGCGGAATTCTCGCCGCGGTATTTAATAACGGCAGCACGGCATCGAATACTTTTCCACCGACGTTTTCAAAATAAATATCGATGCCTTGCGGGCAGGCGGTTTTAAGTTGTTCGGCAAAATCGGGCGCATGGTGATCGAGACAGCGATCAAAACCCAGCACATCCACAGCGTGGCGACATTTTTCACTGCCCCCGGCAACACCCACTACACGGCAACCTTTCAGTTTACCGATTTGGCCAACGGTCGCGCCGACCGGTCCGGTAGCGGCAGCAACGACCAGCGTTTCTCCGGCTTTCGGTTGACCAATATCCAGCAGTCCCATATAGGCGGTAAAACCCGGCATACCGAGCACACCCAGTGCCCACGAAGGGTGCTGCGGGTTTGCCCCCAGGTTCACCAACCCTTCACCACCGGAAATGTCATAGTCCTGCCAGCCGCTGTAGCCCAACACCCAGTCCCCTTCGGCAAAGTCCGGGTGCAGCGACGACACCACCCGGCTTACCGTGCCGCCGCACATCACTTCATTTATTTGTACCGGCGGTGTGTAGGAAGGCGTATCGCTCATGCGCCCGCGCATATAAGGATCTAAGGACAAGTAAACCGTACGCAGCAACACCTGGCCTTCGCCAGGGGTAGCAATGCTGTCTTCTTCCAGACGGAAATTGTCCGCGTTCGGCGCGCCGTGCGGGCGTGACGCCAGCACCCAGCGGCGGTTACGGTGAGATTGTTGATTCATTCTGCACTCCTCTGCTTGTCAGACTAACTATTGATACTAGTCGCTGACAGCGCGAAGTGCGTTTCCATTACGAGCTGGAATGGTTAAGTCGCACAACCAGATAATGGCACGGCGCATCACTTTCGTTGATGAACCGGCAATCATTTGGCGGCCCCAGCTCCAGACAATCCCCGGCTTTCATTTCGTGGCGCGTATCCCCTTCCTGAAAAACCAGCTCGCCTTCCTGTAACCAGATCAACTGGCGCGCCAGCGCATACGATGACGCTGGCATCGGGATGTTGCTGCCCGCAGGCAGTTCAATGTGCACGAGATCGATAGGCAGATCGCTTCTTGGCGAGACGTGGCGGCGCAGATAGTGGCTTTGCGGATCCCGCCAGACCGGTTGATCGGCATAGCGCAGCAGTTTCCCTTCCTGCATTTCTGCACGTGCAATCAGCGTCGACATGCTGATGCCAAACGCACCGGAAAGCCGCGCCAACAGCGCCGCCGTTGGGCTGCTTTCTGCACGCTCGATTTTGTGGATCATCGCCCTGGATACCCCGGCGCGCTCCGCCAGTTCACTGAGCGACCAGCCGCGGGATTCGCGTTCGACACGAATTCGTGCACTGATCCGTTGATTTATGTTGTCTGAGATAGTATTCATATCGTAATACTATAGTGTACAAAGAAGAGGTTCAACCATGACTATTCGTTATGCTGGCAAAGAGGACTGCGCTGCAATCGCCGGGATTTATAACCACGCCGTGGTCAATACGGCGGCGATCTGGAATGACCAGACCGTCGATGTCGAAAACCGTATCGCCTGGTTTGAAGCGCGTGCGCTGCTCGGCTACCCGGTGCTGGTTAGCGAAGAGAACGGTGTGATTACCGGTTACGCATCATTTGGCGACTGGCGCGCCTTCGACGGGTTTCGCTACACCGTTGAACACTCGGTCTATGTTCATCCGGAGCATCAGGGCAAAGGCCTGGGTCTGGCATTAATGGAACGGTTAATCGAAGAAGCCAAACGCCTCGGTAAACATGTGATGGTGGCGGGCATTGAGGCACAAAACCACAGCTCCATTCATCTGCACAGTAAACTGGGTTTTGTCACTACCGGGCAAATGCCGCAGGTCGGCACCAAGTTTGGCCGCTGGCTGGATCTGACGTTTATGCAGTTGCAACTGGATAACCGCACCGACCCGGATGCGCTCCCATGAATCAGACACTGACGCTCACCTTTTTGATTGCAGCTGGTATTGGCCTGGTGGTGCAAAACACCTTGATGGTGCGCATCACGCAGTCAGCGTCGACGATCCTTATCGCCATGCTGCTGAATTCGCTGGTGGGCATTGTGCTGTTTGTCAGTATCCTGCTGATTAAACATGGCCTTTCCGGTTTTCAGGAACTCTATGCCAGCGTGAAATGGTGGACGTTAATTCCGGGTCTGCTGGGGTCGTTTTTTGTTTTTGCCAGTATCAGCGGCTATCAGTATGTCGGCGCAGCCACCACCATTGCAGTGTTAGTGGCGAGCCAGCTTATTGGCGGGCTGGTGATGGATGTTGTCAGAAGTCAGGGGATCCCCGTGCGGGCGCTAATCGGCCCGGTGTGTGGCGCTGTACTGCTGGTGATTGGCGCCTGGCTGGTTGCCAGACGCCAGTTCTGATCACAGGATCGCGCCACCTTTGGTCAGCTGTTCCCGTCGCGCGTCCATATCTTCTTTATGCTGGCGACCATGGTGAGCAATGGCCTGGCGCAGACGCTGTTGCTGAGCATAACGTTCTTCACGACTCAGCGCGGCGTCATCGCTTAATTCAATCAACAGTTCGTTCATGACGGCAATAACACTCTGCTCAATGGCCGCATCAACGCGGGCAACAACCTCGTCCAGGTGTGACATACCCTCTCCTTTAATTCAGTTTTGCTTTCGAAAAATCACTGCCCATCAGGCTCACGCTGTAACCGGTCACGTTACTGCGGGTGGCATAGAACGTTTTACCGTTCGCCAGCGCGATCCACGGCGCTTGCTGGTAGAAAATCTCCTGCGCCTGACTGTACAGTTTGGCGCGCGACGCCGGATCGGCCACCACCTTCGCTTTCTGTACGAGATCATCATACCCTTTGTCGCACCAGCGCGCGGCATTGGAACCAGTTTTTATGCTATTGCAACCGAGCAGTACATCAGCAAAGTTATCCGGATCGCCGTTGTCCGACATCCAGCCAAACAGCGCCGTGTCGTGTTCGCCTTTGCGCATCCCCGAAAGGTATTCGCCCCACTCGTAAGAGACAATTTTCGCTTTCACACCCACTTTCGCCCAGTCCGCCTGGATCATCTCCGCAATACGGCGCGAGTTCGGGTTGTACGGACGCTGTACCGGCATTGACCACAGCGTGGTTTCAAAGCCCTTATCCAGGCCGGCCTGTTTGAGCAGCGCTTTGGCTTTTTCCGGATCGTAGGCGTAGTCCTTCAGCTCTTTATTAAAGCCGAGCATATTGGGCGGCAAAGGCGACTTCGCCACGCTGCCGGAACCCAGGAAGACGGCGTTCACAATCGCTTGCTTGTCGGTTGCGTAGTTCAGCGCCTGGCGCACCAGCACATTATCGAACGGTTTTTTCTCTGTATTGAACGCCAGATACCCGACATTCAGCGCATCGACCGTGTGCAGGGTCAGGTCTTTGTTATTTTTGATTTGATCAAACTGCACTGGCGAAGGTGCGGGAATAATCTGGCACTCGTTGGTTTGCAGCTTCGCCAGCCGCGTCTGTACATCCGGCGTAATGGCGAAGATCAGGTGTTTGGTTGGCACCGGGCCATCCCAGTAATTCGGGTTGGCGATATAACGGATTTGCGCATCGGCTTTATATTGTTGCAATGCATACGGGCCGGTGCCAATAGGCCAGGTATCGACGTTTTCCGGCGTGCCTTTTTTCAGCATCGCATCGGCGTACTCCGCAGAGAGAATGGAGGCAAAATCCATCCCCCAATCCGCAAGAAACGCGGCATTCGGTTCATTGAGCACAAACTGTACGTGGTAGTCGTCGATTTTTTTCACTTCTTTGATCAGCTTATCAAGGCCGACATCGGTGAAGTATTCGTAATTACCATGCGAAACATTATGATAAGGATGTTGCGCATCTTTTTGACGCAGGACGGAGAAAATCACGTCGTCGGCATTAAAATCACGCGTAGGTTTGAAGTATTTGTTGCTGTTGAATTTCACGCCCTGACGCAGCGTAAACGTCCAGGTTTTGCCATCGTCGGAGACTTTCCACGCGGTGGCCAGCGACGGAATCGGCGTATTTTTTACCGGATCGAAGTTAACCAGACGGTTGTAGAGCACCTGCGAGCTGGCAACAAACGTCGGGCCGGAGCTGGCAATCTGTGGGTTAAAGGACTCTGGCGACGCTTCAGAGCAGTAGATGAGGGTATCATTTGCCGCTGCCCATGCAGCGCTTGCCGGTAACAGTGTGCTCAGCGCGAGCGCGAGCAGCGTTTTCCCTGTAGACATGATCAGGAACCTTCTTTTTTATATGGAGCCGTAATCACAGCACAGCGCCGGAAAACTGGCAAATAACGATTCATACTCAGATTATTCTAAAGCAGTTGATTTCGCTGAAATATCCACCATGATTAACATTAAAATTTATGTTAAGTGTTTTCCGTGCCGTCAAGTCGATTCGACGGTATCAATGCGTCGAGAATTCAATGGTTTTGAGCTTTCTTCTGCCGTTTACTTGCTATGGCATTGCGTAGAGTAGACGCGTGAAGAAGTCTATGGGATGAAAACGTGGCAAAAACTCTCTTGCGCAGCGGTGATCTGGATGATTTCCAGGCCGTTGGCGGCGGCGGTCAGGCCGTATTTGATTCGGCATTGCAAATTCGTGAAGCACTCCGTCTGCGTAAGCAGCAGGCGCTGGTAGACTGCCTGGCGATTCCCCAGGTTAATGATGAAGGCGATCGCGTTGACTGGTACTCGCCCGTTGATGGGCGTTCGGTCTCGTGGAAAGCCGCCGATGAAGACGCGCGTTTTAAAGCACTGCGCTACCTCGAAAGCACGCTGGATAGCGCCGCCGCGCTGAGCCGCAAATGCATGCAATCGCCAAAAACGGCGCAGCAGTTATTTGGCTCTCTGCTGGAAAAGGCATTACAGTTTCCCGGCGAAAACCATGTTTTCCTGGTCGATGGCAAACCGGTCATCACCTTCTGGGGGTTCGTCAACCTGAACGAGAGCGCCCGTGAGGATGTGCTCGAATGTTTGCGCCAACAGGAAGAGGAAGAGCCGGTCATTATTCTGCCGCCGGAACCTGAACCTGAAGAGGAAGAGCCTGCGGTCGCCGTGACATTCAGCCATGCGGATGAACCGCTGTTGACGCCTGCGCCGGAAATCAAACCCCAGCCCGCACCCGCGCCGCCTGTGCAAAACGTTGCGCCGGCTGTGGCCCCGGACCCCGTTCCATCTCCATCTCCTGCCCCGGAGCCAGCACCTGCCCCGGCAGCGAAGAAACGCCGTCGTTATGGTCTGTGGGCATTGCCGGTTGTGGCGGCTGTCGCTATTGCCGTTGCTGCGCCGTTAATCCTCAATCAACAAACGACGCAAGCTCCTGCGCCAGAGCCTGCCATGCCGCAGCCCGCCCCGGTGGCGATTGCGCCAAAACCGATACAGGCTGCACCGATGCTGGCGGCAAGTCTGCCGCTGCACCAGGCGGAAGTGCGTGCGGAAGAGAAAGCGCCGGAACCGCGCGAAGAGAAAGAGCCGGTGGTGATCAACGCCATTCCAAAAGATGCGCTGGTGATGGACGCCCTGCAGGTGAAAATTGGCTCTACGCGCTTCCTTAACGGCAACTGGCGCGTGGCGCTGGACGTTAAAGATCCGGAAACCGGCAAAGCCCCTGCCGTACGTTTCCAGATCCAGAACAATAAAGGCACGGCGCGCATTGTTCACGGTAAGAACATTACTTGCCGCGCGGATCTTTACTCCGGTCTGCACGACACCGGTGAACTGATGATTAAGAGCCGCGGCAACGCACGTTGCAGTGACGGATCCCGCTACCCGATGCCGGACATTTCCTGTAAAGCAAGCACCAATGACGTCGCGGAATGTAACGCGCGTTTTGACGCCAAAACCACCGTTCCGGTGACGTTCAGAAAAACAGGTGACTGAGTTTATGCTGGTTAATCTTTGCGACTACAAACAGAGCGTGACGCTGATTGCCAACAGCGGCGTGCAATTTCTTGATTTCGGCCTGACGCCGCAAGATCCGGCGAACAGCGGCCGGTTCGTTCGTAAAACCGCCAACGGCCCGCTGCTGCGTCTGGATTTCGACCTGCTGAACGGGCGCTTTACCCTGCCCGGTCGCGACGGCGGTCAACCGGAAGTGGTGAAACCGGAAAGCACCCACGCGTTGCAGTATTCGCTGGCGCTGCTGGACGGCGTCTGGCTACCGATTCCTTTTTTACGCTTCAACCCACCGCGCACCTTTGTTGAAGGCCCGGATAACTGGGCGCGCGTGCAGATCCGCAAACTGAGCGAGCCGGACAGCGCAGGCAATACGCACCGCGTGGCGCTGGCGCTCGACAGCCAGATTAACGATCTCTCCCCCGGCAGCCTTGCGCCGCTGGAAAACGATATTCTTAACGGCACCCGCTTCTCTCTTGCCTGGCGCGATGACGAAGTGGCGGATTTTCTCGATCAAACCTGGGTCGACGGCTGGCTGCGTGAAGCTTTTCAGCAGGCCACGCAAAATGAAAACCGTAGCGAGCGCGACATCAACCAGGCGCTGCGCGGTTTTGAGTACCAGGCGCACTGGCTGAACCTGATGACCCTGCTCGGTACGCAGTTGCAGGTGCCGGAAGTGAAGATTGTCACCCATACGTTGAGCACCCCGGCGATTCCGGTGGATTTGATTCTGGATGTCGGCAACACCCATACCTGTGGCGTGATCATCGAAGATCATGGTGATGCTAACGATGGTCTGCGTCAGACTGCCGAACTGCAGGTGCGCTCCCTGAGCGAACCGCAGTTCCTCAATGAGCCGCTGTTCACCAGCCGTCTTGAGTTCTCTGAAGCCCGCTTCGGTAAGCAACATTTTTCCGTCGAAAGCGGGCGTGAAGATGCGTTTATCTGGCCCTCTATCGTGCGCGTGGGCGATGAAGCCCGCAAACTGGCGATGCAACGTCTGGGCACCGAAGGCAACAGCGGGATCTCCAGCCCGCGCCGCTATTTGTGGGACGAAACCCCGGTTTTGCAGGACTGGCGCTTTAGCCAGATGAACAGCAAAACCCAGCGTGAACCGCTGGCGACCGCATTCCCGCTGATGAACCTGATGAATGACGAAGGCCAGCCGCTGTACAGCCTGCCGCTGGATGAGCGCCTGCCGGTCTTTTCACCGCAATACAGCCGCAGCACGCTGATGACCCACATGCTGTGTGAACTGCTGGCGCAAGCGCTCGGGCAGATCAACAGCGTTGCCACGCGCTTGCGTCTTGGTTTCCCGGCCTCGCCGCGCCAGTTGCGCACCATCATTCTGACCCTGCCCTCAGCAATGCCAAAACAGGAGCGGGAAATTTTCCGCCGCCGGATGTTTGAAGCTATCGCGCTGGTCTGGAAAGCCATGGGCTGGCACCCGCAGGATGAAGATTTCGCTAACCGTAAACAGCAGGAAAAAAGCGTTGTTCCGGTGCCGCATATTCAAATGGAGTGGGATGAAGCCAGTTGCGGGCAACTGGTGTGGCTGTACAACGAAGCCATCTCCCGTTTTGCCGGGCAAACCGAAACGTTCTTTGCCTCCACCGCCCGCCCGGATCGCACCGACGCGCCGGATGTAACACCTGGCCGTTCGCTGCGCGTTGCCTCAGTGGACATCGGCGGCGGCACCACGGATATGGCGATCACCCATTATCAACTGGATGACGGAACCGGCAGCAACGTAAAAATCACACCGAAGCTGCTGTTCCGCGAAGGTTTTAAAGTGGCCGGGGACGACATTCTGCTGGACGTTATTCAGCGTTGCGTTCTGCCCGCACTGCAAACACAGATGCAAAAAGCCGGGATCACCGATGCCGCCGCGATTATGGCGACCCTGTTTGGCGATTCCGGGCGCATTGATACCCAGGCGGTATTGCGCCAGCAAACCACGCTGCAACTCTTTATGCCTGTCGGCCACGCCATTCTTGCCGCCTGGGAAGAGAGCGACATTAACGATCCGCTGGCCGGGTTGCACGCCACCTTTGGCGAGTTGCTCAGCCAACAGCCAACCCGCAACGTGATGAACTACCTGAAACAGGCCATTGATCATGCGCTGCCCGCCGGCTCTGCTGAATTTGATGTGCTGGATGTTCCGTTACAGGTGAATTTCAAAGAGTTACAGGATGCCATGCTGGCCGGGCAATTCACCCTTACCGCGCCACTCCACGCGGTGTGTGAAGCCATCAGTCATTATTGCTGCGACGTGCTGCTCATTACCGGCCGTCCTGGCTGTCTGCCTGGGGTACAAGCGCTGATCCGCCACTTACAACCGGTGCCGGTCAACCGGATGGTATGGCTGGATAAATACCGCGTGCATGAGTGGTATCCGTTCAGCCAGCAAGGCAAAATCGGCAACCCGAAATCCACCGCAGCCGTTGGCGCGATGCTCTGTAGCCTGGCGCTGGATTTGCGTCTGCCGCGTTTTAACTTTAAAGCAGCGGACATTGGCGCCTACTCTACCGTGCGCTATCTCGGGGTGCTGGATAACGTGGTCAACACCCTGCGCGACGAGAATATCTGGTATCACGATATTGATTTAGACAAGCCGGGCGCGAAGCTGGACGCGCGTTTACACTTCCCGCTACGCGGAAATGTGACGTTGGGGTTCCGCCAACTGGCAAACGCCCGCTGGCCGGCCACCCCGCTTTATACGCTGAGCATTAACTCCCAGGAGCTGGCGAAAGCCATTGCCGGAGACGGTGTCCTGAACGTGCGTCTGAAATTCAGCGGTGGTAACAAACATCACGGGCCGGAATCCTTCACTCTCAGCGAAGCCTGGTTGCAGGACGGCACGCCCGTGGCCGCCGATGCGTTAACTTTTAAACTGAATACGCTGGCCGACCGCCGCCATAGCGGAAGCCATTACTGGATCGACAGCGGGAGTGTGTACCTGAAATGAGTGCAAGCGCAAAGACCACCCAGGCATTGACGGCATGGATCAACGAAAACCGCCTGCTATCGCCGTTGCTGGACGACGACGCCGACGCGCTGCTGGCGCGCCTGACCACTGCCGCTGCTGAAGAATCAGCCTTAAAAGAGGCGGTGGATGCCCCTTGCACCGTCGGGCTGTATGGTCATTCACAAGCGGCGAAAGCCCATTTGCTCAATGCCCTGTGCGGCAGCGGTAACGGGCGGCTGAATGTGCGCCCTGGCGACAAAACGCTGGACTACTTCACCCATATCAATCCGGGACACGGGCTGACCAGCATGGCGCTGCGTTTTAGCCCGCGCGCAAGCGGAATGGATGACAGTTTCCCGCTGCGTCTGCGCATTCTTAGCGAAGCCGAACTGGTGCAGGTGTTTATCGCCCATGCCCGCCAGCAGCCGGAACTGCGCGCCGTGGACAAATCCGTTATTGAAGATCGGGTCGCCAAATGGCGCACCCTGCGTCAGCCCAATGCGGTTCCCGGTATTTCGGCGCTGGAGATCGGTGCGATTGCCCGTTTCTGGCGTTCGGTGGTGCCGTCATCATTGCAACAAATGGACGATGCGTTATGGCATCAGTTCGCTTCTCTGCTGCCGTCGCTGGATCTCACCGCCCGCGCCAGCGCCTGGTCGCTGCTGTGGGGTGAACAGCAAGAGCTGACGCAACAGTGGTTGTCGCTGGCCCATACGCTGCATCAGACCGGCAATGCCAGCGAACTGGCCGCCCCGCTCAGCGTACTGGTGGATAATTTTGCCCTGCCGACGGACGGTTTTCTTACCCCAGCGGAACACGGCTCTGAAGAGATTCAGGACGAAGTGGTGGTGCACCCCTGGTCTAACGACCAGTTGCAAAACGCGGTGAGCGTGCCGCTGGCAACCCTTGCCCTGATCACCCGTGAACTGGTGCTGCCGGTGGAAAACAGCGTGCTGCCCTCGGTGGATATTCTCGATATCCCGACCCCGGGTTTACAGGAGGGGCAACCGCTGTGGCGCAGTAAATGCCGCTGGCTGCTGGATAATTATCGCCAGCGCCTGCAACCGGATGTGCTGATGATCTGTAATGCCACCGCAGAACGCGCGGCGACAGGCGCAACAGCACGTGCGCTGCTGAACTGGGTAAAAGAGACGCAGTCCGGCCAGGAAGCCGCCTTACCGGGTCTGGTCTGGGCCATTACGCCGCAGGACGCCCGTTTTACCCAGGCACAAAACCTCGACGAAGCCGTTCAGCAATTAATTGGCAAACCGGGTCAGCACTGGGGCACATTGCAGGCACTGGATGCCAGCAGTCTGCAACGCCTGCTGGAATGGCTGGCGCAAGCAACCGCACCGGGTCTGCGCCAGAACCGGTTGAAAGCGCTGACCGAACGCCATCAACAAACGCTGCGCGATCTGCTGCAAAGCTGGGCCGCTGCACCGGTCAGAGAAGTCACGGTGCAGCGTGCGCGTGCGGAATCGGTGGTACGTGAACTGCAAGGCCAGGCGTCACGTCACGGTGAGTTGCTTGAAGGCTTACTGCCGGATATGCAGCAGTTCGATACGCTGTGGAAAGTTCAGCAGCCCCGCGAAGAGAAAGTCAGCGGCCTGTTTAATGAGTCTATCGACCTGTTTGCCGAGTCCGCTGAAAACACGGAGCAACAACCGATCGCGAAAGATGTTGGGCAGCAGGCGCATGCGCTGTGGGTGAATCATGTTCGCCAGTGGAGCCGTAACGACGACAACGCTGCACGCCTTGGTATTTCCCCTGCTGCTCTGCGGCACATGGCGGAGACGGTCATTATCAGTAGCTATCGCCTTAACCTGCCGGAGCAACTGCAAAAAGTGATGCAGCGCGATACCGCCTGCGCCGCACAGTTGTACGCCGCGATAGGAAACTTTGTCGCCTGGCTGGGCTATGCCGATGTGCCGGAAGACAAACGCCCGGCCAGCCGCGTACAAAAAGGCAGTACCATTTTTGCCAGCGGTGCGGTAAGCGTGAATGATGCCCGCTTAACCAAACTCAGCGAGCAGCCGGTGCATGCGGCGACACGCTATGTTTACGACTGGCTGGTTGCCCTTTATCACCGCGCGACAGAAAACATTGGCTACAGCCACCCGCTGGATGTCTCTGCCGCCGCGCGTAAAAAACTCAAAACCTTACTGCCTTAAAAAAACACCCTGGCCATGCAGGTGCGCCGGGGTGTTTTACGCATGTTCAGCAATAAAGGCGCTCAGCGCACCTGCCAGCGCAGCCGGCTGTTCCCACGACATGGAGTGCCCCGCCTGCGGAATGATCCGCACCGCTATACCTTGATCCAACACCTGTTGGGCATCGTTATCCGGCAGCGATAACTCACCAAAAATCAGCGTTTTTGGCCGGGAAAAGCGGCTAAACAGTGCCATCCAGGACGGTTCAATACCGTCAACCAGACTTTTCGCGCCGCGCCACACCGCCCAGGACGCGTTACTTTGCAGGCTGCCTGCCCACGGCGTTTTCTCCTGACCTAATAACGTGGCGTAGCCGCAGGTGACAAATTCGGCTTCCTCTTCAGCGGCAATCACCCGGCTGAACGCCCCGCCGCCGGCATGAAAATTGGGCTCGGAAACTGCCAGCGCGTTAATGCGTTGTGGGATCATCGCCGCCACTTCAATGGCAATGCTGCCGCCCATGCTGTGGCCGTACAGCCAGCATGCGTCGATTTGCAAATGTTCAAGGAGTTCCACAATGACCTTCGCCTGTTCGCTGGTCCGGTAGGAAAAACTCGCCGGTCGTTCGCTGTAACCGCTGCCTGGCAGATCGATGAGGATCGCGCGCCTGCCGCCGAACGCCGGATCGCTCACCACGCGCGGGTATTCATAAGAGGATGCGCAGCCAAGTCCATGTATAAAAACCACCGGATCGCCGTGACCTGGCAGATCCTGCCAGCGAACCCACCCTTGTGCCTGGTGCGAATAAAAACTGTTCATTTGTCTCTCCTTCGTCGTGATACTGTAATTATATACAGCATCATTCAAATGGCGAGTCAACTTAAAGCAATGAGATAAGCAAGGCGACAGGCAGGCTCATGGGCCAGGTTGCGCCCACTAAAAAGGCGCTAAGAAGACGAATTTTGCGGGTATCGCTAGCAAGGAAGTACGTTATTAAACCGGACACGACCGCCATAACACCGTAAAAAATAAGTAGCTTTGTATATAATTCCAACGTCTGTCTCCTGTCCTTAGGTAAAACATCCGCGGCATATGTTGCACTTTTTTTAAGATTTTTGTGTTTTCAGCGTCACGCTTTACTCAGAAGAGAGAAAACAATAACGCCACCGGGAAACTCATTGGCCAGGTGGAGCCCACTAAAAAAGCGCTCAGCAGACGAATGCGTTTGCGATCGTGGGAAAGAAACCAGGTAATGAATGCGCAAATCAGCGCCATAACACCGTAAAAAACCAACATTTTTTGATAGAGCGACATAGCAAACATTAACCAGAAAGTAACAAAACGTGCGCAATATGCTCTTTTTGTTGATGTATATCAAGTTTAATTACTTACGCGTAAAGCCAGGATACTGCGTATTTTGATCTAACCTTCTGAGAGGTATAAAAAAGCCGGATGACCTGTTCACCCGACTTACCCGTAACGAACGGATCACCGCTGGCGTTCGCGCCATGTTTTAATCATCTCTTTCGTCACTTCGTCGGCATAGCAAATGGGGGAATAACCCCCCGCTTTGCTCCATGCGCTGCGTTTGCCGCACGCACTGCCATTACGCGCCTGGTTATAAGGGCACGCGCAAGGGCCAGGGTAGTCGGCAATCGATTCGGCGATAATCTCTTTTTTAACCTGCGCGTCGGAAAGCGCTTGTGTTTTTGACAACCCTTCCGATGCCATCAGCAAACTCACGGCCGCGATCACCCCGCACAACACTGCATTCCTGTTCATTATTCGTATCCGGAGAAGGTATGAGTCTTCACATTATTATTCATATAATGAATAAGCATTGATTAAACGCAAATTATTTTGCGGGTTTTTACGGCGACATGATTTAAAAAAACAGAGGCATTGCGGGTGGTGGGCTAATTTAACTTAAGGGCAAATTAAAATATCAGTGACGCTGTAGAATAGCCCGCTGGAGTTTGGCGACGATCGCGTAACTCTGTTATTGTCTACCAGCAAGTCATACTTCAGGAAAACAAGGTAAGGTTATGCAGAAATACGACGATCTGTGGCAAGCCATAGAAGTTCGGGTACGTGAAAACAATGACATAACGTACAACGATGTGACCACTGACAGTCCACGGGCGCATGCAGCCCGCCAGCGTACTGCGCAGATATTTATTCTTGAATCGCTACTCGCGCGCCATCGGGAAAAATATGCCAGCAGTTTCGTGCCGCTCGCTGGTGAAGAAGCATTGTATCATTTGATTCACAAACGCACCGGCTGGAAACCCTTTGAAATAAAGCAGCTCTCTTTTCTCGACGTCATGTTTGTGCTGGCTGAATTATTCCGCGATGAAAACTTACCAACGGAAGTTCGCGCCGTGTTACGTTCCCAGGGCATCAAAGACGAGCCACTGCCAACCTATGATTTTTCGGAGAAGGACTGGGCCCCTCGCGAAAATGAAGTGTTTTTGAAAAGATAAGCATGCGAATTATTATAATAACAAGGGCTCTGATGAGCCCTTTATTTTTAATTGAGCGGCGCTGACATCACTTCGCTATGCAACATATTCTCGATGCGTGCAAAATAAAACTCTTCACCTTCACAATAATAGGTTTCGATAGGCATGGCACCGCTTGTCGCACCGCCATTGAGCCCTTCCAGCGCCCACGGAATAGAGGTTTCGCCGTCTGCAACCGTCAGAAACTCAGACGTCCCGCCCGGACCGAGCACGACCACTATTTTACTCATAGGTATATTTCCCCTGCCTGATTTTTTTAAAAGCCAGACATTATCGAAGGCAGCAATGACTGCGAGTTGTCGCGTTAATGACATTAATGTGACAGGGCAACGAAGATGTCTGAGTGCGGTATTATTTAAAAGCTTATATTTTGCCATTCCGCTGGTGGCTGATGATGATTAAACCAGTTTCTTGCACATAATAACAGCACGAAAATAGACTATGAGATATACCTCAAAAAGATAAGGATTTGGCCAGCCTTCCCTGGCTGCCGGTAATTCTGTTAATGCTTGATCATCACGTGACGCACCACGGTATAGTCTTCCAGACCATACAGCGACATATCTTTGCCATAACCGGAGAGTTTCTGCCCACCGTGCGGCATTTCACTCACCAGCATAAAATGCGTATTGACCCAGGTGCAGCCATATTGCAGCCGCGCGCTCAGACGGTGCGCCCGTCCGACATCTTTCGTCCACACTGAAGACGCCAGGCCATACTGCGAGTCATTCGCCCAGCCCAGTACCTGCTCTTCGCTGTCGAACTCGGTCATGCTGACCACTGGCCCAAACACTTCGCGTTGCACAATGGCGTCTTCCTGCTTTGCGCCCGCCAGCAGCGTCGGCTGGTAATAGTAGCCTGCACCCTCGCCTTTATTGCCGCCGGTAATGACGCGGATATGGCTCAGAGCCCTGGCGTCATCCACGGCTTTGCTCACCCGGGCAAGGTGTGCTGCGGAGCTAAGTGGCCCCAGCTCCGTTGTGGCCTCCTCCGGTACGCCCATTTTCAGGCTGGCGACCGCTGCACCCAGTTTTTCCACCAGTGCCGCGTAAATGCCTTTCTGCGCGTAGATACGGCACGCCGCAGTGCAATCCTGACCGGCGTTGTAAAAACCGAACGTACGCACACCTTCCACCACGGCATCCAGATCGGCATCATCAAACACAATGACCGGCGCTTTGCCGCCCAGCTCCATGTGCGTGCGCTTAATGGATGACGCAGTGTGCCCGATGATGTGTTCACCGGTCGCGATAGATCCCGTCAGCGACACCATGCGCACTTTTTCGTGGCCGGTTAGCGGATCGCCAACGGTTTTCCCCCGGCCAAACAGGACGTTCAGTACCCCCGCCGGGAAAATATCTTTTGCCAGTTCAGCCAGTTTCAGTGCGGTTAACGGGGTAATTTCCGACGGTTTGATCACCACACAGTTACCGGCCGCCAGCGCCGGAGCCAGCTTCCACGCTGCCATCATCAGCGGGTAGTTCCACGGCGCAATCGACGCGACAACGCCAATCGGATCGCGACGGATCATCGACGTGTGCCCTTCCAGGTATTCGCCTGCCGCTAACCCGTTCAGGCAGCGTGCTGCGCCCGCAAAGAAGCGGAACACATCCACCACGGCGGGCAGTTCATCGTTCAGCACGCAATGAAAGGGTTTACCGCAGTTGAGGGATTCAAGGCGGGCAAAGGTATCGGCATTATCTTCAATTACCTGCGCCAGTTGCAGCAGGCACTCCGCCCGCGCTTTTGGCGTGGTTTGCCCCCAACTGGCAAAAGCGCGGTCTGCCGCCTGCACCGCCGCATCGACCTGGGCTGGCGAGGCTTCCGCGATCTCCAGCAACACCTCGCCGGTGGCCGGGTTGTAGACAGCCTGTTTCTCGCCTTCGCCGTTAACCAGTTCGCCATTGATAAACAATTGATGTTGCATAGTTCTGTCCTTTCAGCGTTGTCAGTTATTTGCCGGTTTCCGCATCACGGGTTAGCCACCAGGCGCCGAGAATAGGCACGGTGGTGACCAGCATCACCAGCAGCGCAACCACATTTGTGACCGGCACATCGCGCGGGCGGCCAAGCTGGTTAAGCAACCACAGCGGCAAGGTGCGCTCGTGGCCCGCGGTAAAGGTCGTGACGATGATTTCGTCAAACGACAGCGCAAACGCCAGCATTCCCCCCGCCAGCAGCGCCGAACCGAGATTCGGCAGCACCACATAACGAAAGGTTTGCCAGGCATTCGCGCCTAAATCCATTGACGCCTCCACCAGGCTCCAGGAGGTGCGCCGGAAACGGGCGATGACGTTGTTAAACACCACCACCACGCAAAAGGTCGCATGCCCCACCACAATGGTGAAAAAGCCGGGTTCGAGGTTGACCGTTTTAAACGCGGTTAACAGCGCCAGGCCGGTAATGATGCCCGGCAGCGCAATGGGCAACAGCAGCAATAGCGAGATGGCGCTCTTACCAAAAAAGTCACTGCGCCATAACGCCATTGCAGCAAGTGTGCCAAGAATCAATGCGATACCCGTCGCCAGTGCGGCAATTTGCAGTGACAGTGTCACTGCATCAAGGATATCGCCCCGCGCCGCTGCTACGCCGAACCAGCGCAGCGTAAAGCCCTGCGGCGGGAAACTGAATGCCGCATCCTCCGTATTGAAAGCATAGATGGCGATAATCAAAAGCGGGAAATGGAGAAAGATAACGCCGCCCCAGGTGGCGACTTTGAGCAAAAACGGTGCGCGGTCAGAGTGCATCAAAGGCTCCCAGGCGTTTGACAAACGCCAGATAGACAGCAATTAACACGATCGGCACCAGCGTAAATGCGGCGGCCATCGGCATATTGCCTATCGCCCCCTGTTGGGAATAGACCATGTTGCCAATAAAGTAGCCCGGCGGCCCCACCAGTTGCGGGACGATAAAATCCCCCAGCGTCAGCGAGAAGGTAAATATCGACCCGGCTGCCACGCCGGGGATCGCCAGCGGCAACACCACATAACGAAAGGTCTGATGGGGATGCGCGCCCAGGTCCGCCGACGCCTGCAACAGCGACGGCGGCAGACGCTCCAGCGCAGCCTGAATCGGCAGGATCATAAACGGCAGCCAGATATAGACGAACACCAGAAACCGCCCAAGACCAGATGTAGAAAGCGTATTGCCGCCAATCGCAGGCAGCGAAAGCAGCCCCGCCAGTACCGGCTCCAGCCCAAGGTGGTTTAAAAACCACTGAGCGACGCCATCTTTTGCCAGCAACAGTGTCCAGGCGTAGGCTTTTACGATATAGCTCGCCCACATCGGCAACATCACCGCAATATAGAAAAAAGCTTTCCACTTTCCGCGACTGTAGCGCGCCATATACCACGCCATCGGGAAAGCGAGAATTGCGCTCGCCACGGTAACCGAAACCGCCATCATCAGTGTGCGCACAATGATGTCGTAATTGGCCGGATTAAACAGCGCCAGCAGGTTCGCCAGTGTGAGGTCCGGCGTGACCGACATCGTAAAATCGTCAAAGGTGTAAAAACCTTGCCACAGCAGGGTCAGTAGCGAACCAAGGTAAACAATGCCAAACCACATCAGGGGGCCAAGGAGTAACAGCAACAACCCGAGTAGCGGTTTACGCCAGAATAGTCCGCTAAGGCTGGCGCGGTGCGGCGACCTGCCGGTGACGCTCATCTCCATCTCACCCCGCTCCCTGTAGTGGCACCATCGCGTCCCGCGACCACGCAGCCCGCACCGCTTTCCCCGGTGCCAGCGTCTCCGGTAATAACGCATCGGAGAGATTGGCCTGGCTGACCAGCAGTCTGACGCCGTCGTTCAGCGCCAGTTCAAAGCGGGTTGACGCCCCCTGGTATTGCACCGCCTGCACGATTGCGTCGACTTCGATATCACCCGGCGCGTTCAGTCGAATATGCTCCGGGCGCAGAGAGTATGCGCCCTGCATGCCGCACAGTTTCCCCGCCAGTGCCGCATCAAACACATTCGAGGTGCCGACAAAGCTGGCGACAAACGCCGTGCGCGGGCGCAGATAGAGTTCGCGCGGCGTGTCTATCTGTTCAATTTTGCCATTATTGAACACCGCCACCCGGTCAGACATCGATAGCGCTTCCCCCTGATCGTGGGTCACGAAAATAAAGGTGATACCCAGATCCTGCTGTAGCTTTTTCAGCTCCAGTTGCATCTGCTCGCGCAGCTTGAGATCCAGTGCGCCCAGCGGTTCATCCAGCAGTAAGACCCGGGGTTCGTTCACCAGCGCACGGGCAATGGCCACACGCTGGCGCTGTCCGCCGGAGAGTTGCGAAGGTTTGCGAGCGTGCGCAAAGCCGAGCGCCACCTTATCCAGCGCCTCATGGGCGCGGGCGTGGCGCTGTTTTTTCTCCATCCCTTTGACCATCAATCCGTAGGCAACATTGTCGAGGATCGACATATGCGGAAACAGCGCGTAATCCTGGAAAACGGTGTTCACATCCCGCTCCCACGGCGGCAGTTCGCTGGCTTCGCGCCCAAAAATGCGGATCGCCCCGCCGCTCAGTTGCTCAAAACCGGCAATCAGCCGCAGGCAGGTGGTTTTGCCGGAGCCGGATGGCCCCAGCATCGAGAAAAACTCCCCATCGCGGACGGCAATGCTCACGCCGTCCACCGCCCGAATGTCGCCATACAGGCGGGAGACATCCTGAAACTCTACTGCATCAGTCATGCGTCGCTCCCGGCAGATTAGCGGCCGCCCATAATGGCGATGTAATCCTGCGTCCAGCGGCTATAAGGCACATATTTACCGCCTTCAGCCACCGGCGTTTTCCAGAAGGCGATTTTGTCGAAGAAGCTGTAGCCGTTCGTTTCACAGCCGTTTTCGCCCAGCAAGGCACTGGCTTTACACCCTTGTGGCACCACCGGCAGTGAACCAAACCAGGCCGCCACATCCCCCTGGACTTTTGGCGTTAGCGACCAGTTCATCCACTTGTAGGCGCAGTTTGGATGTTTCGCCTGTGCGTGCAGCATGGTGGTGTCGGCCCAGCCGGTTACCCCTTCTTTCGGGAACACGGTGGCGACAGGCTGGTTCTCGCCTTTCAGGGCATTGGCCTGATACGGCCAGGCGCTGGAGGCCACGACGCCTTCATTTTTGAAGTCGCTCATTTGCACGGTGGTGTCATGCCAGTAACGGTGGATCAACAGATGCTGGTCGCGCAGCACTTTCAATACCGCCTGGTACTGCGCTTCTGTGAGTTGGTAGGGATCGCTGATGCCGAGCTGCGGTTGCGTGGCTTTCAGGAACAGTGCCGCATCGGCAATGTAAATGGGGCCATCGTAAGCCTGTACGCGCCCTTTGTTACTTTTACCGTCGGGGAGATTTTGCTGCACAAACACCACAGACCAGCTATCGGGCGGTGTCGGGAAGGTTTTGGTGTTGTACATCAGCAAGTTCGGGCCCCACTGATAGGGCGTGCCGTAAACCTTGCCCTCCACATTGAACCACTGGCCTTTCACCAGCTTCGGATCGAGGGTATTCCAGTTCGGGATAAGCGCCGTGTTAATCGGCTGCACACGCTTGCCCATAATCAATCGTAACGAGGCATCGCCGGAGGCGGTGACCAGGTCATACCCGCCTTTCGCCATCAGGCTGACCATCTCATCGGAGGTGGCGGCGGTTTTCACGTTCACCGCGCAGCCCGTGTCGCTTTCAAACTGGCTGACCCAGTCATACTGCTTATCCGTCTGGCCGCGCTCGATATACCCCGGCCAGGCAATAATATCCAGTCGCCCTTCTCCGGGTCCCACTTCCGTTGGCACGGCTGCGTGTGCTGTCATCACAGTGATACCCAGCGCACACAGGCTGCTGCGGGCAAATTTCTTGCTCATCGGTTTTACTCCTGTCGCAATGAAAAATGAGCGGCAGCCTTGCCGTAAATATATCTCCCTTACTAAAAATAGTCGGCGGCCTGACAGGCTGAATGTCGCCCATCAGAAATTTCGCCAGGATGTGACTGACTCCGCATTACGTTAATTATGAAAATGGTAGGGAGCCGTCTTTTGGAGTATAGACAAGGGGTTAGCGATGGCACGTTAATCTGTGTTGCTATTCACATTTCCTATGAATACGCACAACGAAAGCGCAGAAAATAATGACGGCGTAACCTCTGTTTACCCCGTCGCTATTTTTAAAATGAGAATGGGATCTTCAGAAAATAAGAACAACCTGCCGACGTTTATTTCAACATGTCGCGGATTAATTCCCCCAGACGAATGACCGCGCGTTCTTCTTTATCGCTCCACGACCAGGCGCAATTAAAGCGGAAAAACGATCGCCAGTTATCCGTGGTCGAAAACATTTTGCCCGGCGCAATGCTGATATGGTGCGCCAGTGCGCGCTGGCTCAGCACGCCCGCATCCAGACCGGCGGGCAGTTCCAGCCATAAAAAATAGCCGCTCTCGTTACGGTAAATTTTCACCTCTGGCGGTAAATGGCGCAGTAACGCCTGCCAGGCCAGGTGTTTACGCTCTGCAAGCAGCCTGCGCAGGCGGCGCAGATGGGCGTCGTAATGGTGGGTAGAGAGATAGTCCACCAGTGCCAGTTGCAACGGAGAACTGGTGGATAAGGTGCTCATCAGTTGCAGTTGCTGAATGCGCCTCGCATGGCGACCTGCGGCGACCCAGCCCACGCGAAACCCCGCCACCAGGCACTTGGAAAACGAGGAACAGTGCAGCGTCATCTCCTGTTTATCCCACGCTTTGGCGGGCAACGGTTGCTCACGGCCGTAATAGAGTTCGCTGTAGACATCATCTTCAATCAGCGTGACGTTATGCGCCGCCAGCAGTGCGACCAGTCGCGCTTTTTTTTCCGCGCTGAGGGTAAAACCCAACGGGTTCTGGCTGTTGGTCATCAGCCAGCAGGCCTTGACCGGGTACTCCGTCAGCGCCTGCGCCAGCGCATCCAGATCGATGCCCTCCTTCACATCCGTTGGCACCGACAGCGCTTTCAGTTTCAGGCGTTCCAGCGCCTGTAATGCGCCATAAAAGCACGGGCTTTCAATAATCACCCAGTCTCCCGGCTCCGTGACCGCCTGCAAGCTGAGATTCAGCGCCTCCAGCGCCCCGGCGGTGATCACGATTTCATCCGGCGAGACGTTGATTCCCTGGCGGGCATAACGCCGGGCGATAGCATGACGGAGCTGACTGTTGCCCGGCGGCAGGTTCTCTATCACGCTCATGGCGGCCGCGCTTTTGCTCACTTTCGCCAGCGAGCGGTTGAGTTGCGGCATCGGGAACAGTTTGGGGTCCGGGAAGGCGGAGCCGAACGGCAACACGGACGCATCGCAGCTTGCCTGCAACACGTCAAAAATATAGGTATTGATGTCCACCGCTTCATCGCGGGTCACTTTGGTCTCCGGCGCGCGAGGCGTGCCCGGCGCTGGCGCAACGAAATACCCGGATTGCGGGCGGGCAATCACCCGCCCCTGGCTTTCCAGCAACTGGTACGCATGGCCGACGGTCATAAAACTCAGCCCGCTGCTGGTGACCTGCTCGCGCAGCGACGGCAGTTTCTCTCCCGGCCGCCAGATGCCCAGTTCAATCTGTTCACTGATTTGCTGCGCCAGGCGCTGGTATTTTTTCATATAACGGGAGCGTTCCTTTTCATATCAGTTATGAATATTACGACAAAAAACATCTCCTGTTATAATTATGTTGCAAACAATCCTCTACAGCGGCACGTTTGCGGCCGCTCTGGCAACCGGGGCTACCGCTGCCGCAGGCGGAGTGACCACCAGGCTCTGGTAGTAATCCATCACCGCGGTATTGCGAATTAATGCCACGTAATAGGCTGAAGCCCAGTGCGGATAATCAGGTTCATTAATGCGATCGGTCATCCCCACCGCCACCAGCGCGCTGTAGCGTTTGGCCCGGCAGTAGCCGTCCACATTGACCGGGTGATGGGTCTGATTGCCTTTCTCAATAAAATTTTTGAGGTTGTTATGCTCTTGCTGACAATATTCCCGGATACGCTCTGCAATACGTAAACTATCGATATGCAATTTAATGCGTTTGCGATTTTCTTCCGACGTGTCAGGGGGAACAGTGAATGTCGGATCACATATTACCGTGACCGTATCCGGTTTAATACTCATTAGCGAGAGTTGAATGTCAAAGCGTGTTCCCTCAAGGAGAGCGGAGTAAAAGGGATGAATAAAAAGGCATCGATTTTCATCGTCTGAGTAATAGCGTTTGCTTTTAATTCGCGCACAATATATGCATTGCGGAACTAAGTTATCGGGATAAATGGAAAACTCAGGCCAGTCACTTTCAGGGATAAAATGATCCAGCGTGTTTGGTGTTTCCGGGTAGCCACAATAAGGACATTCAGACAGCTCATTATTATTACGACGGTGCGATAGCTCAGCACCCAGGTTTGCGGGTGCTGAATTGTAAAAATGATTTAATACCTCTTTTTCAGGGCCAAAATTCTCGCCATGTTTAAAAATACTGTTCGCTGGCCTGACTGCATACCCTTCAATAATATTGTCATACTGTGGGTAATGAGCACGTAAACGTGGAGAAATAGCACGCAGCTGTGGGACTTTGTCTTTGTCACAATCCAGCGCCAGCGCTAACCAACTGTCATCATTCGGGATCCGCATTTGGCTCAGTGCTTTCATCCCTGTCCCCCAACGTATAATGTGAATTATCCAGCTTGCTGAAAAGATATTGTTGCCCGTCTGAACCCAATTTCGGGAACAACATTTTTATCGCCTCTTCAGCAGTGTCATATTTCTTGATTTGCGCATCGATCTCTTCTTCAAACGGTTTGCTGCTGAAGTAATCGTTAAATGCTTCGCCAATGATCTGCTCAATAGACGCGGCAAAGGTTTCGCTTTGCGGTTGCATCACGCGTGTCGAATGCTGTGACGCGTTTCCTTCCTGCAAAATGGTGACGCGGTTTTTATGTATCTCTCGCACCATCAGCGCTGAGTGGGTGGCAATCACTGCATAGGAACGCGTTTCACGCAGCAGGGTTTTCAGCATTTTGATCAGGCCAATTTCCAGTTCCGGGTGCAGGTAAAGCTCCGGCTCATCAATCAGCACCAGGCTCTCATCCTCAATGTGGGCGATAAGCGGTGGTATCATATAGGCGTACATAAGCTGGCCTGAGCTCATGGCTTTTTCGTCGCCATTGCCAATAAAAGACAATCCCGCTTTTAGGTTGATAGCGTCAAAGTCGATATCATCGTTCGGATCAACGATGATCTGAACCCCATTTTTGTCGGTTAACGCAATATGATCAAAGGAGAGCGCCCGGCGAAGAGTTTGCGTCAGCAGCGTAAACCGGGAGGTCTCTTTGAGTTTTGCCGAGACTTTTTCATGCTCGAGAATTTTTTGCAGCGCAATCACCGACTGCTCTTTTGGCCACTCGGTATCAAATACCCGTTGCGGGTTGCGAAAACCGATATAGGTATACGCGTCGAGCATTTTTATACGCCGGGCTTCTTCTTCCTCAGAAATGATTTGGTAGAGCTCTTGTGTTTCAATCTCTTTAATAATTTGTTCGCGATGAGGGAAATTTTCAAAAGGACTAAAGGCCGCGACAACCAACTTCAGAAATTTCCCGTCATTGGCTTTTCGCACTGAAATGCCGGTTATGCTATTAATAATTTCTTTCAGCACCAGCGTTTTACCAAGCCCGTTCTTGCCGATGATAATATTAATATTGTCGATCGGTTCCCCTACTCGTCTGCGGCTAAAAGAAAATTCTACAGGTTCAAAAGTTTCCGGTAGATCCAGAGATTCAATAGTGAGTTCTTTATAGGCTAATTTGATTGCGTCGGGGGCGGAGATCGCTACTCCTTTATTTAACAACGTTTTCGCTGTCGTTTTATTGCGCAGGAAGGCATTTCTAAAACCATTCCAGTTCTTAAACCGTGTTTCACCCTCGAACAGTGAGTAATAGCTGGCATCGCACAGATTTTTCATTAGTTCGAGTGGATCCTGTTGATACTCAATATGCAGAAAATTCAGCATTTTATAGTAATCAATCTCATTGCCTAACGAGACGATATTATCGATGCGCATAAACCTGGATATATCATACAACCCTGAACGCACAACCTCGCCGTGCTCAGTAAAATAATCAGCGGTATTCATCCGGCTGCGACATAAAAATCGCGCCATACCAATATATTCTGTATTGTTGCTACGGTGATAATAAACCGCAAACATCATCTCAAAGCCGAAATCATTCCACTGTGCGCTGTGGTTAGTGACGATATTATCCGGTACCAAATACAAACCCTCTGGCCCGTCAATCGCGAGTGAGTTAAAAAAATAAACCTTCAACGTCCATCTCCTTCCGGTGAGAAGTCAGGCTTAACGGTTATGATCCATTCATAACCAGGTAAAATCTTAGAAGAGAATAAATCTAACATAGAGACACTTTTGCTACCACGCCACACACCCTACCCTTATTGGCACTGACACAGTGAGACTATATCAGATACCACTAAGTGACATTGTCAGAGCAACTGTTATGGAAAAATTTCCACAATCTGTTTCTGCAAGTTCAGGTTCGCGCTCATTAACATAATCACCACAACGTTTGATTTGGGGTTGTGCATGTTTGGTTTAGACGCGTTTCACCTGGCGAGAATACAGTTCGCCTTCACGGTTTCTTTTCACATCATTTTCCCGGCGATCACCATCGGTCTCGCCAGCTTTCTTGCGGTGCTTGAAGGGTTGTGGCTGAAAACCCGCAACCCGGACTGGCGCACGCTCTATCACTTCTGGTCGAAAATCTTTGCCGTTAACTTCGGGATGGGCGTGGTTTCCGGGCTGGTGATGGCGTACCAGTTTGGCACCAACTGGAGCGGTTTTTCCCAGTTTGCCGGCAGCATTACCGGGCCACTGCTCACTTACGAGGTGCTGACGGCGTTTTTCCTGGAAGCGGGTTTTCTGGGCGTAATGCTGTTTGGCTGGAACAAAGTCGGTCCGGGTCTTCACTACTTTGCTACCTGCATGGTGGCGCTCGGCACGCTAATGTCTACCTTCTGGATCCTCGCGTCCAACAGTTGGATGCATACACCGCAAGGGTTTGTGATTGAAAACGGCCAGGTTGTGCCGGTCGACTGGCTGAAGGTGATCTTTAACCCCTCGTTCCCGTACCGTCTGCTGCATATGACCATTGCCGCGTTTCTCAGTAGCGCACTGTTTGTCGGCGCGTCCGCCGCCTGGCATTTACTGCGCGGCAACGACACCCCCGCCATGCGCAAAATGTTCTCCATGGCGATGTGGATGGCGCTGATCGTCGCCCCGATTCAGGCGATGGTCGGCGATATGCACGGGCTGAATACGCTGGAACACCAACCGGCAAAAATCGCCGCCATCGAAGGCCACTGGGAGAACCCGCCCGGTGAAGCCACCCCGCTGCTGCTGTTTGGTTTGCCGGATATGGCGCAGGAACGCACACGTTATGCGCTGGCGATCCCGGCGCTGGGCAGCGTGATCCTCACCCACAGTCTGGATAAACAGGTTCCGGCGCTGAAAGAGTTTGCCAAAGAAGACCGCCCTTACGCGCCGCTGGTGTTCTGGTCATTCCGCGTGATGGTCGGGCTGGGCGTATTGATGATCGCGCTGGGCGTTGGCGCGTTGTGGTTGCGCTACAAACAGCGTCTGTACCAGTCGCGCCCGTTTTTGCATTTTGCCTTGTGGATGGGGCCTGCTGGCTTGATCGCCATCCTCGCCGGGTGGGTGACCACCGAAGTCGGTAGACAACCGTGGGTAGTGACCGGTTTGTTGCGTACGGCGGATGCGGTTTCCGCACACGGTGATATGCACATGAGCATCAGCCTGCTGGCGTTTTTTATTGTCTATTGCTCGGTTTTTGGCGTCGGCTACAGCTATATGGTGCGCCTGATCACCCACGGCCCGCAGGCGTGGCAAGAGGAGAGTCACTAATGGGTATCGATCTGTCGTTAATCTGGTTTGTCATTATTGTCTTCGCCACCTTGATGTATATCGTGATGGACGGTTTTGATCTCGGGATTGGCATTCTGTTTCCGCTGACGCGCGATGCCGGTGAACGGGATGTGATGGTCAACAGCGTTGCGCCGGTCTGGGACGGCAATGAGACCTGGCTGGTGCTGGGCGGCGCGGGGTTGTTCGGTGCGTTTCCGCTGGCCTATGCGGTGATAGTGGATGCGCTGACCATTCCGCTCACGCTGATGCTGCTGGGGCTGATTTTCCGCGGTGTGGCGTTTGAATTCCGTTTTAAAGCCACACCTGCGCATCGTCCGTTCTGGGATAAAGCCTTTTTGTCCGGCTCACTGCTGGCTACCTTTGCCCAGGGCGTGGTGGTGGGTGCAGTGATTAATGGCTTTTCCGTCACCGGGCGCAGTTACAGCGGCGGCGCGTTAGACTGGTTAACGCCATTCACTCTGTTTTGCGGTGTGGGTCTGGTGATCGCCTATGCCCTGCTGGGCGCTAGCTGGCTGGTGATGAAAAGCGACGGCCCGTTACAGAAAAAAATGCGTTGTGCATCCAAGGGTTTACTGCTGGCTCTGTTGGCTGTTATCGCTGTCATCAGTCTGTGGACGCCGCTGGCACAACCGGCTATTGCTGCCCGCTGGTTCAGTCTGCCGAATCTGTTTTTCTTTGCGCCCGTACCGCTATTGGTGATCGGCCTTAGCGCCTGGCTGTGGCGCAGTCTGAATCACACGCACGCCCACGCGTTACCCTTTGTACAAACACTGGGGCTGGTCTTCCTCGGTTTTAGCGGCCTTGGCATCAGCATCTGGCCACATATTATCCCGCCGGATATCACCTTCTGGCAGGCAGCAGCACCGCCGCAGAGCCAGGGTTTTATGCTGGTTGGCGCGCTGCTGATTATCCCGATTATTCTGGTCTATACCTTCTGGAGTTATTACGTGTTCCGCGGCAAAGTGCAGCCTGGTGAGGGGTATCATTGATGAAACACTCACTTCTGAGCCGCATATGCTGGCTGGTGTTGATTTGGGGCGGCAGTGTGCTGGCACTGGCGGCGGTCAGTATGGTGTTTCGCCTGCTGATGACGGCGGCAGGGTTTAAATCCCACTGACTTGTGTGCAGAGTGTGTCGCGGTAAATGGCACACTCTGCCTTTCCCCTGGCGCTGTCGCCCGGTAGCATGTTTTCAGTTGATCTGATGATGAAATACACCATGGGACATTTTGTGGGGAAATAATGGCCTCAGAAACATGTCAGTGGTGAAGGCATGGGGCAATATGAAAATAACCGCCACGATCGTTCCGTTTTTATTATTTACGCTCTCTTTTCCCTCTTTAGCTGCGGAGAGGAAATCTGACCTGACCTGCAAAGCGCAGGCATTATCTGAAGCCAAAAAACTGCTGGCATTTTATCGGGATAACGATGACAGGGCTGACATTGATCATAACGTCACGCCGTTGGCAAAAATTCAGAACCCGGAAAACAAATCACACTATTTCGATGTGCTGCAAGTCTGGGGGACTATTTATAAAGGTAAATACCGGATGCGATTTATCTTCCTTAACGATTGCACGCTGATGGGTGAGGAAATCCTCGAATACGCCAATCCATAAACACCCCTCACGTTATTCTTTCCCGTTGCAGGATTGGCCAGGCCGCCGCACCGCCAGGAATACTCCCGAAGAGAGATAACTCCATAATCCCTTCACTTTTTGGGCGTCAAATCCACGGCGACTCAATACAGAGTGAGAAAGGAAGTCGTATGAAAAAGATTGCACTGGTGTCCGCCATTCTGGCGGTGAGCTTCTCTTCAATGGTGTTTGCCGCCGACCACGAACCGCTGCCGCCGGAAAACGCCCACGGCCAGCAACACCACAAAGCAGAGAAAAAACCGCTGCCGCCGAAACATAAACCAGCGAAGCCGCCAAAGCGTGACGATAAGAAACCGCCAATGTCGGAAGACCAGCGTTAAGAAAAACGGGTGGCTGAGCCACCCTTTTTTTTAGCGGTTTTTCGGTAGTGTTTTTAGCAACTCATCAGGGCTTATCGACGCCACCACACTGCCGGAGAGCGGCATTTTCAGAATGTGATTCTTAATCTTGCCCACCACGTGCATTTCGCACGGACGACAGTCAAATTTCAGCGTCAGCACTTCATCACCGTGGATCAACTGCATTGGCGTCGCGCGCCAGCTCTTGATGTTCCCTTTCGCCTGTTTCGGGCACAGGTTAAAGGCAAAACGCAGGCAATGCTTAGTGATCATCACCGGTACATCGCCCTTCTCTTCGTGGGCTTCAAAGGCGGCGTCGATCAACTGTACGCCGTAGCGATGATAGAACTCACGCGCCTTGTGGTTGTAAACGTTCGCCAGGAAAGAGAGGTGGGTTTCCGGGTAAACCGGCGCGGGCGTCGCCACGGGTTTACGGCTACCGCGCTGGTAACTCGCCAGGCGCGCCTCTTCCAGCATCTCCACCGTTTCACGGCGCAGTTGATTGAGCAGACTGTTAGGCACAAACAACGCGCCAGGCAGGTTGACCGCTACCGTTTGCGCGTAATAGCGGGTTTGCCCCAGCTTGCTCAGGCCCTCTTTCAGGTTTTCCAGCGCTTTTTCTGCATTATTGGCTTCGTCGAACTGCCCCTCCAGCGTATGCGTTACGCTGACGCCGTCTTCACTGGTCAGCGTCAGAACCAGTTGTTCCTGCCAGCCGCCCAGTTCAATATCGACGCCAATACGCCGCTCGCTGGAGGTTTTGAGTAGCGCCTGCTGCCAGTTGTGATCGAGGTTGCGGTTCAGCGGATGGTGCGGACGCAGGGTTTTCAGCAGATCCGGCATTTCATTCGGGAAGACGCGGTAGCGGTTATCCCCCGTCTTTTCGGCCACATTGACGCGAAAGCCGACCACTTCGCGTTTCACCAGCACATTCAGGCCATCGCCATTTGCCAGCGGCTCGGTCACGTTCACATCGAGGTGATCTTTGCCCACTTTCAGCACTTCACCCACCGGCAGACCGATAAACTTCGGCGAATCAAATGCGCCGATGTCGCCTTTACGCGCATTAACGAAGTAGTCCGTGCTGCCGCGATGGAAGGTTTTGTCAGTCGACGGAATAAAGAAGTGCTCGGTACGCCCGGCGGATGCCCGCGCCAGGTCACCGCGATCGGCAATGATCGCATCGAGCATCTGGCGGTAATGCGCAGTGATGTTTTTCACGTAGCTCATATCTTTGTAGCGCCCTTCAATTTTGAAGGAGCGTACGCCCGCGTCGATCAGCGCCGCCAGGTTGGCGGTCTGGTCGTTATCTTTCATCGACAACAGGTGTTTTTCATATGCCACCACGCGCCCCTGATCATCTTTCAGGGTATAAGGCAAACGGCACGCCTGTGAGCAGTCGCCGCGGTTGGCGCTGCGCCCGGTTTGCGCATGAGAAATGTTGCACTGCCCGGAATAGGCCACGCACAACGCACCGTGAATAAAGAACTCAATGGTGGCGTCCGTTGCGCTGTGAATGGCGCGGATTTGCTCAAGGTTCAGTTCGCGCGCCAGCACGATCTGGCTGAAGCCGACATCGGAGAGAAATTTGGCTTTCTCGACGCTGCGAATGTCGCACTGGGTGCTGGCATGCAGCTCGATGGGCGGAATATCCAGCTCCAGCACGCCCATGTCCTGCACGATCAGCGCATCAACGCCCGCCTGATACAGGTCGCCAATCAATTTCTGCGCAGGTTCCAGCTCATCATCATGAAGAATGGTATTCAGCGTAATAAAGACTTTTGCACCGTAGCGATGCGCAAACGGTACCAGTTCGGCAATGTCGCGCAGGCTGTTTCCGGCGTTATGGCGCGCGCCAAAGCCGGGGCCGCCAATGTAGACAGCGTCCGCGCCGTGAAGGATCGCCTCGCGGGCGATAGCGGCATCGCGGGCCGGGCTTAACAGTTCAAGGTGATGGGGGTGCAGGCGCATACAATCGTCGTTATCCATTATGTGCAAAATGGCGGCTATTGTAGTCACAAGCGGGCCGTTTCACCACCTGCGACCGGGGGAATTTGCGCACGCTGGCAATGCAATGTCGAAATTGCTATTTCCGCTGCGTTTTGCTGAACGGTAAAGTGGTGACTCGGACATTCCTCGTCACGTTGTGTACCCGTGATAGTTCAGGTTGCAGGTGCGTTACCGGCTTCCTGCCCCCTGAATTATTTTGGGTCGTCTGATTGTTAATCGTCGTCGTTATTTGCCGCAGGCTTGCTTGCGGCTTTTTCTTTTGGATAGTGGATCAGCGACTGAAAGTGCGCCGTCTGCAATGTGCTGTTGCGGTAGGCGTGCGCCTCATCCCCGGCAAAACGTACGCCGCTGCCGGCGGTTAATGTCTTCCACTGCCCGTTAATGCACATATCCAGCGCGCCGCTAAGGACAACCACATGCTCAATCACCCCTTTCTCGTGCGGGGTGGACTCGCTTAACGCGCCCGGCGCCAGGGTAATCGAGAACATGTCGAAATGCAGGTGTTCATCCCACGGGAAAATGGGGGTGATCACCATCGCCTGGCTATCGGGATCGTACGCCAGCGGCGTTTCCCCTTCCGGCGGGGCAATAAAGGTCGAGAACGGCACATTGAGGCCGGTGGCGATCTTCCACAACGTCGACACCGTCGGGCTGGATTCGCTGCGCTCAATCTGCCCCAGCATCGCTTTTGACACGCCCGTTTCTTCCGCTAAGCGGGAAAGGCTCCAGCCGCGGTCCTGGCGTAAATTTTTTAGCGTTGCGGCCAGATAAAGCGTGAGATCCATGACTCCTCCTGATGACTTGTGCGCTATAGCGCTCGATGATAAATTATTCGGATGCTATAACGCACAAGGAAAACTTATGCGCCTCGCCACTCTGCCCGTTAACACATCCATCCCCTTTACCAGCGTGCTGGCGGGTTTCGTTGCCGTCCTGGTGGGCTATGCCAGCTCTGCCGCCATTATCTGGCAGGCTGCGTCTGCCGCCGGGGCCACACCCGGGCAGATTGCCGGCTGGATGACCGCACTTGGCCTGGGCATGGGCGTCAGTACGCTGGCGTTAACACTGTGGTACCGCGTACCGGTGCTGACCGCCTGGTCAACGCCCGGCGCGGCGCTCCTCGCCACCAGTTTGCAGGGTGTTTCCCTGAACGAAGCCGTTGGCGTGTTTATCTTCGCCAATGGGCTAATCGTGTTGTGCGGTGTGACCGGGTTATTCGCCAGGCTGATGAAGGTCATTCCTCATACGCTGGCGGCAGCCATGCTGGCGGGGATTTTACTCCGTTTTGGCCTACAGGCATTTAACAATCTGGGGGGCCATTTTGCATTGTGCGGCAGTATGCTACTGGCCTGGCTTGTCTGTAAAGCCCTCGCGCCACGCTATGCCATTGTTGCAACATTACTGGTTGGCGTACTGGTGGCGCTCGTCAGTGGTGACGTTGTCACGCAGAGTATTTCCCTTGCCACCGTCACACCAACGTTTACCGCGCCCGCGTTCAACGGGACCACGCTGGTAAGCATCGGTATTCCGTTTTTTCTGGCAACCATGGCATCGCAGAATGCCCCCGGTTTCGCCACCATGCAGGCCGCCGGTTACCGTGTTCCGGTGTCGCCATTGATCATTTTTACCGGTGCGCTGGCGCTGCTGCTGTCGCCGTTCGGGGTCTATTCCATTTGCATTGCCGCCATTACCGCCGCAATTTGTCAAAGTCCGGATGCCCACCCGGATGCGGGTAAACGCTGGCTGGCCGCCGCTGCCGCCGGGGTTTTCTATTTGCTGGCAGGTATTTTTGGCGGTGCGATTACCGCCGTACTGGCCGCATTGCCGCTAAGCTGGATCCAGACGCTGGCCGGGCTGGCGTTACTGGGGACCATCAGCGGTAGCCTGCAACAGGCGCTGGCGAAAGAGACCGATCGTGATGCTGCCATTGTCACCTTCCTGGTGACCGCCAGCGGCATCACATTGCTAGGGATCAGTTCGGCTTTCTGGGGATTAGTGATCGGGGGACTGTGCTACGGCGTATTAACGCTGGCGCGCCGCACGTAATTGCGAGGGCGTGAAACCCGTCGCCGCTTTAAACTGGTTACTAAAGTGACTGGCGGAGTTAAACCCACAGGCCAGCGCAATGGTGGTCAACGGCTGGTCGCTACTGGTCAACAGTGTCTTGGCGCGCATCATCCGGCGTTGCATCACAAACTGGTGCGGCGCAACCCCCATCGACTGGCGGAACATACGCGCAAAATGATATTCGCTAAGAGCGGCCTGTGCCGCCAGATCCGACAGCAGCAACGGCTCCGACAGGTGTGCATCGATATACTCCAGCACCGTGCGCAGCGCGACCGGCGCTAAGCCGCCCGTGACCGTCGGCAATTGCCACTGCACGTTGCTGTAATGCTGCACCAGGTGCGTCAGGAGCAGCGTTGAGGCGGTGCTCAGCGTTAACTGGTTGGCGTTTTGTTGCCAGTCGCAATCCAGCAGAAACTGGCGATAAAGCGTGGTGATACGCGGATCCTGGGCAAAGGTTTTTTCATCCAGCGTGAAGGACGCCGGGCTGCGATCCCACACGCGCTCACCGACTTCGCGCAAATGCTCATCGGTACAGTAGAGATGCACAAAGGAAAGATCGTCGCGAATATCCCACACCGATTCGCTCTCTTTCGGCATCAGGCAAAACCTGTCCGGCCCACCGCCATTTTTCCAGCCGTACGCGGTTTTGTGGTAGCTCTCGTAACCGTCGGCGATATACAAGCTGAGGGTATGGTGATCGCAATATTGCGTGATGTTATCGCGTTTATTTGACCACGCCGCCAGTTGGATCCCGGAGTGCAGCGACACCGAGTTGTGCAGCACGGCGTTGTGTTTACGCAGGTTTTCAAAAGCGTCGTAATGGTCAGACATTCGCAGAAATTATCTAATAGTAACCAGGTAGTCAGTCTATAAATAGCGGGCACCGGATACCAGCATTGTGCAAACAAAAGCGCAAGAATATGCAAGTCAACGGCAAGCCCGTGCAAGCCAGCACCTCCCTTTCTTGCCACACTCAGCGTTCGTTTTATCGATTGGGAATCAACATGAACGCATTGCTTTATGGCCTGGTGGTGGTGATTTGGGGAACCACCTGGATTGCGATTTTTTTACAGCAGGGTCCGGTGCCCGCGCCGGTGTCGATTTTCTGGCGCTTCGCGCTGGCCACCGCTGCCATGTTGCTGATACTGGCGGTTCGCGGCAAACTGCGCGCCCTGCCGCTGCGCGATCACCTGTTTTGCCTGCTGCAGGGTTGCTGCGTGTTTGGCTTTAACTTCTGGTGTTTTTACACGGCCGCTGCGTGGATTAACACCGGGCTCGAGTCAGTGATCTTCTCGATGGCAGTACTGTTTAACGCGGTGAACAGTTTCCTGTTTTTTGGTCAGAAGCCCCCGGCGCGCTTTTTTGCCGCCGCCCTGCTGGGGTTAACAGGCATTGTGACGCTGTTCTGGCAGGACCTGGTTGCCAGCGGCTGGAACAGTACACTATTGATGGGCATTGGCCTGTCGGCGCTGGGCACGCTGGGTTTTTCGTTTGGCAATATGATAAGCCTGCGCCATCAGCGCAAAGGGCTGCAAACCATGACCACCAATAGCTGGGCCATGCTGTACGGGACGCTGATCATGGGGATGATTGGCCTGCTGCGCGGCGATGATTTTACCCCGCAGTGGACGGCCAGCTACCTGGGCGCGCTGGTCTATCTGGCGTTGTTCGGTTCGGTTGTCGCCTTTGGCGCCTACTTTACGCTGGTCGGCAGAATCGGCCCCGGCAAAGCCGCCTACAGTACGCTGCTGTTCCCGCTGGTTGCGCTGACCATTTCGACTTTCTATGAAGGCTATGTCTGGCATATCAATGGCATTGCCGGGTTGCTGCTGATCCTGACCGGCAATCTGGTGATGTTTGCCCGCCCGGAAAGCTGGCTGAGCGGGCGTCTGCAGCGGCGAAAAGCTAACGTTTGTTGATATCAAACATAGTGGCGTCGGTCGCCATACCATCAATGACCTGTTTCAGGGCATCGACGGTGACCGGCGCATTTTCATTGCTGAGATCTTTCCCCTCCCCTTTACGCACCACTTTCAGCACCGGGGCGTTCGTTTGCGCGTCTATCAGTTCACCTTCAAAATAGAGATGCGTATTCATGGTGCGATGGCCTGTCGCCATCTGTGTGCCTGCGACCACCATCGCCACCGGCACCACTTCATAGAACTGCAACCCTTGTTTGCTGGCGTCCACGCCGGTTATCGCACCGCGGAAGATCAGGCTATGCTGGCCCGGCGAGGTCACCAGCGGTTTTCGCGCCGCAGCCGCGGCTTTCAATTTTGTGTTGGTGTAATTGAGCACGCCATCCAGTACCTGTTGATTGATCTGGTTGGTCGGTTTGGCCACCGGGTAGTACGTTACCGGATGGTAGACAATCGAGTCATATTTCGCCGGATCAAAACCCGGCGCGACCCAGCGCAGCACCGGTTTCCCGGTCGCCGAGGTTGTTTCCTGTAACCCGGAGTAGTCTTTTAAAAAACCGGAATACTTTTCCGGTTGAGTCACTTTTGACGCGCAGCCTGACAACGCCAGCAGGCCGGTAATAACGGCAACGCTAACTAACGCATGAGTACGCATAAGAATGTCCCTTGAGTGCGGAATTGCCATTAAGTTATAGCAAACGAAGGGGCACTACGCCGGAGGGAAAAGGCCGCCCGGCCAGACCAGGCGGCGGCGGTTTATTTTTTCAGATCGACCTGCCAGAAAATGTGTTTGCCAAACGGATCGATTTCATAACCCTGCACCTCTTTGCGTACCGGTTCAAAAATCGTCGAATGGGCAATCATTACCGCTGGCATCTGATCGTGCATCATCTGCTGCGCCTGTTTATACAGCGCGACGCGCTTATCATGATCGGTCGTGGCTTTGGCTTCCGCGATGAGCTTATCAAACGGCTGATAGCACCATTTTGCCGAGTTCGAGCCGCCGTTGGCGGAGGTGCAGGTAAATAACGGGCCGAAGAAGTTATCCGGATCGCCGGTTGCGGTGGTCCAGCCCATTAAGGCCGCCTGATGTTCACCGCCCTTCACCCGTTTCAGGTATTCACCCCATTCGTAAGTGACGATTTTCGCCTGGACCCCCACTTTTGCCCAGTCCGCCTGGATCATCTCGGCCATGCGTTTGGCATTCGGGTTGTAGGGCCGTTGTACCGGCATCGCCCACAGATCGATGGTGGTTCCTGGCGCGACGCCCGCCTCTTTCAGCAACGCTTTGGCTTTCTCCGGATCGTAGTCGTAATCTTTTAACGTGCTGTCCGCGCTCCAGACGCCGGGCGGCAGCAGGTTTTTCGCCGCGGTGCCCGTGCCCTGAAACACCGCCTGAATAATGGCTGGTTTGTTGATCGCCATGGCCAGCGCCTGGCGTACTTTCACGTTATCCAGCGGCGCTTTTTGCGTATTGAACGCAAGAAAACCCGTGTTCAGCCCGGCTTTGCTCATCAGCGTGATAGCACTGTTCTCTTTCAACCGCGGCAGATCCGCCGGGTTCGGGAAAGGCATCACCTGACATTCATTCTTTTCCAGTTTTGCCACACGTACGGAGGCATCCGGGGTGATACTGAAAACCAGCCGATCGATTTTCGCTTTACCCTGCCAGTAGTCATCAAACGCGGTGAACAAAATGCGCGAATCTTTCTGGTACTGCGCCAGGCGGAACGGCCCGGTGCCAATCGGATCCATATCTACCCGCTCCGGCGTACCGGCTTTCAGCATCGCGTCGGCATATTCCGCCGACAGAATCGAGGCGAAATACCAGCCCAGATCGGCAACAAACGGCGCTTCCGGGTGCGCAAGAGTAAAACGCACCGTATTGTCGTCGACTTTATCGATGGCGGTGATCAGGCTGCCGAATTCCAGACTTTCGAAGTTGGAGTAAGTGCCGTTAGAAACAGTGTGATACGGGTTGTGCGGATCTTTCTGGCGCATAAATGAGAAGATGACATCGTCCGCGTTAAAATCCCGCGTTGGCGTGAAATATTTATTGCTTTGAAACTTCACCCCTTTGCGCAAGTGAAAGGTATAGACTTTGCCCTCTTCACTGACCTCCCAGCGCTCTGCCAGACTCGGTTGCAACTCGGTAGTACCGACTTTGAAGTCCACCAGTCGGTTATAGATGGGCACGGCGCTGGCATCGACGCTGGTGCCGGAGGTATAGAGTTGCGGGTTGAAGTTTTCCGGTGAACCTTCTGAACAATACACCAGTGTTTTTGCCGCCACAGTAGAACTCACTGTCAGCGCGGCCAACACCAGAGCAAGTGTTGTCGGTTTGCTAATCATAGTTTTTCCTGTTGTTTTATTGTAAATGCTTGTTGTTTGCCCTCTCATAAATAACATTAAAGCGAATGTGCAAACACCTGATATTACAAATAAAGAAGGAATCACTATGCCGTCGTCGCTTACCAGCCAATTAACGCAACGCTTCTTTCGTTATCTCTCCATCACCAGCCAGAGCGATCCTGCCGCCACCACCTTACCGACCACTGTCGGGCAGTTTGATATGGCGCGTGAACTGGCGAATGAGCTGATCTCCCTTGGGCTGGATGAGGTTGTCCTTGACGATCATGCCACCGTGACGGCGGTGAAAAAAGGCACGGTTCCTGGCGCGCCGCGCATTGGTTTTATCACCCACATTGATACCGTAGATGTCGGTTTATCACCGCATATTCATCCACAAATCCTGCGTTTTGAGGGTGAAGACCTCTGTCTGAATCCGTCGAAAGAGATCTGGCTACGTGTAAGCGAGCATCCGGAAATCCTCGCCTATCCTGGCGAAGACATTATTTTTAGTGACGGCACCAGCGTGCTCGGCGCAGACAATAAATCCGCCGTAACGGTTGTGATGACGCTGCTGGAGAACCTCACCGCTGCGCATCAGCATGGCGATATCGTGGTGGCGTTTGTGCCGGATGAAGAAGTCGGTTTGCGCGGGGCAAAAGCGCTGGATCTGAAACGCTTTGATGTGGATTTTGCCTGGACTATCGACTGCTGCGAACGCGGTGAAATCGTCTATGAAAACTTCAATGCCGCCAGCGCGCAGATCCGCTTTACCGGCGTGACCGCCCACCCGATGTCGGCAAAAGGCGTGCTGGTCAACCCGCTACTGATGGCCATGGACTACATCAGCCATTTTGATCGCCAGCAAACACCGGAGCATACCGAAGGCCGCGAAGGGTATATCTGGTTTAACGCCATTGATGCGGTACAAGGGCACGCCACGCTGAACGCCAACATCCGGGATTTCGATAGCGACAATTTTGCCCGCCGCAAACAGCAGATTGGCGATGTGGCTGCAGTAATCGCTGCGCAATACCCGACGGCAAAAGTGGAATACAGCATCAGTGACACCTACAGCAATATCAGTAATGCCATTGGCGAGGATCGCCGGGCGATTGATTTGCTGTTTCAGGCCATGGAATCGCTGGGTATCACGCCCAAACCCACGCCGATGCGCGGCGGTACGGATGGCGCGGCACTGTCGGCAAAAGGTCTGCTAACACCGAACTTCTTTACCGGTGCGCATAATTTCCATTCCCGTTTTGAGTTTTTACCCCTGAGCGCGTTTGAAGACGCTTACCGTGTGGCATTGCAGCTCTGCCTGCTGGCCGCGCGCTGATTTACACCAGCAGCTCAGTCAGGGTGTCCGAGCTGAGCTGCACCAGCCCTTTCACACCATAGTGATGACCGACCTTATCATGGCGAATGTGGATCTCGCGGATATGCTGGTTGGGGTTATCCATTAACATCTGTTGCGCCAGCGGCAGCACGTCATCACCGTAATCTTCAAATAACTCCCCGGTCGCAATGACCAGCCGGATATTGTGGATCGGTGCCGTACAGCAGATAGCGAAATAGAGCGCCTGCGCGGTGCTCAGCACGGTAGCGGCTTTATTCGCTTCAATTACGTTGAACGCCGGTTCAATACCGCCGTCATAAGGCAGATGGACGATTTCCGGGTAAAAACCATTTTCGCCCAGCCCCGGTACGCCGTTCGTGCAGTAACCATAACCAAGACTGCCGAACCCAGGCATAAAGGCCACCCAGGATTGCCCCGGCCAGCGTTTTGCCAGCAGATAATTCGTGCAATGCGCAATGTTGTAGATGCGGGTGGTGATGCCGGTACGCTGCTCAATCAGCGCCATCAGGTTGACATTACTGTCGCTAAATAAGGGGCAATAGCGCACCACACCGGTGAAATGCTCAATCCCCCCCTGTAACGCCACGCTCAGCACAGTGACTCGCTGTAGCGGAATGCACGCGGCCTGACATAATGCGGCAATCCCCTGCGCCAGCTCGCTGACCAGCTCATCCGGCGTCATCTGTTCTGGTAGCGCGCAATGGTGAACACTGAGCGGGGCAATGACGGTGTTGTAATCATTTAGCGTGCCCTGAAAACTGCCTTTGCGCAGCATAATATTGATGCTGAACGCCTGCCCACTTTTGACAGCCAGCAGTTGCTGCGGGCGGCCAAAGGTCACGTCTTTGATTTCCCGCTCTTCGATAAGCTGCGCATCCAGCAGTTGCGAGGTCAGTTTGGTGATATAGGCTTTGGTTACTCCCAGCCGACGGGTCATTTCCGCCCGTGACTCCATTTCACTGTGCAGGATTTTCAGGATCTGTTGTTTGTAATCCACGCGTTGCGCCTCCGTACCGGGTGGTCACATACCACCCGGCATAACTTAATACCTCAGTTATTTTACGGAAACAATGATGCGACGGTAAGACGTTAACGCCGGTTTACCATTATCGGTGACCGCCAGAATCAGGTGTTCGGTCCCGGCACGCTGCGCGTTGACTTCCACACGCGGATTTTTGCCATCCTGTAGCGTTAACACCGCAGGTGCGGTCAGATTGTCTTCGCCACGGCGGCCCTGCACATCTTCCGGTGCAATGGCTTTCGAGCTGGCGGCACCGGCTTCCGGGTACAGGAACCACTGATAGTGCAGCTTATCGCCGTCCGGATCTTTACTGCCGGAGGCATCCAGTTTCAGCACGTCGCCCACTTTCGCGCTCAGGGTAATCACCTGCTGTCCGGGCTGTCCATTCACCACCACCTGCGGGTTGTGGTTCGCGGCGGCAAAGTCTTTAATGCCCCACTCCATGCGGGCGGCGAAATCATGCTGGAAGGCTTCGCGCCAGCGCCAGATTGTCGCCTGATTCGAGGTATAGCGCTTGCCATCAACGCCCGTCACGGTGTCGGCAGAGTTCGGGTTGCCCGGATAGAAGTCCCCGCCGCTGGTCCAGATGGGGTGTGTTTCATTTTGCGGCTGGCGCACAATGTAGCGACCGCCCCAGCCTCCCCAACCCGGGTTGCGTTCACTGTTCAGCCCATTGCGGATCAGCCCAAGAAAGGCTGGCGTGTCGCCTTCCATGATAAACAGATATTTCAGGTAACCCTTGCCCATTGGCCCTTTGCTGCGGATGTTTTCATCCAGCCAGTGCTGAGAAACCGTGGTGAAATCCGCGCCGGGCGCATTACGGTAATATTTATCGCCGCTGATGCCGGTCCAGGCCGCACGGGCATAATCTTCCGCGTTCTGGCTGGAGGGATCGACAATGTAGGTGATCTCCGGATAGTGCTCGCGGATCCAGAAACCGGCGTCATCCTGATCGGAAATGGAGTAGACCACCAGGTTGCGCGTCAGCTGCTGAACCTTCTCAGCAGGCTGTTTTTTTGACAGATCTTTCAACGCCTGGGCCAGCGTGTTCGCACCGCCCCACAGGTTGATAAACAGCGGATGGCTGGCATCGGTGCTTTTTTCAATGGCCTTGACCAGCAGGTCAGAACCGGCGGTATTTTTGCCCTCTCCGGTCGCAGCCATGCCGTAGCTCGCAAGCCCCGGAGCGACCACCGCTTCAAGCTGTTTCACCGACGGGAACCCCGCCGCGTGTTTCAGTAAATTTGGCTGCACTTCGCCGTAATGACCGACGACCAGATCGATCATGTCGGTATGCACTTTTTCCCGCTGCCAGGTCGAGGTGGTCGCCACCAACCCTTCGACGTTCATCTCATTGGAATAGAGTAAAAAGCGGGTCAGCGACATTTGATCATCTGGCTCGTTGCCAATATCCGTCAGCACAAAGACGCGCGGTTTTTCCTGATACGGCAGTACTTTTGCCGCCATTTCAGGAATACCTGTCGCCGCACTGACCGCCAGTGGTGCATACAGCGCCACGACGCCACTCATCGCCAGTAAGATACTTTTTGTTATGTTGTTCACCACGTTACGTCTCCTTTTTATGCCATAGCGGAATCGCATCAACATAGTTAACCAAGGAAACAAAGTAAAAAGAGAAAAACGAAATGTGTGATGCAGATAAAAAATTGGTTATGCGGGCAGAGCCGCCCGCACGGGAGTCGCGTTACGCCGGTTTGCGCGCCAGTATCGTGGCAAAGCGCAGTTTGATGCGGTTTCCGTTCGCGTCGGTGCGGTGAAGTTCACCGACGTCTTCATTGTATTTCAGCTGTTCCCAGCCTGCGTAATAATTGCTCAGCTCCCCTTCTTTAAAAGCAAACGGGAAACCGACCGTGCAGGGAAAATCCGCCGTATCCATCGCCGCCACAATCAGGTTATAGCCACCCGGTTTGGTGCAGCGCTGCATATTGGCGATCAACCCCGGAATGGTCTTCGCTTCCAGGAACATCAGCACCACTGTCGAGAGAATAAAGTCGTACTCGCCGTCAAAACTCAGGTTGTTCAGATCGGCCGCCGCCACGTGCAGATTGTCCAGCCCTTCCGCTTCGCGGATGCTTTGCAGATTGCTCAGGCTGTTGGGATTTTTATCCCACGCGGTAACGTCGAAGCCTTTGTTCGCCAGATACAGACTGTTGCGACCATTGCCACAGCCGAGATCCAGCGCTTTACCCGGCGCAATGTAGTTCATGGCGTTCAGCACTTCAGAGTGCGTCGGGGTCATGTTGTATTTTTCAGTAAACCAGGTGTCGGTGCGGGTCGTCATTATGGTCCTCAATCCTTAACATGTATTTTAAATGCATTTTATTGTTTTCGTCGCCGGATCGCCAGCGTCGTAAAATTTGCTACGGTTAACTCAGGCTGATGGGAGAACTGTAACATGAATAAGTATCGACTCAGTGATGAGCAACGGGTGTTGAGTTACCAGATGGGCGGCGAGAAAAAAACGGTCGCGCTGCGCCAGCTGATTGCCGTGCGCGATTTTAACGATGTCACCGCAGGCACTGCCGGTGGCTGGGTCGATAGCGAAAATGTACTCGATCAGCAAGGAAATTGCTGGATTTACGATGAAAACAGCATGGTGTTTTATGGCAGTACCGTGCGGGATAACGCGCGCATTACCCAGCCGTGCGTGATCTGCCATGAGGTGAAAATCCACGGTAATGCCTGGGTGGATGGCTGTGAAATCAGCCACGGCGCCGAATTAAGTGACAACGTCACCGTACAATCCTCAACGGTGCGCGGTGTGTGCCATCTGCGCGGCGATGCGCGTATTCTCAGCGGTTGCGACATTATTGCCGCACGCGGGCTCACGCCGGATAACGAGCAGCTATTGCAAATCTACGATCGTGCAACGGTCAGCCACTCCCGTGTGGTACACCAGGCGCAAATCTACGGCGATGCCATCGCCAATTACGCGTTTGTTGAACACCGGGCAGAAGTGTTCGATTTTGCCCTGCTCGACGGCAACGAACTGAATGATGTCTGGGTTTGTGATTGCGCCAAAGTCTACGGTAATGCCCGTATTGTGGCCGGAACGCAGGACGATGAGATCCCCACGTTGCGCTACGGCTCGCAGGTGGCGGAACACGCCGTGGTGGAAGGAAACTGCATCCTGAAGCACCATGTGCTGGTCGGCGGTCATGCCTGGCTGCGCGGCGGGCCGATCCAACTGGATGAAAAAGTGGTGATTCAGGGACATGCGCGCATTCAGGGAGATGTGCTGATCGAGCATCAGATTGAAATTACCGATAACGCCGTGGTAGACGCGCGAGATGGGGAGCGCATTTTACTGCGCGGGCCGAAAGTCATCAATGACGGGCAAGTGATCACCCGCACGCCGTTGGTGGGTTTACTGTAACCCGTCGACGATACGCGCCCAGATGTGTTGATCATCATAGTGACCGTTCAGAAATTCCGCCTGCTTCAGGCAGCCTTCCAGCGTGAAACCATTGCGGCTGGCCACCTGGTTGCTGGCCCTGTTTGCCACGCGGCATTTGATGACAAAGCGGCGAACCGTGCCGCGGCGGGCGTAAAAGTCGATCATCGCCTGCATCGATTGCGACAAAATACCCTGCCCGCAGGCATTTTCATCCATCCAGTATCCGATGTAGGCCGTCTTATTTAACGGTTCAATGGCGTTGAACGCCAGCACCCCCACCAGTTTCTCCTCGCAAAGGATCATAAACATTTTGGCGTAACCGCGCTGATGCAGGATCACGTTGCTTTGCACGGTTTTTCGGGTGTCTTCCACTGAATGCACATGCTGCGGCCAGTCGAGAAACTGCTGAAGCCAGTCGCGGTTTTTCACCACCAACTGGTAGAGATCGTCAACAAAACGGTCATTCACCGCATGCAGGGTGATGCGTTCGTTTACGGTAATCCGGGCATCTTCCATTTCGATCTCCCCAACGCATTCTCCCCCTTACGGGGGAGAATTTAAGCTTAGCGCATCACTCTGTCGTCAACGTAATTACGTTTATCCGGCGCGGGCGGGAAATACTGATACAGCCAGGTTTCGCTGATGGCGTCGCCCTGACAGCGCAGGAACAGACGCATTTCAACCGGGTCGGTGGAATCGTTGGTCGGATACCAGTCAAACAGAATGCGGTAACCGTCGAACGGCTCAACATAGAGGATTTCCACCTGTTTCGCTTCACCGTTAGACAGGGTGATCACCGGTTCAATCCCTTTTGGCGCGGCGGCTTTCAGGTCCCCGCCCACGAAATCAATGGCGAAACGACGCGCCCATTTATCCGGATAGTGTTCCCCTGGCGCCCAGCCTTCCGGGAAACCGCCCATGCCGGTGCGGGTGGCGTACACGCGCGCAAGCGGTGAACGCACCGGCGGCATCGCACTCCAGTAAAGACGATATTCAAAGGTGAATTCGTCCCCTGCTTTCACTGGTTTTTCCGGCTGCCAGAAGCAGACAATGTTATCCAGCGTTTCACCGGTGGTCGGGATCTCCATCAGGCAGACGGATCCTTTGCCCCACTTGTTACGCGGCTCTACCCACAGGCTCGGACGCTTGTTGTACCAACCCATCACATCCTGATAGTGGGAAAAATCCCGGTCCAGTTGCAGCAGGCCAAAGCCTTTCGGGTTGTTATCCTGGAATGCGTTGAACTGCAGTTTCTGCGGGTTGTTCAGCGGGCGGCAAATCCACTCACCGTTACCGCGCCACATTGCCAGGCGATCGGAGTCGTGGATTTGCGGGTGAATGGTGTCGCACACGCGGCGCTCGTTATTGCCGCAGCTAAACATACTGGTCATTGGCGAAATGCCCAGTTGCTTGATCTCTTTACGGGCAAACAGGCGGTTTTCCACATCCATGATCACCTGGCTGGCTTCACAGTGGATGGTGAATTTAAACGCGCCGGTAATGCTCGGGCTGTCGAGCAGCGCATAGACGGTGAATGAGGTATCCGACGGTTTTGCGGTTTCAAACCAGAAGGCGGTAAAGTCCGGGAACTCTTCCGGCGTATCGGTAAAGGTATCAATCGCCACGCCGCGCGCGGAAAGCCCGTACTGGAAGGTGCTGTCTACCGCGCGGAAATAGCTGGCGCCAAGGAAGGAGACAATATCGCGGCGCGCCAGTTCCGGCGCTTTGAATGCGCGAAAACCGGCGAAGCCGAGATCGCTTTGCCCTTCCAGTTGTTTGGTGTCCACGCCGGCATCGTGGTAGTTAAACAGCTCCGGACGGAAGTGGATTTCGCGCGCCTGATGGCTTTGCTGATCCAGCGAGAACATGCGTACGCGGCGGCGGAACCCCATGCCGACATGGAAGAACTGCACATCAAGCTGGCGACCGTCGATGTTATTCCACAGCGAGTGCTTCGCATCGTACTGGATGCTGTTGTAAGCCTGCGGCGTGAGCGTTGCCAGCGTATTCGGCAGCGCTTTCGGCGCGCCACCCCACGGTTGCGCCGACAGATCGTGCGCCATGGACTGCAACACGGAGAAATCAAAACGACGGCTTTGGCCATCGGCGATATCGGAGTCTGCCGCGAATGCCGCGCGGGAGAAAAGTGAAGCCACGCCGGTCGTACCGTACGTTGCTGCGAGCGCCATGGATGCCTGAATAAATCGTCTGCGGTTCATGCCTGGTAACACGTCCTTCTGGTCGTAAATGGACATTTCGCGGTGTCGCGAAACAGCGGCAAAAGCGATTGTTGATGAACGCACACTCTAGACAAAATTCATTGAGAATCCAATTGTTGGGCGCTGATTATCTGCGCAAACCGTGAAATATTTCCTGTCGATCGGATCAGCCCGAAAACAACGTAAAGATAAGGATAATGGCGGGTAAATGCGGCGGAATAAAAAAAGCCCCTGCCGGACATCAAATGGCAGGGGCCAGAATCGTGAGGCGTTATTGTGCGCTGACGCTGACGTCAATGCCCGGGAAGTATTTTGCTGCCAGCGTTTTGATGGTGCCGTCGGCACGCACTTTATCAATCGCGGCGTCGAGTTGTTTTTTGGTGGCCTCATCGCCTTGGCGCAACCCATAGCCAATACCGCTACCGAGGATCGTGTCGTCCGAGACCGGTTTGCCAATAAAGCCAAACCCTTTGCCCTGCGGTTTGCTCAGAAAACCAGCCTGACCGGCTGCGGACATCACCAGCGTGGCGTCGATGCGGCCGTTCAGCAAGTCACCCCACGCCATATTCTGATCTTTGTAAGACACCACCGTGACACCGTGTTTTTCCCAGTGTTCTTTGGCGTAAGTTTCCTGAATGGAACCCTGCAACACGCCAATGGTTTTGCCTTTCAGACCTTCAGCGGTGGCTTCCATTCCGGCGCCGCTCTTGCCGACCAGTTGCGATGGAATACGATAGATAGGCTGAGTAAAGTCGATGCTCTTTTTACGCTGGTCGGTGATATTCATTGCCGAGTTGATGGCATCAAACTTCTTCGCCACCAGCCCCGGGATCAACGCGTCAAACGACGTTTCCACCCAGCTACATTTCAATTGCGCGGCTTTGCAGATCGCATTCCCCAGTTCGATATCAAACCCTTCGAGCTCGCCGGCCGCATTGCGGCTTTCGAACGGCGGATATTCCGCTTCCACGCCATAACGCAGTTCAGTGGCGGCAAACGAAGAGAGTGAGCAGAGCAACCCCATGCCCAGACAGAGTGCTTTTAATTTCATGATTAACGCTCCTTTAGCGTGGTTTAACACGGCACAGGGCCTGCGCACCTGCCCTTAACGTCGCTTCATCTTTCGCAAAAGAGAGGCGAATCAACTTGTTATCAGTACCATCAGTGTAAAAAGCCGACAACGGGATCGTGGCGACGCCGCAATCGGTAATCAGTCGTTTCACCATTTCGCTGTCGCTCTCTTCGCTGAAATGGCTGTAATCCGCCAGCATAAAAAATGATCCTGCGCTGGGCAATAACCGGAATGGCGACTCCGCCAGCAGCGTTTGCAGCAGGTCGCGTTTGCGTTGGTAAAAGGCCGACAGCGATAACCAGCTTTGTGGGTCGCGCATATGATCGGCAAAGGCATATTGCATCGGCGTGTCGGCAGAGAACATCAGAAACTGATGCACTTTACAGATCTCCTCCATCAGTTCAGCAGGCGCAACGCAGTACCCTACGCGCCAGCCGGTCACATGGTAGGTTTTACCGAACGAGGAGATAATCACGCTACGCTCCGCCAGTTGCGGGTGCGTTGCCATGCCATGATGCGGTTCACCGTCAAAGACAACGTGCTCATACACTTCGTCGGAGAGGATCACGATATCCGTATTGCGGGTGATCGCAGCCAGTTGCTCCAGGTCCGCGCGGGAGAACACCTGCCCGCTGGGATTGTGCGGGGTGTTGATGATGATCATCCGGGTACGCGGCGTGATGGCGGCGCGCACCTCATCCCAGTTGACGGCAAAATCCGGCACTGTCAGTTTAATCGCCACCGGTGTTGCCCCCTGCAAACGGACAATCGGCGCATAGCTATCAAACGACGGTTCAAAATAGATAACCTCATCGCCAGGGTGCACCAGCCCACTGATGGCGGAGTAGAGCCCTTCGCTTGCGCTGGCGGTGATCAGGATTTCGTTATCGACATCATAGTCAGTGTGGTACAGGTCATTTATCTTCTGCGCGATACGTGCTTTCAGCGGGCGCAAGCCGGTCATCGGCGCATACTGGTTATGGCTATCCTCCATCGCACGGGTAACACCGGCCACCAGTTGCGGATCGCACGGGAAGTTGGGCGCGCCCTGAGAAAGGTTAATGGCATTATGCTGCGCGGAAAGCTGGCCAATCACGGTAAAAATGGTGGTGCCGACATCGGGTAATTTGGAACGAAATTTCACCGGGGTACGCAAAGTCATGCTTAATCCTTTCTCATTAAAAGTGCATAACCATTCAAACCAAAACAGCATTGAGCCGACAAGCGAATTGTTGTCATAATAGCCATGACTAAATTGCATAGCTGGAGCCGCCATGTCGCACCGTACCCTGCCGCTCAACGCCATTGACGCGTTTCTGGTCACCGCACGCCATCTGAATCTGACCCATGCCGCCAAAGAGCTCTGCCTGACGCAAGGCGCAGTCAGCCGCAAAATCGCCACGCTGGAAGCCTGGTTTGGCTTTCCGCTGTTTGAGCGCCATGCCCGCGGGCTGCACCTGTCGCCACAGGGCAGCGCGCTATTACCGGAGTTGCGCAGCGCGTTTGATCATCTGCTAATGGCGGCCGATCAGGCGCGGGCCCAACAAACGGTGGTGCGGCTGAAGTCCCCCACCTGCGCCATGCGCTGGCTGGTACCGCGCCTGGTGCAGCTGGAACACCGTTATCCGGAATTGCAGATCGCGCTGACCACCACCACCGATCACACCATTAACTTCAAAACAGAACCTTATGACGCCGCCATCGTATTCGGGACGCAATTGAGCGCGGGCGATCTGCTGTTTGAAGAGGCGCTGACCCCGGTTATGAGCGCGGACTATTCACATCATGATGCACTGGAAAAAGCGACGCTGCTGCACCCGACACGGGACAAAACCGACTGGTCATTGTGGCTGGCGAAGCAACAGCTGTTTCAGCCCGCCATGAGAAAAAATCAACACTTCGACACCATGGATCTGGCGATCACCGCCGCCATTCAGGGGCTTGGCGTGGCCATTGCCGACGAAACGCTGGTCGAGGAAGATATTCGCGCCGGGCGGCTGCTGCGCCCGTTTGCCCGCAGTGTAAAGACCGGAGCCAGTTACCGGCTGGTGCTGCGCGAATCACACAATAAAGCCGCCGGGCTGGCGGCCTTCCGACAGGGGTTGTTGGGGATCAATCCAGCTTAACGTGGTGGCGCATCACCCGGCGAAAGAAGCTCAAACGGGCGCGCATAAAGCGATTAACCAGGCGAAATCCTGCATGTTTATTCAATCCAATGCGTAACAAACGGTCGCGTCCGCGCACGCAGGCCAGCCAGCGAACCGGCCCCTGTAATACCTCCGTCTTATGGCTGGCGACGTGCGCAAACTGCGCCCAGTAGTCAGCGATCTGTGCGGCAAACGCATTGTCGCGATCGTTCACATAGGTGCACGATGGCTCTGACAAGTGCAAATTATCGAAGACATACGGCACTTCATTGCCATGCCACGCGCCATTGGCATAGGTATCGTGTGCGGCTTCAGCAACATAATCAAACCAGTAACGCCAGCATGGCTGTCTGACCCGCTGCTGCGCTTGCATCACCACCAGGCCCAGCGTGGTAAACGCCATATCGCGGCACACCTGCCTGCCGAGTTCGGCATCGCCTCTCACGCCCGGATAGAGTAAACGGATCAGCCCAAGACCAAGCCGTTGTTCGCGACGCATCTTCTCGATTTGCCCGGCAAGATCAACGCCAAACTCCGCCATCACGCTGGCTTCGTCACTGTTGGAACCGATAATCACCGGCAGCGGGTGCTGGCGACCGGCAAAGAAGACCTCCAGGGTAGAGTCCGGTAAGACGGCATCCCCCGCGATGGGCGCCGGGGCAATTTTCAGCGGGGCCACCAGCGGCCAGAACGCCTGTGCCGGGATTGCCCGCAACTGTTCCGCGCTGGCATTTTCCAGCCCGAAATGGGCGGCGATCGCCTCGCCTTTTGCCAGCGCACTCGCTCGCGGCGTATCCGGCAGTGTATAGCTACTCTGAATGATGCCTTTGTGAAACAGCCCTTCCGCCAGCGGCGAGGCCATAAGCGCCATGACGCTACGCCCCCCGGCGGATTCGCCAAACAGCGTGACATTGCTGGCATCACCGCCAAAGGCCGCAATGTTCTCCTGGACCCATCGCAGCGCGGCAATTTGATCGAGCAGACCGAAGTTGCAGATGCGCGCGTCCGGCGCTTGCTCCTGCTCCAGCGCCGGATGCGCGAAAAAGCCAAGATGCCCCAACCGGTAGTTGACGGTGACCAGCACCACACCGCGCGCGGCCAGTTGCTGACCGTCGTAAGGCGGCAGCCCGCCGGAACCGATAGTAAAACCACCGCCATGCAGCCAGACCATGACCGGCAACCGTTTGTCGCGGCGGGCGGGAGACCAGACATTCAGATAGAGGCAATCTTCAGAGAACTGCCCCGGATCGCCGCCGCCAATCTGCTGGCAGTATTCACTGTTCTGCCAGCTGGCGGCAGAAAAACGGTCCGCCAGGCGCACCCCCTGCCAGGGTTCAACAGGTTGCGGCGCACGCCAGCGCAGGGCGTCGACAGGCGGTGCGGCAAAGGGAATACCGCGCCAGACATGACAGGCGTTTTCACTGCACCCCATCACCAGGCCCTGACGGGTCTGGGCCAGTGGGGCTGAAGGATTTTCCATAACAACATCCAGAAAGAACTGATTTCTGGCAGAGTACCTGTTTTACAGAAGTCCGCAACGTCGTTTGCTCCGTTCGGAAGCCTCGCGGTAGAGCGTGAACTCATCAAGCACCGGGCACCCCAGGGCGTCCTCAAACTGCGTCTGACTGGCGTTGCCGTGGTTGCGCGCTTGCGTTTCATTTCCCAGATTAGACTGGAAGATCCCGGCGGCGCTCACCGGCAGAAAATCCTCATACGTGATCGGCTGGGCGACCACCCACCCGCGCTCGATCAGCGGCTGCGGATCATCTCCGGGACGGATCGCCTTGCGATGGGCTTCGCCGGTCGGCGTCAGGCGATAGCGAAACCATGCCAGTTCTTGCTTGCGCAGCAACATTTCGCTATCCGGAAACGCTTTAAACACCTCTTGTAAATGAAGCTGGTGCGTCAGGTTGTCTTTCCCCGTTCCGGCTTGCAGTAATAACTGGTCATACAGCGCCCGGCCTTTTTCCGTCAGCGCCACACCGCGCTGTTCGATTTCACCAAAACGCGCGGTATGCGTTCCCTGGTGCTCGCCGCTGAACAGCACCGGTTCATCCAGCGCTTTAAAACTGGTCTGGCGCAGCAGGATCGGCACATCACGCCGCGGTGGCCCTTCGATAAGGATCTTCGGTTCAATACCGTATTCCGGCATCAGCGCCTGTACGCGGTCGATATCCAGCGTACGCGGGGTTAAGTGGTTAATATGGCAACCGGGAAAACAGACCACATCGGCAATCAACCGATGTTCGCGGTGCAACGCCAGGTAGGTTTGCTCATCCACGGTGGCGTGGCGATGCCAGCGGAAGGTTTCCAGCGCTTCCTGCACAAATGCCTGCGCCTGTTGCGGGGTAAACCCGCCATTCAACTCATGCAGTTCAATCAGTTGCCGACAGGCCGGGGTAAAAATGTCGCGCTTTGCCAGAATGGTGGCAGCTTTATTGCGCAACGCCGGGTCTTCAATCAGCTCCAGACGCAGCAGCGAGGTAAAAATGCGAAACGGATTGCGCGCCAGCGCCGCGTCGTCAACCGGGCGAAACGCCGTGGAATGCACCGGCACGCCCGCCTGCGAGAGATCGTAATAGCTGACCGGATACATGCCCATGATGGCAAACATCCGCCGCAGCATGGAAAGCTCCTGCGCTGTGCCCACACGGATCGCACCGTGACGCTCAACATTCAGTCGGGACAGCTCATCGGCATTGGCCAGTTGTTCGTGTAAACGGGGGTTGTGCTCCAGCACAGCCAGGTTCACATCGGCAACCAGTTCCTGCAATGTGCCGTACTGTGGAACCTCCTGCTGATACATTGCTGACATGGCCTGTGAAAATTGTTCGCGAATATCATCAGCCGTGATGCTGTACGTCATATTATTCGTCCTCCAGAGGTCTCTCTCTGGAGTGTAGAAAGGCCTTTCGCCACCGTGTCGGGAAATTTACAAAGTGTGATCGTGGCTGAAAACGCGCACGCTTTGCGCCCCCGGTGCATAACCTCCGCTTATGAAAAACAATTCGGACAAAACCACACCAACCTGCTGGTTACGTCACATTGCGGAGAAAATCCGTTTGTAACTCAAAGAGATTAAATGTTAATAATAGTTTGCTATCAAGTTATCAAAATTAAACAAACTTACTTGTCACCGGCTCCGCTCAGTTTTTAACATCATCTTATGGAAAAAAACGGCCTGTTTTCACAGCGCATACGTCTGCGCCATTTACATACTTTCGTTGCCGTCGCTCAACAGGGAACGCTGGGGCGCGCGGCTGAAACCCTTAACCTGAGCCAACCTGCACTGTCGAAAACCCTTAACGAACTGGAACAACTGACCGGGAAACGGCTATTTGAACGGGGACGCATGGGGGCGCAACTGACGGTGGTGGGCGAGCAGTTTCTCACCCATGCGGTCCGCGTACTGGACGCGGTGAATATCGCCGGGCAATCACTGAACTACAAATATGAGCAAAAAACCGATGTGATCCGCATCGGCGCGTTACCGACCGCCGCACTGGGCATTTTGCCCGGTGTGATTGGTCAGCTACATAAACAGCAACCGGACCTCACCATTCAGGTCGCCACCGCCAATAACCCGATGCTGCTGGCCGGGTTGAAGTCCGGCGAACTGGATCTCGGCATTGGGCGCATGTCCGATCCGGAACTGATGACCGGGCTGAATTATGAACTGCTGTTTCTGGAGTCGCTGAAACTGGTGGTGCGCCCTCGTCACCCGTTGTTGCAAACCACCGTGACGCTCAGCCGCGTGCTTGAATGGCCAGTCGTGGTCTTGCCGGAAGGCACGGTACCGCGACAAAACGCGGAAGATCTGCTCAGCAGTCAAAACTGCCGGTTGCCATCTGGCTGTATTGAGACGCTTTCGGCGTCACTTTCGCGCCAGTTGACGGTCGATCATGACTATGTCTGGTTTGTGCCCTCCGGTGCAGTAAAAGACGATCTGCGTGTCGGTACCCTGGTGGCGCTGCCCATTGCGCCACCGGGCGTGGGCGATCCGATCGGCATTATCACGCGTGTCGATACGCCGCTTCCCCCGGCAGCCCATACGCTGATTAGCGCCATTCGGAAAATCATGCCGGGGTAATCCTGGCATGGCGATCTGTGCTTCTTGTTGCGCAAAAGGTAAACATTACGTTACTTGTGTGATAAAAGGAGTTGTTGATTAAGGGTTGTTGTTACGCAAATTAGACTAACGCTGTAACAATCCGTCTCCGGAAGAACAGATGAAATTCAAAACGGCTATCAAACCTTACCACGCTGCTGCCGGTGGTCTGGGTTCGCTTGAAGCAACCACACGCTTCGTTATTGACAGCAAAAATGCCCTCAAAAATATGCGCAACCTGCTGCGCATGAATAAAGCCCGCGGCTTTGACTGCCCTGGCTGCGCCTGGGGCGATGACAATAAAAGCACCTTCAGTTTTTGTGAAAACGGCGCCAAGGCCGTGACCTGGGAAGCCACCCGTCGGCAGATTGACGCCGCCTTCTTTGCGCAACACAGCGCGAGCGCCCTCACCCGTCAAAGTGATTACTTCCTTGAGTACCAGGGGCGACTGACCGAACCGCTGCGTTACAACCCTCAAACCGATCACTATGAGCCGGTGAGTTGGGATGATGCCCTGACGATGATTGCTGAGCATATTCGGGCGATGGATAACCCGGACCAGATGGAGCTGTACACCTCCGGTCGCGCCAGTAACGAAGCGTCGTATCTTTACCAGTTATTTGGCCGTATGGTCGGCACCAATAACTTTCCTGACTGTTCAAATATGTGCCACGAAGCAAGCGGCGCGGGGTTAAAACGCAGCATTGGCGTCGGTAAAGGCACGATTCATCTGGCCGACTTTGACAAAGCGGACGCCATTTTTGTGTTCGGGCAAAACCCCGGAACCAACCACCCGCGCATGCTGCACAGCCTGCGCCATGCCGCCGATCGCGGCGCACGGATCGTCACCTTTAATACCCTGCGTGAACGCGGCCTCGAGCGTTTTGCCGACCCGCAAAAACCGCTGGAAGTAGTGACCCCGATGGCAGGCGTGATCAGCTCCTCTTACTACCAGCCGAATCTGGGCGGTGATATGGCCGCCGTACGCGGGATCGCCAAAGCGTTGCTGGAGACTCAGCGCCAGCGCCTTGCGGCCGGTGAACCGGAGATCTTCGACGACGCCTTTATTGCACAGCACACCCAGGGTATTGAGGCATGGTTTGCGCAAATCGACGCCACCGACTGGCGCACCATTGAACAGCAATCCGGTTTAGACCAACAACAACTGCGCGATGCCGCGGCCGTCTGGCAGCAGGCCGAAAAGGTGATCTGCACCTGGGCAATGGGCATTACCCAGCATAAACACTCGCTGGACACGGTGCGTGAAATCACCAACCTGCAACTGCTGGGCGGTCATCTGGGTAAACCTGGCGCGGGACTCTGCCCGGTACGCGGCCACAGTAATGTGCAGGGCAACCGCACGATGGGCATTGATGAGAAGCCCCCGGCAGCACTGCTGGACAGCCTCGCCCGCCATTTCAATTTTGAGCCCCCGCGCGCGCACGGCCACCACACGGTGGATGCCATTCAGGCGATGCTGCGTGACGAGGTGAAAGTGTTGATCGCCTTAGGCGGTAACCTTGCCGCCGCCGCGCCGGACACGCCGCTCACCTGCGAAGCACTGCGCCGCTGCGGGCTGACGGTGTACATCAGCACCAAATTGAACCGCAGCCACCTGATGCCAGGCAAACAGTCGTTGATCCTGCCAACGCTGGGGCGCACCGAAGAGGATAGGCAAGCAACGGGCCGCCAGTTTGTGACGGTGGAGGACTCGTTCAGCATGGTGCATGCCTCGGAAGGGATCGGTAAACCGCTGGCGGCAACACAGCGCTCTGAAACGGCCATTGTCGCCGGGATCGCGCACGCCACTCTCGGTACAGACAAGCTGGACTGGCTGGCGCTGGCAGACGATTACAACCTGATCCGCGATCACATTGCCGCCACGCTGCCTGGTTTTCAGGACTTCAACGCCCGCTGCGAAGAGCCTGGCGGGTTCTGGCTGGGGAACGCCGCAGCCGATCTGCGCTTTAACACGCCCTCCGGTAAAGCGGAATTCAGCGCCGCACCGCTGCCGCAGTCGGTTTGCCCGGAAACGGACGCGCCATTTATTCTGCAAACCCTGCGCTCTCACGATCAGTACAACACCACTATTTATGGTCTTGATGATCGCTACCGTGGCGTTTACGGACAGCGCGATGTGCTGTTTATGCACCCGGACGACATTCAGTCGCTGGGGTTAGCGGACGGCGATCGGGTAAATATCGAAACCCGCTCCACTGACGGGATTGTGCGCCGGGTAGAAGATTTCCGCCTCGTTGCCTATAACATCCCGCGCGGGAATCTGGCGGCTTACTACCCGGAAACGAACCCACTGGTTCCTCTGACCCGTTTTGGCGACGGTACCGGCACCCCGACGTCCAAATCTATTCCGGTTGTCATAACCCCGGCACAGCCCCGCGATACCCTGCGAATTGCCTGACCTTCACGCCCGCGTTCTGCGGGCGTTCTCAATTAATGCGATCTTAGTTCTTAACATTTGCGTAAAACAATTTAACAGTTTTATCATACCTGTGATTCACCATATGGTTCATACGCATCCATATTTGTGCTTCACATTACGAAAAAGAAGGTAATTACACTTTCATTCAGAACAATACCCATTTGAGAATTATCCATTTGGTTCGCATGGGTTAACCCCGACGGCTGAAGGACGGGTGTGTTTTAAGGAGAACGTCATGGCATCTGGCAGCACGCCACGCGGGATCGTCAGTATCCTGAAGTGGTTACTGGTCATACTGATGATGGTTATCGGTCTGGCTATCGGCATCCTCGGTTACAAGCTGGTCGCCGTCGGCGGCAGTCTTTACTTTCTGGTGATGGGCATCGTGATGCTTATCGCCGCAGGATTGATCATTAAAAACCGCGGCAGCGGCATCGTGTTATATGCCCTGGCGTTTATCGTCTCCATTATCTGGGCGATTAACGACGCCGGCTGGTCATTCTGGCCGCTGTTTTCGCGCCTGTTCACCTTTGGCGTGCTGGCATTCCTCGCCGCTCTTCTGTGGCCGCTGATGCGGGCGCAACACAGCGCAACACCGCTGCGTAAATCATCGTTCAGCCTGGCGGGCGTACTGGCAATTCTGCTGCTGGTGAGCGCGGGCGGGATGTTTAAGACCTGGAACGTGGTGGCATCAACGGAGCAGGTTCCGGTCAAACCGGTTACGCAAGCCACCGCGCAGCAGGACTGGAAACACTGGGGCAATACCACCCACGGCGATCGCTTCGCGGCGCTGGATCAGATCAACAAGCAGAACATCAACCAGTTGCAGGTGGCATGGGTTGCGCATACCGGCGATATTCCGCAAAGCAACGGCTCCGGGGCGGAAGATCAGAACACCCCGCTGCAAATTGGTGACACGCTGTATGTCTGTACTCCGTACAGCAAAGTGCTGGCGCTGGATGTCGACTCCGGCAAGGAAAAATGGCGTTACGACGCAAAAGCCACCGCACCAAACTGGCAGCGTTGCCGGGGTCTGGGCTACTACGAAGATAGCGGTGCGCTGGCTTCCCCGGCACAGAACAATGCACCCGCCGCCTGCCCTCGCCGTCTGTTCCTGCCAACCACCGATGCGCGCCTGATCGCCATTAACGCCGACAATGGCCGCGCCTGTGATGACTTTGGCGAGCATGGCATTGTCGATCTCAGCGTTGGCATGGGTGACATCAAACCGGGTTACTACCAGCAAACCTCCACACCACTGGTGGCCGGAAATGTGGTGGTGGTCGGCGGTCGCGTGGCGGATAACTTCTCCACCGGCGAACCTCCGGGCGTGGTACGCGCCTATGACGTGCACACCGGGAAACTGGCGTGGGCGTGGGATCCGGGCAACCCGGACATAACCGGTTTACCGCCGGAGGGCCAGACCTATACGCGCGGTACGCCGAACGTCTGGTCGGCGATGTCTTATGACGCCAAACTGAACCTTATCTATCTGCCGACCGGCAACGCCACACCGGATTTCTGGGCTGGCGAACGTACGGCGCTGGACGATAAATACAGCTCATCGGTGGTTGCTGTTGATGCGACCACCGGCAAAGTGCGCTGGCACTACCAGACCACGCACCATGATCTGTGGGACTTCGACCTGCCTTCGCAGCCGCTGCTTTACGATCTGCCGGACGGTAAAGGCCATACCACCCCGGTGCTGGTGCAGACCAGCAAACAGGGCATGATCTTTATGCTCAACCGCGAAACGGGTGAGCCGGTAGCAAAAGTGGAAGAGCGCCCGGTTCCGGCAGGCCATGTGCAGGGGGAACGCTACTCTCCTACGCAGCCGTACTCTGTGGGGATGCCAATGATTGGTAACCAGACCCTGAAAGAGTCCGACATGTGGGGCGCAACCCCGATTGACCTGCTGATGTGCCGCATTGCGTTTAAAGCCATGCGCCATCAGGGCGTTTACACGCCGCCGGGGCTCGATCGCGCCCTGCAATTCCCTGGCTCGCTGGGTGGGATGAACTGGGGCAGCGTGTCGGTCGATCCGAACAATCATCTGATGTTTGTGAACGACATGCGTCTGGGACTGGCGAACTACATGGTGCCGCGCGCCAATGTGGCGAAAAACGCCAGCGGCATCGAGATGGGGATTGTGCCAATGGACGGTACGCCGTTTGGCGCAATGCGCGAACGTTTCCTGTCGCCATTGGGTATTCCGTGCCAGAAACCGCCATTCGGTACGATGTCGGCAGTGGATCTCTCCACCGGCAAGTTGGTGTGGCAGGTGCCGGTTGGCACCGTGCAGGATACCGGGCCGTTAGGCATCCGCATGCATATGCCGATCCCCATCGGGATGCCAACGCTGGGCGCATCGCTCTCCACGCAATCCGGCCTGCTATTCTTTGCCGGTACGCAAGATTTCTACCTGCGCGCGTTTGATACCGCCACCGGGAAAGAGATCTGGAAAGACCGTCTGCCGGTGGGCAGCCAGTCCGGCCCGATGACCTATATATCGCCGAAGAGCGGCAAGCAATATGTGATTATCAATGCGGGCGGTGCGCGACAGTCGCCGGATCGCGGTGATTACATCATTGCCTATGCGTTACCCGATAAGTCGTAAAGGGTGTAAAAGGCCCGACGGTTCGGGCCTTTTTTACGTCATCGCTGCAACCAATCTTAAACAAACATTTCACTCGCCAGACACGTATTCGTGGCACTGATAAACTCAATCATATCCATCACAGCGACCGGAAGGTTATTGCCATGCAATATGAAGAACAGCAGCTTATCAACGGCCTTTTTCAGCGCCTGAAACAGACTGAGCAGCAGAACAGCCAACGGGATGCTGACGCAGATCGGCAAATTGCGGAGTTTGTTAAGCAGCAGCCTGCAGCGCCCTACTATATGGCGCAATCCATTTTGATTCAGGAAGCGGCGTTGAAACGTCTGCAAGCCAGAGTTCAGGAGCTGGAAAGCGAGCTGGCAGCGCAAAAAAGCAAAGCGTCATCAACGGGTGGTAGCTTCCTCGGCGGGTTGTTCGGCGGCGGTAAGAGCCAGAGCGCACAACCGGAAAATAACTGGACCCCACCGCCGCAACCCGCGCCTGACTATGCGCGCCCGGCGGCTTCCACGCCACGCGGCGGCGGTTTTATGGCGGGCGCATTGCAAACGGCAGCGGGCGTTGCGGGCGGCGTGGTGCTTGCCGAGATGCTGACCAGTATGTTCCATCAATCCCGTCCGGAAGAGATCGTCAACATCATTGAAGAGCCCGCGACGGCCACAGGCGGTACGCCTTTTGATGCAGGACAGAACGACCGTTTTAACGATGTTTCCGACACGCGTTTCCTCGACAGTAACGATCCGTACCAAACGGATAACGACAACTATCAGGATGATGATTTCGATGACAACGACTACAGCAACGATGATGACAGCTTTATTTAATCATCCGTGTCGTTGAGGATAAAATGCCACTGGCAGTAATGCCCGGTGGCATTTTTCTTTCCGGAGCCGGAAACCGTCGGTGTTTGCCTGAATGATTCGACGAAAAAAAAGAGGCCTTGCGGCCTCTTTCATGTTTCGGGTCAGGCAATCAGAACGTTTCCCAGTTATCGCCGTTCGCCAGCGCAGGACGCTGCGATTTAAACGCTTTCGGCGTTGACGACGATGATGCACTACGCTGCGGCGCTGCACCACTCAGACGGAATGCCCCCACCGCTTCAGTCAGGCGCGCGGCCTGCTCTTCCAGCGATGCAGCAGCAGCAGAAGCCTCTTCCACCAGGGAGGAGTTCTGTTGCGTCACATTATCCATTTCAGTGATCGCCTGGCTGACCTGCGTAATGCCTTTGCTCTGTTCGTCAGAAGCGGCGGCAATCTCCAGCATGATATCGGTCACGCGTTTGACCGCCGTGACGATTTCACCCATGGTTTCGCCTGCGGCCACCACTTCACCCGAGCCTTGTTCAATCAGGCTAACGGAGTCGCTGATCAGCGCTTCGATCTCTTTGGCGGCCTGCGCACTGCGGCTGGCCAGCGTACGCACTTCACTCGCTACCACGGCGAACCCACGCCCCTGCTCACCCGCACGTGCGGCTTCCACGGCGGCGTTCAGCGCCAGGATATTGGTCTGGAAAGCGATACTGTTAATCACTGCGGTGATTTCAGAGATTTTACGGGAGCTGGAGGTGATATTGCCCATGGTCTGCACGACGCCAGAAACAATCTGCCCGCCTTTGGTCGCTTTGCCGGAGGCATCGCGCGCCAGGCTGCTGGCATGGTGGGCGTTGTCGGCGTTCTGTTTCACCGTTGCGGTCAGTTGCTCCATGCTGGCTGCCGTCTCTTCAATTGCCGCCGCCTGCTGTTCGGTACGGGAGGAAAGATCGGTATTACCGGCGGAGATTTCGCTGGTACCACGATAGATCTCTTCAGCGCCCTGGCGAACCGTGGAGACGGTCGTCACCAGTGAATGCTGCATTGCCTGCAGGTCACTGCTGAGACGACCGATTTCGCTGCGACCGGCAGCTTCGTCCGCGACGGTCAAATCGCCGGAGGCAATACGCGCGATGCGCTGCGCAGCACGTTGCAGCGGGTTAATGACCACGCGACGCAGAACGGTGAAGGTGATCACGGTCAGCACCAGCGCAAAAGCAAACGCCGCCGCCATAAACATCAGACCAAGCTGTGTGCGGCTGTGCGCTTCTTCAGTTAAATGCTGTGCACGTTCAGTACGAATTTGAATAGCTTTCAGCAACACCTCGTTATAGGTGTTGTCCAGCACGCGAGCTTGTTCACTTTCGTGGTTAATAATGGCTTCGAACATGCCGTTTTTGGCATATTTCAGCATCGGTTGCATGCCCGCGATGTAGGCATTAAACCGGGTGGTCAGGTCATCATCCAGCGCCTGGTCCGCCGGGGTTTTTACCGAACGTTCCATATACTGTTTAAAACCATCCTGCGACTGTTTAATACGCTTTTCTGCGTCAGCCACGTTTTTTTTCATATCATCCATTTCGGCGATGCGGCTGGCCGCACCTGCGTGGATCAGGTTGAGACGTGCGATGCGTAAATTGTTAGAACTGTTAGATAATCCCATGCGTACCTGAATTTCCTGCGTCACATCCTGCTGGTCGCGATCGGCTTGCATCAGGAAATAGCCCGCCAGACCGGAACTTAATGCAAACAGCACTAAGATGCCGCTAAGAATGGCTGAAAACAGGGGAACCAGGCGAATATTGTGCATAAAACCAATGCCTTGTGTTTTTTGCATTGCTGCTTTGTTATCCATGGCTATCGACTCTCATATTGATCTGATACGTACAACAGGAATGATATATAGGCATCGGCAATAATTGGATTATTCTTATGGCGAAAAGCGATACAGCGGTCACAGATTTGGAGATTGATGACGCCAGCGGTTTCACCACTGGCGTGAGGCGGGATCAGTTATCGCCGAAATGGATAACGGTGCGGATGGATTTCCCTTCGTGCATCAGATCAAACGCGTCGTTGATCTGTTCCAGCGGCATGCGGTGTGTGATAAACGGATCGAGGCGAATTTTGCCCGCCATCGCGTCTTCCACCATGCCCGGCAACTGGCTACGGCCTTTCACACCGCCGAAAGCGGAGCCACGCCATACGCGGCCTGTTACCAACTGGAATGGACGGGTGCTGATCTCCTGACCGGCGCCCGCAACGCCAATAATCACGCTTTCGCCCCAGCCTTTATGGCAGCACTCCAGCGCCGAACGCATCACGTTGACGTTACCAATACACTCAAAGCTAAAGTCCACGCCGCCGTCGGTCATTTCCACGATCACATCCTGAATCGGACGCGCGTGCTCTTTGGGGTTGATAAAGTCGGTGGCACCCATCTCTTTCGCCAGCGGGAACTTATCCGGGTTGGTATCGATAGCCAGAATGCGCCCGGCTTTCGCCTGCACTGCGCCCTGGATCGCCGCCAGACCGATACCGCCGAGGCCAAAAATCGCTACGGTGTCGCCCTCTTTCACTTTCGCCGTGTTGTGCACTGCGCCGATACCGGTGGTTACGCCGCAACCGAGCAGGCAGACTTTATCCAGCGGCGCGTGTTCGTTGACTTTCGCCAGCGAGATCTCCGCGCAAACGGTGTATTCGCTAAAGGTGCTGGTGCCCATATAGTGGAAAATCGGCTTGCCGTTATAAGAGAAACGGGTCGTGCCATCCGGCATCAGGCCTTTGCCCTGGGTCGCACGTACGGCCTGACAGAGGTTAGTTTTGCCGGATTTACAGAACTTACACTCGCCGCATTCCGCCGTGTAGAGCGGAATAACATGATCGCCCGGTTTCAGGCTGGTGACCCCTTCACCAATTTCCACAACGATACCACCACCTTCATGGCCCAACACTGCCGGGAATACGCCTTCCGGATCGTCGCCAGAGAGGGTAAATGCATCCGTGTGGCAGACGCCGGTATGGGTAATACGCACCAGCACTTCGCCCTTTTTCGGCGGTGCAACATCGATTTCAACGATTTTCAGCGGTTGACCCGGTCCGAACGCTACAGCTGCACGTGATTTCATAAGTCTGTTCCTTTTTGTGAGTACCTTGATGCTTATTTTAGATAAGAGCGCAAAAGATGACCGACTTCCGCCATGCGCACTGCCCGTTGATCGGCAGTGGTGTCGCCAGCGACCAGTTCATCTTTGAGGTGAATTTCAACCATTTCGCCCATCAGGCCGTTGGCTGCGCCGCGAATGGCGGCGATTTGTTGCAAAATCGCGATGCAAGGCTCGCCGCTTTCCAGCGCGCGTTCCAGTGCATCAACCTGCCCTCGGATACGACGCACACGCGTCAGCGCCCGTTTTTTATCTTCAGGTGAATGTGGCATAAAACCTCCTGCATACTATAGGGGGGTATACTACAGGAAGGATGGTTTTGCTGTAAACGTCAGGTTTTATGTGGGTATTGTTGAATGTCACCAGGTCTTTATCGGTGACCTCATAAGGGCTTACACTTCTGCGCCTTGCATTGCCACAGTCAGCAACGCCAGAGAAAGGTGATGTTGCGATTATTCAGCCTTACAAAGGCGGGAACGGAATCGGCCATATGACGATGTTTGAGGGTAAAACATGGTATTCTGATTTCAAACAACGGGATATGTATCCGGGAGTTACGTACCGGCAATTTCGTCCGCCCTATGTTATTGACAGGAAAAAATGATGCGTTACCTGCTTACCTTGTTACTGGCTATTTATATTCCTTTTGCCAGCGCAAATACTGAGACGGATATTCAGAAAAGTGTGACTGATTTTTACTCATTCTATTTACATGAATATGATAAGACACCATCAGATGACATTATCAAAATGGATAAAATGCATCAGTGGGTTTCAAAAAAGTTACTGGCACGTATGGCCGCTATTTATGAAATGCCTGAGCAGGAATTGCTTGAGGCGGATTATTTTATCTATGTTCAGGATTATGATCCTGCATGGATACCGCGTATGAAAGTATCCCCTGCTTATCGTGATGGTGACAGTATGAAGCTGGATGTCTGGTTGGGCATACAGGACAATAAATTGAAGCATTTACAGGTCTGGACCCGTAAGGAAGATGGAGAATGGAAAATCTCGCGGGTAATTGATGCCGGGAACCATATTGAGCAGAAGCTCTATTGAGTTCTTACATGATTCGGTTAATAAAGTCCGTGCCGGCGCGGACTTTATTACTGTTCATGGTTTTACTGATAGAACTCGTCATCGGCAGATTCCCGGATGTCCTGAAAAGTCTTCTCGACAACTTTTTTGCTGCATATTTATCCTCTGCACAGACAGAGAGAATGGTCATCTGGCCCGCTTTGGGCGAGGACCGGAAGTTGGCATAGCCTGATTGCAGGAAGACATAAAAATGGCTGGACTGGTTCTGTGATGTTTACATCCCCTTGTGCGTTAGGTTACAGAGAGAAGATCAGTTCAGGCAGTCATATCCTATGCTCCAAAGTATCTGCAGCAATGAAATATTTAAGAATAATCCGACATGAAGTCGATCCTTACAGGATAAGAATGTATTGCTTATTTAACAGGTAATTGTATTAAGGGATTAATTAATGTGGGATAAAAATGCAGCAATTGAGTATGCCCGTAAGCATGCGTTTGCTGGCACACATCATTTATGCGCAACCTATGTCAGGCTCGCTATAGAAGCGGGTGGTATACATTCTGTCCGTGCACACTATGCAAAAGATCTCGGTGAAAGCCTTCAGTTATCAGGATTCCACGAAGTATATGGCGACCCGCAGCTTGGGGATGTAGCCGTTATTCAGGCTATCCCGGAAAGCTCCGCAGGACATACCTGCATTTTTGATGGAAAAGTTTGGATCAGTGATTTTGTTCAACTCCATGGAATGTACCCAGGAATCGCATACAGAAGGCGTCATCCTTCCTTTAAAATCTACAGGCATGATTAATATGAAAGCCTTAAGCCTCGTTTTGCTATTAGTTTCTTCATCTGTGTTGGCGGATTCGTATCCGGTCGATCAAGCCCGTCATCAGGCATTGATATTTAATAAATGGTATATAAAGCAAATCAGCCAAAGCAAATACCCGATTACGGATGGTCACGAAATAGACAAATATGTCGCTACAGATACACTAAAGAAACTGCGCCACCCCAATGTCGACAGTGAAGAAGATTATGGCTCAGACTTTTTTTTACGTGCCCAGGATTATGACAACGACTGGCCAGATAATGTGAATGTCATTCAATCCGACTATGACCCGGTATGTACAAATGTCTATGTCGCCTTTGGCAAAGCCAAAAAACACGTTGTTGTGGATTGTATGATTAAGGAATCTGGAGCATGGAAAATTCAATCAGTAACAAACCTCGATATTATGCCTGAGTAATGACAGATCTATAGCCAGCACGTTATTTGATCGTTCTGGCTATTAAATCGCCACGGATAATCAAACACTTTCGAGCCATTACTAATATTGGGTTTCGTATACCGCCGGTGACACCTGATTGCTCTTTGCACATAGCAGCCATCTGTAATACGCCACAGGCAGCGAGGAGTGGAAGTTAATATTATGATTTCCGCGTCGATTTTAACTCTTTCGTAGCGGAATGAGGCGTACATATACCATAAATGACCGAAGAGTAGTTACGGAAGTTATCATCTATTATCTGACAACTGCACTGGAAAAGCTCCCCAGAGGTTGAGCGTTCATGCAACTGGATATGCTCGGCATCAGCGTTAAAGTCGATCGTAATGTTAGCCTCTTTTACCCAGAGTTCAGGTACTTGCTGTTTAATCAGTAAGCTTTCGAGCATACCTGCGTAGTAATGCGTAATAAAACTGAGCAGATCACAGACGGTACTGATCTTAAGAGTGCTAAGAGAAAACGTTATTGATGTGAGACCGTTATTGATAGCTAATGATTTTAACTGACCAATAGACCAGTATCCTTTAAAGTCGTTATTTCGGCTAACAAAGCTCCCTGTAAGAGCGTTAGCTATACCTTGAAGTTCACGTCGACGAGCCATTGACTATTCCCTAATTGGTTTCCATGCTCATCATGAGCAACTTTAGTGTCGATGACATCCTTGTGCCTGTTTAGTCTGCCATTTTTCTGTTCTGAACCGCTATTAGCCATTGCCATTCGGCGCAATTGGTTACTTCCGCTCCTGGCACTCATACTCTCCCGATATTCACCCCATTCTCCGAAAACGCACGGTTCTCCGTAGCCTCAGCGGCGATTTTCTCTTTCGTTGAATCATACGATCAGTAGCCACCCGCTATTTTCCGTTCTAAACATAAATATGCCTTTTTACGAGGACAACGCATAAATCGTGGCAAACACCGTCGACGATATGGCGTAATCCTTTGCGAACTCCTCAAGAGCGATCAGGTTTTCCTTAAAGTGCGCGATCATCTTATCCGTCGCGACGGATTCATTTTCCGCCGTGGTGTCAAAAGGCAGTTTATAAAACCCGTCGGCTTTCAGTTTGCTTTTAATTTCAGGCGTCACGCTGTCCCTGGCGTAAACGTTAATCGCGATATCATTTGCATAAAAAACGTATTTATTCATTTTTGTCTCTTATTCCATCGTTATCATTGGGTGGTGCTGTCTGCGCCTTTCAGCAGGTCACCCATCCGTTGTATGTACGCTCGATACCCGGTTACGCCCGGCGGATTTGCTTTGATAAAGCGCCGTGTCGGCGTCGTGCAACAATTGGGTCCAGCTACCGGCTTGTGTGGGGACAGTCCATGCAATACCGATGCTCAGGGTGACAAACGGGCCAATATCAGACGTGGCATGAGGCAGTTCCAGCGCTTTTAACGCCTCCAGTATGGCGTTTGCGCAGAAGATCGCGCCATTTTCATCCGTGAACGGCAGCAGGCAGGCAAACTCCTCGCCACCATAGCGAAATGCCAAATCAGCCGGGCGGTGAAGCGTGGCTTTGAGTGTGGACGCAATGGTTCGCAGGCAGTCATCCCCGGCCAGATGCCCGTAATGATCGTTATAGCGTTTGAAAAAATCGACATCCATCATCAGCAGCGCAATGGGGCGCTGTTCCCGGCGGCAGAGCAGCCAGTTTTTGGTGAGCAACTCATCGAACCGGCGGCGATTGAGCAAGCCCGTCAGACCATCAAGCCAGGCAATATTGCGCATATTGTCCATATACAGCTTGAGCGTCAGATGGGTAATGGCTCTGGCCTGCACCACCGCCGGGTTAATTGGTTTAGAGATAAAATCCACGGCGCCAATTTCGAAGCCATACGCTTCAACGTCGGCTTCGGTCTCTGCGGTCACAAAAATCACCGGGATAAACTCAGTCAGGGGATCGGCCTTCAGGCGACGGCAGACTTCGTAACCGTCCATCACCGGCATAATAATATCCAGCAGGATCAGATCGGGTTGCTGCTCTTTTGCCAGCTCCAGCGCCTTCTCACCGTTTGTCGCCATCAGCACATCAAACTGTTCGGTAAAGACGTCGTTTAACAGGCGAATGTTGATAGGCTGGTCATCCACGATCAGCACACGAGGTTTAATGCCTTGCTGGTTTAGCTCCTCAAGCATTTTTTTCCACATCCCGCACCTCCTTAATCTGCTCCAGCACCTGCTTCGCCCTGTTAAAGTCGAGATTTTCGGTGGCCTGAACAAGCGCCTCTGCGAATGGCTGCCATGCCGGGTTCTGACTCAGTTGCCAGGCGAGTTGTTCGGCCTGATCGACAGCCTTCATATTGCTGCTGTTAAGACTCTGCGCCAGTTCATCTATCAGCCCACCGAGTTCAATCTGAGCAGGCTCCGATACATCCGGGGTCGGCGCCATGCTCGCCAATAACTCACTGATGTTGCGATGCTCTTCCTGCGCCAGGGCCTCAATCTTCGCCAGTACCTCATCCAGTTGTCGGGCTTTATCCTGCTCACTGGCGGTTTTTAATGCAGACTCGCTGTTAACAATATAGTGATAGAGATTATCCAGCCCGACAGAGCCGGTGGTTCCCTTCAGCGTGTGCAGCGCCATCATCGCGGCAGGCCAGTCTTCCTTGCGACGCGCCTCTCGTAAGGCGTTCACCAGCTCCGAAAACGATGGCATAAATGCGCGCAGTAATTTTTGATAAATGATCAGGTTTCCGCCAAAACGCTGTAACAGTTGATCCGACGGTGGTTTTGTATCGGCGGGAGCCTCGACGACGTGGGCCTGTCGCCCGCTGATTTGCAGGATCACAGCAATCACATCCTGGAACACCAGCGGCTTACTGATATGCCCGTTCATGCCAGCGGCCAGGCAATTCTGTTTATCTGATTCGCTCACGTTCGCCGTCATCGCCACAATCGGCAGCGTTGCAAAAGCCGGATTGGCGCGTATCCTGCGGGTGGCCTCAAAGCCATCGATGTCCGGCATTTGCAGATCCATCAGCACCATATCGAAGCTCTGTTGACTCTGGATCACCGTATTGACCCCCTCTTCCCCCCCGGAAGCAATCGTCACGTGCGCCCCTTCGTTAAGCAGCAGCTCTCTGACCACCGTCTGGTTAAACGCGTTATCCTCCACCACCAGCAAAGACAAACCGGCCAGCATACGACTCGCGACCGGGTCAGAGCTCGTGTGTGATTTATCGCCGGCAGAGGCGGTACTTATCGCTTCCAGCAATTGCTGAGGGGTAATGGGTTTCGACAGGACTTTATCCAGCGGTGAGTGCGCGCCGGTATCCGGCAGATCTTCATGGTGCGCAGCACTAAGTAAAATCAGTGACGGTCTGTGCGGCAATTGCATGTCATGGCGAATATGTTCCGCCAGCACAATGCCGTCCATCTCCGGCATGATCCAGTCCAGCAGCACGGTATCGTAAGGCGTACCGGCATCGGAGGCGGCTTTCACTTTTCGAATCGCCTCGGCAGCGCTGGGCGTGCTGTCGACCTGAACATGCATTGCGCGCAGCGTGTCCTCAATCAGCGTTCTGGCAATCAGGTTATCATCCACCACCAGTACGCGCGGCGTGTCGCCGCTAACGTGCAGAGGTTGCCAGCTCACACGGGTATCACGCGGGAAATGCAGTTCAAAGGCAAAGGTACTGCCACGCCCCAGCTCACTGTCTACGGTGAGTACACCGCCCATTTGCTCAACCAGACGACGGCTAATGACGAGCCCCAGCCCGGTGCCGCCATAGCGCCGTGAAGTCGAGGTTTCGGCCTGCGTAAACACGTCAAATATCCGTTTCTGCTGCGCTCCGCTGATGCCAATGCCGGTGTCCGACACGCTGATGCGCACATCAACGCTTTGCTCAGATAGCGCCAGCAGGCGGGTTTGTACAACCACTTCCCCTTTCTCGGTAAATTTAATCGCATTACTGACCAGGTTGATCAGGATTTGCTGCAACCGCTGTGCATCGCCAATGATGTTCGGCGGCAGTGAATTATCGAGATCGAACAACAACTCCACAGATTTGTTACGCAAATTACCGGAAAGAATGATTGCCAGTTGCTGCATCAGACTGTGCAGATCCAGCGGATTCAGATCCAGTTCCAGTTTACCGGCATCAATTTTTGAGTAATCCAGGACATCATTCAGCAAGCTGAGGAGCGACGTTGCAGCGACATGCGCCTTGAAGGCGAAATCATGCTGTTTTTGCGTGAGCCCGGTTTTCAGCAGCAGTTGCAGCATTCCTAACACGGCATTCATCGGCGTACGGATTTCATGACTCATATTGGCAAGGAACAGGGATTTCGCGGCATTCGCCGCATCGGCCTGTTCTTTGGCTTCAATCAAATGCAATTTCAGTAAGCGATCTTCGGTAATGTCCTGATTTATCCCGGTGACGCGAATCGGCTGGCCGTTGCTGTCGTATTCAATGTTGGCGGCAGCCTGAATAAAGTGCTGCGAGTTATCACTGCGCAGAATGCGAAATGTCGGAAGATACTCATCATGCGTGACGATGGAACGGCGCAGGTCATTGACCGCAATGTCGACATCTTCCGGATGGATACGCGAAACCCAGTGCTGGAACGTCAGCCCGGTTTCCGCCAGCGAAGGCGGCAGGTCATAGAGCTCATACATCTTGTCGTTCCACTCCAGCGCATCGGTGGCGATATTCCAGCTCCAGATGCCCAGCTCCGCCGTTTTCGAAGCAATCAGCAGGGTTTGCGTGGTCGACAATAACTGATCGCGCGCGGCCTCCAGCGCCTGCTGGGCCTGGCGCTGTTGCGTAATATCCGCCGCAATACCGAGATAACCAATAATTGCGCCGTTGGCATCGCGCATCGCCGTGACCACCAGATTGACAGGGAAACGCGTGCCATCCTTGTGCTGATAGGTCCACTCAAAATGTTCCGGGCGACCATTGCGCGCATGGTAAATAAAGACATCAAACCCTTGAATGTCTTCATTATATTGCTCGCTGAGTTGTTTACCCCGCGCGAGGGTTTCTTCCGGCACATGCAGCATTTCCGGCGTGGCTTTCCCCACCAGATCCGCCTCGCGGTAACCCAGCATCCGCTCCGCGCCACGGTTAAACAGACGGATGGTGCCATCCAGATCGGTGGCGATGATCATAAATTCATAGGTGGCGGATAACACCGTGCTGAGCATCGCGTTGACGGTGGCCAGCTCTTCCGTACGCTGCCTGACCTGCTGCTCCAGATGGAGATTAAGGTCGCGGATGCGCTGCTCGGCTTCCTTCTGCAGTGAAATGTCGCGCACACTTTTCGATGCACCAATGACTTTACCGTCCACAGAACAGATCGGCGCGATAGTTGTGGCGACAGTCAGCTCTGAGCCATCTTTGCGATGGCGCACCGTCTCCAGACTTTCGATAGCCTGCCCGGACATCACCCGTTGCAGGATCTGGTTCTCTTCCTCTTTCAGCCGCGCGGGGATGATCAAGTCCACCATCTTCTGCCCGATGGCTTCCTGGCGGGTATAGCCAAACATGCGTTCGGCTCCCTTATTCCAGCTGATCACCGTTCCGGTGGTGTCCTTCCCGATAATCGCATCAACAGAGCTTTCCACAATCAGCGTAAGTTTGTTTTGCTCAATGAGCAGCCGTTTACGATCGGCATTGCGCGAGACGGCAATATTGACCAGCATGGCGAGGATCACCGCCATACCGCCGCCCAGTAGCGCGATCCACACCGGGGAAACCAGGTTAAGCCCGGCGACCCAGGCGGGTGTAACGGTCAATGTAAAACGCCAGATCCTGCCCAGAACCGGAATATCTTTGCTGTAGGGATAGAGTCCCTGCTCACTGCTGTTGCGGTAGAACTCCTCAACGTCCTGCGGATTGGTCGCATCCTGCAGCGACAAAATGAGCTGGTCATTACGGATGCCGGAGCCCGCGAGAATTTCATGCACATTCAATGGCGCAAAAGCCCAGCCGAAGCCGAGTTGCATTTTTTCCATGGCAGTGGCAGGCGTTTTTGCCCCGTCATAAATGGGCAGCAGAATAAAGAAAGCATCCGGCTCCTGGGGGGAAGAATATTTCAGGGTCAAGGGTGAGGTGATAACGGCGTCGCCGCTCAGCATGGCGTTATCCGCCGCCAGCTTGCGCATATATTCCGACGCAATATCCAGGCCAATGATATTGGCGTTACTGCTGACGGCAGCAGGCTCCATATATTCAATAATGTAGTGTTCGTGCTGGTTCAGCCCGATGTAGGAGATCCGAAAATCGGGGCGGCCTTCTACGCGTTCTTCAGCAAGATAATCAGCCAGTTTCTGGTGAGGTACCCGGCGAATAAACCCAAAGCCTCTTGCCCCCGGGAAGTCTTTACTCAGATTCAGCGATTGGGCAAAACCAACAAAACCCTGATCTGTTACTTCGCGGCCACCGCTGCTGAGTACTGCCGTGCGGGCTTCGTAAAGGCCATACCGGTATCGGTTGACTCTTTCTATCAGCTCGTTGAATTGCGGCTCTGCATTTTTGATAACGGCCTGCCGGATATGCTGTTCATTCAGTCGGTGAACCACAACAACAGCCACCAGCGTAAGCAGCAACCCTGCCACCAGGGTGATTATCGTTGCCAGTTGCGGGCGGAGCTTTTCTTGAATCTGATAGTTATTTCCCGATGGCTGCATACCGTGTCCCGGAATATATTCTCTGGTGAGTCTTTGCACACTAGAAATACCGATGGTAACGTTAACGTCGTTTACCATTACTTAAATCATTTATCGCCAGAACCGAACAACCCTTCTGCTGCCATGCCGCAACCATTCTCATCGCTTCAGATTTTACTTAAGCGCTATTTCATCGAAAACTAATTAGTTGTTTCAGCGCTCTACATAAAAAACTGACCGTGTACGGAACGGACTGTAGCACCAGCCTTTTTGGGGTTTTGTGAGTGGTAACAAAATTAATAATAGCAACACTCTTTGGATTGCCAGTAATTTTTCAAACCTTTAGTCGCACCCTACCTCCCCCCACCAAAGCACTCAAAATGGTAAGACGTTTCCCTGGTCAGGTTGACGAGCCTGAACCCGACACCGATTGATATAAAAAATCGCTCAGTAAACTTTTGAAAATTTCTTTATGTTTTACACAGAGATATTAAATATAGTTATTACCCATAGGCGTACTCCTTCTTATTTGTTAGGATTTTTCTCACAGGAAATATGTTCAGAACAAGGAGGATTTATGCACTGGAATATTACGGATATGTTGGTATCCCCCACCACCGGCACGGCCTTTGCGCTGGCGCGAAATACGCCGGAGCTGTCTGTTATTATATGGTACAAGGGTGGGTATTTCTTACGGCCAAACAACAAGTTACAAACAGATACCCGAGGCGTTATTGTCGATGGGAAACCGCAAAACTTTAACATTGTCCATACTATGCCCTTTTTTCCTTCTGTCTGGCGAACGATAAGAAACAGTTGCAACTGCCCGGGCAATGATAATATTTCTTTAAGAAATTGTGACCAACAACAGCAATGTTTATTTGAACTCTGCCCTTACGGAATAAAAATGATTTCCTGAGTTAATATTGCGCGTATATTTATCAACTCCGTTTCCATTAAATAGCGCAATAAGATGGATACTTACGAACAGATATATCAGCGGTTATACACCGGCATGGCATTACCGGCGACGCATAATCCCACGCTGTGTGTTATAGCCCGGTAATCCCCCACCGGGCTGGCATTCAGGTTAGCGTTTGAGCGGTTTACCGGCGGTTTCACGCGCGCGCAGGACCGTCAGGAAGGTGATCAATGCCGCGCCCATCACATAGTAGGCGGGTGAGAATTTGTCGCCCGTGCGGGTGATCAGCCACACGGAGAACCACGGCGTGATGCCGCCAAAAAACGCCACCGCAAAGTTATAGGCAATCGACAGCCCGCCATAGCGAATGCTGGTCGGGAACAGTTCGGCCATCGCCGCTGTGCAAGCGCCGTCAAACGCCGCAATAAAAGCGCCCAGCATCACCATTGCCAGCACCGCCGAGAGCACATCGCCGTTCGCCATCACCATCATCGCCGGGTAACTCAGCAAAATGAACCCGGCGCAGCCGGTCAGCATCAGCGGCTTACGCCCGTATTTATCCGACAGATAGCCCATAAACGGCACCAGTACCGCAACGGAAAACAGCCCGATGGTGGTAATGGCGTAGGCGTTCAGTCTGGAGAAGTGCAACTCGGTGGAGAGATAACTCGGCATAAAGGTTTGCAGCGTCCAGTGACCGACCGCCTTGATGACCACAAAACCGACGCAAAACAGCAATGCCGCCCATGCCGTGGTAACGGCTTTGCGCAGCGGCGCGCTCTCCGTTTGCCCGTTTTTCATGGCATCAATAAATTCCGGCGAATCTTCGAGGTGTTTTCGTAAATAGAGCCCAACCCAGCCCAGCGGCCCGGCGATCAAAAAGGGAATGCGCCAGCCCCAGTCATTCATGATGCTTTCACCCAGCGTTGCGGTCAGCAGAAACACCAACCCAGAACCGGCAACAAAGGCCATAAAACCGAAGTTATCGATCCAGCAGGTAAAATAGCCGCGGCGCGCCATCGGAGCGTATTCCGCCAGGTAGGTTGTCGCCCCCGAACTTTCGCCACCGGCAGCAAACCCCTGAACCAGACGGGTGATCACCAGCAGCACCGTCGCCGTGATGCCAATCTGATGATACGTTGGCAATAACCCCATTACGAACGTTGCGCCGGAGGTAAGCAGAATCACGGTCGCCAGCACTTTTTGCCGCCCTTTGCGATCGCCCAGAGACCCGAAGAACAGCCCGCCCAGCGGGCGCATCACAAAACCGGCGCCAAAGACCGCAAAGGAAGAGAGCAACGCCACACTCGGGTTACCCGCCTGAAAGAATTGCAGACCGATAATCGCGGCCAGCGTGCCGTACAAACCGAAGTCGAACCACTCAACAAAATGACCAATGCCGGTGGCAAGCAGCACTTTACGCAATTTACGGCTACCGGAGGCCTGTTCCTGCGACGCCATCCGATCGAGAGACTCCTGTACTGGCTGTGTCATATCCCCCTCCACTCACGATAGTGTTTCTATAATAGATATACTATCTACACCGCTTGTACGAATTCAGCACAGCACAGATGGCGTAAAATGTGATTCCCCCCGGCTTTTCCGCCGTAAAAACCAGAGAGGATCACATTTTTGCCGTCGGGAAAATAAAAAGCCCCGCAGTATCACGGGGCTCAGAGATCGGGTTTGTCGTGCCGCGACGCGTTACGCCTGTTTTTTCGGCATCATTCGCAGCAGCGTGTTGTCTTTAAAAATGTAATGGTGCGCCAGCGCAGCCGCCGCGTGCAGGCCAATTACAAAATAGCCCAGATTCGCCAGCAATTCATGGAGCTCTTTTAGCGTATCCACCAGATCGAAATTGGCTTCAGCCGCATACGGCATTGCTAAACCGAACGCCATCCACGGCCCCCCGCGGTTGTACATCATCAGCAGGCCAATCACCGGTAAGGCGATAAACAGCAGATAAATCACCAGATGGCCAAGGTGCGCCAGTCCGGTCATCATCCCGGACGGTTTTGGCACAATTGGCGGTGCCGGTTTTTTCAGCCGCACCAGCAGCCGCGCAACCATCAATACCAGAATAGAGATGCCGCAGGAGACATGCACCATATTAAACACCGGGCGATAACTGCGCGGCGCAAAACCGCGAAACTCCATGGCGCAATAAGCGGCCACCACCAGCAGAAATACCAGCCAGTGAATAGCGATTTGTAAGCCGGAATAGTTGCTACGCATAACGACACCCCACAACGAACGGAGAACGGATCGGCGTTCAACATACCGGGCTTTTCTTAAAAATTCATTAACTTTACTGTATCAATTTTCAATCACTTATCATTACATGAATGTGATTCAGTTGCCCAAACCCCCTCCCCAGGCTATCACTGGACGAGTGCAATGCTGTGATTCATTCAATCCTGAGGGAGAAAATCATGAGTAAAATTGGCATCAATGGGTTTGGTCGTATCGGTCGTCTGGTTTTACGTCGCCTGCTGGAAACCAACAGCAGCGCAGAGGTGGTCGCGATCAACGATCTGACCTCACCGAAAGTGCTCGCCTATCTGTTAAAGCATGACTCCAATTACGGTCCGTTTAACTGGAGCGTGGACTTCAGCGAAGATGCGCTGATCGTCAACGGCAAAACCATCACCGTTTACGCCGAAAAAGAGGCGCAACATATTCCGTGGCGTAGCGCGGGCGCAGAGATCATTGTTGAATGTACCGGCTTCTATACCTCCGCCGAAAAATCACAAGCACACCTCGATGCTGGCGCCCAAAAAGTGCTGATTTCGGCCCCGGCAGGCGACATGAAAACCGTGGTCTATAACGTCAACGACGACACGATCAACGCTCAGGACACCATTATTTCCGTCGCCTCCTGCACCACTAACTGCCTGGCGCCAATGGCAAAAGCCCTGCATGACAATTTCGGCATTAAAGCCGGCACCATGACCACTATTCACGCCTATACCGGTACACAGGCGCTGGTTGATGGGCCACGCGGCAAAGATTTGCGCGCATCGCGGGCGGCGGCGGAAAATATTATTCCGCACACTACCGGCGCGGCCAAAGCGATTGGGCTGGTGATCCCGGCGCTCAGTGGCAAACTGAAAGGCCATGCTCAGCGCGTCCCGGTGAAAACCGGCTCGGTCACAGAGCTGGTGTCGGTACTTGAGAAGAAAGTGACCGTGGATGAGATCCACGCCGCGCTGAAAAACGCCACTGCCGGTAACGAATCATTTGGCTACACCGATGAAGAGATCGTGTCGTCCGATGTGATTGGCAGCCATTTCGGTTCGGTTTTTGACGCCACGCAGACGGAAATTACCGAAGTGGGCGACCTGCAACTGGTGAAAACCGTCTCCTGGTACGATAACGAATACGGCTTCGTTACCCAGCTTGTGCGGGTACTGGAAAAATACCGTACGCTTTGATCCGCAACACCGCCGGGTAAGTTTACCGCTACCCGGCTTCTCTTTGATCTCGCCGTCCCCCAACCCGCTCACAATCCGCCTATGCTATACAGCAGATGCGATGTAAAAGGAGCACAGGTGTGAGAAATATGAGTCGGGAAGATCTGCTAACGCTGATGGATGTCGCCGTTCAGCATGCCAATACCTTCCCCGTCTGGCCGCAGGGAGAAGCCCCCGGCGCGCAGGTAAGTACGGTGCGTTTTCAACTGGAAGAACATCACACCGGCCCGTCCCGATTTGATCGTTCAGTGACCGGCGTACGCGCCCCGGAGATCACCGTTTATGCCCCACAAAACCCGAATGGCGTGGGAATTCTGGTGACGCCAGGCGGCTCCTACCGCCGGGTGGTGCTGGATAAAGAAGGCAGCGCACTGGCATCCTGTTTTAACGCCAAAGGCTATACCCTGTTTGTGATGACGTATCGCCTGCCGGGAGACGGGCACGCGGAAGGCGCCGATGCGCCGTTGGCGGATGTCCAGCGAGCCATGCGCACGCTTCGCGCCAATGCCAGCACCTGGCATATTGATCCTGAGCGCATTGGCGTGATGGGGTTTTCTGCCGGGGGCCACGCCGCCGCAAGCCTGGGCACGCGTTATAACGAATCCGTTTACACACCGCTTGACGCGATTGATCAGCAAAGCGCCCGCCCGGCGTTTATGGCACTGGTCTACCCGGTGATCACCATGCAAGAGGCGATTGATCACCCGCAGTCCCGCCAGCAACTTATCGGCGAGACGCCAACGGCCGATCAAATCCGTCACTACTCCGCAGAACAAATGGCGGATGAAAACACACCGCCGACGTTTTTACTGCATGCGGTTGATGATCCCGCGGTGAAAGTGGAAAACAGTGTGGTGATGTTTACCGCCCTGCGCCGCCTCGGCGTGCCGGTGGAGATGCACCTGTTCGAACAGGGTGCGCACGGTTTCGGTATTCGCGACGCGCTGGGGTTGCCGGTCGCCATTTGGCCAGAGCTGATGATGGGGTGGATCGCTACCAAAGTGTGAAACGCGCCCCCGCACGCGTCAGGGGCGGCGTTTATCAGGATTGCAGATAGACCATCTGGGTTTGCAGGTATTCGTTCAGGCCGTGGCGGCCGTCCGCTCCGCCGATCCCGGACTTGCGCCAGCCGGCATGGAAGCCTTGCATCGCTTCGAAGTTTTCGCGGTTGATATAGGTCTCCCCGAATTTCAGCCCGCGCACCGCTTTCATTGCCGTATTGAGATCCCGGGTATAGACCGATGATGTCAGACCATAATCACTGTCATTGGCCATCGCCAGTGCTTCATCCAGCGTGTTAAACGCCACGACCGGCAGCACCGGGCCAAATGTCTCTTCGTGCATGATCGCCATCTCCTGGCGCACATCCAGCAGCAGCGTTGGCGGGTAGAAATAGCCTTTCCCGACGACAGGTTTGCCGCCGAGCGCAACCCGCGCGCCTTCGGACACCGCGCGCGCCACTTTCTGTTCCACGCGTTCCAGCGCAGCCGCGTTGATAAGCGGCCCCATCGCAATGTCGTTGCGCTGAGACGGGTCGCCAAACTGCACGGCCTTCATGGCTTCGCCAAGGCGATTGACAAAGCGGTCATAAATGCCGCGCTGGACATAAACACGCTCGGCGCAGTTACACACTTGTCCGCTATTAATAACGCGGGAATCGACAATGGCTTTGACCGCCAGTTCCAGGTCGGCATCATCCATCACAATCGCCGGGGCTTTACCGCCCAGTTCCAGGCACACTTTGGTGATGTTTTTCGCCGCCGCAGCCATGATCTTCTCACCCGCCCCGACACTGCCGGTCATACTGACCATCGCCACTTTCGGGTTGCCCGCCAGCTCCTGGCCGACGGTTTCCCCGCGGCCAAGCACCAGGTTAAAAACGCCTTTCGGCAGCCCGACATCGTGAACGATTTTCGCGAAGGCAATAGCGTTATTCGGCGTGAATTCGCTGGGTTTAATGACGATGGTATTGCCGGTGATCAGTGCGGGGGCCATTTTGCGGGCAATCAGAAAGAACGGGAAGTTCCACGGCAGAATGCCGGTCGTGACGCCCAGCGGGCGTTTGAAAACAAAGATATTCTCACCAGGACGATCGCTTTGCAGGATCTCACCTTCGTAGCGCCGCGCCCACTCGGCCATATAGTCGATGTAATCGGCGGTGAATGAGACTTCCACTTCCGCAAGTTGCTGAATTTTTCCGCCTTCCGCAACGATAAGCGCGCTGATTTCACTGACTTTTTCGCGAATGCCGGCGGCAATCTTGCGCAACCAGCCTGCACGTTCGATGGCGGGAAGCGCTTCCCAGGCGGGCTGTGCGCGTTCAGCCGCGTCTATCGCCCTGCGGGCGTCTTCCGCCCTGCCATCGGGAATGCGCGCCAGGATCTCTTCCGTCGCCGGGTTAACGACATCCAGCCATTTGTCGCCCTGCCAGCTTACAAATTGACCATCGATAAACATAGGGTGTTGTACCGGTGCTGTCATGACTCGCTCCTGTAATGACATTGTTTTTAACAAGTGAACTCGCTGTTAAAAATCTATATCCGTACACGGCATTTCCCAGACAGGAAGCGGACTTTTGTGAGAGAACTCATAAAAGAACAACGAAAAAGAAACAAAAAAATTACATTAGCAAGGACGGGAATGCCCGTTTGCGACAAGGGCTGCGCAAACGGGCATCAGGCTTAGAGCGAACGGTTCGATAAGGTATCAGCCAGCGTACGATCGGCCAACAGAACCTGCCATGCATCTTCAATATGTTGAGGAAAATCAACATGCACCAGGAAATCACGCCCGGTTGGCCCGTAGCCATTAGCATCATCACGCAGACGCGGAACTTCACCGAGAATCAGGGACAGATAACGTTCCACCGACCATAAGCCTCTCTGGTGCGGCTGGAAAGTCAGACCGTCAGCCGTGTTGACCAGCAGCGGTGTAAAACCGGGCCAGCTCAGCCAGTGTGGCGCGTCGGCGCACTGCTGGCTGACGCGGGCAAAAGTCGCCATGGTGCGACGCTGCATGGTCGGATCTTGCACCACCATCGCCGTCTTCGGCGTCATCCCCCGGCTGATCAGCATATCCACGCTGAACCGCGCGTTTTCACCACAGTTGGCGGATTTTTCTTCCACCAGGATCTGTTTGTTATCCAGTTGCCAAAACTGCCGGGCGATGTCCGCAAGAATCGCCGCCTCGCTGCGCCCGGTCGTACGCAGTACGTTATAGCGTGGGTGGCGGGCAATGGCGGAATAGAGAAACGTCGTTGAGTGACCAATGCCGCCGCTGATGAGCAGTGGTGTCCCCTGCGCCGCCGCCAGTGCACAGGCGGCATCGATGGTTGGAATCACGGCGTTGCCCGCGAGGATCACCACATCCGCCCGCACCGGCGTCGGTTTGCCGACAAAATCATTCTGCGCCAGCCACGCGCCCAACGCATTGGCAGCCGCCAGCGTCTGTTCAGGCAAAGCGGGAAACGTTGTCAACATGAGCTAAACCTCCTTCGCAAATCTTTTTACAGCCTAACGCGCTGGCGCGAGCTGAATAGCGGATCACTCCGAATCCTGTTCGTGGTCGTTCACGTAAGTTTCTGTAACAAAATTAAAATAAGCACAAACAACCCCAATCACCGAGGTTGCCGTTGGGGCTATCTGATTGTTCGAACATCCCTGTGTGATTTACTTGCCGTCCGCTTCGGCTGGCGGCACCAGCGTTTTTTCAAAGCAGACGGCTTGCGGATTACCGACATAACGCCCGTAATTTTCGCGAATGCGGTAACCATTACGCAGATAAAAGTCGAGCGCCCGTTGATTAATTCTGCGGGTTTCCAGCCACAGGCTGCAATATCCCTGCGCCAGCGCTTTGGCTTCCAGCGCATGCAGCAGTTGTGCGCCAACCCCGCGCGTACCCGGTCGGGCATACATGCGCTTTATTTCGCCAACCGTGTCGGACACGCTACGCACCGCCACACAACCTACAGCGTGCTGGTTTTCGTCTTGCGCCAGCAGAAAAAAGTCATTTTCCCCCCACGCCTGGAGATCAAAAGATGCCCTGCCGCTACTGCCGGTCAGCGCCTGAAGCGTGTCGGAAAGCGCATCCTGCAGTTGCAGGCACGCCGGGTCGGAAGGTGTCGTTACAGTAATAGTGATACGGTTCATTGTGACACTGTCACCTTATGTGAGCTTATTTCTTATCACTTAAGCAGATTGCTTACTGTGCGTAATCTATCATGTTCTTATGCACTTGCATTCTGTTTACCAGCGCACGTAGAATCATTAGCGTCCTAACTATTTACACTGACAACATCTATTGCTGTTACGCAAGGTTGAGGAGACCTGATGCGTTTACCGAAACGCGATCCGTACGCACCGCGTGAATGGGCGCCCCATGAAAAACCGGTGCTGCTGGGTTCGCCCTCCACACCGTTTCACAGTACGCCACGGCGTATCGCCTACGGCATTGTGGGCCTGCTGGTCTGCATGACCGGCGCACTGGGCAATGCCATGGTTACGGCGAACCTGCAAAACCTGCAAGGCACCTTTGCCGCCTGGTCTACCGAGATTGCATGGTTACCCGCCGTGTACGTCATGACCAACGTCTCCATTAACCTGCTGTTGGTAAAGTTCCGCCAGCAGTACGGGTTGCGCGCCTTTACCGAAGGGTTTCTGGTGCTGTACGTACTGGTGACGTTTTTCCATCTGTTCGTTAACGATCTGAGTTCTGCGCTGATTGTTCGCGCCGCACATGGCATGGTGGCGGCGGCGCTCAGCTCATTAGGCATCTATTACCAGATCCAGGCCTGGCCCGCGAAACACCGGTTAAAAGCGCTGACTATCGGCATCACCGGTTCCACACTGGCGATCCCGGTCGCGCGTCTCTTCTCCACCGAACTGTTGCAACTCGACGAGTGGCGCGGCCTCTACTTTTTTGAACTGGGGCTGGCGCTGATTTCACTCGGTTGCGTGATCGCGCTGAAACTGCCGCCAGGCGACCGCAGAAAAGTGTTTGAGAAGAAAGACTTTATTACTTTTTTCCTGCTGGCGCCGGGTATCGCACTCCTCTGCGCAGTGCTGTCGCTGGGGCGTCTGGACTGGTGGTTTGAAGCGCCGTGGATTGGCTGGTCGCTCGCCGGGGCCGTTGTCCTGATCGTCTGCGCTATGGTGTTCGAACATAACCGCAGCAACCCCTTGCTCAATACCCGCTGGCTTTCCAGCGGCAGTATTGTTCGCCTCGGCCTGATTATGCTGCTGATCCGTATTGTTTTGGCGGAACAGAACACCGGTGTTTTTGGCTGGTTGCAGTATGTCGGTTTGCAAAACGATCAAATGACTCACCTTGCCTGGTCGATTCTCGCCGGGATCGTTTGCGGTATTGTCGCCAGTTGCTTAACCATCAAACCGCAGCGTCTGGCCTGGCCGATTGTCACCTCACTGGCGCTGATGATCATCGCCTCGCTGATGGACAGCCAGTCCACCAGCCTGACGCGCCCCGATCAGCTTTTGATCAGCCAGTTTTTGCTCGGCTTCGCCAGTGCGTTTTTTATTGCCCCGGCCATGCTGGCAGGCATTGGCGGCGTTGTTGCGGAGCCGCGCAATCTGGTCAGCTTCTCGGTGCTGTTCGGTATGAGCCAGAATATCGGCGGTCTGCTGGGCTCGGCGATTTTAGGCACCTTTCAAACCTGGCGGGAAAAATATCACTCCAGCTTACTGGCGGATCAGCTCACCACATTAAACCCGGTCGTCAATGAGCGGCTGCAACTCTACAGCCAGCTTTACCAGAGCATGATCGGCGATAGCACGCTGTTAAGTACGCAGGCGGTAACGCAGTTGCAAAACGTCTCAACGCTGGAAGCGAATATCCTCGCGTACAACGATACTTATCTGTTAACGGCTTCGGTGGCCGCTGCCACGCTGATCTGGATTTTGTGGCGCTTGTTGCGCCTGCGTATAACGGCCCGTCTGGCACTGAGACGGGCAACAGGAACCAAATAATGTCGTTATTATTCCCGGAGTGTTTATGAGTCAGCAGGATGCCGCCAAAGCGCAGGCAAATACCCGCAGTAATTTGCGCGTGGTCTCCATTTTTGCCGCCGCCGCGATAGGCCTGGTCGGCGTACTGGTGATCCTCTACGCATGGCAACTGCCCCCTTTTACCCGCCATTCACAGTTTACGGATAACGCCTATGTGCGCGGGCAGACCACCTTTATCAGCCCACAGGTAAACGGCTATATCACGGAAGTCCCGGTTCAGGATTTTGCCGGGGTGAAAAAAGGCGATCTGATTATGCAGATCGATGATCGCATCTACCGCCAGCGCGTGCACCAGGCGCAGGCGACGCTGGCGATGAAAACCGCGGCGCTGGAAAATAATCTCCAGCAACGCAAAAGTGCCCAGGCGGTGATCGCACGGAATGAAGCGGCGTTAGCCAGCGCGAAAGCGCAGGATTTAAAATCGCAGGCGGACCTGAAACGCGTGAAAGAGCTCACGGCAGACGGTTCGCTGTCGATTCGCGAACGCGATGCGGCGCTGGCGACCGCCGCACAAAACACCGCCACTATCGCTCAGGCGCAGGCGACGCTGGAGATGTCCCGCCAGGATTTGCAAACCACCATTATTAACCGCGCCTCATTGCAGGCAGACGTCGAAAATGCCAATGCGGCGCTGGAGCTGGCGCAAATAGATTTGCAAAACACGCGCATTGTTGCCCCGCGTGACGGGCAACTCGGGCAGATCAGTGTCCGTTTAGGCGCTTATGTCAGCGCGGGGACGCATTTAACGTCGTTGGTTCCGGCGCAGCGCTGGGTGATTGCCAATCTGAAAGAGACACAGTTGGCGAACGTACAGATCGGTCAGCCCGTGCATTTCACCGTCGATGCGCTGGATGACGAGACCTGGCAGGGGCACGTGGAAAGCATCTCTCCGGCAACCGGCGTCGAATTCAGCGCGGTCAGCCCGGACAACGCCACCGGCAATTTCGTCAAGATCACCCAGCGCATTCCGGTACGCATTGCCGTTGACGCAAAACCAGAGACGTTGGCGCGCCTGCGCCCGGGCATGTCGGTACAGGTGCATATTGATACCCAGGAGACGCAGAAATGAAGCTGCGCAGCGCCCTTGTTGCGCTGACCGTGACGCTTAGCGGCTGCCAGTCCGCACAGGTCGAACAGGCGCAGCCGACGCTGCACATTCCTGCGGCATGGCGCAGCGACGCTGGCCCGCTCAGCAAAACAGACCGCGTCTGGTGGCGTCAGTTTCACGACAATCAGCTTAATCAGTTCGTCGATCAGGCGCTGCGCTATAACAGCGATGTGTTGATTGCCCGCGAACGGGTTAACGAGTATCAGGCGCGGGTTTATGCGGCCGACAGCGCGCTGTTCCCGGAGCTGGATGCAGGGCTTTCCGCGACGCGCGCCCGTTCGCAGTCTGCCGCCACGGGGTTACCTGTCCACAGTACGGTGTATAAAGGCAACCTGACCGCCAATTACACGGTGGATCTGTGGGGGGCGAATCGCAGCGCGGCGCGCGCAGCGGATGCGTCGCTGGAAGCACAAAAAGCGGCGGCGGCAGCGGCGGATCTGACGGTCGCCACAAACGTGGCAACGGGTTATCTGACCTTACTGTCGCTGGATGAACAACTCCGCGTCACCCGCGCGACGCTAAAAGCCCGGGAAGAAGCCTTGCTGCTCGCCCGTCGCCAGTATGAAACAGGCTATACTTCACGACTGGAGTTGATGCAATCCGATTCAGAACTGCGGGCAACGCGGGCGCAGGTGCCGGTGCTACAGCATCAAATCCATCAGCAAGAAAACGCGCTGAGCCTGCTGTTGGGCCGTAATCCAGCGGCGATTACACGCAGCGCGTTTGCCGGACTCACCCCGCTCACCCTGCCTTCGCAGCTACCGTCAACCTTGCTGAACCGACGACCGGACATCGTCCAGGCACAGCGCCAGTTGGTTGCCGCCGATGCAACGCTGGCGTCATCGCAGGCGAAATTACTGCCCTCGATCAATCTGACCGCGTCCGGCAGTATGCAGGACGATACGCTGCCCGGTCTGCTCGATAACCCACTGCGGTTATGGAGTCTGGGCGGCAGTATTCTGGCGCCATTGCTTAACCGGCAGGCGTTAAATGCGCAGGTGGATGTGTCGATGTCCCAGCGGAATCAGGCGCTTTACGCCTATGAAAAAACCGTGCGCAGCGCGTTCAAAGAGGTGAACGACAGCCTGGATGCCATCACCCGTCTTGGCGAGCAACTGGGTGAGCTGACCGGGCAGGAGCAGGTCGCGCAGGAGACACTGCGGATTGCACAAAACCGTTATCGCAACGGTTATTCCTCCTATCTGGATGTACTGGACGCGCAGCGTACGCTGTTTTCCACCCAGCTTAACGCCGTGCAGGTGAAAAATAATCTGTTGCTGGCGCAGGTGGATCTCTACCGCGCGCTGGGCGGAGGGTGGTCCGGGCTACATTAAGTGATCAAACACCAGAGGTAATGCTATGCAGCAAAAGTGGTCCATGGTTGATGAGTACTTAGAAAAACAGTTGATTGCTGAAGATGAGGTTCTGGCGCAGGTGCTGGCGAACAACCAGCGCGCCGGGCTCCCCGGCATCGATGTTTCTCCTGTGCAGGGGCAGCTACTGGCGTTGTTTGTGCGCATGGTGCGGGCAAAACGCATCCTGGAAATTGGCACGCTGGGCGGTTACAGCACGTTGTGGATGGCGCGAGAATTGCCCGTTGGCGGCGAACTGTTAACGCTGGAAGCCGATCCGTTACATGCCGCCATCGCACGGGAAAACCTGCATTTTGCCGGTGTGGCAGACCGGGTCACCGTCGCGGAAGGCCCGGCATTGCACACGCTGGAAAATCTCGGCGACCGCCCGCCATTCGATCTGGTGTTTATCGATGCGGATAAACCCAATAACCCGAATTACCTGAAATGGGCGCTGCACTATGCGCGCCCGGGTACGCTGATTATTGGCGATAATGTGGTGCGCAACGGTGAAGTCACCAACCCGATGACCACCGATGCCAGCGTACAGGGCGTACGTACCTTTATCGAGATGATGGGCGCAGAGCCGCGGCTGACGGCCACCGCCATGCAAACGGTGGGCGTCAAAGGCTGGGATGGCTTTACCCTGGCGTGGGTAAACGCCTGAAAGGACAATGCCGGATAGCGGCAGACACCCGTATCCGGCCAGGAAAAGCAGAGAGCAGTTACCCGCTGATTTGCTCCATCGCCTGCAAAATACGCTTATCGGAGATGGGGTACGGCGTACCGAGTTGCTGCGCAAAGTAGCTGACGCGCAGCTCTTCGATCATCCAACGGATCGCTTTGACGTCCTCCTCTTCGCGACGCGCTGGCGGGAGCTTATTCAGCCACTGCTGCCATGCCTGCTGCGTCTGTTCGACTTTCAGCATCTGCGCGCGATCGCGGTGCGGATCAATCGCCAGTTTCTCCAGCCGTTTCTCAATCGCCTGCAAATAACGCAGCGTATCGCCCAGGCGGCGGAAACCATTCCCGGTGACAAATCCGCGGTATACCAGACCGCTCATCTGCGCTTTGATGTCGGACAGCCCCAGCGCCATGGTCATGTCCACGCGCCCTTTCAGCCGCTTATTGATGTTAAAGACCGTCGTCAGGATCTGCTCGACCTGTTTGGCTATCTCCACCACCGTGTCATTCAGCTCTGCACGAACCTTCTCATGCAGCGCAGCGAAGTTCTCCTCCGTCCACACCGGGCCGCCCGCGTCGTCAATCAGCTTATCCACGCCGCAGGAGATACAGTCATCAATCAGATCCAGCACTTTGCCGTACGGGTTAAAGTAGAGCCCCAGTTTGGCTTTGTTAGGCAGTTTTTCGTGCAGGTACTTAATCGGCGAAGGAATGTTCAGCAGCAGCAAACGGCGGATACCGCGCCACATCGCCTGTTGCTGCTCCTGCGGGTTATCAAACAGCTTGATCGCCACACTGTCGCGTTCATCCACCAGTGCGGGCCAGGCTTTGACCTTATAGTTGCCGCGCTTCTGCTCGTAGCTTTCCGCCAGCGTGCCAAAACTCCAGATATGTAACCCGCTCTGTTCGATGCCGTCATCGGCAACGGCGGAGAGCGTCTCCTGCACTTTGCCTTTCAGGCTCTCTTTCAGTTCAGCCAGCGAACGCCCTTCAAGCAGCTTTTTGTTTTTGTCATCCACCACGCGGAATGCGATTTTCAGGTGCTCAGGCACCTGATCCCAGTGCCAGTCGTCGCGATCAATGGTCACACCGGTCATACGGCGCAGTTCACGTTCCAGCGCATCCAGCAACGGCAGTTCCAGCGGTGTGACCCGCCCCAGAAACGCCTCGGCGTAGTTTGGCGCCGGGACAAAATTGCGTCGCGTCGGCTTCGGTAACGATTTGATCAGGGCAATCACCAGTTCACGACGCAAACCGGGGATCTGCCATTCAAACCCGCTCTCTTCCACCTGGTTAAGCAGCGGCAAGGGAATATGCACCGTCACGCCGTCGGCGTCCGTACCCGGTTCAAACTGGTAGCTGAGGCGCAGTTTCAGGTTACCCTGATGCCAGAAGTTGGGGTAATCCAGCTTGCTGACGCTCTCCGCCCCCTCTTTGATCAGCATGCTCTTCTCAAAGTTGAGCAGGTCCGGCGTCTCGCGGCTGGCCTTTTTCCACCAACTGTCAAAATGACGGGCGGAAATTACCTCATGGCTGATGCGCTGATCGTAAAACTCAAACAGCGTTTCGTCGTCCACCAGAATGTCGCGGCGGCGGGATTTGTGCTCCAGCTCTTCCACTTCTGCTCGCAGTTTCAGGTTGTCGCGGAAGAACGCATGGCGGGTTTGCCAGTCGCCTTCAACCAGCGCGTGGCGGATGAACAACTCGCGGCACAGCGCCGCATCGATCTGGCTGTAGTTAACCTTGCGCGCAGCGACAATGGGCAAACCGTAGACCGTCACTTTCTCTGTGGCCATCACCGCGCCCTGCGCCCGTTCCCAGTGCGGTTCACTGTAGGAGCGCTTGATCAAATGCTGCGCCAGCGGTTCAACCCACTCAGGGTCGATACGCGCGGCAATGCGCCCCCACAGACGGCTGGTTTCCACCAGCTCGGCGACCATCGTCCATTTTGGCGGTTTTTTAAATAATCCGGAGCCGGGGAAGATAGAAAAACGCGCATTACGCGCACCGGTGAACTCCTGCTTGTCGGCATCTTTCATACCAATGTGCGACAGCAAACCGGTCAACAAGGCGATATGGATTTCACGGTACTCCGCCGGTTCGCTGTTCACCGGTATTCCCAGCTCTTTCACCACCTGGCGCAGTTGGGTATAGATATCCTGCCATTCGCGCACGCGCAGGTAGTTAAGGTAATCAACCCGGCACTGGCGGCGGAACTGATTCGAGGAGAGCGCTTTTTGCTGCTCGCCGAGATAGTTCCACAAATTCACAAACGCGAGGAAATCGGACTCTTTATCGTGGAAGCGCTGGTGTTTCTCATCCGATGCCTGCTTTTTGTCCAGCGGACGCTCACGCGGATCCTGAATCGACAGCGCAGAGGTAATGATCATGGCCTCGCGCACGCAACCGTGTTTTTGCGCCTCCAGCACCATGCGCGCCAGCCGCGGATCCACCGGCAACTGCGACAACTGACGCCCCATCGGCGTCAGTTTATAGGCCACTTGCTGCTCATCTGTGGTAATGGCACCCAGCTCTTCCAGCAGGCGAACCCCGTCCTGGATATTGCGTTTGTCCGGCGCTTCCACAAACGGGAACGCGGCGATGTCGCCCAGCCCCAGCGCGGTCATCTGTAAAATGACTGAAGCCAGGTTGGTGCGCAGAATTTCCGGGTCGGTGAACGCCGGGCGCGACAGGAAATCGTCTTCGGAATAGAGGCGAATACAGATCCCTTCCGATACACGACCGCAACGGCCTTTACGCTGATTGGCAGAGGCCTGCGACACCGGCTCGATGGGCAGGCGCTGCACTTTGGTGCGGTAGCTGTAACGGCTGATACGCGCCGTTCCGGGATCGATCACATATTTAATCCCCGGCACGGTGAGCGATGTTTCCGCCACGTTGGTCGCCAGCACAATGCGTCGACCGCTGTGCGGCTGGAAGACCCGGTTCTGTTCGCTGTTGGACAACCGCGCGTAGAGCGGGAGGATCTCGGTATGGCGCAAATCACGCTTACTGAGTGCATCGGCGGTATCGCGGATTTCACGCTCACCGCTCATGAAAATCAGAATGTCGCCCGCGCTTTCACGCCCCAATTCATCAACCGCGTCAAAAATCGCCTGTAACTGATCGCGTTCCGTGTCGTCCGCTTCTTCGACAATCGGGCGATAACGCACTTCGACCGGATAGGTGCGACCGGACACTTCAATGATGGGCGCATTATTGAAATGGCGTGAAAAGCGCTCCGGATCGATGGTTGCCGACGTGATGATAACTTTCAGATCGGGGCGGCGTGGCAACAGTTCACGCAGGTAACCCAGCAGGAAGTCGATATTCAGGCTACGTTCGTGCGCTTCATCGATAATGATGGTGTCGTACTGCATTAGCAGGCGATCCTGCTGGATTTCCGCCAGCAGAATCCCGTCCGTCATCAGCTTGACCATGGTGTTATCGCTGACGTGATCGCTAAAGCGGACTTTATAGCCGATGCAACCGCCCGGTTCGGTTTTCAGCTCTTCGGCAATACGATTTGCGACGGTGCGCGCCGCCAGACGGCGCGGTTGCGTATGGCCAATCAGGCCCTTAATACCACGCCCCAACTCCATACAAATTTTCGGCAACTGCGTGGTTTTACCGGAACCGGTTTCCCCGGCGACAATCACCACCTGGTGGTCACGCACCGCCTCAAGGATGGTCTGTTTCTTCTGGCTGACCGGTAAATTGTCCGGATAGTCGATAGCCGGGCGCGCCGCTTCGCGCAGCAGGACTTTCCCTGCCGCCTCAGCCATCTCCTGGGCTATCTCGCGAAACAGCGCTTGTTGAGATTCAGGATTTTTAACTTTCTTACTGCCCTGGAGCCGACGGGCGAAGCGCTGCTTGTCGCGCAGCATCAGCGTATCGAGTTGATGGTGGAGATCGGTAATCGTTACTTTATTTTGTTCTGTCATGGCGTTATTGGGCAGAGCACTGCCGGTAAACATCTTTAATTTTTAGTCGCGATAGAATACCACATCGCGACGCACCTTTTCTTGTTCAAGAAATTTGAATATAGGAATCGATATATTGCGCTATTCACGCTGGCGAATTGTGCATACAGTGTCACGAAGAAACGGGGCAACCCACATCAATACAACAAAGGAAACACCCAATGAGCAAAGTATTAGTTCTCAAATCCAGTATTCTGGCAGGGTACTCACAGTCAGGTCAGTTGGCAGATTATTTCGTTGAACAGTGGCGCGAAAAACACGCTGCCGATCAGATTACCGTTCGCGACCTGGCCGCGAACCCAATCCCGGTGCTGGATGGCGAACTGGTTGGCGCGCTGCGCCCGAGCGATGCGCCGCTGACTCCGCGTCAGCAGGAAGCGCTGGCGCTGTCCGACGAGCTGATCGCTGAACTGCAAGCTCATGACGTGATCGTTATCAACGCGCCGATGTATAACTTCAACATCCCGACGCAGTTGAAAAACTATTTTGACCTGGTTGCACGTGCTGGCGTGACATTCCGCTACACCGAACAGGGTCCGGAAGGTCTGGTGAAAGGCAAACGCGTGGTGGTGGTCTCCAGCCGCGGCGGCATTCACAAAGATACCCCGTCTGACCTGGTCGCGCCGTACCTGAAACTGTTCCTTGGCTTTATCGGCATCACCGACGTGAACTTTGTCTTCGCCGAAGGCATCGCTTACGGTCCGGAAGTGGCGACCAAAGCGCAGAACGATGCGAAAGCCGCGATCGACAGCCTGGTCACCGCCTGATATTTCTCCCTCTCACCACCCGGTGGGAGGGATCTCTCCGACATCCCCTTCCTGTGCAGTCGACGCTTTCGTCACCGCACGAATGTTTTCCAGTATGGCATCAAACTGCTGCAACTCCGCGGCTGGCAAATCGAACACATGGCTAAACAGCGGTGCCAGCATAGCGTGTATCTCGTTGCAGATGACGATCCCCTGCTCAGTGATTTTTATCGCATATTTTCGCCGATCGTGAGTATCAATCGCGCGGGCCAGAAACTTCAACTTCATCAGGTGTTTTACTAACTCCCCCACACTGGGATCTTTTAATCCCAGGCGCTGCGCCAGTTGTCGCTGCGTCAGTTTTTCCGCTTCGTTGTGGATGCACACCAGGATCAACCAGCTGTTAAATCCGATGTTGTGCGCTTTGATTTTCTGTTCGATCAGGAGTTGCAGGTTATGGGAAGCTAAATAGAGCAAATGCGCCCGCGATAAGCACGCGTGGTTGTCCATACGTTCATCCTGAGCAAAAACGTTTGAGCACAGCAAAGAGGAGAAGTGGCGCCGGGTGCCTCCCGGTAAGCTATGTTTGATCGCATAGCTTGCGCAGCAATGTCCTGACCGATCAAAAGCGCCCCGCCGCAGAGGGGGATTCACCACGTTTACTTGAGCATTCACACCCGCAGGGATAGCGATCGCCGTGTGGACAAGCCTATACCCGGCTAATTATAATGAAAATAGCCGTTCACTTATCATTTCTATAAAGTTTCATTATGTTCAATCCGCATCTTTTACGTTCCTTTTCGGCGTTGATACAGGCAGGCTCCTTCACCCGCGCGGCCGATATGCTGGGTATTACTCAGGCAGCAGTGAGCCAGCATTTACGCCAGTTGGAACAGCAGACCGGCACGTTGATTTTGCGGGCGAAGCGCCCGTTAGAACTGACGCCTGAAGGTCAGGCGTTGCGGGAGTATTGTCTTGAACTGGAACAGGCAAACAAGCGCTTGCAGCACCGACTGAATGATAAAGTGAACGAAGGCGGAGAAATTAGCCTCATCACTCCCGGCAGCATTGGCCTACGCATTTACCCGTTGCTGCTTGCGCTGCAACAAACGCAACCGGAATTGACCATTCGCCACAGTTTCGCGCCCGATGTGGATGTGATTGCGGCGTTGCTGAATAACCGCTTCGAAATAGGTCTGGTGACGCAGAAACCGGATGACGCGCGTTTGATGGCGCATAAATTTACCGAAGAGCCGCTGGAACTGCTGCTGCCCGCCGGTTTTGTTTTGTCCTGCTGGCAGGATCTGCAATCGCTGGGGTTTATCAACCACCCGGATGGTAACGCGATGGCAACGCGCCTGCTGAGCCGTTGTTTTCCTGGCAACCCGGGCATTCAGTCATTGCCGGTCAGCGGTTTTATCAATCATATCGGGCTTATCCCCGAACCGGTGTCTCGCGGGCTCGGCTTTACCGTACTGCCCCGCTACGCCAGGCTCGCCTTCCCCCGTCAGCACTTATTGCAGGTCAGCAGCGGTAGCGTGAATGTGGTCGATACCCTCTGGTTGGTGCACCGCGCCGAGTGGCCGTTAACGCACCGGGCCGAGCGGGCGCTGACCTGGTTGCGTCAGCACCTGGAGGATGAGGTCAATCCTTCGCTGGCGACTTCTTCAGCCATTTACCGTTAATGCCCTGGACATAGTCGCCGGGTTTGGCACGTTCAACCAGTTTCTGCCCGGCCATTTTTGCCACATCATCTACCGGAATGTTGTTGCTATCCGCCAGTTGCTGGTAGCTTTCCGTACGCGCTTTGTTAATCCGGTCGACCAGCGCCAGCGTCTCTTTATCTTTGCTGATGGCCGCCACGTAGCCGGTAAGCGTTTCACCCACCCGCCCCTGTGCGCGGGCTTCATCGAGGGTCAGCGCCTGTGCGGTTGTGCTGAGCAAGCTCATCGCCAGCAATGCCATTACGACTCTTTTTTTCATCATGGCCTCAGAACAGATCGCTGCGTGATTTCAGCAGGGTTTCAACGTCTTTATCCACTTTGATGTGGATTTCATGTTCGATCTTCACATTCATATTGATGGTGATCGGCTCTTTCGGCGCCGCCACTTCTATGCGCGGCGTACAGCCGGAAAGCAGCATCACCAGCAGGACGCCCGGCACGGCTATCAGGGTTTTCATTTTCTTTCCTCACACGCTTCGCCCTTCGCACAGCGGGCTTCAGGCAGCACCGCATTTTGCTCAAGCCATGACTGCAAATTGTCGCCAAAACGTAAACTACGCCATAAGGTGAAGACGTTCTCTTCATGGGTATAGTTCAAATTTACCGTACTGCTCTTGCCTTCGACAAAACTGGTGCCGCTGATGGCGGCCTGCATGGTTAACACGCCCAGATTATCCAGATTTATCCTGGTCCACGACCGGGAAATTTCCATATAACGCAGCCAGTTAATGGCCGCGCCCGCAGTCATATTGTCATTGACCACCGCATCCGCCGTGTCTTTATCAATACGCAGCGTCATCGGACCGGGATTATGCAGCCAGCCATCTTTGATAATCCACTGCGGATTATCAAGCCACAACGGCAGCGCGCCGTCGAACGGCCCGGAGAGGGCAAACTGTTTCGGATTCACCGCGCTTATCAGTTCACTGGAGGAGATATGGTTAAGACGCAACAGCGCCGGATCGTGCTGCGGCATCCGCAACTGCTGCATGGTGATTTTGCCACCGAGAGCATCGACGCTCACGTCACTTAAGATCAGCGGGTTTTCTTCGCTCCACGGCCAGGCGCCCTGTAAATCCGCAGTGAAATTTTTCGCCGTCACCTGGTTAACAATTTCGCCGATACGCAGCGACACCGGGCGGCGTGTTCCTAATTGCCAGGTCGCGTCGCGATAGCGAAATGGCAACACAAAATCGACGCCGCGTATCTGGTTATCCGGTGTCCATACACTGCCGCTTTTCAGTACGCCATGACCGCCCGCAGCAAATCCCTGACCGGCCGCCGCGGAGAACGCCACCTGCGCATTCAAAGCGCCATCGAGCAATTTCATTTTCCAGTCCGGGGGGATCAACGGTTGAAATACCGTTAATGACTGACGAGGCCACCATGCCTGCCCGCGCAGACGTTCTCCATCCCAGCGCCCGTTAACCTGTACCGGACCGATGGTGTCGGCACGCAGATCGCCTTTGAACTGGAACAGCGTCGGCTCGGTACCCTCAACGCGGAACTTCAGCGTTGAAGGCGGTAACACGCTGCCACCGCTAAAGGTGGTTTGCCCGGCATCCAGCGTCAGTGCGCCATTGAATTGTGGGTTTTCGGCATCACGGATCCAGCGGACAGGCGCGTCCAGCGCCAGTCTTGGCGTGGTCATGCGCATGGCGCCATATTGCAACTGATCAAAACCGGTCGACAGATCGGTCAGGGTAATGGCGTTATCCTTCCACTCGCCGCGCCCGGTAACGTCCCAGCGCGCATTCATTGGCGTGAAATGCCCGTCCCCCCAGTAGCGCCAGCGCCAGAGACCGTCATCCGGCAAGAAATCCCGCGCTTGTCCATCCAGATGCAACCGGAAGTCGCCCATCGCATTTTCGTGAGCGTGCAAAATGGCCTGTAAACGCCCGTCGATGCCCCGCTGTGTCAGCTTTACGCCCGCCAGCGGCCAGCGCACTTCATCAATATTCAGTGAGTCAATGACGCGCCCGCGCGAGCGCAGCAGTGCGCCCGGGGTGAACGCCAGTTGTGGATCGTCAAGCGCGCCGCTCAACCGGGCGGGCAGTACCGCATAAAACACCAGATCGCCCTGCTTGGCTTCCCCGGTTAATTGCAACGGCATTTCGCTGTTGTCCATGCTTAAGCGACCCGGCCCGATGGTCAGCACCGCGTTGCCTTTGCCCGCATCCCCCTGCGTCAGCACGTTCAGTCTGCCGCTGAACAGGGCATTCTCCAGCCCCTGTTGCCAGTTTTCGATCTTCAGACCGACGCGACCGCTGAGCGGGAACCCTTGATAGGGCCAGCTCCATCGCCCATCGCTGATGGTGAGTTGCTGGCGGGTCAATTGCCAGGGCAGATCCAGCAGCGGATCGCCGCTGTCGCGCGCCATCACCACCAGTTGCCCTTCATTATTCCGCCACTCCAGATCGGTATCCACCAGCCCTGGCTGCTGCGGCAACGTTAACGTGCTCTGTATATGCCCGTTGACCGGCACGCCCTGTGGGATCTCAGGCAGCGTAAACTCGCCGCCGAGTGTTACCGGGGGCTGATCGTCAAACAAGCGCACTGCCAGCCGTTTCACCGTCAGTGCCTGACCACGCAAGTGCGCGCTGACCTCCACCCGCTCTCCGGTGTAGCTCAGCGTCTGGGTCGCGGGCGTCAGCGCGAGCTGTAGCTTACCTTGCCATGCCTGCCACGGACTCAGCGTTACGCGGTCAACGGACAGCCAGGTGTAAGGCAGCATCGATTGCCACTGCGCGAGCGTGCGCGGTGCGGAAGACGATGCAGATGGCGGGAGTGCGTTCAGACAGGCGCTGTCAATGTCCAGCGAGGCGACACGGAGTTGCCAGCGACTGGGGCGCGTAAGCTCGGCGTTTTGCACATGTGCAAGCTGGCAGTCACCAACCAGATAGCGCAAATCGGGGATTTTCAGGGCGTGACGGGTCAGTCGCGGGCTGGCTTCCATCGCGATGCGCGTCCCTGCTGGCAGCCAGATGCCGGCAAGCGTCGGCACCCAGTATGCAAGGGTCAGCAGCAGCGTTAACGGCAGTAGAATGAACAATAAAACCAGTGCGATGGCGGCTTTGTATTTACCCTTCATGGGCAGGGAATATCCTGATGTTGTCTGTGATTTAGCCGATTTTGCCCGTTATTGTGGCACGTCTGGCCAGGCCTTTGAAGCAGCGGTCTGCTTTAATCATAGTCTGGCTGTTGCATTTTCAGTAGCGCAAGCAGATAGTGCCGAAGTTTCATTTATTTATGGATGTTGATTATGTTTACCAAAGCGTCACTGATCCGCGGCTGGTTTGCCGGAGCCACGGTTTTTACCTGTTTCAGTCTGGGCAGCTATGTCGGTGAACAGTACTTCCACGGTTCGAAAATTCCCTGGCTTATCAGCGTGTTTATCGCATTTTTCATCTGTTGGGGTGCACGCAGTTCACTCAGACATCTCCGTTAAGGATGACCCCGGTTCAGCCGTTATACTGAATCCAGGCATACATTAACCATACCCATGATTATCAATAAAATTTGAATGTTTACATAATAATTTTAAAGCGTGATAATATGGGGAGAAAACCACTGGAGAAAGTCTTATGAAACTCGCGGTATATAGCACAAAGCAATACGATAAAAAGTATTTGCAGCATGTTAACAAAGATTATGGCTACGAGCTTGAATTTTTCGACTTTCTGTTAACTGAACGAACGGCGAAAACGGCCAACGGCAGCGATGGCGTCTGTATTTTCGTTAACGATGACGGTAGCCGCCCGGTGTTGGAGGAGTTGAAAAAACACGGCGTGAAGTTTATCGCTCTGCGCTGCGCCGGTTTTAATAATGTCGATTTAGAGGCAGCCAAAGAACTGGGCCTCCGGGTGGTGCGTGTTCCCGCCTACTCGCCGGAAGCGGTTGCAGAACATGCGATCGGCATGATGATGGCGCTAAACCGCCGTATCCACCGTGCCTATCAGCGCACACGCGATGCCAACTTCTCTCTTGAAGGGCTGACCGGTTTTACCATGTATGGCAAAACCGCTGGCGTGATCGGCACCGGCAAGATCGGCGTTGCCGCATTACGCATTCTGAAAGGGTTTGGTATGCGCCTGCTGGCGTTTGATCCGTACCCGAGCGAAGCCGCGCTGGAGCTTGGCGTCGAATATGTCGACCTGGAAACCCTGTTCTCCCAGGCTGACGTGATCTCCCTGCACTGCCCGCTGACGCCGGAAAACTTCCATCTGCTTAACCGCGCCGCTTTTGCCCAGATGAAAGACGGCGTGATGATCATCAACACCAGCCGCGGCGGCTTGATTGACTCGCAGGCGGCGATTGATGCGCTGAAAACGCAAAAAATCGGCGCGCTGGGAATGGACGTGTATGAAAATGAGCGCGATCTGTTCTTTGAAGATAAGTCTAATGATGTGATTCAGGACGACGTCTTCCGCCGCCTGTCAGCGTGTCATAACGTGCTGTTTACCGGTCATCAGGCGTTCCTTACCGCCGAAGCGCTGATCAGCATCTCCGAAACGACGCTGGAAAACCTGCGCCAGTTACGTGACGGCGAAACCTGCCCGAACGCGCTGGTCTGATTGCCGTTCCCCTCACTGCGGGGGGCGGCTTTAAGAAAATCCCCCGATGACACATCAACGCGGCCTGATACACTGCCGCGTTTTGATGGAAAAGCCCTTAGAGGACGAGATGAAAAAAATTATGGCCTTACTGGCGCTGAGCGCAGTACTTTCTGGCTGCGTCAGTTCACGCAGCGATACCCTGAAGCCGGAGCAACTGGCGAACCAGCGTTTTGTACTGGAATCCGTTAACGGCCAACCGGTGCAGTTAACCGGGCAACTGCCGGAAATCAGTTTTGATCAGGATTTGCGCGTTTCCGGCAAAATGTGCAACGGCTTTACCGGCCAGGGGAAACTCTCCGGCGGCGAGCTGACCGTCAAGCATATGGGTATGACCATGATGTTGTGTGCGGAGCCGCAACGCAACGAACTGGATCACACCATTAATACGCTTCTCAGCAACGGTGTGCAGGTGGATATCACCAACAATCAACTGACGCTGGCAACCGCCAGTCAGTCGTTGGTCTACAAGCGCGCGAACAAAGCTTAGTAGCTGCCGCAGCTCCCGGTGGCAAGCGCCTGTTCGCTACAGCGTTTGCCATTGGGTAATGCGCACATGCCAACCATTGTGCCGTCGAGCTGACGCGCCGCAGATAATGCACCGCCAACCATTGCGCAGTTCGCCTGCCCACCGCTCGACATCGCGGCTTTAAGTCCCGGCGCAACATGCGCGGCGGTGGCTTGCTGAACAGGTTCATTACTACTGCACGCCGACAATAATAACGCGGCACATCCTACCCAAAACGCAGCACGCATTTCTCTTCCCCTTGCCCAAATGGAATTGGCTCTTATTAACGCGAAACCCATGCATGATAGGCAGCGCAGCGCAATACGTCGAGAGCTGAAATGCGTATTTATGCGACCTGATTACATTTTTTGCGATTTATTCATACCGCAGCGTCGGTAAATAGAACAATTCATTGATTAGAGTTATGTCTGAGGACACAAAAGCGAAAATTGCGCGGCGGGCGGTTTGCTAAAATAGAGGGATAATTACAGGACTCGTCGCTGTTATACGCGTCCCTTTTATTTTAGCAATGTAAGGATCGTCTATGATCACGATTGACGGTAATGGCGCGGTCGCCTCCGTTGCGTTTCGCACCAGTGAAGTTATCGCCATCTACCCGATTACCCCCAGCTCAACCATGGCTGAACAGGCAGATGCCTGGGCGGGTAACGGTCTGAAAAACGTCTGGGGCGACACGCCCCGTGTTGTGGAGATGCAGTCTGAAGCGGGCGCTATTGCCGCAGTGCACGGGGCATTGCAGACCGGTGCGCTCTCCACCTCGTTTACGTCATCGCAGGGTTTACTGCTGATGATCCCTACATTGTACAAACTGGCCGGGCAACTGACGCCGTTTGTGTTGCATGTCGCCGCCCGCACCGTCGCTACACATGCATTGTCTATTTTTGGCGATCATTCGGATGTCATGGCCGTACGCCAGACCGGCTGCGCCATGCTCGCGGCAAGTAGCGTACAAGAAGCGCAGGATTTCGCGCTGATATCGCACATGGCGACGCTCAAAAGCCGCGTCCCTTTTATTCATTTCTTTGATGGTTTCCGTACTTCACACGAAATCAACAAAATCATGCCGCTGGCGGATGACACGATACGCAGTTTGCTGCCGCAGCAGGAAATCGATGCGCACCGCGCCCGGGCGCTGAACCCGGAGCATCCGGTGATCCGCGGGACATCGGCAAACCCGGACACGTACTTCCAGTCCCGGGAAGCCACCAACCCATGGTACAACGCGGTTTATGAGCATGTGGAACAGGCGATGAACGATTTCGCCGCCGCAACAGGCCGCCAGTACCAGCCGTTTGAATATTACGGCCATCCGCAGGCCGATCGCGTGATGGTGCTGATGGGTTCCGCCATTGGCACCTGCGAAGAAGTGGTGGATGAACTGCTGACGCGCGGCGAAAAAGTCGGCGTACTGAAAGTGCGCCTGTATCGCCCGTTCAGCGCCGCGCATTTGCTCTCTGTCCTGCCGGAAAGCGCGCGTACCATTGCCGTGCTCGATCGCACCAAAGAACCCGGTGCCCAGGCGGAGCCGCTGTACCTCGACGTGATGACCGCGCTGGCGGAAGCCTTTAATAATGGCGAGCGCGAAATGCTGCCGCGCGTGATTGGCGGCCGCTATGGTCTGTCGTCGAAAGAGTTTGGCCCGGACTGCGTGCTGGCCGTGTTCAACGAACTGCGCGCTGCGAAACCCAAAGCCCGCTTCACCGTCGGTATTTATGATGACGTGACGAACCTGTCGCTGCCGCTACCGGAGAACACCCTTCCCTCACACGCCAAACTGGAAGCCCTGTTTTACGGATTGGGTAGCGATGGCAGCGTCTCGGCCACCAAAAACAATATTAAAATTATTGGCAACGCCACACCGTGGTACGCCCAGGGTTACTTTGTCTACGATTCGAAAAAGGCGGGCGGACTGACGGTCTCGCATTTGCGCGTTAGCGAGCAACCCATCAATTCCGCATACCTGGTGTCGCAGGCGGATTTCGTCGGCTGCCACCAGTTACAGTTTATTGATAAGTACCAGATGGCCGAACGCCTGAAACCCGGCGGCATCTTCCTGCTGAATACGCCTTACAGCGCGGACGAAGTGTGGTCGCGCCTGCCGCAGGAAGTCCAGGCGGTGCTGAACCAGAAAAACGCCCGCTTCTATGTCATTAACGCGGCGAAAATTGCCCGCGAATGCGGTCTGGCGGCGCGTATTAACACCGTGATGCAGATGGCGTTCTTCCATCTCACCCAGGTGTTGCCGGGTGACAGCGCACTGGCGGAACTGCAAGGGGCGATTGCCAAAAGCTACAGCAGTAAAGGTCAGGAACTGGTGGAGCGTAACTGGCAGGCGTTGGCGCTGGCGCGCGAGTCTCTGTTCAACGTTCCGCTGCAAGCCGTCGACCCGACCAGCGCGCATCGTCCACCGGTGGTTTCTGATGCTGCGCCGGACTTTGTGAAAACCGTCACGGCGGCAATGCTGGCCGGTCTTGGCGATGCGTTACCGGTCTCTGCTCTGCCGCCGGACGGCACCTGGCCGGTGGGCACCACCCGCTGGGAAAAACGCAATATCGCCGAAGAGATCCCCATCTGGAAAGAAGATCTCTGCACCCAGTGCAACCACTGTGTCGCCGCCTGCCCGCACTCGGCTATTCGCGCCAAAGTGGTTTCGCCGCAGGCAATGGAAAGTGCGCCAGATAGCCTGCATTCGCTGGATGTGAAATCCCGCGATATGCGTGGACAGAAATACGTATTGCAGGTGGCGCCGGAAGATTGCACTGGCTGTAACCTGTGCGTTGAAGTGTGCCCGGCGAAAGATCGTCAGAACCCGGAAATCAAGGCCATCAATATGATGTCGCGCCTTGAGCATGTTGAAGAAGAGAAAGTGAATTATGATTTCTTCCTCAACTTGCCGGAAATCGATCGCAACACACTGGAGCGCATCGATATTCGTACCTCGCAGCTGATCACGCCGTTGTTTGAATACTCCGGCGCCTGCTCTGGCTGTGGTGAAACACCGTATATCAAGCTGCTGACGCAGCTGTATGGCGACCGGATGATGATCGCCAACGCCACTGGCTGTTCGTCGATTTATGGCGGTAACCTGCCCTCCACGCCTTACACCACCGATGCCAATGGTCGCGGCCCGGCGTGGGCGAACTCACTGTTTGAAGACAACGCCGAGTTCGGACTGGGTTTCCGTCTCAGTGTCGATCAGCATCGCCAGCGCGTTATGCGGCTGGTCGATCAGTTCGCGGATGCCCTTCCGGCTGAACTGAATGCGGCGCTGCACGCGGAGGCCACACCGGAGGTCAGACGCGAGCAAGTTGCGCAATTACGCGCGGCGCTGGCGCATGTCGATGGCGCGCAGCAGTTGCTCACGGATGCGGATGCGCTGGTTGAGAAATCGATTTGGCTTATCGGCGGCGATGGCTGGGCCTATGACATCGGTTTTGGCGGTCTGGATCATGTGATGAGCCTGACCGAAAACGTCAATATTCTGGTGCTGGATACCCAGTGTTACTCCAATACCGGTGGGCAAGCCTCCAAAGCAACGCCGCTGGGTGCGGTAACCAAGTTTGGCGAGCACGGGAAACGTAAGGCGCGGAAAGATCTTGGCGTCAGCATGATGATGTACGGTCATGTCTATGTCGCGCAGATTTCGCTCGGCGCGCAGCTCAACCAGACGGTGAAAGCCATTCAGGAAGCAGAGGCGTACCCTGGCCCGTCGCTGATCATCGCCTACAGCCCTTGCGAAGAGCACGGATATGATTTGGCGCTGAGTCATGATCAGATGCGCCAGCTCACCGCCACCGGCTTCTGGCCACTGTACCGCTACGATCCACGCCGTGAAGACGAAGGTAAAATTCCGCTGGCATTAGACTCCCGCCCGCCATCAGACGCACTGGCGGAGACGTTGCTGAATGAACAGCGCTTCCGTCGCCTGAACGCGCAACAGCCGGAGGTGGCGGAGCAGTTGTGGAAAGATGCCGCGGCTGACCTGCAAAAACGCTATGACTTCCTGGCGCAACTGGCCGGAAAAGCAGAGAAAAACCAGGCGGAGTAACCGCCAGAGTATAAAAAGCCACCGGTTAACGCCGGTGGCTTTTTTAACGCACGGATTTCGCATGACAGCGGCAAAAAGCTGACTAATAATCAGCATTCATGCCACCTGCAAGGAGCGACGTTTATGCATCATCATTCCGTTACATCGTCACGAATCGCTTCTGTAGGTTATGACAGCCTGAACCGCATCCTCGAAATTCGTTTTCACGACAACAGCATTTACCAGTATCGCGATGTGCCGGAACGTATCTTCTCGGTGTTTTTGACGGTAGTGTCCAAAGGTCGCTTTTATGATGGCGTGGTTAAGGGCAAATTTCCGGAAAAGAAACTCGCCTGAAAAGGTAGCTGTCAGACCCGTCAGTTCCTGCCAGGATAAGGGCGTTAACCCACTCATTTCAGGAAGTCGCAATGTCAACGTTTCAGCACCCCACCCCCTATTACGCTGTGATTTTTACGTCTGTACGCACTGCCGTCGACGACGGTTATGGCGAGATGTCTGACCGAATGATGGCGCTTGCCGTGCAGCAACCGGGATTTCTGGGCGTCGATTCCGCCCGCGAAGAAGTCGGGATCACCGTCTCTTACTGGGATTCACTGGATGCCATTAAAAACTGGAAAATGAATGCCGAACATTTGATGGCCCAGAAAACCGGACGGGAAAAGTGGTACCACTCTTTTACAACCCGAATTTGCCGGGTAGAAAAAGAGTATGCGTTTCAGGCCATGGCGGAATAATCCCTTTCTCATTGCGGTGGATCCACACCGCCTTCTTTCCTGCCGCGTGATAAAAGCCTGCCTCCGGCGCAAATCATTGCTACAATCCTGCCCTAATAGCGTATGTCTGTCAGCGGTGCCGTACCGGCTGGCGCTAAAAACCGGAATTGAGCCTTTTTCATGTCGCAAAATCAAGAAATTAACAAAAAAGAACAATACAACCTGAACAAATTGCAAAAACGCCTGCGTCGTAACGTGGGCGAAGCCATTGCTGACTTCAATATGATTGAAGAAGGCGATCGCATCATGGTCTGTCTTTCCGGCGGTAAAGACAGCTACACGATGCTGGAGATCCTGCGCAACCTGCAACAGAGCGCGCCGGTCAACTTCTCGCTGGTGGCGGTGAACCTCGACCAGAAACAACCCGGTTTTCCGGAACATATTCTGCCGCAATATCTGGACACGCTCGGTGTTGAGTACAAGATTGTAGAAGAAAACACCTACGGCATCGTTAAAGAGAAGATCCCAGAGGGGAAAACCACCTGCTCGCTCTGCTCCCGTCTGCGCCGCGGTATTCTGTATCGCACCGCGACCGAACTTGGCGCGACCAAAATCGCGCTGGGGCATCACCGTGACGATATCCTGCAAACGCTGTTTTTGAATATGTTCTATGGCGGCAAAATGAAAGGCATGCCGCCCAAACTGATGAGTGATGACGGCAAACACATCGTGATCCGCCCGCTGGCCTACTGCCGCGAAAAAGACATTGAGCGTTTCTCGCAGGCCAAAGGGTTCCCGATCATTCCGTGTAACCTGTGCGGTTCGCAGCCAAACCTGCAGCGTCAGGTGATTGCCGATATGCTGCGCGACTGGGATAAGCGCTATCCGGGCCGGATTGAGACCATGTTCAGCGCGATGCAGAACGTGGTGCCGTCACACCTGAGCGACATTAATCTGTTCGACTTTAAAGGGATCAACCACGGCTCTGAAGTGGTGAACGGCGGCGATCTGGCGTTCGACCGGGAAGAGATCCCGCTGCAGCCCGCAGGCTGGCAGCCGGAAGATGACGATGCGCAACTGGACGAGCTGCGACTTAACGTTATTGAGGTGAAGTAATCATCCGGCCTCTCTGATTTGTCGGTCAGAGAGGCTTTCCGGTTTATTTCAGTAACCGTACACGACAGGCTTTGCCTTTGATTTTCCCGTTCTGCAACTGTTTCCATGCCTGGCGCGCCACGCTCTGGCGTACCGCGACGTAAACGTGAGCCGGGTGAACGGTAATTTTGCCGATATCCTCGCCGTTTAACCCCATATCCCCGGTCAGCGCACCGAGCACATCCCCCGGACGCATTTTGGCTTTCTTACCGCCGTCAATGCACAGCGTCGCCATCTCCGCTTCCAGCGGCGCGATCCTGACGTTTGACGGAGCCGTAAGCCAGTTCAGCTTCAGTTGCAGCATTTCACTGAGAATATTGGCGCGCTGCGCCTCTTCCGGCGCGCATAAGCTGATGGCAAGACCGCTGTTTCCCGCACGCGCAGTACGCCCGATGCGGTGAACGTGGACTTCCGGATCCCACGCCAGCTCATAGTTGACCACCAGCTCAAGCGATTTAATGTCCAGGCCACGCGCCGCCACATCGGTGGCGACCAGCACGCGGGCGCTGCCATTGGCAAAACGTACCAGCGTCTGGTCGCGGTCGCGCTGTTCCAGATCACCATGCAGTGCCAGAGCATCCTGACCTGCGGCATTCAGCGCATCACACACCTCCTGGCAATCTTTTTTGGTGTTGCAGAACACCACGCAGGATGCGGGTTGATGCTCGCTGAGCAGTTTTTGCAACAGGCCAATTTTGCCCTGGCGAGAGACTTCAAAGAATTGCTGTTCCACCGCTGGCAATGCATCAACGGTGTCGATTTCGATGGTCTGAGGATCGCGCTGTACACGGCCGCTGATCGCCGCAATCGCTTCCGGCCAGGTGGCGGAGAACAACAGGGTTTGACGTGTGACCGGCGCAAAGCGGATCACCTCATCAATAGCATCGCTGAACCCCATATCCAGCATACGATCGGCCTCATCCATCACCAGCGTTTGCAGGTTATCCAGCGACACGGTGTTTTTTTGCAGGTGATCCAGCAGACGACCGGGCGTGGCGACAATAATGTGCGGCGCATGCTGCAGCGAATCACGCTGTGCGCCAAAAGGTTGCCCGCCGCACAGCGTCAGCACTTTAATGTTCGGCATAAATCGCGCCAGACGGCGCAGTTCGCTGGCGACCTGATCGGCCAGTTCACGCGTCGGGCAAAGGATCAGTGACTGCGTCTGAAAGCGGCTGGCGTCAATATGCTGTAACAGACCCAGGCCGAACGCCGCTGTTTTACCGCTTCCGGTTTTTGCCTGCACGCGCACATCTTTTCCGGCGAGAATGGCGGGCAGCGCGGCGGCCTGTACCGGTGTCATGGTGAGATAGCCCAGTTCATTAAGATTATCGATCTGGGCTGCGGGCAGAGTATTCAACGTTGAAAAAGCGGTCACAGTATATTCTCGTGGTAAAAGGCTTACGTTCAGCAGGCGCGTATCCTCTCAGATCTGCCCGCTTAACGCGACAACTTAATCGGTTCTTCATCCGGCGGCGGGTCTGGCAACGGCTGCGGACGCGGGATCGGATCGGGAACCGGCACCGGGTCGACCGGAATCGGATCGGTGGGCAAGGAGTCCGAGGGATTCACTAAGGTAAGATGCGACATATTGACCTCCATAAAGGACAGATAACACCTTAAAGGTAGAAGCTCATGGCGCGGAGGCAAAAAAAAAGCCGACTCATTAAGTCGGCGTCGTACGAATCAATTGTGCTATGCAGTAATTCAAAAAAGGAAGTAAGACAATATGGAGCGCAACGCCCATCGCTTGACGTTGCATTCACCTGCGAGAGAAATATTGCCCTGAATAGGTATGTCATATATTGACCTGGCGCAAGTTACATGGTGTTTTTATGTTCGTTTTTTGTTAAAAAGGTTAAATTTTACAGCCAGTTACTACGCCGCAACCACCAGGTAACACCCCCGATCAACACGACCAACATCAGGCAGAATAGTGAGAAGCCAAGATGCCACCCACCACCGGGAATTCCCCCCAGGTTTACGCCAAAAAGCCCGGTCAAAAACGTACTGGGCAAAAACACCATCGCCATCAACGACATGGTATAGGTTCTGCGCGCCAGCGACTCCTGCATCACCTGAGTGATCTCATCGGTCATGACGCCCGTACGTGCAATGCAGGCATCAATTTCATCCAGCCCGCGGCCTAACCGCTCCGCGATATCCTTCATCCGTTGGCGCTGATCGTCGTTCATCCACGGCAACCGTTCACTGGCGAGACGGGCAAAAACATCGCGTTGCGGCGCCATATAGCGGCGCATCACAATCAACTGCTTGCGTAGCAGCGCCAGAATACCGCGCGGCGGAATTTGCTGGTCGAGCAGATTATCTTCGAGATCGATAATTCGGTCATGCAGCGACTCAATAAATTCACTGGCGTGATCGGTCAACGCATCGCAAACGTCCACCAGCCAGCCGCCACAGTCAACAGGCCCGGTGCCTTCCTCAAGCTCACTAACGACATCATCCAGCGCCAGGACCTTACGCTGACGCGTCGAGACGATCATCCGCTCGTCCATATACAGGCGCACGGCCACCAACTGGTCTGGTCGCTCATCGGTGCTGCCATTGATACACCGCAGCGTGATCAGCGTCCCCTCTCCCATGCGGCTCACCCGGGGCCGCATGCTTTCGCCCGACAACGCATTGCGCACGCTGTTTGGCAATACTGGCGTCGATGCCAGCCACTGGGCGCTCTCCGGATTTGTGTAATTGAGGTGCACCCAGCACGGCGTACGCTGGGTAATGACATCATTATCTTCCAGCGGTTTTACCCCGCCTTTTCCGTCCAGCAGCCATGCAAAGACGGCATCCGGCACGTTTACATCGGTTCCTGTTATGGCTTCCACAGCGCCTCCACAATCAACATGGTGTTGTTTGTCAGTCTAGCCGTATGGAAGCGTTAAGCAATCATCACGCTGAATTTGTTAACAAATTTTTGCACAAAACAAAAAGGCCCGGTGAACCGGGCCAGGTCTGACAGCACTCCGTTTCAGAACGAGTGCCAGAAATTTTCCTGATTACCCACCGCGGGCACAGCAGCCGGTGCCGGAGCAAGCCGCTTATCCGCCGGAGGCGTCGCCACAGTGCGCCCTCCTGCCTCAAGGCGGAACTTACCGGTACGGTGCTGTAACTCCTCAACCTGATGTTTCAGGACATCGGAAGAGCCTGCCAGCTCATCCACCATTGTCACGTTACTCTGCGTGACCTGTTCCAGTTCAGCCAGCGCCAGCGTAATTTGTGAAATGCCTTTCTCTTGTTGCAGGGTGGTAACGGCAATCTCATCCATCAATTTACTGACCACGCTGGCCCCGGAAACAATATCATGCATGTTCTGCTCGGCTTCACCCACAACCGCAGCCCCTTGCGTCACGTTGTTGGTCGTTACGGCGATCAGCGTCTTGATGTTTTTCGCAGCTTCGGCGCTGCGATGTGCCAGATTGCGGACTTCCTCCGCCACCACCGAGAAACCTTTACCATGATCGCCAGCCCGCGCGGCCTCGACCGCTGCGTTCAACGCCAGAATATTGGTCTGGAAGGCAATGCCGTCAATAAGGGAGATGATTTCCGTCATCTGGTCGGCGCAGTCGGTAATGGATTGCATATTCTGCGCCACCTGGCCCATTAACGTCCCGCCTTTCAGGGCGCTTGCACTGGCCTCTTTTGCCCGGCTACTGGCCAGCCGGGTATTGTCGGCGTTATTTTTGGTGCTTGATGCCATCTCTTCCATGCTGGAAGCCGTTTGCACCAGAGAGGCAGATTGTTGTTCGGTTTTCACGGAAAGCTCTTCGCTACGGTCGGCCAGCTGTGCCGACAGCTCCAATGCGGAATCCGAGGATGATCGAATTTCTTTGACCAGTGCCGCAATACTGCGGGCCAGACTGTTAATGCCAGGAATCAGTCGTCCGGCGCAGTTATTACCGAACTCCGGAATAACAATCGAGAGATTTCCGGAGGTTACCTCTTCAATGCTTTTCTTAACGGTGTTAATTGGCGTGACTAAATAATATGTCATATATAGCCACAATAACCCCAGGGAAGTGAGTGAAACGACGCTGGTAGCAACAAACAACACGCTATTTTTTGCGATGACGATCACTAGCATTTCAATAATTATGAAAGTGACAATCATGAATAAAATAATAAATGTTCTTACACTAATATTCTTTAACATAATGACACCAACGAAAACACCAGGAGGGGTTATGATCCTTATAGCATCCGTATTCCACTTTTACACGGTGAAACTGATGCAGCAAGATGTTCACCCTTTAATTGCCGTGATTTAAGCTAATCCAGCACAATAAACCTGAAACAGCACCAGAAGCCAGTGGTACACATTGGATTGCACTAAAAATACCTGCGCTGAAACTAAAATATATCATATAGAATTAACCACCTTGGTGTTCCTTTTTTCCGGCGTAGCACTTTTGAATGCATTTAAATAATGCTTAAACCGTTCATTTTATTTAATGTTATTTTCCTTCCGGCCGATTAATAAAGTAACTTGCAGAATTAGTTAATTCGCACCTGCAATAATAAAGCGAGCGTGACCATTAATTTCATCAGGTTAGCTGCTAAAATTAGTGCCAGGATTAGTTAACAACTTTTGTCCGTGTGGATTGCATGATGCTCTATGTTTCGTGGGACCCCATATTGATCGGCATCTCTTTTTTAGTGGCGTTCATTGCGTCTTTTGTTGCATTGGATAGCGCCGGGAAAGTCATGTCATCTGAGCCGCGGATTGCCCTGTTCTGGCGTATTGCTGGCGGCGCCACGCTGGGCATGGGTATCTGGTCGATGCATTTCGTCGGGATGCTGGCGATGAAAATCCCCATGATGATGCATTACGACCTGCCGTTAACCATTCTCTCTTTCCTGGTTGCTTTATTGGCGGCGACGCTGGCCATCAATATTTCAGTCAGTAGCAATCCCTTACCCAAAAAACATCTGCTGCTTGCCACGCTGCTTCTGAGCACGGGCATCGTGGCGATGCACTACCTCGGCATGGCCGCGATGATGGGGTTTGTGACGATTTACTGGAATATTGCACGCGTCCTGCTCTCCATCGTTATCGCTTTTTTCAGCGCAGGCGCTGCATTGTGGCTGGCTTTCAGCCTGCGGCAAAATATGCACAGTGTCTTTATCAACCGTGTTTTCGCCGCGTTTGTTATGGGTATGTCGATTTGCGCCGTGCATTACACCGGTATGAGCGGCGCGACATTCAGTAACGATGGATCCGGAATCATTGTGCGCGGTCATGCACTGCACCTGATGAGCGCAGGCGTGGGTGAACTGGGTTTATCGCTGTGGGTTGCTACCACGACGCTGGTGATCTTCGGCATCATGCTGTTTATCTCCATGATTGACTCTCAGCTGCGCACATCCCGCCTGACCAACAGTTTGCGCCAGTTGAATCAACAACTGGAAAAACAGGCGTATTACGACGCACTGACCGGGCTGGCGAACCGTGTTCAGCTCGATATCCTGCTGGAGAACTGTCTTAACCGCGCAAAAGAAGAACAGACTACCTTTGCCCTGATTTATATGGATCTGGATCGTTTTAAACTGGTGAATGATGCCTGGGGGCACCACATCGGCGATCGGTTGTTAGTGGCCGTTGCCACGCGGCTTTCCGCCTGCCTGAGTCAGAAAATGTCGCTGGCGCGCCTTGGCGGCGACGAATTCACCTTGCTGGTGCCTGACACCAGCGAAGCAGAGGTTGAAACGCTGATACGCCGTATGGTGACGACAATCCAGCATCCTTTCTATGAACTGAGCCATGTCATTAATGTCTCGCTCAGCGCCGGCGTGAGCTACTTTCCCGAACACGGTGAAACGGCGCATGAACTGAAATTAAAAGCCGACACGGCGATGTACAGCGTTAAGCAGGAGGGACGTAACGGTTGGGCGATTTATCACACGGCGATGGCGCAAAAAACCGCCGAAGCCCCCCTCTTTTTACAGGATCTGTCGCAGGCGCTGTCGCGAAATCAGTTTGAACTCTGGTATCAACCGCAATACACCGCTCCGGGCCATACGCTGTGCGGTTTCGAAGCGCTGCTGCGCTGGCGTCACCCGCAGCATGGAATTTTACTGCCGGGCGTGTTTTTGCCGCTGCTGGAAAAAACCGGGTTAATTGTTTCCGTTGGCCACTGGGTCATCGATGCCGCCTGCCGCCAGTTGCACCACTGGAACAATCAGGGGTTCACGCAGCTTAAGCTGGCAATCAACCTCTCTCCCACACAGTTTGAACAGCATGACATTTACGATCTGATTACTGACTCGCTGGTGCGTTATCATATCGACCCGACGCAGTTAACACTGGAAGTGACAGAAAATACGGCGCTTAAAAATATCGATCGTAGCGTGCAGTTATTGAACCAGTTTTCACAACTGGGGATCACCGTGGCCATTGATGATTTTGGCACCGGTTATTCCAATATGCTGATGCTGAAAAAACTCCCCGCAACGGAACTGAAAATCGATAAAAGTTTTGTGAAAGACATTCGCGATAACAGCCGGAATGTCAAAATCGTCTCGACCATTATCGATATCGCCCACTCCATGAATATGCACGTGGTAGCGGAAGGCATTGAAACACAGGAACAACATGCGCTACTGACCCACCTCGGATGTTCGTACATGCAGGGTTTTCTCTTTGCCCGCCCCTTACCCGTTGAAAAAATCTCAGCGCTGCTCCATCAGAAAACGTTTGCTTTATCACTGGAATGTTCAGAGGCGTCACAAAAAAAACCTGCATAACATCTTATTTTTCAGGTATGTTGCAATGAAGTAATAACATTGCCGCGATGATATACCTGTTGCAAGCTGGCAACGTGCGCAATACGGGGAGTAGCGATGCTGAAACATCACCTGGAAGCCCTGGATATTCTTGACACCCCGGTGTGGGTGATTATCCCCGATACGGAAGCGTTACTGTTTGCCAATAAAAAGGCGAAAAAGTTGGCGGCGGGCCGCACACTCAGTGAAATGCGCAATGGAACCTACTCGGCCTATGCGCAACACAGCCTGTCAATGTATCTGCCCGGTTTGCAAAACCAGGATGAGGTGGTCGAGATCTGGAGCATCGGCCCGGTCTCAGAAGAGACCAGCCTCAGTTGCCGGGCCTCACTGCGTGAACTGGATGATGTTGGCAGCGTGCTGATCTTCGAAGGGATTTACGGTCTGACGCCCACTATCCCTAAAACCAGCCGTGCGGCGGCTTATCAACCACGTAAACAAGGTTTTTACGCCCGCTTCTTTTATACGACGTCCGCACCCATGCTGCTTATCGATACGGCCCGCGATGGCAAAATCGTTGATGCCAATCTCGCGGCGCTGCATTTTTATGGCTACGATCGCGAAGCGATGTGCCAGAAACACACCTGGGAAATCAATACCCTTGGGCGTAGCGTTTTGCCAATTATGTCGGAAATCTCCCGGCTACCGGGCGGGCATAAGCCGTTAAATTTTATCCACCAGCTTGCAGATGGCTCCACGCGGCACGTTCAGACCTACGCCGGGCCGATTGAGATTTACGGCGAGCGGCTGATGCTGTGCATCATTCATGATATTACTGAGCAAAAACGCCTTGAGCAGGAGCTGGAATACGCAGCGCACCGGGATGCGCTGACCGGTCTGCTCAATCGGCGGCAGTTTTACCACTTCGCGGAACAAAGCCAGCCTGACTCGCCGGATTTCTCGTTATTGCTGGTGGATACCGATCACTTTAAACATATCAACGACCAGTTCGGCCATCAGCGTGGCGACGAGGTACTTATCGCCCTGGCGCGTACCCTTGAAGCGACCTGCCGTAGCGGGGATCATGTGTTTCGCTGGGGCGGCGAGGAGTTTCTGCTTTTACTGCCCCACACGTCCATTGATGCCGCATTAGAGGTAGCGGAAGCGGTACGTCAGGCTGTTGCCAGTATCACCATGCCGGGTCTGCCGGGTTTCACCGTCAGCATTGGCGTTGCCCGCCATCTGCCAAATGAAAGCCTGGATACGCTGTTTAAACGGGTGGATGAAGCGCTGTACCGCGCGAAGAATAATGGCCGCAACCAGGTGCTTGCCGCCTGAACGCAGGCAAAATAAAAGCGCCCGTGCTGCGGGCGCATCTTTTCGCTGAATGACAGCCTTGCGTTAAATTAGTGGATACCCAGCCGCCAGGCAAAATCGATCTCTTCTTTCAGTTCCGTGTGCGACAGCGTAAGCAAATCCTCGAACTCCAGCCTGAGCTGTTTGAGTTTTTTTAAGTACTCAGCCGGGGTCAATGCGCTTTTATCACGACGCAGATACTCGATAGCCAGTCGGGTCGGGTCTAATTCACTCTCCATAATGTCCTCGTAGGTGATGAAAACCTCACCACTATAGCACAATTGTATGCTTGTTTTTTGACCAAAATCGTAAAGGCGGTGGCTTTACATCAGCAAAGAGACGGCTGGGAGCGGTAAAACCGTCATCCGCACGAAAAAAGGGGTTGCAGCATCAAATGATAAAGATTATCTTTCTCAACACCAAATACCTGAGTGAATCAGTCGGGTATTTGGTACGACATTGCTCACATTGCTTCCAGTATTTTTTGCCCGCTCAATGTAGCGGGCTTTTTTTTACTGAAGGAACAAGCAGATCGCAAATTGTAACGATATTGTCTCCTTATTTCCTCCATTGTGCCTTCACATTCCTTAAGTAAAATTAATGTACTCCTGCTTAGACAGGAACCATTCCGTAATCAATGAGTTTCCCCTTACTTCCCGTGATGTAAGGGGATTTTTTTGTCAGTGTTTCAGCAAATACATCGTGCGCGTATAGGCAACATCTTCCGGATTATTAATCGGATAGCCCTTGAGCCACGGCTTGATCAAACGCCCATTGCTGTATTGATAGATTGGCGCAATCGGCGCTTTCTCTGCAATGATGTGCTCCGCCTCGTTATAATCCGCATTACGCGCTTTGGCGTTGGTTTCCAGCGACGCCTGGTTAAGCACTTTGTCGTAACCCGCATCGTTGAAACGCGCAATATTGCTGCTGCTGGTGGAGGTTAACACGGAGAGGAAGGTAGAGGGTTCATTGTAGTCCCCTACCCATGATGCGCGGATCACGTCAAAATTCCCGCTGTTGCGGCTATCGATGTAGGTTTTCCACTCCTGATTCTGCAACTTCACCTCTGCGCCAAGATTCTTTTTCCACATCGATGCCACCGCGATGGCGATTTTCTGGTGGTTTTCGGAAGTGTTATACAGCAGGGTGAGTGTCAACGGACGCTGTGGCCCGTATCCGGCCGCCTGTAGCAGCGTTTTTGCCTGTGCGTTCAGTTCCGCCTGGCTCATATGCTCGATTTGCGACGGTTGCGGTTCAAACCCGGCCGTCACATCCGGTGTAAAACGCCAGGCCGGTTTTTCACCGGTACCCAGAACTTTTTCCGCCATGATGCGCCGATCAATGGTCATACTCAGCGCCAGACGTACTCGTGCATCGGCGGTTGGCCCTTTCTGGGTGTTAAACGCGTAGTAATACGTGCCCAACTGCGGCGGCGTATAGACCTGCCCCGGAATGTCTTTCAGCAATTTTTGATAGAGGTTTTTCGGAAACGACTCGGTAATGTCGATATCGTTCGCCAGATAGCGTTTGGTGGCGGCCGACTCCTGGTTGATCGGCACAAAGGTCACCTTCTGGATCACCGTTTTGCCATTATCCCAGTACTGTTTATTCGGTTCGAGCACCAGTTTTTCATTGACCACACGATCGACCAGCACATACGCGCCATTCCCCACCAGATTACCCGGACGCGTCCAATCCGCACCGCTTTCAACATTGGCCTTCTGTACCGGGTAGAAGGCGAAACTGGCCGCTAAACTGGGGAACCACGGCAGCGGTTTATCCAGTTGCACCCGCAAGGTGCGCGCATCCACGGCGCTGACGCCAAGCTGGTCCGGCGTCATTTTACCGTCGGTGACGTTTTTAGCGTTTGCAATCCCCGCCAGGGCAGCGAAACCGGCGAACGGCGAGGTGGTTTTCGGGTCAACAAGCCGCTGCCAACTGTAAACAAAGTCCTGCGCGGTAACGGGAGTACCGTCTGACCACTTCGCATTATCACGCAGCGTGAAGGTCCAGATGCGGTTATCGCTGCTTTGCCATTTAGACGCCACGCCAGCAACAATTTCGCCCTTCTCATTCTGGTTAACCAGGCCTTCATACAGATCGCGGATCACCTGAATTTCCGGCAGGCCGACCGCTTTGGCGGGATCCAGCGTTGCCGGTTCATCTTTAATATGCCGAACCAGTTCCTGTTTTGCCGCCAGTTGCGTTCCCGGCGGCACATCTGCGGCCAGTGAAACGGAAGAAAAACCGCACAGCCAGAGCGCGCAGCTCAGCATGGAAAGTCGATGCGTCATGGGATCCCCTTGTAATATGTCATTCCCGGCGAAAGATTAGGTAATTATTTGTTTTAAAACGAAGGAATGCAAACGGCGAGAGGAGAAACATTGATGATGGACAGCAATTTAACCGGCGTGGCATGATTTGCCTCGCCCCGCTTTGTGTTTACACTTGCTCTAAGGCCACCACTGAAAAAGGACGCTTATGCCTGCCACACGACCACGCCCACAGCGCGGCGCGTTTGCCCACCGTAGTGAAGAGTTTGGCCACTCGCAGCTGGGCGCGCCGTTACTGTGGTTTCCTGCGCCGACGGCGACCCGCGAAAGCGGCCTGATCATTGCCGGGACGCATGGCGATGAAAACGCCTCTATCGTGACGCTCTCCTGCGCTTTACGCACGCTGACACCCGAGCTACGCCACCATCATGTAGTGCTGGCGGTCAATCCCGACGGCTGCCAGCTCGGTTTGCGGGCCAACGCCAACGGTGTCGATCTCAATCGCAACTTCCCTGCTGCGAACTGGAAAGCGGGCGAAACGGTCTACCGCTGGAACAGCGCAGCAGAAGCACGCGATGTGGTGTTGTTAACCGGCGAGTCGCCCGGCTCCGAACCCGAAACGCAGGCGCTATGTCAATTGATTCATCGCATTCACCCCGCCTGGGTGGTCACCTTTCACGATCCGCTGGCCTGTGTGGAAGATCCGCGTGAAAGCCCCCTTGGGCAGTGGTTATCCACCCGTTTTTCTCTCCCGCTGGTGACCAGCGTCGGTTACGAAACGCCGGGGTCATTTGGTAGCTGGTGCGCAGACATTGACCTGCACTGTATTACCGTTGAATTCCCACCGATTTCCGCCGATGATGCCAGCGAAAAATACCTCGCCGCAATGACGGCGTTACTGCACTGGGATCCTCAAAGGTGAAGCTCTCCGGTGGTAAAGCGCAATGCCGGTTCGACATCCACCGCCAGCCAGGTGGGGCCATCGAGATCGGCAAAGCGCACCCGGTTAGCCAGCGGCAGCGCCGCGCTAATGGCGCGCGAGGTACAGATCATACAGCCCAGCATCAGCGCAAACCCTTGCTCAACAGCCGCATCGGCCAGCGCCAACGCTTCGGTCAGCCCACCTGCTTTATCAAGCTTGATGTTCACCATCTCATAGCGCCCCTGTAACGCGGGCAGGCTTGCTCGCGTGTGGCAACTCTCATCCGCACAAATCGGCAGTGGATGAATAAAGTTGGCAAGCACATCATCTTTACCCGCGGGGAGCGGCTGTTCCAGCATCGCCACGCCGAGATCGGCAAGAAGCTGGCACCGCGCCGCCAGGCCTTCACTATGCCAGGATTCATTCGCATCAACGATCAAGGTCGCGTTGGGTGCCGCGGCACGGATCGCCACCAGCCGTTCACTGATCAAATGATCGTCGAGCTTCACTTTCAGTAACTGCGCCCCCTTCTCACACAGCGCAGCCGCACTGGCGGCCATCTGTTCCGGCGTACCAATCACGACGGTTTGCGCCGTAACGAGGGTGTGCGGCAATGTGACGCCAGTGTAAGTCGCCAGCGTCATCGCCGCTTTACGTGAAGCGAGATCCCACAGCGCGCAATCCACTGCGTTACGCGCAGCGCCTGCCGGCAGCATGGTTTGCAGATCGTCACGGGTAAGACGATTTTCCAGTTGCGGCGCGATGGTCATGATTTGTGCCATCACCGAGGCTTCGCTCTCCCCATAGCGTGGGTACGGCGTACATTCCCCCACCGCTTTGATGCCATCTTCTTCCAGTTCCACCACCACCACTCGCGCTTCGTTGCGGGAGCCTCGCGCAATCACAAACGGTGTATGCAGCGGCCAGGTTTCCTCATACACTTTAACGGTTCGCATTCCTCACTCCTCTGCAGCACTGTAAACCAGTATAGATACGAAAATTGGTTTGCCGTGTTCTCTGTGGATGGCATACACTATCGATGACGTTAACTATTTGTAAACAGGAAGATATCTATGTCACAACTCGTTCATTTCCAGGGCAACCCGGTTCCCGTTGCCGGCGCGATTCCCCAGGTTGGTAGCAAAGCCAAAGCTTTCACTCTGGTGGCTAAAGATCTGTCCGACGTCACACTGGCTCAGTTCGCTGGCAAACGTAAAGTGCTGAACATTTTCCCGAGCATTGATACCGGCGTGTGCGCTGCTTCTGTTCGTAAATTCAACCAGTTAGCGACCGAAATGAACAACACGGTCGTGTTGTGTATTTCTGCCGATCTGCCGTTTGCCCAGTCCCGTTTTTGCGGCGCTGAAGGCCTGAGCAATGTCATCACGCTTTCAACCCTGCGCGGCCAGTCGTTTCTGGCGGACTATGGCGTGGGCATCGCCGAAGGCGCGTTGAAAGGTCTGGCGGCTCGCGCAGTCGTGGTCGTTGATGAAAACGACAACGTTGTGTTCAGCCAGCTGGTGAATGAAATCACTACCGAGCCGGATTACACGGCCGCACTGGATGTACTCAAAGCGTAACCTGTTGCCCGGTGCATTAAAAAAGCCTCCATTCGGAGGCTTTTTCATTCATTTTTCAGCTTTGCTACTCGTCGCCTTTCTTCTGGCTTAACCCGTATTCCCGCAGCTTATTGGCAATGGCGGTATGTGACACCCCCAGCCGTTTTGCCAGTTTGCGCGTACTGGGATAGTTACGATAAAGCTGAGTCAGCACTGAGCGCTCAAAACGGCTGGTAATATCGTCCAGCGACCCTTCCATAGCATCTTCACCCACCGGCACCGTTGCGGCATCGTAATCCGGCAACAGGATGTCCTGCGCGTGCAGCTCGTAACCTTCCAACTGCGTCAGCGCCCGATAAATGGCGTTCTTTAACTGACGTACGTTGCCAGGCCAGCCATAGCGACTCAGTAATTGATTCAAATCCTGCGACAGTTTCGGGCGCGGCACGCCTTGTTCATCGGCAAAGCGGGCAACAAACAGTTCGGTCAGCGGCATAATATCCTGAGGGCGGTCGCGCAGCGGCGGCAGGTTCAGCGTCAGAACATTCAGCCGATAGTAGAGATCTTCCCGGAACATGCCTTTTTGCACCAGTTCAACCAGATTGCGCTGGGTCGCGCAGATCACGCGGACATCGACATGCACTTCATGATCTTCGCCCACGCGACGAAACGTACCGTCATTGAGAAAACGCAGCAGCTTGACCTGCATCCGCGGCGACATTTCGCCAATCTCGTCCAACAGTACGGAGCCACCGTTGGCCTGTTCGAAAAAGCCCTTTTTCCCTTCCGGCGCGTGACCAAACAGTTCACTCTCCACAGACTCTTCCGGAATCGACGCGCAGTTCAGCGCCAGGTAGGGTTTCGCGGCCCGTGGGCTGGCAAGATGGCAGGCATGCGCCAGCAGATCTTTGCCGGTACCGGTATCGCCGGTGATCAACAGCGGCGCCGTCAGGGTCGCCAGTTTGCGCGCCTGATCGATGAGATGACGCATTTTCGGGCTAACGGCAACGATCTGGCTGAATGCGCTGACATCCTGCTGGCTGATGTTTTGCAACTGCCGCCCCATACGCACGGTCGAACGCAGCATCACCACCGCGCCAGTCAGCATCGGTTCGCCGGTTTCCCCTTCCAGATGCACCGGCGTGATTTCCATCAGGAAATTTTGCCCGCCGATCACCACATGTTCGTTATGAGAGTTTTGCGGGTTACCTTCCAGCCAGCGCTGAAAGTTAAAACCCGCGATAAGCTGTACCGCGTTGTGATTACGTAATTTATCAATGTCCTGCGCAAAAAGCTGACAACTGGCGGGGTTGGCCAGTTCGATTTTGCTTTTCATATCCAGCGAGAGAACGGGTTCCGGTAACGCTTCCAGCAATGCGCTCAGCGCACGGTGTTCTCGCTCAGATGGCATCCACAACACGGTGCGCACATCGGTGACACCCGGAATACGGCGTATCTCCGCCATCAGGCTGCTGAATGCGTCAAATTGCAGCGCCGCAAAATTGAGGTAAATTCGCCCGATAGGGTCAATTTCAATCCCGCGTAAATCGATACTGCGCAACACCAGCAGATCCAGCAACTCGCGTGTCAGACCAAGGCGGTCTTCGCAAAAAACTTCCAGACGCATGGGAATAGTCACCCTTATTCATTGACGTAATGAAGGGATGATAAGCCACTTCCCGGCTGGCAGGAAGATGCCTGTCAACAAATATTGACAGCGTGCCGGAAAAACCGCCACTGCGCTGTAAAGTTAAGCGCGCAGCGCCGGTTTATTACTCTGCGGGGGAAGATGATTTACTCTTCTGGAGGCTCTCTTTTAGCTGACCAATAAGCTGGCGGCGAAAATCGCCCAGACGAGGTTTATCCTCTTCCAGCCAGGGTAACGGGCGGCACAACTCCATGGCTTTGATGCCCAGACGCGCCGTCAGCAACCCGGCGCCAATGCCCTGCGCCGCGCGGGCGGAAAGGCGTGCCGCAAGATCCTGCGACATCCAGTCCATACCGACTTCACGCACCAGTTCACTCGCGCCGGCGAAGGCGATGTTCAGCAACACCAGGCGGAACAGACGCAGGCGGCTGTAATAGCCCAGTTCAATGCCATACAACGTGGCAATGCGGTTGATCAGGCGCAGATTGCGCCAGGCGATAAAGGCCATATCCACCATCGCCAGTGGACTGACTGCGATCATCAGTGCAGATTCCGCAGCGGAACGACTGATCTCACGTCGTGCCTGTGCATCCAGTACCGGCTGCACCAGATGCGCATACAGCGTCACCACTTCGCGATCGTTTTGCGTTTCATGGATAGCGGCATACCAGCGCTGCAACGCCGGGTGCGCCTGATCGATACCGGCCTGGCGGGCGAGTTTTTCGCAAAACGCGCGACCACGCCCTGCACCATGGCTGTGTAACAGATAGCGGGCTTCATCCCGTTCCTGCGCCCGCTGGCGCAGACGCCACAAACGCCGCCACTCGCTGGCGACCGAACCGACGCCTGCCCCGATAATCAGCGCACCGGCGGCGCACCCACCTAACGCCACCCAGTCCTGCGTCTGCCAGGCGTTCATCGTCCATTGCACACCCTGACCGATCACACTGACGCCAAACAGCGCCAGCCCGGCGCTGACCATCTTGCGCCACAGACTGCGTTTCGGGCGTAGTGCAGCCTCGACCACCGCTTCCGCCGGCCCCTCTTCCGCTAATGCTTCGACGGCAACCGGCGCGAATTTCTCTGCCTGCGCATCACTAAATGTGTGGGCGGTTTTGAAGGAGGGCGTGATCTCCGCATCCAGCGGCCCGGCGAAATCGATTCTCGGCTTGATCGGCTCGCTCATCGCAATTTATCTCCAATTAAAAATTCCAGCGCCGCGTCCAGGCGGATATGCGGCAACGGCTTGTCAACATCCATCACTTGCGGCCGGAAGGCCTCGAAATTAAAGCCTTGTTTATCCCAGAACGCCTGGCCCGGCAATCGGGCAGGCACATCGCCCGGATAAACCGTCAGCGGCGTGCCATCACTCAGCCGGCGACCGCGCAATGCCGGGATCTTTTCGCCATTGACCTCAATGAGCCCGCTTTGCGTGGCCTGAACCGAAGCCAGCCCAAGGCAATCCATACTGATCCCTTCGAACGCGGCATTCTGCCACGCATCCTGAATGAGTTGTTGCAGCAGCGACACCATATTGGCGTGCTGATCGACCGTGATATGGTCGGCTTTTGTGGCAGCGAACAACAACTTGTCGATCACCGGGGAGAACAAGCGACGAAACAGCGTGCGCTGCCCGTAGTGAAAACTTTGCATCAACTGCGTCAGGGCCAGACGCATATCATTAAAGGCCTGTGGCCCGTTGTTCAGCGGTTGCAGGCAATCCACCAGCACAATCTGGCGATCGAACTTCAAAAAGTGATGTTTATAAAACCCTTTCACTACCTGTTCACAGTAGTAGTTATACCGCTCACGCAGCATGCCCGCGTTGGTGTGTTTATCCGCCTGCGCCAGTTTGCTTTCGCCCACGTTGTCGACATCCGGCCACGGGAAGAATTGCAGCGCGGGCGCACCCGCCATATCGCCAGGCAGCACAAAACGCCCCGGCTGAATAAAATGCAGCCCTTCACGCTTACACTGGTGAAGATACTCAGTCCAGGCGGCGGCAATATCCGCCAGCCGGTTCTCATCGGCGGGGGCCAGCGGATCCAGATCGGCACAGCTTGCCCGCCATTTTGCCGCCCATTCCTGTCGCTGCCCTTGCAGCAAACCCGTCATCTGCCGTGACCAGCTCAGGTAATCCTGCGCCAGCATCGGGAGATCCAGAAGCCACTCGCCAGGATAGTCGACAATTTCCAGATAGAGCGTGGAGGTTTCTTTAAAATGGCGCATCAGCGAATCATTTGAACGAAAACGCAGCGCCAGACGGATCTCACTGACACCCCGTGTGGGGGTCGGCCAGACGGGCGGTGTGCCATAGAGTTGAGCCAGCCCTTCATCATATGTAAAACGGGGAATGCCAAAGTCACGTTGCGGCACGCGCTTTACCCCCAGAATGCGCTCTTCGCGCACCGCACTCAGTAGTGGCAAGCGTGCGCCTGCGTGAATGGAGAGAAGCTGGTTAACCAGTGCAGTGATAAACGCTGTTTTGCCGCTCCGGCTCAGGCCTGTCACCGCAAGGCGTAAATGCCTGTCCATACCGCGGTTCACCAGCGCATTCAGTTCGTTCTTGAATCGATCCATCGCCATTGTGTGTCGCCCTGAAGTGAAAACAATAGGTACAGTGTATGAGATGTGGGCAGGTTACTGATTATCAACCAACCGAAAGGCCAAATGACCCCGCAGGATCATTTGTCGTTCATAAAGCGGCGGGAAAATTGGCTGGCGGCCCGTTTCAGTAATGGCTCCAGCGCAAAGGCCAGCAACAGTTTCACTGGCCGCCGGGCAACGGATTTTACCGCCCAGCCCGCCACACCAGCCGGGCCATAACGCAGCGCCGTGAGCAACACCAGTTTGCCGGCGACCTTCAGCGCTGGCGTCACTTTACGACCCGTTTGTTGCCAACGATGATTCATGCTTTACCTCTTAAAGCTGGCGGAACCGGCTACGCAGGGAAAAGGTGTCGGAGGTAACGTAACGCTCCATCTGCCGCAAACGCGCCTCACCCGCCGCAAGTTGCGCATCCACCGCATCAAGCAACTCACTACTGCTGGGGACGGATTCCCCTTCCGCATAATTCTCCGGCAGCGGATCGAGCACAAAAAACAGCACGATATACGCAGCAACAACGATAAAAAACAGGCCGAAACACATTGCCAGGATGGTCAGAATACGCACGATTTTGACGCGAATATCCAGATACTGCGCGATCCCCGCGCACACGCCGCCCACTTTGCCGCGTTGCGGAATGCGCCACAATTTTTTATTAAGGTCGAGGGTAGCCATCAGCGATCTCTCCAGTTCGGGTGTTCCGCATCAAGAATATCTTCCAGCGCCTGAATACGTTCACGCATCCGCGTTGCATCTTCTGATAACTGCATTAACCGCTGCTGCTCACTCTGATTCAGTTCGCCGCGCGAGGTGCGGTTGTTGTAGTGCAGCCATAACCAGACAGGCAAAATAAACAGGATGAATAACGTCAGGGGTATAGCCAGAAAAAGCGTGCTCATGTGTACTCCTTACAGGGATGACGCGCGGCATCTTCTGATGCCGCCGCTGTTTATTATTGATTATCCTGCTTCATTTTGGCTTTCAGTTGCGCCAGTTGTTCACTGATTTCGTCATCCGCGCGCAGTTCAGCAAATTCCTGATCCAGCGATTTCTGTTTGCCAAAGCCGTGGCTTTCCGCTTCGGCTTCCATTTGATCAATGCGGCGCTCAAAGGATTCAAAACGCGCCATCGCTTCATCCAGTTTGCCGCTGTCAAGCTGGCGGCGCACATCACGCGAGGAGCTGGCCGCCTGGTGGCGCAAGGTCAGTGCCTGTTGACGAGCGCGAGTTTCACTGAGTTTATTTTCAAGTTCACCAATCTCTTTTTTCAGCCGCGTCAGGCTTTCATCAACCAGCGTGACCTCCTGCTCCAGCGTATCGATAAGCGCGGTGACTTTCTGTTTCTCGATCAGCGCCGCACGCGCCAGATCGTCTTTCTCTTTGCGCAGCGCCAGTTCGGCTTTTTCCTGCCATTCGGCCTGCTGCGCCGCGGCCTGCTCAATCCGGCGCGTCAGCTGTTTTTTCTCCGCCAGCGCGCGGGCAGAGGTAGAGCGCACTTCCACCAGCGTGTCTTCCATCTCCTGGATCATCAGGCGCACCAGCTTTTGCGGATCTTCTGCTTTTTCCAGCAGCGAATTAATGTTGGCGTTCACGATGTCGGCAAAACGAGAAAAAATACCCATAGTCAGTTCCTCTTCATTTCTGTAATCGGGCTCAGCCCTGCTACGGGACTATTACAATCTTCGTGCCAGTTTTTATCTCATTGATTTAAAACAAGTCGAATAATTTTACCGCTCTGTTCTTTTGGTCTAAAGTGGTTAATAACACCAACAAGTGGCGAATTTCATCATGTCTGAACACAAGGATAACCTGCTCGGCGAAGCCAATAGCTTTATTGAGGTGCTGGAGCAGGTTTCACGTCTGGCGCCAATTGATAAACCCGTACTGATTATCGGCGAGCGCGGTACCGGTAAGGAGCTGATTGCTAACCGGCTGCACTTTCTCTCCTCCCGCTGGCAGGGGCCATTTATCTCCCTTAATTGCGCGGCATTGAATGAAAACCTGCTGGATTCGGAACTGTTCGGTCACGAAGCCGGCGCATTTACCGGCGCGCAAAAACGCCATCCGGGCCGTTTTGAGCGTGCCGATGGCGGAACGTTATTCCTTGATGAATTGGCCACCGCGCCCATGTTGGTACAGGAAAAGCTGCTGCGGGTCATTGAATATGGCGAACTGGAACGCGTTGGCGGCAGCCAGCCGCTGCAGGTGAATGTCCGGCTGGTCTGCGCCACCAATGCCGACCTGCCGCAAATGGTGCGTGACGGGACCTTTCGGGCGGATCTCCTCGACCGGCTGGCATTCGACGTTGTGCTGCTACCGCCGCTGCGCCGTCGGCAGAGTGATATCATGCTGATGGCGGATCACTTTGCGATCCAGATGTGCCGTGAGCTGTCGCTGCCGCTGTTTCCGGGGTTTACCGAGCGCGCCCGCGACGTACTGCTCCATTACCCCTGGCCGGGCAATATCCGGGAACTGAAAAACGTGGTTGAACGGTCGGTCTACCGGCACGGCAGCAGCGAAACACCGCTGGATACTATTATCCTCGATCCCTTTAACCGCGAGGGTGCCACCTCTCCACAAACGGAACAAAGCACAACTGCCGCTCCCGTATTGCCGCTGGATTTGCGCAAATTTCAGCACGATCAGGAAAAGCAACTGCTGGAAACCAGTTTGCAGCAGGCAAAATTTAACCAAAAACGCGCGGCAGAATTATTAGGTTTGACCTATCACCAACTGAGAGCGCTGCTGAAAAAGCATCAAATAAGCTGAAATCGCCGACAATAACAGCAGTCGTCAGCAGACATTTGTACGAAGCTATGGCAAGTGCGATACACTTTGCTCATGAATTTAAAATCGTTGAAGAAATCATGCGTCTGGTTTTCTCTTCCCTGTTATTGACCGCGAGCCTGGCGACAGGCATTACGCACGCTGCGGCACCGCCAGCCCGTGACGCGGATATCCGCGATAGCGGCTTTGTCTACTGCGTAAATGGTCAGGTCAGCACCTTTAACCCACAGAAGGCGAGCAGCGGTCTGATTGTTGATACGCTGGCGGCACAGCTTTATGACCGACTGCTGGATGTGGATCCCTACACCTATCGGCTGGTGCCGGAGCTGGCTGAGAGCTGGGAAGTGCTGGATAACGGCGCAACGTACCGTTTTCACCTGCGTGACGGCGTGGCTTTCCAGACCACAGCCTGGTTCACCCCGCACCGCGCGTTGAATGCGGACGACGTGGTGTTTACCTTCCAGCGCATTTTCGATCGCAATCATCCGTGGCATAACGTTAACGGCGGCAGCTTTCCCTATTTTGACAGTCTGCAATTTGCTGACTCCATCGACAGCGTACGCAAGCTGGATAACCGTACCGTTGAGTTCCGGCTGAAAAAACCGGATGCCTCGTTTTTATGGCACCTGGCCACCCACTATGCTTCTGTGATGTCGGCGGAATACGCTGCGCAACTGGCGAAAGACGACCATCAGGAATTGATTGACCGGCAGCCGGTGGGCACGGGTCCTTATCAACTGGATGAATACCGCGCCGGGCAATACATTCGGTTACAACGTCACGAAAAGTTCTGGCGCGGCAAGCCATTGATGCCGCAGGTCGTTGTCGATCAGGGCTCCGGTGGCACTGGCCGCCTGTCCAAACTGTTAACCGGCGAGTGTGATGTGCTGGCGTGGCCAGCCGCCAGCCAGTTGACCATTCTGCGTGATGATCCGCGTCTGCGCCTGACGCTGCGCCCGGGAATGAACATCGCCTATCTTGCCTTTAATACCGACAAACCGCCGTTAAATAACCCGGACGTGCGCCATGCGTTAGCGTTATCCATTAATAACCAACGGCTGATGCAGTCGATCTATTACGGTACTGCCGAAACGGCCGCGTCGATTCTTCCGCGTGCTTCATGGGCTTACGATAACGAAGCAAAAATTACCGAGTATGACCCGGCGAAAGCGCGTGAACGCCTGAAAGCGCTGGGGCTGGAACATATGACGTTGCAGCTTTGGGTCCCCACCACTTCGCAAGCGTGGAACCCCAGCCCACTGAAAACCGCCGAGCTTATTCAGGCGGATATGGCGCAGGTCGGCGTAAAAGTGGTGATCGTCCCGGTTGAAGGCCGTTTCCAGGAAGCGCGTCTGATGGACATGAACCACGATTTAACGCTGTCGGGTTGGGCAACAGACAGTAACGATCCGGACAGTTTTTTCCGCCCAATGCTCAGTTGTGCGGCCATTACCTCGCAAACGAACTTTGCCCACTGGTGTAACCGCGAATTTGACGACGTGCTGCAAAAAGCGCTGGCCTCTCAGCAGTTAGCTGCACGTATTGATGCTTATGACGAAGCACAACAAATCCTCGCTCGCGAGCTGCCGGTGCTGCCGCTGGCGTCATCTCTGCGCTTGCAGGCCTATCGTTACGATATTAAAGGGCTGGTGCTGAGTCCGTTTGGCAGCGCCTCTTTTGCCGGAGTCTCGCGGGAAAAACAAGAGGTCTCGCCGCCATGATTATTTTTACCCTGCGCCGTTTGTTGCTGCTGCTGGTGACGTTGTTTTTACTGACCTTTATCGGGTTCAGTCTCAGTTATTTCACACCGCATGCACCACTCCAGGGGGCGACATTGTGGAATGCCTGGGTGTTCTGGTTTAACGGGCTCCTGCACTGGGATTTTGGCGTTTCCAGCATTGATGGTCAGTTGATTGCCGGGCAGCTTAAAGAGGTGTTCCCGGCGACCATGGAACTGTGCATTCTCGCGTTTGGCTCTGCGTTGTTGGTGGGGATCCCGGTCGGTATGCTGGCGGGTGTGATGCGCAGTAAATGGCAGGACCGGCTAATCAGCGCCATCGCCCTGCTCGGTTTTTCGATTCCGGTCTTCTGGCTGGCGTTGCTGTTGACGCTCTTTTTCTCGCTTAATCTTGGCTGGTTGCCGGTTTCCGGGCGTTTCGACCTGCTGTATGAAGTGAAGACCATTACGGGTTTTGCCATTATCGACGCCTGGCTGTCCGACTCGCCGTGGCGCGAAGAGATGATCATCAGCGCCCTGCGCCATATGGTGTTGCCGGTGCTGACGCTGGCGGTCGCGCCAACCACCGAAGTGATCCGTCTGATGCGCATCAGCACCATTGAGGTGTTTGATAAGAACTACATCAAAGCCGCGGCGACGCGTGGGCAGTCAATGTTAACGATCCTGCGCCGCCATGTGCTGCATAATGCCCTGCCACCGGTGATCCCAAAACTGGGTCTGCAATTTTCCACCATGTTGACGCTGGCAATGATCACCGAAATGGTCTTTAGCTGGCCGGGCCTCGGCCGCTGGTTGATCAATGCCATTCGCCAGCAGGACTATGCGGCTATTTCCGCAGGTGTGATGGTGATTGGCTCACTGGTGATTATCGTTAACGTAATTTCCGATATTCTGGGCGCGCTGGCGAACCCGTTGAAACATAAGGAATGGTATGCCTTACGATAGCGTCTACAGCGAAAAGCGCCCGCCTGGCGCGTTGCGCACCGTGTGGCGCAAATTCTACAGCGACACCACGGCGATGATCGGCCTGTACGGTTGCGGCGCACTGCTGGTGCTGTGCGTGTTCGGCGGCTGGTTTGCGCCTTACGGCCTTGACCAGCAATTCCTCGGTTATCAGTTGCTGCCGCCCTCCTGGTCGCGCTACGGGGACGTTTCCTTCTTCCTCGGTACGGACGATCTCGGCCGCGACGTCTTAAGTCGTCTGCTGAGCGGCGCGGCCCCCACGGTTGGCGGCGCATTTCTGGTGACACTGGCTGCCACATTGTGCGGACTGGTACTCGGTGTATTTGCCGGGGCGACGCACGGTCTGCGCTCGGCAGTGTTAAACCACATTCTTGATACGCTGTTGTCTCTGCCAACGCTGCTGCTGGCCATTATTGTGGTGGCCTTTTCCGGCCCGCACCTCTCCCACGCCATGTTTGCGGTCTGGCTGGCGCTGCTGCCGCGCATGGTGCGTTCGGTCTACAGCATGGTGCATGACGAGTTGGAGAAAGAGTATGTGGTGGCCGCGCGACTCGATGGCGCATCGACGATGAATATTTTGTGGTTTGCGGTGTTGCCGAATATCACCTCCGGCATGATCACGGAAATCACCCGCGCCCTGTCGATGGCAATCCTCGATATTGCCGCCCTCGGTTTTCTCGATCTGGGCGCACAGCTTCCCTCCCCGGAATGGGGCGCAATGCTGGGTGACGCACTGGAGCTGATTTATGTGGCCCCGTGGACGGTCATGCTGCCAGGCGCGGCCATTATGATCAGCGTATTGCTGGTGAACATACTCGGCGACGGTGTTCGCCGCGCGATCAATGCGGGGGTGGAATAATGCCGCTTCTTGATATCCGCAATCTGACCATCGAAGTGAAGACCGGTGAAAACTGGGTTAAAGCTGTCGATCGCGTCAGTCTGACCCTCGCCGAAGGTGAAATTCGCGGGCTGGTGGGAGAATCCGGTTCCGGGAAGAGCTTAATTGCCAAAGCGATTTGCGGCGTCACTAAAGAGAACTGGCGGGTTACCGCCGACCGCATGCGTTTTGATGATATCGACTTGCTGCGCCTGTCAGCGCGGGAGCGGCGTAAGCTGCTGGGTCATAACGTGTCGATGATTTTCCAGGAGCCACAATCCTGTCTCGATCCGTCGGAACGCGTCGGCAAGCAGTTGATGCAAAATATCCCCCGTTGGACATGGAAAGGCAGCTTATTGCAACGGTTTGGCTGGCGTAAACGCCGCGCCATCGAACTGCTGCACCGCGTCGGTATTAAAGATCATAAAGATGCGATGCGCAGCTTTCCTTACGAGTTGACGGAAGGTGAATGTCAGAAAGTGATGATTGCCATTGCGCTGGCTAACCAGCCGCGTTTGCTGATCGCCGATGAGCCAACCAACGCCATGGAGCCGACGACCCAGGCGCAGATTTTCCGTCTGCTTACCCGTCTTAACCAGAATAACAACACCACGATTATGCTGATCAGCCACGATTTGCAGATGCTCAGCAACTGGGCAGATCGCATCAACGTGATGTATTGCGGGCAAACGGTGGAAACCGCTCCCAGCGAAGAGCTGATCGTTACGCCGCATCACCCTTATACTCAGGCGCTCATTCGCGCTATTCCCGATTTTGGCAGCGCTATGCCGCATAAAAGCCGCCTCAACACCATGCCAGGCGCGATTCCGTTACTCGAACAGTTGCCGATTGGTTGTCGCCTCGGGCCGCGTTGCCCTTATGCCCAGCGTAAATGTATTGAGAAGCCCCGACTTACGGGGGCAAGAAACCATCTTTACGCCTGCCATTTCCCGCTGAATATGGAGAGTGAGTGAGATGGTCGAGACCTTGCTTGAAGTCCGCAATCTGAGCAAAACCTTCCGTTATCGCACCGGCTGGTTCCGCCGTCAGACCGTGGAGGCCGTGAAACCGTTGAGTTTTACGCTGCGGGAGCGGCAAACGCTGGCCATTATCGGCGAGAACGGTTCCGGAAAATCGACGCTGGCCAAAATGCTGGCAGGGATGGTGGAGCCCAGCTCCGGCGAACTGGTGATTGACGACAAACCGTTGCATTACGGGGATTATACGTTTCGCAGCCAGCATATTCGTATGATTTTTCAGGATCCGACAACATCGCTGAACCCACGTCAGCGTCTTTCGCAAATCCTGGATTTTCCGCTGCGTCTGAACACCGATCTCGACCCTGATGCGCGGCGCAAGCGCATTCTGGAAACACTGCGCATGGTCGGACTGTTGCCGGATCATGTGAGCTACTATCCGCATATGCTGGCGCCAGGACAGAAACAGCGTCTGGGGCTGGCGCGGGCGCTGATCCTGCGCCCCAAAGTGATTATTGCGGACGAAGCGCTGGCATCGCTGGATATGTCGATGCGTTCGCAGTTAATCAATCTGATGCTGGAATTACAGGAAAAACAGGGTATCTCTTATATTTACGTCACCCAGCACATTGGCATGATGAAACATATCAGCGATCAGGTTCTTGTCATGCACCAGGGCGAAGTGGTTGAGCGCGGCAGTACCGCCGATGTGCTTGCGTCCCCGCTGCATGATTTAACAAAACGCTTAATTGCCGGGCATTTTGGCGAGGCATTAACAGCCGATGCATGGCGAAAAGACCGTTGATTCAATAGATTCAGTGGTCGGATTAACTCATCCGGCGACTCATGATAGAATCGCCGCGTTTTAACGACGATCGTCCGAACACGATGACGATCGCCACAACAATGAATATAAGGATTAGAGCTATGGGTTTTCTTTCCGGTAAGCGCATTCTGGTAACTGGCGTCGCCAGCAAACTGTCCATCGCATACGGCATCGCGCAGGCTATGCACCGCGAAGGCGCTGAGCTGGCTTTCACCTACCAGAACGACAAGCTGAAAGGCCGCGTTGAAGAGTTTGCCGCCCAGCTGGGTTCCAGCATTGTGCTGGAGTGCGACGTTGCTAAAGACGAAAGCATCGATGCCCTGTTCACTGACCTGGCGAAAGTCTGGCCGAAGTTCGACGGTTTCGTTCACTCCATCGGTTTTGCGCCGGGCGATCAGCTGGATGGCGACTATGTGAATGCTGTTACCCGTGAAGGCTTTAAAATTGCTCACGACATCAGCTCCTACAGCTTCGTTGCGCTGGCAAAAGCTTGCCGCGAGATGCTGAATCCGGGTTCTGCGCTGCTGACCCTCTCCTATCTGGGTGCTGAGCGCGCCATCCCGAACTACAACGTGATGGGTCTGGCGAAAGCATCTCTGGAAGCCAACGTACGCTATATGGCGAATGCGATGGGTCCGGAAGGCGTGCGCGTTAACGGTATCTCCGCTGGCCCAATCCGTACGCTGGCGGCCTCCGGTATCAAAGACTTCCGTAAAATGCTGGCGCATTGCGAAGCCGTTACCCCGATTCGCCGCACGGTGACCATCGAAGATGTGGGCAACTCGGCTGCGTTCCTGTGCTCTGACCTCTCTGCTGGCATCTCCGGTGAAGTGGTTCACGTTGATGGCGGGTTCAACATCGCTGCCATGAACGAGCTGGAAATCAAATAATGCCCCTCGCCCCTTCTTCTGAAGGGGCGTTTTCCCTCGATATGCCATTCTGATATTTATTATCACCTAACAATCTTTCATCCCTCTCTCCCCTTACGCCAGGATTAAGCAGCAAAAAAGATCCGGCGCAACAGACCTGACGTCGTATCCGGATCGCCACTTTCAGACCAAGGAACGACCATGGAACAACGCCGGATTTCAGGCAAAAACCACTGGTATCATGAAACCCAGTCAACTGCCCGCCGGGCTCACGCGCTACCGTTGGTTCCCGAAGCGGCCACTGTAAACGACCCTTTCCTGCTCGATCTGACTCTGCCGGATGAACTGTTAGCCGACATCGACAGCATCGTTATCCCCGCACGCAAACTCTATTCATTGCTGTTTCCTCAGCGGGTAGCGGTTAATCGCTTACGGACATTCAGCGCCTATGATCGTCTCAGTACCGCGCTCACCGTCGCCCAGGTATTTGGCGTTCAGCGTTTATGCAACCACTATGCTGCGCGTCTTGCGCCGTTACCCGGTCCGGACTCATCAAGGGAAAGCAACTACCGACTGGCGCAAATAACCCAGTACGCCCGCCAACTTGCGGCGTCGCCCTCGGTGATTGACGCCCGTGCGCGCCAGCAGCTCGAAGAAGTGGGCCTGTCGTTGTACGACCTGGTGATGATCAATCAGATTATTGGGTTTATTGCCTTCCAGGCCCGCATCGTGGCTGTGCTACAGGCGCTTCTTGGTCATCCGGTGCGTTTTATTCCGGGTATGGATACACAGCAGGAAGCCGATGCGGAGCGTTTTTCCCGGACAGAAGCGCCGTGGCAAGCCGGTATCGACCCGGTGGAATTACGTATTGCCAGCGCCCCGCAAATGGAATCGCTTTCCCGCTGGCAACCCTTACCGGAGCTGCGGTTACTGGCGCCATTGCTGGCCCACGAGCACCTGATTCTTAACGAGCTGGGCGAGATAACAGACCATGTGGCGCAGCAGCGACCCGACGCGCAACTCGCGGCATTGGTGGCGCTTTACACTGCGCGGATTAATGGCAGCGAGCACTGTTTTGCTGAGCAGTTACGTCGCTGGCAAGACGGTGCACAACGGGAATCGGCGCTGCGTGAAGGTGGGCGAGAGTTACAGCGCGTGTTCGCCGGTAATGCGCAAGAAAGCGCGCTGATACAGGCCGTTCAGTTGCTGACCTGCACGCCAGACAGGTTTAGCCCGCTGTCACTTTCGCTGATGACTGAGCAGGATCTTAGCCGCCGCGCCGTTGTCAGCTTGCTGGCGGAGTGCGCCCTCTGCGGCTGGTTAAACCGCCTGAAAATCGCGCTCGGTCAGACAGCGTAAAATGCGCGGCGAGTGTGGCGCAGTGGCGTAAGCTTACCCTTATGCCTGTACAGATTTTGCTGAAAGAGCGCTTGCTGCGACAGGCAGAATCGCGTAAAACTGTCAGCCGCTCTTTTGGCCACGAAACTACATAACTATGCTCCAGGACAATCCGCTGCTTGCGCAGCTAAAACAGCAACTTCACTCACAGACGCCGCGTGCGGAAGGCGTCGTCAAAGGCACGGAAAAAGGCTTTGGCTTTCTGGAAGTCGATGCGCAAAAAAGTTATTTCATTCCGCCGCCGCAAATGAAGAAAGTGATGCATGGCGATCGGATCATTGCCGTCATCCACAGTGAAAAAGAGCGCGAAAGTGCAGAGCCTGAAGAACTGGTCGAACCGTTCCTCACCCGTTTTGTCGGCAAAGTGCAGAAGAAAGATGACCGTCTTTCTATCGTGCCAGACCATCCGTTGCTGAAAGACGCGATTCCCTGCCGCGCGGCCCGCGGCGTTGAGCACGATTTTAAAGAAGGCGACTGGGCTGTCGCCGAGATGCGTCGCCATCCGTTGAAAGGCGATCGCGGTTTTTACGCTGAGCTGACGCAGTTTATTACCTTCGCAGAAGATCATTTTGTACCGTGGTGGGTGACGCTCGCACGCCACAATCTGGAAAAAGAAGCGCCGAACGGCGTTGCTACCGAAATGCTGGATGACGGTTTGCAGCGTGTGGATCTTACCGCACTGGATTTCGTCACTATCGACAGCGCCAGCACTGAAGATATGGATGATGCGCTGTACGTTGAAGAAACAAGCGACGGAAAACTGCAACTGACGGTTGCCATCGCCGACCCGACAGCCTGGATCGCCGAAGGCAGCAAGCTGGATGACGCGGCTAAAATTCGTGCCTTCACCAACTACCTGCCGGGCTTTAATATCCCGATGCTGCCGCGCGAACTGTCTGACGATCTCTGCTCCCTGCGCGCGAATGAAGTTCGCCCGGCGCTGGTGTGCCGTATGACGCTGGACAGCGAAGGCGCCATCGACAGCAATATTGAATTCTTTGCCGCAACCATCGAATCAAAAGCCAAACTGGCCTATGACGATGTCTCCGACTGGCTTGAAAACAGCGGTGAATGGCAGCCACCGAGCGACGCCATTGCTGCGCAAATCCGTTTGCTGCACCGCGTAAGCCAGCTCCGTGCTGGGTGGCGTCAAACGCACGCACTGGTGTTTAAAGATCGTCCGGATTACCGTTTTGTCCTCGGCGAAAAAGGCGAAGTGCTGGATATCGTGGCGGAACCGCGCCGCGTGGCTAACCGTATCGTTGAAGAGTCGATGATCGCCGCCAACATCTGTGCCGCCCGTGTATTACGCGACAAGCTGGGCTTCGGTATTTACAACGTGCATATGGGCTTTGACCCGGCTAACAGCGAACAACTGGCGGCCATGCTGAAAACGCACGGCATGCATGTTGATGCAGAAGAAGTGCTGACGCTGGACGGTTTCTGTAAACTGCGCCGCGAACTGGATGCACAGCCGTCGGGCTTCCTTGATAGCCGTATTCGCCGCTTCCAGTCCTTTGCTGAGATCAGCATCGAACCGGGCCCGCACTTTGGTCTGGGTCTGGAAGCCTACGCGACCTGGACCTCGCCGATTCGTAAATATGGCGATATGGTTAACCATCGTCTGCTGAAAGCCATTATTAAAGGTGAAACGCCAAAACGCCCGCAGGATGACACAACCGTGCAAATGGCTGAGCGCCGTCGTCTTAACCGCATGGCGGAGCGCGATGTCGGCGACTGGCTGTATGCCCGCTTCCTGCAGAACAAAGCCGGCACCGATACCCGGTTCTCTGCGGAAATTATCGATGTCAGCCGCGGCGGCATGCGTGTTCGTCTGGTGGATAATGGCGCGGTCGCATTTATTCCGGCGCCGTTTATTCATGCTGTACGTGATGAACTGGTGTGCAGCCAGGAGAGCGGTACCGTGCAAATCAAAGGCGAAACCGCATTCAAAGTGACTGACGTTATTGATGTCACCATTGCGGAAGTCCGGATGGAAACCCGCAGCGTTATCGCCCGCCCTGCCATCTAACGGCATCGTTACATAGCGCCTTTCTGACCCGGAAGGCGCTTTTTTTGATTGCGATACGCCACGCATTTTTTTTCTCCTCCCTCACACAAATCTGCAAAAACGACCACAATAACAACACAGGCAACTGTGCGTTCACTGCGTATTTAAGCGATTAGCAACCTTCAGACAGGTTGACTGACAGACGCGTTTTCGCGGTGCAACATAACAAGAAACAACACGCTCTTGCCTGTTTCCCCCGTCTTTAACAGGTGGTTCTCCATCGCTAAATGAGTACCGGTTGCGCTTTCACGTGGATTGGGAGAGAACATGAAAGACGAACAGGAAGAAAATTTGCTGTTTCGTTATCTGGGATCTAACAGCCCGTTCTGGCGATTGACTGCCAATAGCAACGCCCTGCACTTTTCCCCGGACGAAGGTTCCGATGCCAGCCTGGTGGTGGCATTAAGCGATGCTCAGGCTGAACAGATCCGTGAAATGACGGTGATCACCTCCAGCCTGACCCTGAATATCGTCTTGTATGGCGAAGCCGTGTCGGTACATCTTGTTGGACGCAAAATCAGCCGCAAAGCGTGGGCAGGCAGCGCCTCCGCGTGGCATGACACCCAATCGGTCGCCCGTGACCTGGTGCAGGGGCTCTCTTTTGCTGAGCAAGTGGTCTCTGAAGCCAACTCCGTGATCGTGATCCTCGATCGTCGCGGCAACATCCAGCGTTTTAATCGCCTTAGCGAAGAATACACGGGTATGAAAGAGCAAGAGGTGATTGGGCAAAACGTCTTTAAATTATTCATGAGTCGTAGTGAAGCAGCCGCATCGAAACGCAGTATCGCGTCTTTTTTTCATAATGGTGGTCCCTACGAAGTCGAACGCTGGATCAAAACCCGCAAAGGACAACGCCTGTTTCTGTTCCGCAATAGATTCGTCCATAGCGGTAGCGGTAAGAACGAAATATTTCTTATCTGCTCCGGCACGGATATTACGGAAGAGCGCCATGCCCAGGAGCGCTTACGCCTCTTAGCCAACACCGATACCGTGACCGGTTTACCTAATCGCAATGCGATTCAGGAACGCATCAGCGATGCTATTGCCCATCGTGGTGATACACAGGTTGGCATCGTCTATTTGGACCTGGATAACTTTAAGAAAGTGAACGACGCCTATGGCCATATGTTCGGCGATCAGCTGTTGCAGGCCGTGGCATTGACAATTTTAAGTTGTCTTGATGAAGGGCAAGTGCTGGCACGGTTTGGCGGCGATGAATTTATCATACTGGCGACCGACACATCTCAAAGCGTGCTGGAGGCTATGGCATCGCGGATCCTGACACGTTTACGCCAACCTTTTCGCATCGGCTTAATCGAGATTTACAGTGGGTGTTCGCTGGGGATTTCACTTGCCCCACAGCACGGCAACGACCGTGAAAGCCTGATCCGTAATGCCGACACGGCCATGTATACCGCCAAGGAGAGCGGGCGCGGTAAATTCTGTGTCTTCTCGCCGGAAATGAACCAACGGGTATTTGAATACCTCTGGCTCGATACCAACCTGCGCAAAGCACTCGAAAAAAATCAACTGGTCATCCACTATCAACCGAAAATCACCTGGCGCGGCGAAGTTCGTAGCCTCGAAGCACTGGTACGTTGGCAATCTCCCGAGCGCGGGTTGATCCCGCCGCTGGACTTTATCGCTTATGCCGAAGAGTCTGGTTTGATTGTGCCGTTAGGACGCTGGGTGATGCTTGACGTTGTGCGCCAGGTAGCGGAATGGCGAGACAAAGGCATTCATTTGCGCGTGGCGGTGAATGTCTCAGCGCGTCAACTGGCCGATCAGTCGATTTTTAGCGACCTTAAGCAGGCGCTGAAAGATGTTAACTTCGATTATTGCCCGATTGATGTGGAGCTGACGGAGAGCTGCCTGATTGAGAATGAAGAACTCGCCCTGTCGGTAATTAATCAGTTCAGCGAACTGGGGGCACAGGTTCACCTCGACGATTTTGGTACGGGCTATTCGTCTCTGTCGCAACTCGCGCGTTTTCCCCTTGATGCCATCAAACTCGATCAATCGTTTGTACGTGATATTCATAAACAGCCGATATCCCAGTCGCTGGTGCGGGCGATTGTCGCTGTGGCGCAAGCGCTTAATCTGCAGGTGATTGCTGAAGGTGTGGAGAGTGCAAAAGAAGACGCCTTTCTGACCAAAAACGGCGTCAACGAGCGGCAGGGATTTTTATTTGCTAAGCCCATGCCCGCTGCCGCATTCGAGCGCTGGTTTAAGCGCTATCTGGCGCGAAAAACGCCCTGACTGGCTTGACTGAAACGGTTGAGACATGCCGGTTTTGCGACTGCGAGCAGGAAAGTTTCATCACGCGCTCATCATCAGTAAACAGTTTGTACGTAGCGTGGTTGATAACCGTCATTGCTTTCAAAGAGTGCAAACCTAATCCCCTCGCAGGTGACTGCATGTCACTTATCGAATATATAATGAGTGCTTATAAGTTTTTGAGATTTCGCTTTTTACCCTTCTCTTTTTACACTGTTTTCTGCATCATTGAATTTATTCATTTTTCGATTTTAAGGTGAAGGTATGGCAGACATCGATGTGAAGCAACTTGCCAGCCGGATCGATACCGTGCTGGATATTCTGGTTGCCGGGGATTATCAATCCGCCATTCGCAACCTGGAAATTCTCAAAGCGGAATTATTAGATCCCGACAACAATGACAAAACGTCTTCTTCCGGTGCACCTAAGACGCCCTGGGAAATTTGAATTTCTTCCTTTCGCCATCACGCGGTAGCCAGGAAAGCGATGCCCGTTATGGCGATTTCATCCTCTCGACGAACAATCAGAAATTTGTGGCTATGAATTCCCGACAACAACTTATTTTACAGACGGTCATCGATAAAGGCCGGATCAGCGTTGCGGATCTTGCGCGAATGACCGGTGTCTCTGAAGTCACTATTCGCCAGGATCTGAACACGCTGGAAAAACAGAGCTATCTGCGCCGTATGCATGGTTTTGCTGTACCGCTGGACAGCGACGACGTTGAAACGCGCATGATGAATAATTACACCGTAAAACGGGAGCTGGCGGACTTCGCCGCCTCGCTGGTGAGTCCGGGAGAAACGGTGTTTATTGAGAATGGCAGCAGTAATGCCCTGCTGGCGCGTAAACTTGGCGAGCAGCGAGATATCACCATTATCACGGTCAGCAGCTATATTGCGCATTTGCTGAAAGATTCCCTTTCCGAAGTGATTCTGCTCGGCGGCATTTACCAGAAAAAAAGCGAAAGTATGGTGGGCCCGCTGACGCGTCAGTACATTCAGCAAGTGCATTTCAGTAAGGCGTTTATCGGTATTGATGGCTGGCTGCCGGAAACGGGGTTTACCGGGCGCGATATGATGCGCACCGATGTTGTTAACGCCGTGCTGGAAAAAGGCAGCGATGCCATTGTCCTGACAGACAGCTCGAAGTTCGGCGCAGTACACCCTTACACCCTCGGTCCGATTGCGCGCTTCCAGCGGGTGATCACCGACAGTCATCTCGCTGCCGAAGCCCACCTCCAACTGCAACAAGCGGGTCTGATTGTCGACATCGTCGCACCTGGCGCGATCCGCTAAATTCCTCAGCCCGTGAAAGCGGGCTAACCCCCTCTTATCTGAGAGTATTCCGACCTGGTGATTAAGACTATTTACCTGTCCTGTAACGAGCCGCGGCGTAAAATTGATATTAGCGATATAACAGGAAGTGACTATCACTTACGTGATTGTATTACACCTGCGCAGCAAGGTTTCACGGAATGGCTTTAAGGCAGCCCCCAAAGACTATACTTAAAGAGAATATCTTTCCGTGAATCGATTATTCAGGAGAAAGTATGATGATGTTAACAAGCAAAAAAATGGCCGCTGCAGTACTGGCAGTTACCCTGGCAATGTCCCTGAGCGCCTGTGGTCACTGGTCTAAACGCGATCGTAATACCGCCATCGGTGCGGGTGCGGGCGCGCTAGGCGGTGCGGTGCTGACTGACGGTAGTACGCTCGGTACGCTGGGCGGCGCGGCTGTCGGTGGGATCATTGGCCACCAGATTGGTAAGTAATTGGTGAGCGACACGGCGACTACAGCAAAATAACGATACTTTCTTTTCAGGTCTGAGTTTTATCCGGTATAAAAATAAAGCCGTGGTTCATTGCCACGGCTTTTCTGTTTTATCCACCAGCAAGTTTGACTTTCATTCCTTTGGCTTCGAGTAATGACTTAAGTAAATCACGTTTGTCACCCTGTATCTCGATCACGCCATCTTTGACTGCCCCGCCACACCCGCATTTTTTCTTTAATTCTGCCGCCAGCTTACCCAGCGACTCATCATCTTCATCAATGCCGGTAATCAGGCACACGCCTTTTCCTTTGCGCCCGCTGGTTTGACGCTGAATGCGCACAATGCCATCGCCTTTAGGACGGGCCGGTTGCGTTTTCGGCTCATCAATGCGCCCGGTTTCTGTCGAGTACACCAGACGACTATTATCATCACGCATTATGCCCCCTTACCTAACGCGGTGTTGATCGCTTTCAGGGTTTGCGCCGGATCGGCGGATTGCGTAACCGGGCGACCAATAACCATATAGTCTACACCCGCTGCCAGCGCCTGTTCCGGGGTCATAATACGGCGCTGATCACCGGCGTCACTTCCCTGCGGACGGATACCTGGCGTGACCAGTTTAAAATCATGGCCCAACACGCTTTTAAAGTGCACCGCTTCCTGCGCGGAACACACCACGCCATCCAGACCACATTGCTGGGTCAGTCTTGCCAGCCGCTCAGCATGTTCGGCGGGCGTGGCCTGAATGCCAAGATCGAGTAAGTCACTGGCTTCCATACTGGTTAATACCGTCACCGCGATCAGCAGCGGCGCGTCTTTGCCAAATGATAACAAGGCTTCTTTTGCTGCGGTCATCATGCGCGCGCCGCCAGACGCATGAACATTCACCATCCATACGCCCAGATCGGCGGCAGCTTTCACTGCGTGCGCCGTGGTGTTAGGAATATCGTGGAATTTCAGGTCGAGGAAAATATCGAAACCACGCTGTTGTAACTCGCGAACCAGTTGCGGCCCGAACAGAGTGAACATCTCTTTGCCTACTTTCAGTCGGCAGTCGCGAGGGTCAATACGGTCGACAAACGCCAGGGCTTTGTCACGGTTATCATAATCGAGAGCCACGACAACCGGGGAAGCAGTAACAGCACGGGAAGTCGGGAAAGCAGTAGACGTCATGATCAGACCTTCTGAAATGAGGGCACCCGCTCAGGCGCAAAATGAATAAACGGCGAGCATTCTACCTGCGCAGGGTTGTAAATGACAGCGGCCATTTCAGTCCTGCCAGACAATGAAATGGCACAGTTGCCGCATTGATAGAATCAAACAGATGAGTATGTTGTAACTAAAATGCGGACTTTTAAAAAATTACTGCCCGTCGAGGCCGCGAATCGGTTTCACCGTCGACCAGGCGCGGCAGGATGGACAATGCCAGTACATGGTAAAAGCGGTAAAGCCGCATTTATGGCAGCGATAACGCGGCTTACTGCGAATCTGCTCGCCAACCATTTCACGCAGCACGGCCAGACTCTCTTTTGCCCGCCCTTCTTCCGCTTCATTCAGGTGGTAATCCATCAGCTTATGGAAGACGCGCATCGTCGGGTGACGCTGAAGCTGATGCGTTACATACAACTGCGCCGCGTCCGGGCCTTCGCGTCGTTCCTTAATCTCCGCCAGCATCAGTTCCGCGGTTGCACCGGTATTCTCTTCCACACACCGCTGCAAAAATGCCGCCCACTCATCATTTTTACCCAATTGCTGGTAGCAAGTTTGCAGCATCTCCAGCGTTTCGCTGACCAGTTCTTTATCCTGATCAATGACGCGTAACAGATTGTCGGCAGCTTTAGCGTAATCCCCGCTGGCCATAAATACCCGCCCCATCATGATGGAGACGCGCGGGCTATCGCGATCGGCGGCGGCGCCTTTTTTCAGCAGCGCCATCGCTCTGTCCATATCGTCATTGCCCATTTGCTGCAACGCTAATTCGCAGTAAAAATGGGCAATTTCTGTGCGTTGTTTATCTTTCCCTAATTTTACCAGTCGCTCAGCAACATCGATGGCCTTCTGCCAGTCGCTGGTCGCCTGATAAATCTGCAATAGCTGCTGCAATGCGCTAACGCGAAAATCGGTTTCATCCACCAGTTGGTTAAACATATCTTCGGCGCGATCGTACATCCCGGCCGCCATATAATCACGGCCAAGCTGTTGCACCGCCAGCAAACGCTGATCATAAGATAACGATGCGCTTTCCATCAGCGTCTGGTGAATACGGATAGCGCGATCGACTTCGCCGCGCGAACGGAACAAATTCCCCAGCGTGAGATGCGCTTCAACGGTGCCGGTGTCCTCTTTCAACATATCGAGGAACAGGTCGACCGCTTTGTCCTGTTGGTTGCTCAGTAAAAGGTTAACCCCGGCGACGTATTCACGTGACAGCCGGTTCGCCTCATCCTGCTTTGTCTGTTGAGCATTTCTGCGCCCCATATACCAGCCATAGGCAGCGGCGACAGGTAACAGCAGAAACAACAACTCCAGCATAGAATATTATTCCTTCACTGCCGGTGCGCCGGTAGCAGCCGGAACATCTGTCGCAGGGATAAGCTGATGCTCAAGACGTTTGATTTTACGCTCGGCGCGCGCAAGAGAAACGCGTACACGCAGCCAGAACAGGCCACAAATCAGCCAGCCGATCGCGAACCCAGCAGCAAACAGCACTGCCAGCAGCGTAGAGATGCGGTATTCGCCCTGGGCGAGCAAATAGTTGAACGTCACTTGCTGATCGTTTTGCGCACCCAGCGTAATCGAGACGACAAAAATCGCTAACACCAGTAAGAAAATGAGTAAATATTTCACATTACATCCCGTTATGTGGTTCCGAGCGATGAATATATGGGCAACTGCGAGTAACCAGCCCTATAAACTACCATTTTAGCGCCCGGCGCGAAATGGTAATGCGTGACGTTAAATTCTGATTTGGGGGCTAACCTACGAAAATCAAGGTTCCTGGTCCCGCTCGACGATTTCCTGCACTTCTTCAACCGGCGGTGTTAAAGGCCCACAGAGGCGCTGCGCCAGCCAGGTTGCCACCGTCACCAGTAGCCAGGATATCAGTGTCGCCACCACTAAATCACGCGGCCAGTGCATCCCCAAGAGTAAACGGCTCCCCATTACGCCTGTTGCCCACACCAGTAAAATCGCGATGGTCCAGGTGCGTCTGCGCGGCCATAACAGCCCAACACCCAACAAGGCCCAACTGGCCGCAAACATGGTATGCCCGGACGGAAAGGCAAAACCGGTCTCTTTTTGCCAATGTTTGCGTAAAAATGCCGGAATATCATGCTGGCTGGAGAGCTGACTTTTCACCCATTCCCCTCTGGCTTTACGTTTTAGAGCATAGAACTCATCAACCTGAATATTTTGCGTTTTTTCCAGCCACATAACAAAAGGACGTGGCTCCTGGACTCGCTCCTTAACGAACGATTTCACGCCCTGCCCCAGCAAAATTGCGCAGCCGAGAATGGCAAACAACATTAGCGCAGGCTTCAGGCGAAAACGAAGGCACCAGAGAAACCACGCGCAAAGCACCCCATGGGTGATTATCCCCCAAGGTTGCGTAACCGTTTCGGTTATCCAGAACAGAAAATGCAACCACGCGTTCGACTGACCAGGTTCCCAGTTCCAGCCGGAGATCCACACTGCCAGCGGCATAATCAGTAAAATCGCCGCCCCCGCCGTTGTTCGTTTTGCAATTGACAGCATGTCTTCTCCTTTCATGTAAGCGTCACAATCATAACTGAAAAATGGCATTCCCGCAGGAACCAACGTATTCGTGCGCTTATGCTGCAATATGTTGGTCACAAGTAGGCGATGATGCGGGCATTGTGGCAAAATACGTTTATACAGAAGGCCAACAGGCTACAGGTGCGCAGTGCGCCAACATAATCCGGAGATTCACATGCAGCTTAAACGAGTGGCAGAAGCCAAACTGCCTACCCCCTGGGGCGACTTCCTGATGGTGGGTTTTGAAGAACTGGCAACCGGGCAGGATCACGTGGCCCTTGTCTTTGGTGATATTTCCGGGCAGTTGCCCGTTCTTGCGCGTGTGCATTCGGAGTGTCTGACGGGAGACGCGCTTTTCAGCTTGCGTTGTGATTGCGGTTTCCAGCTTGAAGCAGCATTGAACCATATTGCCGAAGAGGGCCGCGGCGTGCTGCTCTATCATCGTCAGGAGGGTCGTAACATCGGCCTGCTGAATAAAATCCGCGCCTATGCGTTACAGGATCAGGGCTACGATACCGTGGAAGCAAACCATCAGCTTGGTTTTGCCGCCGACGAGCGCGACTTCACCCTGTGCGCTGATATGTTCAAACTCCTGGGTGTCGATGAAGTGCGTCTGCTGACCAACAACCCGCGCAAAGTTGAAATCCTCACCGAAGCAGGCATCAATATTGTTGAGCGCGTGCCGTTGATTGTTGGACGTAACCCGAAAAATGCCCATTACCTCGACACCAAGGCCGAGAAAATGGGCCACCTGCTGAAGTAGTGTGTAACAAACAGCGTAAAAAAGGCCTGCATCTGCAGGCCTTTTTGTTCAGTTCAGCATATTGCGTATCACGTAATGCAGGATCCCATCATTGCGGTAGTACGTCAGTTCGGTTGATGTATCAATCCGGCATCGGCACTGCAACACCTCTTGTGAGCCATCCTCCCGGGTCAGCGTCACAGGTAATGCAGCGCCGGGCTGAATATCACTCAGATCTACGATGTCGAGTTTCTCCTCACCGGTTAGTCCCAGCGTTTTACGCGTCACCCCTTGCGGAAATTCCAGAGGCAGGATCCCCATACCAATCAGGTTCGAGCGGTGGATGCGTTCGAACGACTCGGCAATCACCACCCGGACACCCAGCAGGCGCGGCCCTTTTGCCGCCCAGTCGCGGCTGGAACCCGAGCCATACTCTTTACCGGCGATCACTGCCAGAGGCGTTCCCTCTTGCTGGTAGCGCATTGCGGCGTCATAAATCGACACAACCTCGCTCCCCGGCAGATGGCGTGTCATACCGCCTTCCACACCCGGCACCATTTCATTACGGATACGGATATTGGCGAACGTACCACGCATCATCACTTCATGGTTGCCACGCCGGGAACCGTAGGAGTTAAAGTCGCGCCGCTCCACGCCATGACTTTGCAGGTAGCGCCCTGCCGGGCTATCCGCTTTGATACTGCCTGCCGGCGAAATATGATCGGTGGTCACCGAATCCCCCAGCATGGCCAAGATCCGCGCACCGTGAATGTCCTTGACCGGTTCAGGTTGCGCCCCCATATCGTCAAAAAAGGGCGAAAGACGAATATACGTTGAGTCGCTCTGCCAGCCGTAGGTGTCCGAGCGTTCAACCTCAATCGCCTTCCACTCCGGCGTACCTTCAAAGACTTCGGCATACTCCTTGCGGAACATCTCTGTCGAAACCTGCTCAACCGCCCGGGCAATCTCCAGGCTGGATGGCCAGATATCTTTCAGATAGACCGGGTCACCTTTGCGATCGTGCCCCAACGGATCGGTAGCCAGATTAATATTCATATTCCCGGCCAGCGCGTACGCCACCACCAACGGCGGTGATGCCAGCCAGTTTGTTTTGACCAGTGGATGAATGCGCCCTTCAAAATTACGGTTACCGGAAAGTACCGCCCCCACCGTAAGATCCCCCTGGCGAATAGCCTGTTCAATCGGCTCCGGCAGCGGACCGGAATTACCGATACAGGTGGTGCACCCGTAGCCAACCAGGTTAAAGCCAAGCTCATCAAGATACGGTGTTAAATGCGCTTGCGCGAGGTAGTCAGAGACCACTTTCGATCCCGGTGCCAGTGATGCTTTTACCCACGGCTGGCGTTTCAACCCGAGGGTTACCGCTTTTTTTGCCAGCAAACCGGCAGCCATCAGTACGCTGGGGTTTGATGTGTTGGTGCACGAGGTAATGGCAGCGATGACAACCGCGCCATCCGGCAACTGATATTGGTGACCGTTCAGGACATAATCGACTGGTTTCCGATCTTTTTGCGCGGTGTTCAGTTCCAGTTCGGAACTGGCAGCAAAGGCTTTAGGAACATCGCTGAGTGCAACGCGATCCTGCGGGCGTTTGGGGCCCGCCAGACTTGCCTCAACATCCTGCATATTCAGTTCCAGTGTGCTGGTAAACACCGGCTCATCCCCTGGGTTGCGCCACATCCCTTGCGCTTTCGCATACGCTTCAACCAGCGCAACCTGCTCTTCGCTGCGCCCGCTAAGCCGCATATATTCCAGCGTCACGCCATCGATGGGGAAAAAGCCGCAGGTTGCGCCATATTCCGGCGCCATATTGGCGATAGTTGCCCGATCCGCAAGCGGTAACGCGTCCAGACCATCGCCATAAAATTCAACAAACTTACCGACGACACCGTGCTTACGCAGCATCTGCGTCACGGTAAGCACCAGGTCCGTCGCGGTAATCCCTTCACGTAATTTGCCGTTCAGTTTGAAGCCCACAACATCCGGGATCAGCATTGAAACAGGCTGGCCAAGCATCGCAGCTTCCGCTTCGATGCCGCCCACGCCCCAGCCAAGCACGCCGAGACCATTGATCATGGTGGTGTGTGAGTCAGTGCCGACCAGCGTATCCGGGTAAGCGACCCACTCTTTGTCCTGTAATTCGCTCCACACGGCTTTGCCGAGATACTCGAGATTAACCTGGTGACAAATGCCGGTGCCGGGCGGTACCACGCTGAAACGGCTGAATGCCTGCTGGCCCCAGCGCAGAAAAACATAGCGTTCATGATTACGTTCCATTTCAAGACGCACGTTTTCTTCAAATGCTTCGTCGTCACCGAAATGGTCGACAGTCACGGAATGGTCAATCACTAAATCGACGGGTGAAAGCGGGTTCACTTTCGCCGTATCGCCCCCCAGGCGTTTTACCGCTTCACGCATGGCCGCCAAATCCACAACGGCGGGCACGCCAGTAAAATCCTGCATTAACACCCTTGCCGGACGATAGGCAATTTCACGGTCAGCATGGGCCGTTTTCAACCATCCCGCCAGAGCACGAATATCTTCTTCCGTTACGGAATCATCATCCTGCCAGCGCAGGAGGTTCTCGAGTAACACTTTGAGTGACTTGGGTAATCGCGAGATATCCCCAAGTTCCTTTGCGGCCAGCGGCAGGCTGTAGTAGCGCCAGGTTTTATTCTCTGCCTGCAATGTATCCTTGCTGGCTTCGCGTAGGGTCGACGACATATGCTCCTCCTTAATCACAGGGATTGGGAAGCCCTGATAGTCTTCAGGGTCTGTAATTAAAGATAACACAAACTTATCGTAACGTTTTGATAACAACCCAAATTGCCACATACGGCAAAAGCGGACGGCAGGAGCAGAAATAAAAAAACCTCGCAGATGCGAGGTTTTTCAGGAGATTACTTGATTACTGGAGGAACATCCAAACGAGCTCACTCCAGAAAAGGACAGAAACAGAAAACGCACCCATCCACGACCAATATTTCATTCCGTAACCATTATGCATGAATCTATTACCAGAAAATCTATTCATTAAAACTGAGTTACTACTCAATTCATTTATGCCGTGTATTAATCAATGAGTACAAAAGACCATTCATAGAATAAAGAGATAATTCTCCCTGTTTATTCTGATGATATATTTATTGTTTCCTGGTCGTGTCTTCTGCAAAGGCGTCTATAAAAGCTTGTTGCTGCGGCGACAGTTTCCATGAAGCAGGAATAGTGGTCACAGGTTTCTTTTTCGCTTTTGTAGGCGTGTCATGAAGTTGACATACATGTTTCACTGGTTCGAATCGGCCTGCTATTGCCATTTTAACCCCAGAATTTCCAGATCAATAACGCAACGACTGCCCAAAATGCGGCAGAGCCAAGAAATACCGCCAGCCAGGCTTTACGCTTAAGCTCAGGGTCCCTTTGCGGCTCTTCACTTCCTGATGGCATTGCTAACCTCGTACAATCGACATCACTTATCATTTTGAACACCAACAATCGGTAAAATTAATCATGGGTTGAGACAAATCCTAAAAGAACTTTAGCCGAAAATCCAGTGAATTTACTCACCATTTCCAAAGAAAGATTTAATCTTTTGACCCGAAATAAATAATTGAAGTGAGAAATTTGCAGAGCTGCAATTTAGTTTCTATTTTTGTCACAAATTAGCGACAGTGCGGGCTTAGCATTGTGAGCTCAATCACCCGTGCGGGTGATTGAGAAATTAGATGATGATAATTCTAATTTAACTTTGGGCAGAGTTAAGCGTATCTTTTCAATACCGAAGATACCCTTCGTCATTATTTCTGTGGCAACTTAATATCTTTAAACATTGCTTCTATATCTTCGTTAGAACGCAATGCAACAGCAGTATCGACAACATCACGCGTTAAATGCGGCGCAAAGCGTTGAATAAAATCATACATATAGCTGCGTAAGAAGGTGCTACGGCGGAAGCCGATTTTGGTCGTGCTATGACTGAAAATCTCGTGCGCATCCAGTTTCACGAGGTCAGGATCCGATACCGGATCGACGGCCATACTGGCAATCACACCCACGCCAAGCCCCAGCCTTACATAAGTTTTGATAACGTCTGCATCTGTGGCGGTGAAGACAATTCGCGGTGTTAAACCGGCGCGATTGAAGGCAGTATCCAGTTCAGAACGACCGGTGAAACCAAAGGTATAGGTCACTAATGGATATTGCGCCAGTTCTTCAATGCTCACCGACTGCCTGGCAGCCAGCGGATGATCGGGCGTCACCACAATCGAACGGTTCCAGTGATAGCATGGCAACATCACCAAATCGTCATATAAATGCAGCGCTTCAGTGGCAATCGCAAAGTCCGCATTGCCTTTAGAAACGGCCTCGGCAATTTGTGTCGGCGACCCCTGATGCATATGCAACGACACCCGGGGATAGCGCTCAATAAAGCCTTTTATCACTCCAGGCAACGCATAACGTGCCTGTGTATGCGTGGTCGCAACATACAGCGAGCCTTTATCCGGCCATGTGTGTTCCCCTGCCACCGATTTGATCGCGTCGACTTTGGACAACACCTCACGCGCAATACGGATGATTTCCTGCCCTGCGGGGGTGACCTGAGTAAGATGCTTGCCGCTGCGGGCAAAAATTTGTATGCCAAGTTCATCTTCCAGCATGCGGACTTGCTTACTGATACCCGGCTGAGAGGTGTAAAGCCCTTCCGCCGTTGAAGAGACGTTGAGATTGTGATTCACCACCTCAACGATATAACGAAGCTGTTGTAATTTCATAACAGACCATCCGGAGTACGCAAACGGGTAATCGCTTAATACGATTTCATAATAAAAAAGCAGATAGCTATAACCACTATATCATTTATAGCATCTGTGTATAGCAGCGAACAAAGAATAATAATGGAGGAATAAAAAAGGCCGGATAGCCGGCCTTTTGGAGGGTATGTGACTGAAATTTATTACTTTTTAGCTTCAGTCCATTTATTGTCGATATAAAACGCAGACCATCCCGTTGCTTTACCGTCTTTTTCCGAGGCAACGTACTGCTGCTTCGTTTTCCGGCTAAAACGCACAATTGTCTTGTTGCCTTCAGGATCCTGCTGCGGCGCATCGGCCAGATAGCGCAGTTTCTCCGGCAGACGATCGCGGAAGCGGAACAGCTCTTCTACCAACGGCGCACGGGTTTCACGTGATTTCGGGAAGGTATTCGCAGCAAGGAACACCCCAGCCGCACCATCGCGCAGCACGAAATACGCATCCGATTTTTCACACTCCAGCTCTGGCAGCGGCACCGGATCTTCCTTCGGCGGCGCAACTTCGCCATTGCGCAGAATTTTACGCGTGTTTTTACACTCATCATTGGTGCAAGCCATGTATTTACCGAAACGCCCCATCTTCAGGTGCATTTCAGAACCACATTTCTCACATTCAACAATCGGGCCGTCATAGCCTTTAATGCGGAACTCGCCCTCTTCGATTTCGTAGCCATCGCAGGTTGGGTTGTTACCACAGACATGCAGTTTACGCTTCGGATCGATCAGGTAGCTGTCCATCGCCGTGCCGCATTTCTGGCAGCGACGTTTGGCACGTAAGGCGTTGGTTTCAGCATCATCGCCTTCCAGCACGTTCAGGACTTCGTTTTCCGGCACCAGGTTAATGGTGGTTTTGCAGCGCTCTTTCGGCGGCAATGCATAGCCAGAACAGCCAAGGAATACACCGGTGCTGGCAGTACGGATACCCATTTTGCGACCGCAGGTCGGACAGTCGATGCTGGTCAGCACCATCTGATTCGGACGCATACCGCCGGTTTCCGGATCCTGTTCCGCCTGTTCAAGCTGACGGGAGAAGTCGCCAAAGAAGCTGTCCAGCACTTTGCGCCATTCCGCTTCATGATTGGCTACACGGTCCAGACTGTCTTCCATCTGAGCGGTGAAGTCGTAATTCATCAGTTCGCGGAAATTTTCTTCCAGGCGATCGGTGACGATTTCACCCATTTTCTCAGCATAAAAACGACGGTTTTCAACGCGCACATAGCCGCGATCCTGGATCGTCGAAATGATTGACGCGTAGGTGGACGGGCGACCGATACCGCGTTTTTCCAGCTCTTTTACCAGAGACGCTTCACTAAAGCGCGCAGGCGGTTTGGTAAAGTGCTGCGCAGGCGTCAGTTCGACAAGCGACAATTCGTCGCCTTTATTCACTGCCGGCAACGTGCGATCTTCATCGCCTTTACGCAGCGCAGGCATCACTTTCGTCCAGCCATCGAAGCGCAAAATGCGGCCGCGGGCTTTCAGGCGGAAATTGCCCGCCCCCACGGTCAGCGTGGTGGAGTCATACTGCGCAGGCGTCATCTGACAGGCCACAAACTGTCGCCAGATCAGTTGATAAAGCTTCTGCGCATCGGTTTCCATATCTTTCAGGGATTCCGCCAGGACACCGACGTCGGAAGGACGAATCGCTTCGTGTGCTTCCTGAGAGTTCTCTTTGCTGGCGTACTGGTTGGCATGTTCCGGCAGGTATTTTTTGCCGAAATTGTCCGTAATATAGCTGCGCACCATGCTCACCGCGTCCTGACTCAGGTTGGTGGAGTCGGTACGCATATAGGTGATGTAACCTGCTTCATACAGACGCTGCGCCATCATCATGGTTTTCTTCACGCCAAAACCAAGACGCGTGCTTGCCGCTTGTTGCAGTGTAGAGGTGATAAATGGTGCGCCAGGCTTACTGCTGGTCGGTTTATCTTCTCTTTCGAGTACGGTATAGCGCGCTTTTTCCAGCAGGCTTACGGCTGCCATGGTCTGTTCGCGATTTACCGGACGGAACGCTTTATCACCCTCGTGCGTGACCTGCAATGGCAGTGAATCACCACCCGGCGTCGCCGTCGTCGCGTCAACTTCCCAGAACTCTTCCGGGACAAAGGCTTTGATCTCGCGCTCGCGTTCAACCACCAGACGCACAGCAACGGATTGCACACGACCGGCCGACAGACCGCGGGCGATTTTCTTCCACAACAGCGGAGAAACCATATAGCCCACAACACGATCCATAAAACGGCGCGCCTGCTGCGCATTGACACGGTCGATGTTGAGTTCGCCTGGCGTTTCAAACGCCTGACGAATAGCATTTTTGGTAATTTCGTTAAATACAACGCGGCTGTAGCGCTTTTCATCACCCCCGATCACTTCCCGCAGGTGCCATGCAATGGCTTCCCCTTCGCGGTCAAGGTCGGTTGCGAGATAGATGTGGTCGGCTTTTTCCGCCAGGGATTTCAGTTCGGAAACGACCTTTTCTTTACCCGGAAGCACTTCGTACTGCGCTTCCCAGTTATGCCATGGGTCGATCCCCATGCGATTGACAAGAGCGCCACGTTCATCCTTTTTAGGCTTCTTAGCCGTTTTGGTGGAGGCTGAGTCTGCGCTCTTTTTAGGTGCTGAGCCACTGGTCGGCAAATCACGGATATGACCTACGCTGGACTTAACCACGTAATCATTACCCAGATATTTATTGATCGTTTTGGCTTTTGCCGGGGACTCAACGATAACGAGAGCTTTACCCATATTCACCTTTACCTAATTAAATTCTTCCAGCAATACATCGCACTTTGCTTCACACCCCCTGCCGGAGCGCCTCACAGATATAGCGGCGCCGTCGCAGGATATCAACCCCAACGCTGAGTCAGGCGCGTTAAACAAAGCGTTTATGTGACTGACCTGACAGGCTTTTTAACCTGATGGCGATGGTGCACGACGATGTTGCGGTCGAATGTCAAGCAAATCTGTTGCCAGATTGACGAAAGCGTCACACTGTACCTGATAAAATTTGTTACGCAACTTTATTAGCATGCAAAATCAAATCACGCCAGCACAACCGCTGAGCAAACCCATTGCAAAAACAGGGAAAATTTGCTCCTGAGCGGTGCCCGGCGTAGACTGACAGAATTTTTAAGGAGTAGAAAAATGCAAGGTACATCTCAGCCTATTGACCGCCAGGCTCTGCTTGAACTGGCTAATCAACTTATCCGCGATCATGAAGACACCCTTGCCGGTATAGAGGCCACAAATGTTACCCAGCGTAACGGTGTACTGGTGTTCAGCGGTGAATACTATCTGGATGAACAGGGTTTGCCGACGGCGAAAAGCACAGCGGTATTTAATATGTTCAAATACTTAGCTCACGAACTCTCTGAAAAATATCATCTGATTGATTAAACAAAAACGCGAGGCCGAAGCCTCGCGTTTTTGTTTACATAAGCGGTTTTTGCCCTCGCTGCCACCAGCGCATCAGCAAATGGTCGATACTCTCTGTCGCACTGCCGGTAAAACGCTCCATCAGTTTCTTCCGCTGTTGATAACGAATGCCAATGACCTCATGGTCTTCGAGCAGCCCGAGCAGCAGTTCATCGCTGGTGCCAATCGCGTCAATTAAGCCGTTCTCCAGCGCTTGCGAACCGTACCAGTGTTCGCCGGTCGCCACTTTTTCAATATCCAGACCGGGACGCATCTGGCTAACGAAGCCTTTAAACAGATCGTGAGTTTCGTTCAGACTTTCACGAAATTTTTGCCGCCCTTCTTCTGTGTTTTCACCTAACAGCGTCAGCGTGCGTTTAAACTGCCCGGCGGTATGCAGTTCGATATCGATCTCTTTCCCTTTCAGGAAGCGGTTAAAGTTCGGGATTTGCGCAACCACGCCAATAGAGCCGATGATGGCAAACGGCGCGGCGACAATTTTATCCGCCACGCAGGCCATCATATAGCCACCGCTGGCGGCCACTTTATCCACGGCGATAGTCAGCGGGATCTGCCTGTCACGCAGGCGCTGCAACTGCGATGCAGCAAGACCATAACCATGAACCACGCCGCCAGGGCTTTCCAGACGGACAATCACCTGATCCTGCGGCTTCGCTACCGTCAACACGGCCGTGATCTCTTCACGGAGGGCGCTAACCTCGCCGGCATCCATACTGCCTTTAAAATCCAGCACATAAACGCGGGATTTCCCTTTTTCATCCGCTTCCCCGGCTTTGGCTCTCGCTTTTGCCGCTTTAGCCTCCAGCTTCAGCTTTTTCTTGCGCGCTTTTTGCCACTGTTTCTGTTGGTGGTCATCCAGCAATGCTGCGGACATCTCCTCCTGCATCTCTTTATATTGATCGCTCAGACGAGTGACCCGTAGTTCACCCCGCTGGCGCTTACGCTGCGTCAGGTTAACAATAAGCACCGCGACCACCGCAATCGCCACAACTACGGTCGCGATCTTGGCCAAAAACAAACCATATTCAGACAGTAATTCCACGCGTACCACCTCGATTACACCACTCAACAATCGCTCCAGTGTACATGAGCCCTTTCGGCGCGTCTCGCGTAAGCGATTGACCTTTTGCGGCATGTGACTGAATTTTTTACGACTCTGCGGCGTAAACCTTGTCCAACTCTCCGCTTGACCGATTGAAATGCCCCTCTGTTTAAGGCATAAAGCCAACATATGATGTGAAATACAGGCCCGGGCCTGAGGAGACAGCGTGCACTATCAGCCACAACGCGATCTTTTAAACGACCGAATCATTCTTGTGACCGGTGCCAGCGATGGTATCGGTAAAGAAGCGGCCCTGACTTACGCCCGTTACGGCGCCAGCGTCATCCTGCTGGGGCGTAATGAAGAAAAATTGCGCCAGGTCGCGCAGACTATCCGTGAACAAGAAGGCCAGCACGCGCAGTGGTTCACGCTGGATATGGCAACCTGCACACCGCAAACCTGCCAACAACTGGCGGAGGCCATTGCCGCTGATGCGCCACGCCTCGACGGCGTACTGCATAATGCAGGCGTGCTGGGCGATGTCGCACCGATGAGCGAGCAGGTTCCCGCCGTCTGGGATGAGGTCATGCAGGTCAATATTAACGCCACGTTTTATCTCACCCAGGCGCTGCTTCCTTTATTACTGCGATCTGAAAGTGGCTCGCTGGTGTTTACCTCTTCCAGCGTTGGGCGACAAGGGCGTGCTAACTGGGGCGCGTATGCCGTCTCGAAGTTCGCGACGGAAGGCATGATGCAGGTGCTGGCAGAGGAGTACCAGAACCGGTTACGGGTCAACTGCATCAATCCAGGCGGTACACGCACCAACATGCGCGCCAGTGCTTTCCCGACGGAAGATCCGCAAAAACTAAAAACACCTGCCGATATCATGCCGCTTTACCTGTGGCTGATGGGCGATGACAGCCGCCGCAAAACGGGTATGAGCTTTGATGCGCAGCCCGGGCGCAAACCAGGAATGTCACAATGAGCGATGAACGTTATCAACAGCGCCAACAGCGGGTAAAAGATCGTGTTGATGCCCGCGTTGCCGCGGCACAGGATGAGCGTGGGATTATTATTGTCTTCACCGGCAACGGTAAGGGCAAAACCACCGCCGCATTCGGCACCGCGACCCGCGCGGTTGGGCATAACAAAAAAGTGGGCGTCATTCAGTTTATTAAGGGTACCTGGCCAAACGGCGAACGTAACTTGCTGGAACCGCTGGGCGTAGAGTTTCAGGTCATGGCGACCGGTTTTACGTGGGATACGCAGAACCGCGAAAGCGATACCGCAGCGTGCCTCGCTGTATGGCAACATGCCGAGCGTATGCTGGCGGACCCGCAGCTTGATCTGGTGTTGCTGGATGAACTGACCTATATGGTGGCCTACGATTATCTGCCACTGGAGACAGTGCTGACGGCATTAACTAACCGCCCGGCGACGCAGACAGTGATCATCACTGGCCGGGGTTGTCACCGGGATATCCTGGAAATTGCTGATACGGTCAGTGAATTACGCCCGGTCAAACATGCCTTCGAAGCGGGCGTAAAAGCGCAAATCGGCATCGATTATTAACACCGCGCCCTGTTTTTCACTGCTGTTTCCTGCAACAAAAAAGGGGCTTTCGCCCCTTTTTTATTTTAATCGTTCTTCGTGCGTCCACCTGCAGCGCGGCGGTTACCTGCTGGCTGGCTGTGGCGTTTCACGGCACGACGGATTTGATTGGCTTTCATGCGGCGACGATCTTTTTCTACCGCCACTTTCGACTGCGTTTCCGCTTCCAGCCCAACCAGCTCACGCAGGTAGTTGGTTTGCGCGAGATCCAATTCCGTCCAGCCGCCACGCGGCAGACCTTTTGGCAGAGGAATGTCACCGTAACGAACGCGGATAAGACGACTCACCTGCACGCCAACCGCTTCCCACAGGCGGCGCACTTCACGGTTACGGCCTTCGGTCAACGTTACGTTGTACCACTGGTTAATCCCTTCGCCACCGCTGAATTTAATGGTTTTGAAGGCGGCCGGACCGTCTTCCAGTTGCACGCCACGCGCCAGTTCGCGCACTTTATTGTCATCAACTTCGCCGAACACGCGCACAGCATACTCGCGCTCAACTTCACGGCTCGGGTGCATTAATCGGTTTGCCAGTTCACCGTCTGTGGTGAACAGCAACAGACCGCAGGTATTGACGTCGAGACGGCCTACCGCGATCCAGCGCGCACCGCGCAGTTTCGGCAGACGGTCAAACACTGTCGGACGACCTTCCGGATCGTTGCGCGTGCAGAGCTCACCTTCCGGTTTGTAATACGCCAGCACGCGGCAAATCTGCTCAACGGACTCTTTGACCGAAATGAGATGACCATCAATACGGATTTTCAGCCCCGGCGTCACATCCACACGGTCGCCCAGTGTCGCAATTTTGCCGTCCACGCTGACGCGGCCGGCTTCAATAATAGATTCGATTTCACGGCGGGAACCGTGGCCAGCTCGCGCCAGCACTTTCTGTAGTTTCTCGCTCATAGAGCATCCTTCAGGTGTCGCCTTCACAGGCGTCGAATAGGGTCATCAGTACGGCAATGCCGCTGAAATGGCCGCGTAGTATAGCGACTTGCGCCGCTATAAGAAAGGCTTAACGTCGCCAACACCTTCACGGATCACCACCGGCGCATCATCCGTTAAGTCCACCACCGTTGTTGGCTGCTGGCCGAGATAGCCGCCATGGATGATCAAATCCACCAGCTTCTCCAGACGATCTTTGATTTCATCGGGATCCGATTCAGTAAAATCACTGCCCGGCAGCATCAGAGAGGTTGAAAGCATCGGTTCATTGAGCGCTTCCAGCAGGGCCAGTGCAATCGGATTCGACGGCACACGCAAACCAATGGTCTTGCGTTTTTCCTGCAATAAACGACGCGGCACGTCCTTCGTCCCCTTGAGGATAAAGGTGTAATTGCCTGGAGTGTTATTTTTGATCAGCCGAAAGGCGATATTGTCTACGAACGCATAGGTCGAGAGTTCGGACAAATCGCGGCACATCAGCGTGAAGTTGTGACCATCCGGCAGATGGCGAATACGACAAATTCGCTCCATCGCGCTTTTATCTTCAATTTTGCACCCCAGCGCATAACCGGAGTCGGTGGGATAGACGATCACACCGCCCTTGCGCACAATGTCCACCGCCTGATTAATCAGGCGCGGTTGCGGGTTTTCCGGATGAATATAAAAAAACTGACTCATACTTCCCTCTCTGTGGTGTTCTGCGGCTGCTCCCAGCGTTGCCAGACACCGTCAACCCCGGCAGGGAGCCAGAGCTTACGCCCCAGTTCGATCCACGGGCAGGGCTGGTGGAAATCCGATCCTTGCGACGCCAGCAAACCAAACTGACGTGCATAAAGGGCTAGCTGTGCACGTTCATTAGGAGCCTGCTGGCATTGGGCAACTTCCATTGCCTCACCGCCGCTTTGAGCAAAATGCGCCAGCAGTCTTTTCAACCATTTAGCGGACAGGTTATAACGCCCGGGATGGGCCAGTACTGCCGTTCCGCCAGAATGATGAATCACTTCAATAGCTTGTTCTATTGTACACCACTGCGGAGGAACATATCCGGTTTTCCCGCGGGCAAGGTACTTTTTGAAGACGTCAGCCATCGTATTTGCCTTACCCATTTCGACCAGGTAACGGGCGAAATGGCCACGTGTTACCGAAGCGCCCTGCGCCAGGCGTTGTGCCCCTTCCCACGCACCAGCAATGTGCGCCTTTTCCAGGCGTTCAGCGATAAGCTTCGCACGCTGCAACCGCCGTTCTGATTGCGCCTGCAAAAAGTCGCGCATTTGCGGATGGTCAATGTCGATATTCAAGCCAACAATGTGAATTTCGTGATTTTCCCAGACCGTGGAGATCTCCACGCCGGTAATCAGTTGCAGGTTTAACCCCGCACGGGCAATTTCTGCCTGCGCCGCAGGAATGGCGTCGGTGCAATCATGGTCGGTGATCGCCAGCGTGCCCACACGCATGTCGACGGCGCGATGCACCAGTTGTTCCGGGGAAAGCAGACCGTCGGAAGCCGTCGTGTGGCTGTGGAGGTCATAAATAATGGCGTAATTCGTGTCGCTCAAAGCGGCTCCGCTAATTTATCAGGATAACTGTTTGTCCCATATCATAACGGTTCGCCATGTTTTTCTGAATCCGAGGGTTGACATTCCCTCACCGAACCAGTTAACTAGTACGCAAGTTCACACGACAAGGTATCCTAAAATGAATGCACATTTCTCCGCTAATCGTTGGTGGCGCACTCCCTGACAGGGCTGTGAGATCACGTGCGCATTCAGCATACCGATACCCCGGCCCGCTCATACAGCGGGCTTTTTTTTGAACAAATTAATGAGAGCGATTATGCAAACGCAAAAACCGGCACTCGAACTTCTGACCAGCAACGCCGCCTATCGGGGTAACCCAACGGCGCTGTTCCACCAGCTCTGCGGCGCACGCCCGGCAACATTACTGCTGGAGTCTGCGGATATCGACAGCAAAAATGATTTAAAAAGCCTGCTGCTGGTCGATGCTGCACTGCGAATTACCGCTTTAGGTGACACTGTCACTATCAGAGCCCTGACCGCTAACGGCGCAGCATTATTGCCCCTGCTGGATGCCGCGCTTCCGGCCGGTGTAGAAAATACGATTTCCACTGATGGACGTGAGCTGCGCTTCCCGCCTGTCAGCACGCTGCTTGATGAAGATGCCCGCCTCTGTTCACTCTCGGTTTTTGACGCCTTCCGCCTGTTGCAGGACCTGGTGGTGGTGCCGGCCGATGAACGCGAAGCGATGTTTTTTGGCGGGCTGTTTGCCTATGACCTGGTCGCCGGCTTTGAAGATTTACCGGCCCTTACCCACGACCGCCGCTGCCCGGATTACTGTTTCTATCTCGCAGAAACCTTACTGGTGATCGACCACCAGAAACAGCAAACCCGCATCCAGTGCAGTCTGTTCAGCGACGCCGCCAGCGAGAAAGCCCGCCTGACCCAGCGTATTGAGGCGCTGCGCCAGCAGTTGGATCTCGACGCACCGCCGCTACCAGTGGTTACCGTTGAACATATGCGCTGTGATACCAACCAGAGCGATGAAGAGTACGGCTCGGTGGTGCGCGAAATGCAAAAAGCGATTCGCGCAGGGGAAATTTTCCAGGTGGTGCCTTCACGCCGTTTCACCTTGCCCTGCCCGTCACCGCTGGCGGCCTATGAAGTGCTGAAAAAGAGCAACCCCAGTCCGTACATGTTCTATATGCAGGACGATGATTTCACCCTGTTCGGCGCGTCACCGGAAAGTTCGTTGAAGTACGATGCCAACAATCGGCAGATCGAAATTTACCCGATCGCAGGTACGCGCCCGCGCGGGCGTCGCCCGGACGGTTCCCTGGATCGCGATCTCGACAGCCGTATCGAACTCGATATGCGTACCGACCACAAGGAGCTGTCAGAACACCTGATGTTGGTGGATTTAGCACGTAATGATCTGGCGCGGATCTGTACCCCAGGCAGTCGTTATGTCGCCGATCTGACCAAGGTCGACCGCTACTCCTATGTCATGCATCTGGTTTCCCGCGTGGTGGGCGAATTGCGCGCGGATCTTGACGTGCTGCACGCGTACCGCGCCTGTATGAACATGGGTACCCTGAGCGGCGCGCCGAAAGTCCGCGCGATGCAACTGATTGCTCAGGCGGAAGGCGCACGTCGCGGCAGTTATGGCGGCGCAGTGGGTTACTTTACCGCCCACGGCGATCTGGATACCTGCATCGTTATCCGCTCAGCATGGGTTGAAGATGGCATCGCCACCGTGCAGGCCGGCGCAGGCGTGGTGCTGGATTCAGTGCCGCAGTCTGAAGCCGACGAAACCCGCAACAAAGCCCGCGCGGTTCTGCGCGCTATCGCCACCGCACATCATGCACAGGAGACGTTCTGATGGCTGACATTCTGCTGCTCGATAATATCGACTCATTTACCTATAACCTGGCGGATCAGCTGCGTGCGAGTGGACATAACGTGGTGATTTACCGCAACCATGTCCCCGCGCAAACCTTAATTGATCGCCTGGCAACCATGAAAAATCCGGTGTTGATGCTCTCTCCTGGGCCAGGCGCGCCATCCGAAGCGGGTTGTATGCCGGAACTGCTGACCCGCATGCGCGGTAAGTTGCCGATTATCGGCATCTGCCTTGGGCATCAGGCGATTGTTGAAGCCTACGGCGGTTATGTTGGCCAGGCGGGCGAAATCCTGCACGGTAAGGCCTCCAGTATTGAGCATGATGGTCAGGCGATGTTTGCAGGCCTGAGCAACCCGCTGCCGGTAGCGCGTTATCATTCGCTGGTGGGGAGCAATATTCCGGCCGGTCTGACGATTAATGCACACTTTAATGGCATGGTGATGGCGGTCCGTCACGACGCCGATCGCGTATGCGGTTTTCAGTTTCACCCGGAATCCATTCTGACCACCCAGGGCGCGCGTCTGCTTGAGCAAACGCTGGCATGGGCGCTACAGAAACTGGAGCAAACCAATACGCTGCAACCGATTCTGGAAAAATTGTATCAGGCGCAAACGCTGAGCCAGCAGGAGAGCCACCAGCTCTTTTCTGCGGTGGTGCGCGGTGAACTGAAACCGGAACAACTGGCCGCCGCGCTGGTCAGCATGAAGATCCGTGGTGAGCACCCGAATGAGATCGCTGGTGCAGCGACCGCCTTGCTGGAAAACGCCGCGCCATTCCCACGCCCGGACTATCCTTTCGCCGATATCGTGGGTACCGGTGGCGACGGCAGCAACAGCATTAATATTTCTACCGCCAGCGCCTTTGTCGCCGCTGCTTGTGGACTGAAAGTGGCCAAACACGGTAACCGCAGCGTCTCCAGCCGCTCCGGCTCTTCGGATTTACTCGCTGCGTTCGGTATCAATCTCGATATGAATGCAGACAAGTCACGCAATGCGCTGGATGAGTTAGGCGTGTGCTTCCTGTTCGCGCCGAAGTATCACACCGGTTTCCGCCATGCGATGCCCGTCCGCCAGCAGTTGAAAACCCGCACGTTGTTTAACGTACTGGGTCCATTGATTAACCCGGCGCATCCGCCGCTGGCGTTGATTGGCGTCTACAGCCCTGAACTGGTGCTGCCTATCGCCGAAACGCTGCGTGTGCTGGGTTATCAACGTGCCGCCGTGGTCCACAGCGGCGGTATGGATGAAGTGTCCCTGCATGCGCCAACGCTGGTAGCAGAGTTACACGATGGCGAGATCAAAAGTTACCAGTTGACCGCCGCAGACTTCGGCCTGACGCCTTATCACCAGGAGGCGCTGGCGGGCGGCACACCGGAAGAAAACCGTGACATTCTGACACGCTTATTACAAGGTAAAGGCGAGGCAGCCCACGAAGCCGCCGTGGCCGCCAACGTCGCGATGCTGATGCGTTTGCACGGCGAAGAGGATTTACAGGCCAACACGCAAAAAGTACTGGATGTGCTGCACAGTGGAGCAGCCTACGACAAAGTCACCGCACTGGCGGCACGAGGATAAATAATGCAGACCGTTTTAGCGAAGATCGTCGCGGATAAAGCCATATGGATTGCAGCACGCAAGGAGCAGCAGCCACTGGCCAGCTTCCAGAATGAAGTGGTACCGAGCACACGCCGTTTTTATGACGCCCTGCAGGGGACGCGCACGGCATTTATCCTGGAGTGCAAGAAAGCCTCGCCCTCAAAAAGGGTGATCCGTAATGATTTCGACCCGGCCCGTATCGCCGGGATCTACAAACATCATGCGTCCGCCATTTCTGTGCTGACTGATGAGAAATATTTTCAGGGTAGCTTTGATTTTCTGCCGATTGTCAGCGGGATCGCGCCGCAGCCAATCCTGTGCAAAGACTTTATTATCGATGCCTACCAAATTTATCTGGCGCGATATTACCAGGCCGATGCCTGCCTGCTGATGCTCTCCGTGCTGGATGACACGCAGTACCGTCAGTTGGCTGCCGTGGCCCATAGTCTGAATATGGGCGTGTTGACGGAAGTCAGTAACGAAGAGGAGCTGCAGCGCGCGATTGCGCTGGAAGCGAAAGTCGTGGGCATTAACAACCGCGATCTGCGCGACCTCTCCATTGATCTGAATCGCACTCGCCAGCTTGCGCCACGCCTTGGCACCGGGGTGACTGTTATCAGTGAATCGGGCATTAATACCTATGCCCAGGTACGGGAACTGAGCCATTTTGCTAACGGCTTCTTGATTGGTTCTGCGTTAATGGCGCACGAGGATCTGGATGCCGCGGTTAAACGCGTACTGCTGGGCGAGAATAAAGTCTGTGGTTTAACCCGCGCGGAAGACGCGCATGCCGCCCACCAGGCTGGCGCTATCTATGGCGGACTGATTTTTGTCGCCAGTTCACCCCGCGCAATCGATGAAGCGCAGGCGCAGGCTGTTATGCAAGGCGCACCGCTGCAATACGTTGGCGTCTTCCGCGATGCTCCGGTGGAAGACGTGGCGGCAAAAGCCAGCAACCTGGGCCTGTGCGCCGTACAACTGCACGGCAGCGAAGATCAGCGTTATATCGATGCATTGCGTGCAGTACTGCCGCCGCAGACGCAAATCTGGAAAGCGCTCAGTGTTGGCGATAGCCTGCCGTCACGCCATCTGCAACAGGTGGACAAATACCTGTTCGACAATGGCCAGGGCGGCAGCGGTAAACAGTTTGACTGGTCGCTGCTGGCGGGCGAGCAACTCGATAATGTCCTGCTGGCAGGCGGTTTAGGTGCGGACAATTGCGTACAGGCGGCGAAAACCGGCTGTGCCGGACTTGATTTTAATTCAGGCGTGGAATCGGAACCTGGTATTAAAGATGCCAGCAAACTGGCCTCGGTGTTCCGCACGCTGCGCGCTTATTAAGGAAAGAGATAATGACGACACTACTGAACCCGTATTTTGGCGAGTTTGGCGGAATGTATGTTCCGCAAATCCTGATGCCGGCACTGCGTCAACTGGAAGAAGCGTTTGTCAGCGCCCAGAGCGATGCCGACTTCCAGCAACAATTTACCGATCTGCTGAAAAACTATGCCGGGCGTCCGACTGCGCTGACCAAATGTCAGAACATTACTGCCGGAACCCGCACCACCCTCTATCTGAAGCGTGAAGATCTGCTGCACGGCGGCGCGCATAAAACGAATCAGGTTCTGGGTCAGGCCCTGCTGGCAAAACGCATGGGTAAAACGGAAATCATCGCCGAAACCGGCGCCGGTCAACACGGCGTGGCGTCGGCCCTCGCCAGCGCCCTGCTCGGTCTGAAATGCCGTATTTATATGGGTGCAAAAGACGTTGAACGCCAGTCACCGAACGTTTTCCGTATGCGTCTGATGGGCGCAGAAGTGATCCCGGTGCACAGCGGTTCCGCCACCCTGAAGGATGCCTGTAATGAAGCCCTGCGCGACTGGTCCGGCAGCTATGAGACAGCGCACTATATGCTGGGCACGGCGGCCGGCCCGCATCCCTTCCCGACCATTGTGCGTGAATTCCAGCGCATGATCGGTGAGGAAACCAAAGCACAGATCCTCGAAAAAGAGGGTCGCCTGCCAGACGCCGTCATCGCCTGTGTCGGCGGCGGCTCGAATGCCATTGGTATGTTTGCCGACTTTATCAATGAAACGGCTGTCGGGTTGATCGGTGTTGAACCGGCCGGGCACGGTATCGACACCGGCGAGCACGGCGCTCCGCTGAAACATGGCCGCGTGGGGATCTACTTCGGTATGAAGTCGCCAATGATGCAAACCGACGAAGGCCAGATCGAAGAGTCTTACTCGATTTCCGCCGGGCTGGATTTCCCGTCAGTCGGGCCGCAGCATGCGTATCTCAATAGCATCGGGCGCGCAGACTATGTCTCCATTACCGATGATGAAGCCCTGGACGCCTTCAAAACCCTGTGTCTGCATGAAGGCATTATCCCGGCGCTGGAGTCCTCCCATGCCCTTGCCCATGCGCTGAAAATGATGCGCGAAAACCCGGAAAAAGAGCAGTTGCTGGTGGTCAACCTCTCCGGACGCGGCGACAAAGACATCTTCACCGTACACGATATTCTGAAAGCGCGAGGGGAAATCTGATGGAACGTTATGACAACTTGTTTAAACAGTTGAACGCGCGCAAAGAAGGCGCTTTTGTCCCCTTCGTCACGCTTGGCGATCCGTCACCGGAACAGTCGCTGAAGATCATCGACACGCTGATTGAAGCCGGGGCAGATGCACTGGAACTGGGGATCCCCTTTTCCGACCCGCTGGCCGATGGCCCGACCATCCAGAATGCGACGCTGCGCGCGTTTGCGTCCGGCGTCACGCCGACCCAGTGTTTTGAAATGCTGGCGGCCATTCGTCAGAAACACCCGGCCATTCCGATCGGCCTGCTGATGTACGCCAACCTGGTGTTTAATCGCGGTATTGATGAGTTTTACGCTCAGTGCGCAAAAGTGGGCGTCGATTCGGTGCTGGTTGCGGATGTCCCCATCGAAGAGTCCGCCCCCTTCCGCCAGGCGGCAATGCGCCATAATGTTGCGCCTATTTTTATCTGCCCACCGAACGCCGATGATGATCTGCTGCGTCAGATTGCCTCCTACGGACGTGGTTACACCTACCTGTTGTCTCGTGCGGGTGTGACCGGTGCGGAAAACCGCGCCGCGCTGCCGCTGCATCATCTGGTGGAGAAGCTGGCCGAATACCATGCTGCGCCAGCATTACAGGGGTTCGGTATTTCTGCGCCGGACCAGGTGTCATCGGCAATTAACGCAGGGGCTGCCGGGGCGATCTCCGGTTCCGCCACCGTGAAGATCATTGAAAACAACCTCAATAATCCTGCTGCCATGCTGGCAGAGTTGAAAACCTTTGCTCAGCAGATGAAAGCCGCGACGTTACCCCGTTAATCCCTCACACCGCCCGATCCGTCGGGCGGTGATCGCCTGTCTTTGTGTCCTGATTTGCATAACACATTGTTAAAAGGTTCATATTTTCTGTGGGATAATAGCAACGACGACTCCCCACAACAGATATGACCGTGATGCGTAAAACCGATTCCCCGATCTGGCAAAGCCAATGGATAGCGCTACTGTTGACCGGCGTTCTTGCCGGGGTGGCAGGGATGTTGATAGCCCTTCTGCTACATGAAATCCAGCATCTGGCTTTTGGCTACAGCCAGCGGTCGCTGATTGGCGGGCCGCCTTTCCTGCAGGGGGTAAGCGATGCCAGCGCGCTGCGCCGTCTGGCAGTGCTCAGCGCAGCAGGGATTGTTGCGGGTTGTGGGTGGTGGCTACTGGCGCGTTATGCAAAAAAACGCGTCAGTGTCGGTACCGCAGTGAACGATGTCACGCAGCCGATGCCCACCGTCACCACGTTGTGCCATGCCTTTCTTCAGGTCATTACCGTCGCGATGGGCTCTCCGCTAGGCAGAGAAAGTGCGCCCCGCGAAGTTGGCGCACTGTTTGGTGGCAGCATCGCCCGCTATTGCGGGTTGAGTGAACAGGAGACAAAACGGGTGATTGCCTGTGGTGCGGGCGCAGGGCTGGCTGCTGTCTATAATGTTCCACTTGCTGGCGCAATTTTCACGCTGGAAGTGTTGCTAGTTACGATCAGTTGGGATGCAGTAATCGCGGCTGTCGTCACGTCAGCCGTTGCCGCATTCGTCGCGTCACTGGTATTGGGCAATGAGCGCCAGTATCTCTTTAGCGCCCCGGAAGCGCCCTTTTCGCTTATCGTTTGGGCAATGCTCTCAGGCCCGCTTTTCGGTTATGCGGCAAGCCTTTTCCGGCGCATGACGAAAACCGCGCGGAGACAGGTCAAAAGTAACTGGCAGATGCCCGTATTCTGTTTTATCGCTTTTACCTGCCTTGGTCTGCTCTCAATCTGGTTTCCCCAGTTGCCGGGAAACGGACGCGGCCCGGTGCAGTTGAGCTTCGGCGGCGGCGTAACGTTGCCATTGGCAGCGATCCTGATTAGCCTGAAAGTATTGAGCATCTGGCTGGTGTTACGTAGCGGTGCGGAAGGTGGCTTGCTGACACCCGGCCTGGCGATTGGCGCGTTGCTTGGCGCACTGATGTTCCTGATTGTTGGATCCTTTTTCCCCAACGCGGATATGGCGGAATTCGCGCTGACAGGGGGCGCGGCCTTTCTGGCGTCCTCAATGCAGATGCCGCTGACCGCCATCGTGCTGCTGATGGAGTTCACCGGGATGGACTTCAGCTTTTTTGTGCCGCTGACGTTATGTGTGGCGGGTGCCTATATGAGCTGCCGTTATTGCGAGAAAGCGGAGTAAAAAGGCTGGTCGTTCATTGACCAGCCTTGTGCGTCCTGATCAGAAACGGTAACCTGCGGAGAACATAAACACCCACGGATCCAGACGCGTGCTGACACTCTGCTGCTGACCGTTGTGTTTAAAGCGCACATCCGTATCAATATCCATGTACCACACCGACATGTTAATCAGCCAGTCGCGGTTGATTAAGTAGTCCAGCCCCACCTGCCCGGCCGCACCCCAGGAGTCTTTCAGGCTTAAGTCGGAAAGCCCCGCCTCTTTACCGGTATCGTTGAATTTTTCGTTAAAGAAGGTGGTGTAGTTGATGCCCGCGCCGATATAAGGCCGCACAGCGCTTTTGGCATCGCCAAAATACCATTGCGCCATCAAGGTCGGCGGAAGATGACTGACGGTGGCGATATCGCCGGTGGGTTTCGTGCCTACGTGGTGGCGAAATGGCGTTGCCGCCAGCAGTTCAACACCGACATTATCGGTTGCCATCCACGTCATCGTGAGACCCAGTTGGGTATTGTTGCTGACATTAAAGCTGCCCAGACTGCCCAACACATTATCAGAACCTGCTGTCGGACGGACGGTGGCGGAACCGGCACGAAAGAAAAATTCGCCTGCTTCGTGCGCGTACGCGCCCCCGGAAAGACTGCCCAGAATCAATGCTGCCACGGCTAATTTTTTCATATCCACTCCATGATTAGGGTTTTTAACGCGCCGTGAATATACCTACAACTGAGTACAAAGTGATCTAACACAGATCACACTTGATGCTGTAATTTAACATTCATTGATCTGAGATAATTTTTACCGCCAGACACAATCATTAACTTTTGTATTCACATCAATTTTTGCCAAACAGATACGTTAAAAAATTCCCCTGTTTCCATCTTGTGCGCCTGTTTATGCGGCGCTAAGTTAGTGGCCTGACAATATGTGTTGATGCGTCGTTAAGTGCAGGTACGTTATGAGTTCACTCAATCCGTGCATGTCGTGCGGAGCCTGTTGTGCGTATTTTCGGGTCTCTTTCTACTGGGCTGAAGCGGATGATGCTGGCGGCCCTGTCCCGGCTCAACTCACTGAGCCACTTACTCCTTTTTTGCGCTGTATGGGCGGAACCAATCAGAAACAGTGCCGTTGCGTGGCACTGGAAGGGATACCCGGTCAATCCGCGCGGTGCAGCATTTACGAAGGACGTCCGTCGCCCTGTCGCGAATTTGCCATGTCCGGCGAAGAGGGCCAGGTGAATGAAGCCTGCGATCGCGCCCGTGCACAGTACGGATTAGCGCCTCTTTACAAAGATATGCTTTTCCATACAAGCAGTGATGCTGCCACTGAGGATGTATTCAGGGTACAATTGCCTGATATTTAACATCGCAATACTCAAGGAGAGTGCATGTCTATCACGGCGAAATCCGTTTACCGTGACACGGGGAATTTTTTTCGTAATCAGTTTGTTACCCTTTTACTGATTGCATTGTTGTGCGCATTTATTACCGCAGTGCTGGGGCATGCTTTTTCGCCCAGTGAAGAGCAACTCTCTATTTTAAGTGAAGGTGATAATCTGGCAGGCAGCGTGGGTTTGTTTGAACTGGTGCAAAATATGACGCCGGAACAGCAAAGCGTACTGCTGCGCGCGTCGGCCGCGTCAACGTTTTCCGGTCTGATCGGCAACGCCATTCTGGCAGGCGGCGTGTTGTTAATGATTCAGATGATCTCAGCCGGTCATCGCGTTAGCGCGCTGCGCGCCATCGGTGCCAGCGCCCCGGTGTTGCCTAAGCTGTTTCTGCTGATCCTGCTGACCACGTTTATGGTGCAGATCGGTATTATGTTTATCATTGTACCTGGTGTGATACTGGCCATTTTGCTGTCGTTTGCCCCTGTTATCCTTGTTCAGGATAAAATCGGCATCTTCGCCTCTATGCGCAGCAGTATGCGCCTTAGCTGGACCAACATGCGCCTGGTGGCACCCGCGGTGATGGGCTGGTTGCTGGCGAAAACGCTGTTGTTGCTGTTTGCACATAATCTGGCGGTGTTTACCCCGGAAGTGGGTGCGGTGATCGCCAATACCCTGAGTAATCTGATCTCAGCCGCGTTGCTTATTTATCTGTTCCGCCTCTATATGTTGATGCGTGCGTGAATAGCCTGGCTGCCCGGTGGGCAGTCCTCTTGATGGAATCGTTGAATGAAGCAGTTTCTTGATTTTCTGCCCCTCGCGCTCTTTTTCGTGGTTTATAAGATGTACGACATTTTCGCCGCGACCAAAGTGCTGATCGTGGCCTCCGCCATCGTGCTGATTTACTGCTGGATCCGCTATCGTAAAGTGGAAAAAGTGGCGCTGATTACGTTCGTGTTGGTGGCCATCTTTGGTGGGTTGACCATCAAATTCCATGCGGTGGAGTTTATTAAATGGAAGGTCACGGTGATTTACGGTCTGTTTGCCGTTGCCTTGTTGTTCAGCCAGTGGGTAATGAAAAAGACGCTGATCCAGCGCATGTTGGGTAAAGAGCTGACCCTGCCCGATGCCGTGTGGTCAAAACTGAATATTGCCTGGGCGCTGTTCTTCATTGCTTGCGGCCTGGCCAATATTTATGTCGCGTTCTGGTTATCCTTTGATACCTGGGTTGATTTTAAAGTCTTTGGCCTGACTATTCTGACGCTGATTTTCACCGTGCTGAGCGGCGTCTATATCTACCGGCATATGCCGCCGCAGGACGATAAATCCTGACCATGACACGCCAGGCCCAGCGCCTGGCTTTTTCTGTGTTCTCCGCCACAAATTCGTAGTAGCATCCCGCCATAAATCCCTCATTACAGAAGAGATAACAATGACAACCACTCAGGACGCTCCTCACGGCGAACTTGTCTTACGCACATTAGCAATGCCAGCAGACACCAATGCCAACGGCGACATTTTCGGCGGTTGGCTGATGTCACAAATGGATATCGGCGGTGCCATTCAGGCCAAAGAGATCGCCCATGGGCGTGTCGTGACGGTACGGGTTGATGGCATGACGTTTCATCGTCCTGTGGCTGTGGGCGACGTCGTCTGCTGCTACGCGCGCTGCGTGAAACGCGGTACTACGTCAATAACCATCAATATCGAAGTGTGGGTGAAAAAAGTGTCGTCTGACCCGATTGGTCAACGCTACAAAGCAACCGAAGCACTGTTTATTTACGTGGCCGTCGATAACGAAGGGAAACCCCGCCCAATCCCGGCGCAGGAATAAAAAAACTGCACCTTAATCCGTCAGAAGTCTGACGTTTGGGGTGCAGTCGATACTGCTGGCGGCGTTACTCCATGCTCGCGCCGCCATTCAGCCGGAAGACGACGTTCACGATCAGGCCTGAACCCGGTTTACCTGCCTCATAGCGCCATTTACGCATGGCGGCTTTCACTTCACGCTCAAACATATTGGCAGGCTGCGCCGACAGAACTTCAACGTTCTCAACGCGGCCATCGGGTGTGACATCGAATTTGACCCGTACACGCCCCTCAATACGCAATGCCTGGGCGCGTGCCGGATATTGCGGCTGGTTACGACTCAACGCCCGCGGCCCTGCCGGTACAGACGGTGCCGGTTTGCTGGTCGCTGCAGACGGTGTCGGGTTAGACACCGGGCGCGCAGGCGCATTACTCTCAGATGGTGATGCCTGCGTCGGCTCGGCCGGTTTTACATCGCGCTTCGGCTGCTCAACTTTTTTCTCGGGTTTCGGCTTCAGCTTGGGTTTCGGTTTCGGCTTCTCGATCACCACGGGCGCTTCTTTCGGCGGCTCAGGAATCGGTTCCGGTTCAGGCTCGGGGGCAGCAACCGGTTCGGGTGGCTGTACAGCTTGCGGGGGTTCCAGATCGGCAGGCGCAACCATCGTCACCGAAATAGGCTGCGCAGGTGCGGGCAATTCAACAACCTGATGTACCGAGGTATAGAGCAGACCCGCCACGACGGCGCCGTGGATACCAACGGACAACAGCGTCGGCCAGGGAAAGCGGCGAGGTAAATCAAGGGTCATTGAAGTCATAATCGTGTCAGTTAAAAAACCAGACCTCGATTCTAAATGCAAATAGCAATCATATTCAACAAGCCATCACGTCCGGCGGCAATTTTGTCCTTCTGGTGCGTAAAAAAACCGCAAACTCCCCATGGTTATCCATCGGGCGAATCTTTACATTGCAGTCATGCGGTCTTTCACATAACGTTATGGCTTTCCGATAGGTAAGGAGCTGTATCCGTGCTTTACGTTATTTTTGCTGAAGATATCGCTGATTCTCTTGAGAAACGTTTGTCCGTGCGCCCTGCTCACCTGGCGCGGCTGCAATTGCTGCATGATGAAGGGCGTCTGCTGACCGCCGGGCCGATGCCTGCTGTCGACAGTAACGATCCGGGAGCCGCAGGTTTTACCGGTTCAACGGTGATTGCTGAGTTTGAATCCCTGGAAGCTGCTCAGGCCTGGGCGCAGGACGATCCTTATGTGGCAGCGGGTGTTTACCAGAACGTGACGGTTAAACCGTTCAAAAAGGTATTTTAACCTTCATCCCGGCCGGGCAAAGGTTGACAGATGGCATAAAAAGACCCGCACCAGACGGGTCTTTTTTTATGCAGAGACACTTAAAAGCGAGATGGCGAACCCAGCGGTACTTCGGCATCCGGCTCGCGGGTGATTCGGTTACGCAAATCGCGGCGGATAAGTTCAATCGCCCAGAACCAGAAAATATGCCCAACCAGCTCAGAAATGTATTCGTCAACTGGCAGATCGGCCAGACCCGGTGTTAAGCCGAGCAGTGGGAACGAGATCCAGTGGACGCAAATGGTCGCCACAATCCCTGCCCATACCCCTTGCCATAATTTCACTTTCGGGAACACTTCCGCTACCACGCAATACCCAATGGCAAACACCAACGAGAAAATGATGTGCGTGACCATAACCGGATTGATGATGTGTTCAGAGAAAGTATAAACAGTATGGGTCGGGTCAATACCCAGATAATCGCGCAAGAAAAGATATGGCGGATTAAACTCATCACGACCGCCAGAAAAAGTCCTTGGCGGCAACGGTACTTCAGCGCCCCATTTTACAAATGCTGATAACACACCCGCAATAATGCCGACAAAGAAGGCTACGCCAAAGCGGCGTCTTGCTGGTTCCGTTCTAACAAAATAATCCTTAAGTGCCATAGTAGTCCCGTTTACTCATAACGTATTAATTTCGCTGAACAATGTTCTATGAGCAAATGACTGCGTATGTTGATCAAGATCACACTTACGTATCTTTACATGGTAAATGGCTATTTTCAGCACTTATTTTAACTGCATTTCATTTTATTTCACCTGCGACAATAAGCGCTTCATTAATTACCAGGCGTGACAGTTAACTTTTCTTTTAAAATATGAGGAAATAATGAAGAAATATGAAAAAGCATTCAATAACACAATCAGAAAGAACGCTTTTTTTATAAGGTTAATGAGCTATGCTTTTTGAAAACAGATTAATGATGACGACACCGGCAATAATCAACCCCATTCCCAGCATCGCCGGGAGATCAAGTTTTTGCCCGTGCACAAACCAGCCCACGATGCCAATCAACACAATACCGGCACCGGACCAAATTGCATAAATAACACCGGTCGGGATACTGCGCATCGGAATGGTCAGACACCAGAAGGCGATGCAATATCCGGCAATACTGATAACACTTGGGATCAGACGAGTAAAACTGTCGGAGGATTTCAGCGCGGTCGTTGCGATAACCTCAACGATGATGGCAATGCCAAGAAATATAAGTGCTTCTTTATTCATTGATTTTAACATCCGCAGGTTAACACTTACTCATCACCAGACGGGTGGCGGTAAAAGGATAAACAATGTGGCTATCGTAACCGACATACAGCGCGTGCTCATGATGGAGTCAACATCACTTTGCCGACATTCACGTGGCCACAAAATAACAATGGGCACCGTTATCGGTGCCCAACGTAATCAGATATCGTAAATAGCAAACAACAACACATTACGATGGCGGTTCACACCGCATTTTCTGATAGCGTGGATGCGCATATTACGGCGCGACTGCGCTTCAAGCCAGCGTGCTTTCCGGCGGCCTATCTGCCGCAGCATACGCCAGCGCCCCACTTCCGGACGACTACGCTTCATTTTTACGACTCAGTGCTTAACGGAAACGCCATTATAGTCTGTCGCCCGCGTCAGACCAGCGCTTTTGGGCGTTTTTATTTGCCAGATGAAGCCGGATGCGTAAACTCACTGAATGACGTTTTGAAAAGGATTTTTATTTATGTCCACCTTTTACACCGTAATGAGCTGGCTGATCGTCTTAGGTTACTGGCTACTGATTGCTGGTGTGACCCTGCGTATTTTGATGAAGCGTCGGGCGGTTACCTCCGCCATGGCATGGCTGTTGGTTATCTACATTCTGCCGCTGGTCGGGATCATCGCCTATCTCTCACTCGGCGAACTGCACCTCGGGAAACGTCGCGCTGAACGTGCCCGTGCCATGTGGCCTTCCACCGCCAAATGGTTAAAGGACCTGAAGAATTTCAAACGTATTTTTGCCGAAGAGAACAGCAGCGTCGCCGCATCACTGTTTAAACTCTGTGAACGCCGCCAGGGCATTGCGGGCGTAAAAGGCAACCAGTTACAGCTGCTTACCAGCTCTGATGATGTGATGCAGGCGCTGATCCGCGATATTCAGCTCGCCCGGCACAATATTGAGATGGTTTTCTATATCTGGCATCCAGGCGGTATGGCGGATCAGGTGGCCGAGTCTCTCATGGCGGCAGCGCGACGCGGCGTGCATTGCCGCCTGTTGCTCGACTCCGCAGGCAGCGTAGCGTTTTTCCGCAGCCCGTGGGTAGGGATGATGCGCAATGCCGGTATCGAGGTAGTGGAGGCGCTCAAGGTAAACCTGATGCGTGTTTTTCTTCGCCGCATGGATTTACGCCAGCACCGTAAAATCGTGCTTATCGACAACTACATCGCCTACACCGGCAGCATGAATATGGTCGATCCTCGCTTCTTTAAACAAGATGCGGGCGTCGGTCAGTGGATCGATTTGATGGCGCGAATGGAAGGCCCAATTGCCACAGCTATGGGGATTATTTACTCCTGTGACTGGGAAATTGAAACCGGCAAGCGCATTCTCCCGCCGCCGCCCGATGCCAATATCATGCCATTCGAGGAAGCTAGCGGGCATACCATCCACACGATCGCATCGGGCCCTGGATTCCCGGAAGATTTGATCCATCAGGCGCTGCTCACGGCGGTTTACTCCTCGCGTGAGTATCTGATCATGACCACGCCTTATTTTGTGCCGAGTGATGATTTACTGCATGCGATTTGCACCGCCGCGCAACGCGGTGTGGACGTCAGCATTATTCTGCCACGCAAAAACGATTCTGTTTTGGTAGGCTGGGCCAGCCGCGCATTCTTTACCGAATTGCTGGCGGCTGGGGTAAAAATTTATCAGTTTGAAGGCGGCCTGCTGCACACCAAGAGCGTACTGGTGGACGGCGAGTTGAGTCTGGTCGGCACCGTCAATCTGGATATGCGCAGTTTATGGCTTAATTTCGAGATTACGCTGGTGATCGACGATGCCGGATTCGGTGGCGATCTGGCAGCCGTACAGGACGACTATATCTCCCGTTCACGGCTTCTTGATGCGCGATTATGGGTCAAACGCCCTTTCTGGCACCGAATCGCTGAACGACTGTTTTACTTCTTTAGTCCGTTGCTGTAAAACGTGCCCAACTGAAGTGAAGAGGTAATCATGGAAATGGATCTGAATAACCGCCTGACCGAAGACGAAACTCTCGAACAGGCTTACGACATCTTCCTCGAACTGGCGGCGGATAATCTCGACCCGGCGGACATCATTCTTTTCAATTTACAGTTTGAAGAGCGTGGCGGTGCGGAGCTGTTCGATCCGAGCGAAGACTGGCAGGAGCATGTGGATTACGACCTCAACCCGGACTTCTTCGCTGAAGTGGTCATTGGGCTGGCGGAAACGGACGGCGGCGAAATTAACGATATTTTCGCGCGTGTTTTATTATGCCGCGAGAAAGACCATAAGCTTTGCCATATTCTCTGGCGCGAGTAAGCGGCAGAAACAGAAAGGGCTGACAATCGTCAGCCCTTTTTTCATACCGTCAGATTACAACGGGTCGACTTTCAGGCATGAGACTGCATGGCGGAAACTGCCCTCCAGCACCGGCCGGGTTTGCGCGCATTCCGGTCCGGCGATTGGGCAACGGGTACGGAACACACAACCGGATGGTGGATTGATCGGTGAAGGTAAATCCCCTTCCAGCAACTGAATCGTCTTGTTCTTCTCAAGATCTGGATCGGGAACCGGCACCGCCGACATCAGCGCTTTGGTGTAGGGGTGCAACGGATTCTGGTACACCTCATCATAGGTTCCCAGCTCCACCGCATGGCCAAGGTACATCACCAGTACGCGATCGGAGATGTGTTTCACCACCGCCAGATCGTGGGCGATAAAAATCAGCGACAGCCCCATTTCTCGCTGCAATTTTTGCAGCAGGTTCACCACCTGAGCCTGAATTGACACATCGAGCGCCGACACCGGTTCGTCACAGATGATCAGCTTCGGTTCAAGGATCAGCGCGCGTGCAATACCGATACGCTGGCACTGACCACCGGAGAACTCATGCGGGTAACGGTTGATCAGGTTCGGCAGCAGGCCCACCTTCATCATCATCGTTTTTACGCGATCCCGAACTTCCTGACGCGGCATTTTAGGGTGATAGGTGCGCAGAGGCTCCGCAATAATCTCACCGATGGTCATACGCGGGTTCAGCGAAGCCAGCGGATCCTGGAAAATCATCTGGATGTCGCTGCGGACATCGCGCCACTCATCGGGTTTCATCCCAAGCAGATCTTTGCCCAGCCAGGCCACTTTACCGTCGGTGGCTTTCACCAGGCCGATGATTGCGCGCGCAAAGGTGGATTTCCCGCAGCCAGACTCGCCAACCACGCCAAGCGTTTCCCCTTCGTACAACCGCAGGGTAACGCCATCAACGGCTTTCAGCGTCTTCGCCGGTTGCCAGAACCACTGTTTGCCGTCTTTAATGTCGAAATGCACCTTCAGGTCGGCAATTTCGAGCAGCACTTTTCTCTCTTCAGTTACGGCATTCATACCAGTTCCTCCACCGACTTATAGCAGGCGCGCAAGCGACCCGGGGCAAATTCCTCCAGTGGCGGAGCACTGTTACAGATTTCCATCGCGTGCGGGCAGCGCGGCTGGAAAGGACAACCTTTCGGCAGACGCAGCAGATTTGGCGGGTTACCCGGAATGGTCAACAACGACTCACCTTCCGCATCCAGACGCGGTACCGCATTCAACAGACCAATAGAGTACGGGTGAGAGGGATGGTAGAAGACATCCCGTGCCTGCCCGTATTCCATCGTACGCCCGGCATACATCACCAACACTTTGTCACAGATCCCCGCCACAACGCCGAGGTCGTGGGTGATCATAATGATGGCGGTGTTAAATTCGCGTTTTAACTCGTTCAGCAGCGTCATGATCTGCGCCTGCACGGTAACGTCCAGCGCGGTGGTGGGTTCATCTGCGATCAGCAACTTCGGCCGGCACAACAACGCCATCGCAATCATCACGCGCTGGCGCATACCGCCGGAAAACTCGTGCGGGTACATGCGCATGCGCTTGCGCGCTTCTGGCATTTTCACCGCATCCAGCATTTTGACAGACTCTTCAAATGCTTCACCTTTGCTCATGCCTTTGTGCAGCATCAGCACTTCCATTAACTGCTCGCCAACACGCATATACGGGTTCAGCGACGTCATGGGATCCTGGAAAATCATCGAGATCTGTTCGGCGCGCAGCTTGTTCAGCACATGCTCTGGCAAATTGAGGATCTCTTTGCCATTGAAGGTGGCCGAGCCGCCAATACGACCGTTGGCCGCCAGCAATCCCATCAGCGCAAACGCCGTCTGAGATTTACCGGAGCCGGATTCGCCCACAATCCCCAACGTTTCACCGGCGCGCAGCGAGAAGTTCAGGTCGTTTACAGCCGTAACATCGCCATCCGGAGTCTGGAAAGTGACCCTTAAGTCTTTGACATCCAGCAGAAGATCCGATTGCTGCCGCGTCGCCGACGCTAATGAGGTTTCTGTAATGCTCATGACAGCACTCCTTAACGATCTTTCGGGTCGAGGGCATCACGCAAGCCATCGCCGATAAAGTTGAAACAAAACAGGGTCACAACCAGGAACCCCGCCGGGAACAACAATAACCACGGAGAGACTTCCATCGAATTTGCGCCATCGCTCAACAACGCCCCCCAACTGCTTAGCGGCTCCTGGGTCCCCAAACCGAGGAAGCTGAGGAACGATTCGAACAGGATCATGCTGGGAACCAGCAGCGATGCATAGACCACCACAACCCCCAGCACGTTCGGCACAATATGCCGAACGACGATATTCACCGTTGAAACGCCGCCAACCTGCGCCGCTTCAATAAACTCTTTACGCTTCAGACTGAGCGTTTGCCCGCGAACGATACGCGCCATGTCCAGCCAGGAAACCATGCCGATTGCGACAAAAATGAGCAGAATATTTTGCCCAAAGAAGGTCACCAGCAGGATCACGAAGAACATAAAGGGGAAGGAGTTGAGGATTTCCAGCAGACGCATCATTACGGAGTCGGTTTTGCCACCCAGATAGCCTGACAGCGAGCCATACAGCGTTCCGACGATCACCGCCACCAGCGCCGCTGCAATGCCCACCATTAGCGAAATGCGCCCGCCAATGGCCACGCGCACCAACAGGTCGCGACCGGACGAGTCCGTACCAAAATAATGGCCTGACTCCATATCCGGCTTGCTGGACATCATGCCCCAGTCGGTATCAAAGTAGGTGAACTGCGACACCATCGGCGCCAGCGTAACGAACAACGCAATCAGCAGCAGAACCGCCAGGCTGGCAACCGCGGCGCGGTTATGCATAAAACGACGGCGTGCATCCTGCCACAGGCTTCGACCTTCGACTTCGAGTTTTTCACTGAAGTTTTCCAGCGCCTCGCTGTTTTTCTTACTTAACATCATGGCGTACTCCAGTGTTAATAACGGATCTTCGGATCGATAACGGCATACAGCACGTCAACAATCGCGTTAAACATAATCGTCAGCGTACCAACCAGGATGGTCAGGCTCAGCACCAGAGAGTAGTCACGGTTCAACGCACCGTTAACAAACAGCTGACCGATACCCGGCAAACCATAGATGGTTTCAATCACCATGGAACCGGTGATAATGCCGACAAACGCAGGCCCCATATAGGACAGCACCGGTAACAGCGCAGGTTTGAGCGCATGGCGGAAAATAATCCGCCGCATCGGCAGACCTTTCGCGCGGGCAGTACGGATAAAGTTTGAGTGTAGTACCTCAATCATCGAACCACGTGTGATACGGGCGATACTGGCGATGTAGGCCAGCGATAATGCCACCATTGGCAGGATCATAAATTTCAGCGCCCCGCCGTTCCAGCCCCCCGCAGGCAGCCACTTCAACATAATGGCGAAGATCATCACCAGTAATGGGGCAACCACGAAACTCGGAATAACCACGCCGGTCATCGCCAGCCCCATGACCGAATAGTCCCATCGGGTGTTCTGGTTCAGCGCGGCGATAACCCCCGCCGTCACACCGAACACCACGGCCAGCAAGAAGGCAGCCGCGCCCAGTTTTGCGGAAACCGGGAAACTCGCCGCCACCAGATCGTTGACCGTGTAATCTTTGTATTTAAAGGACGGTCCGAAATCGAAATGCGCGAGCTGTTTCAGGTAACTGAAATATTGCGTCAGAATCGGATCGTTTAAATGGTATTTCGCTTCGATATTCGCCATCACTTCTGGCGACAGCGCACGCTCACCGGTAAAAGGACTCCCCGGCGCAAGGCGCATCATGAAAAACGAAATAGTGATAAGAATAAAAAGTGTTGGAATCGCTTCAAGACAGCGACGTAGGATAAATTTCAACATTGCCCGTACCTTCTGGCCTGTGCCTTTTACACATTCTCTTGCAGACGACCATAAAGCCGCCCGGGAATGATGTGTATTCTGTTGCGATGAAAATAAGACACTGTGGGACAGGTTTCCCTGCCCCACTCATTGCCATTAATGCTTGATAATATACAAGTTTTTAACGTAGATATTATCCATCGGGTCTTTGCCGGTGTAACCACCAACCCACGGTTTCACCAGACGGGCGTTGACATAGTAGTAAACCGGGACAATCGCCGAGTCTTTATCCAGTTGCTGTTCAGCTTTGGAGTAGAGATCTGCGCGCTGTGATTCTTCGGTCACTTTCAGCGTATCGCCAATCAGCTTATCGAACGCCGGGCTCTTATAGTGCGCGGTGTTGTTGGAGCTGTCGGACAGCATGGTGTTCAGGAAGGAAGTCGGTTCGTTGTAGTCCGCACACCAGCCGGCACGCGCAACATCAAAGGTGCCCTGATGACGGGTGTCGAGGAAGGTTTTCCACTCCTGGTTTTCCAGCTTAACGTCTGCACCGAGGTTTTTCTTCCAGATGGAAGCAACAGCAATGGCCAGTTTTTTATGCAGGTCAGATGTGTTGTACAGCAGGCTAAATGACAACGGTTTGTCAGCCGTGTAACCGGCTTCCGCCAGCAGTTTTTTCGCTTCGGCGTTACGCTGTTCCTGCGTCATTTTGAACCATGCCGGTTCAGTCAGTTTTGCACCATCGGTGTACGGCGGGGTGTAGCTGTATGCCGGCAGGTCGCCCTGGTTTTTCACTTTATTGACAATGATGTCGCGATCCAGCGCCAGTTTCAGCGCGGTACGTACGCGAACGTCAGTGAACGGGGCTTTCTGGTTGTTGATTTCATAGTAGTAAGTACACAGGTACGGATCGACGTGTACTTCTTTAGGAATCTCTTTTTTCAGCTTCTGGAACAGTTCAATCGGCATGTTGTTATAGGTCATGTCGATTTCACCGCTGCGGTAGCGGTTCACGTCTGTCACTTCAGAAGAGATTGGCAGGTAAGTAACCTGATCGATAACGGTTTTTTTGTTATCCCAATAGTTGGTGTTGCGCTCAAGAACAATGCGCTCGTTGACCACCCAGTCTTTCAGTTTATACGCACCGTTGGTCACGATGTTTGCTGGCTGTGTCCATTTTTCACCGAATTTCTCAATGGTGGCTTTGGGCACAGCAGAAACGGAGGGGTGAACCAGCAGTTTGTAGAAATACGGAACCGGTTCACTCAGGGTCACTTCGAAGGTGTTGTCATCGATAGCTTTGACACCCAGATCGGTAATCGGTTTTTTACCGGCGATGATGTCATCGATATTCGCGATATGACCGTATTGCAGATAGCTTGCATACGGAGAAGCGGTTTTCGGATCCGCCAGGCGCTGCCAGCTATAAACGAAGTCTTGCGCCGTTACCGGCGAACCATCGGACCATTTCGCGTCTTTACGCAGATGGAAGGTCCAGACTTTAAAATCTTTGTTGTCCCACTTCTCCGCAACACCTGCGGTCGGGTGGCCTTCAACATCGGAAATCAGCAGACCTTCAAACAGGTCGCGGTTGATGTTGGATTCCGGCACCCCTTCAATTTTATGCGGATCCAGAGATTGCACTTCAGAGCCGTTGTTACGGACCAGCGTTTGCTTCTCCGCCAGCTGAACACCTGCCGGAACGTCAGCAGCCATTGCTGCGTTACCGGTAATTAGCGCAGTCAGAATTCCCGCTGCTACCAGACTTTTTTTTGTGATGATGGACATTGTGTTGATACTCCACTCATTATAATTACTGACGTTGACGCCAGCCTGTTGTCCCCTGTCGGGGGCCTGATGAGCGCAGGAGCTTTTTGGCGCTATCAGACATCTGCTTTTTTACTGCTGCTATCACCGACTTTTTTATTACGGATCGCTCAAACGGCAACCTTACGTCGATTCTTTCACCCGCCTCCCCTGTCGAGGCGCGTCTTAATGCCGGAGAGAAACGTCATATATGAAAACGATTCTCATCTAATCTGTTTATTCTGCGAATTATAAGGCTCATAAAGAGAATGGGCGGAAAATATCAAATGCCTTCCGCTGCCGCCAATACAATTTGCAAATTTGTTAACCATTTCTCTTTTGCGGCAAAGCGTTAGCCGCGAAGACGTGTCTGAACAGTCTCCCTGAGAATTTTTTATCTATGATTATCAATCAGATAAATGCGCATCACGACCATGTAATGCATTTTGGCAGATGACGTGGTTTTTTGCACAAAAAATCAACAACCGACCACTTTTTAGCACATTCATCTGCGATAAGATTGAAAGTACTAATATCATTTCAATTATGTCACGGCAAGCCCAATAGTATTATGTGAGGAAAATAACAGATGCGTTTGCACAGAATCTGCGCAAAGCGGATTCATAAAACTTATACCCCGTTGATAATCAATCATTTTTCTGATTAGCGCAATTTATTATACTTACCGCCGTTTTGCGTATTTATCATATGTTTTACTGATTTTGCGTTTTCCTTCACAGCCGGTTAAGCCCGACTTAATTAGCGCGATATATAAAATAATACATATCGCTTAATCATTGAGTAAATAAAGGAGGTGAATCAGTTCAGCAGTCCGGGGAAAATCGATTTAATACCGCCAACGATAAACTCAATTCCCAGCGCCATAAGCAGTAAACCCATAATACGCGTAATCACGTTAATGCCTGTCTGCCCGAGTAAACGCACCAGCCACGGGGCCATACGGAAAAGGCCCCATGAGCACAGAGCGAATAATGCAATGGCCACAGAGAAACCCAGCAGATATTCCACGCTGTGATAGCGTGTGCCCCACACGATCGTCGAACTGATGGCGCCAGGACCCGCCATTAGCGGCAGTGCTAACGGCACCACGCCGATGCTTTCGCGGATAGCGGTTTCTGATTGTTCCTGTTTGTTCTGTTTATCCTCACCCAATTTGCCGCTGATCATCGACATCGCAATCGTCACGACCAGAATGCCCCCGGCGATACGGAAGGAATCGATAGAGATACCGAAGATCTGAAGAATGGCATCGCCGAGAAATAACGATGTCCACAGGATAATGGCAACAGACAGGTTGGCCGTGAGGTTGGTTTTATTTCGCGCCCCTGCCGTTTGATAACTGGTCATACTAATGAAGACAGGGATGATGCCCACCGGGTTAACCAGCGCGAACAAACCGATAAAAAACTTAAAACAGGTCGTAAAATCAAACAATGTATGAATCACAGTACGCTCCGCAACGTCGCCAGACTCAGTGAGAGAAAGGGGTGACAGAATAATCCATGCCGAAGATACGCGTTTTCTTTATTACATTCATCAGGATTTCTGTCGAAATCAACGGCAATACAACATGTTATTCAGTTGTGGGAATTGTGATAATCTTAGAGGGCGCTCAGTCAGATGCCATTAACATTTGATACAAACGCCCAAAAACGACCTTGCTGAAAGGTGTCAGCATCACCGAAATTTGACGTAGATCACGCTAATACTACCTAAAACCAGGTAGTCTGGTGTCACCTAAAGAAAGTAAAAAAAGCGCTATTGCGTTGAGGCTCTTTCAGTAAATCAGTGGCATGTGGTTAGGCGTTAAGTGCCTGTTTTTCTGTAATTTACGCAACCTGCAGCCGGTCTGTCTATACTCTCGTATTGGACAGCTGGTTTACTAAAAGAGTTTAACATTATCAGGAGAGCATTATGGCTGTTACTAATGTCGCTGAACTTAACGCACTCGTTGAACGCGTGAAGAAAGCCCAGCGTGAATATGCCAACTTTACTCAAGAGCAAGTAGATAAAATCTTCCGTGCCGCCGCCCTGGCTGCCGCAGATGCTCGAATCCCCCTCGCTAAAATGGCCGTTGCCGAATCCGGTATGGGTATCGTCGAAGATAAAGTGATTAAAAACCACTTTGCTTCTGAGTATATCTACAACGCCTATAAAGACGAGAAAACCTGTGGCGTGCTGTCTGAAGATGACACTTTCGGCACCATCACCATTGCTGAACCTATCGGCATTATTTGCGGTATCGTCCCGACCACTAACCCAACGTCTACTGCTATCTTCAAATCACTGATTAGCCTGAAGACCCGCAACGCCATCATTTTCTCCCCGCATCCGCGTGCTAAAGATGCGACCAATAAAGCGGCGGATATCGTACTGCAAGCGGCTATCGCTGCGGGCGCGCCGAAAGATCTGATCGGCTGGATTGATCAGCCTTCTGTTGAACTGTCTAACGCGCTGATGCATCACCCTGACATCAACCTGATTCTGGCCACTGGCGGCCCGGGCATGGTGAAAGCAGCATACAGCTCCGGTAAACCGGCTATCGGCGTGGGCGCAGGCAACACTCCGGTTGTGATTGATGAAACGGCTGATATCAAACGCGCCGTGGCTTCTGTTCTGATGTCCAAAACCTTCGATAACGGCGTTATCTGTGCTTCTGAACAGTCTGTCGTTGTTGTTGACTCCGTTTATGATGCTGTTCGCGAACGTTTCGCCAGCCATGGCGGCTACCTGCTGCAAGGTAAAGAGCTGAAAGCGGTTCAGGACATCATTCTGAAAAATGGCGCGCTCAACGCGGCCATCGTCGGTCAACCGGCTTATAAAATTGCTGAACTTGCCGGCTTCACCGTTCCGACAACGACCAAGATCCTGATTGGTGAAGTGAAAGTTGTTGACGAAAGCGAGCCTTTCGCTCACGAAAAACTCTCTCCGACGCTGGCAATGTATCGCGCGAAAGATTTCGAAGACGCGGTAGAAAAAGCAGAGAAACTGGTCGCAATGGGCGGTATCGGTCATACATCCTGTCTCTACACCGACCAGGATAACCAGCCGGAACGCGTTGCACATTTCGGTCAGAAAATGAAAACCGCACGTATCCTGATTAACACCCCGGCTTCTCAGGGTGGTATCGGTGACCTGTATAACTTCAAACTCGCGCCTTCCCTGACTCTGGGTTGTGGTTCCTGGGGTGGTAACTCCATCTCTGAAAACGTTGGTCCGAAACACCTGATCAACAAGAAAACCGTTGCTAAGCGAGCTGAAAACATGTTGTGGCACAAACTTCCGAAATCTATCTACTTCCGCCGTGGCTCACTGCCAATCGCGCTGGATGAAGTGATTACTGATGGTCACAAACGCGCACTTATCGTGACCGACCGTTTCCTGTTTAACAACGGTTATGCAGACCAGATCACCTCTGTTCTGAAAGCGGCTGGCGTGGAAACTGAAGTGTTCTTCGAAGTTGAAGCTGACCCGACGCTGACTATCGTACGCAAAGGCGCTGAGCTGGCGAACTCCTTCAAACCGGACGTGATCATCGCGCTGGGCGGCGGTTCCCCGATGGACGCAGCCAAAATCATGTGGGTAATGTACGAACACCCGGAAACCCATTTCGAAGAACTGGCTCTGCGCTTTATGGACATCCGTAAACGTATCTACAAGTTCCCGAAAATGGGCGTGAAAGCGAAAATGATCGCTATCACTACCACTTCCGGTACCGGTTCTGAAGTTACACCGTTTGCCGTGGTAACTGACGATGCAACTGGCCAGAAATACCCGCTGGCGGACTATGCCCTGACCCCGGATATGGCCATCGTTGATGCCAACCTGGTGATGGATATGCCGAAATCGCTGTGTGCGTTCGGTGGTCTGGATGCAGTAACCCACGCCCTGGAAGCTTACGTGTCCGTACTGGCTTCTGAGTTCTCTGATGGCCAGGCGCTGCAAGCGCTGAAACTGTTGAAAGAAAACCTGCCGGCTTCTTACAACGAAGGGTCTAAAAACCCGGTTGCTCGTGAACGTGTTCATAGTGCTGCAACCATCGCAGGTATCGCGTTTGCTAACGCCTTCCTCGGGGTGTGTCACTCTATGGCGCACAAACTGGGTTCTCAGTTCCACATTCCGCACGGCCTGGCTAACGCCCTGCTGATTTGTAACGTTATTCGTTATAACGCGAACGACAACCCGACTAAACAGACTGCATTCAGCCAGTACGACCGTCCGCAGGCTCGCCGTCGCTACGCAGAAATCGCTGACCATCTGGGTCTGACTGCTGCCGGTGACCGTACCGCTGCGAAGATTGAGAAACTGCTGACCTGGCTGGAAAGCATCAAAGCTGAACTGGGCATTCCGAAATCCATTCGCGAAGCGGGCGTTCAGGAAGCAGACTTCCTGGCCAACGTGGACAAACTGTCTGAAGATGCATTTGATGACCAGTGCACCGGTGCCAACCCGCGTTACCCGCTGATCTCCGAGCTGAAACAAATCCTGCTGGATACGTTCTACGGCCGTGAGTTCAATGAAGGTGAACCTGCTGCAGCTAAAGCAGAGGCCCCGGCAAAAGCGGACAAGAAAGCCAAAAAAATGGCTTAATGGCTTAATGGCTTAATGGCTTAATGGCTTAATGGCTTAATGGCTTAATGGCTTAGTCTGACAAAAAACCCGCCTGATGGCGGGTTTTTTTATTGCTGTCTTACACCAGCCTGATAATGCACAGATCTGCGACAGGTTTTGGCGCTGTCGTGTTTACAGCATACAAAGCCAACTGAGCATAAAGAGATCTGCTGCGATGATGTTATTACGTCGGGCCTGCATCTATACGTCATTCATGCCTCAAACCCCGCACAGAGAGCACCTGGCGCAGCATATAGCGGTGTCGCCCTTACTTCCGTCCTCGCGCCTGAATTGCGGTCAGAGAGCCCTCTACCAGCGCTTCTTTATAGTGTTTGCGGCACACGGAAACATAGCGCTCATTGCCACCAATAACCACCTGCTCGCCTTCATTGTAAGGCCGCCCTGTTTGATCCAGACGCAGCACCATACTGGCCTTACGTCCACAGAAGCAGATTGTTTTCAGCTCTACCAGCTTATCTGACCATGCGAGTAAATACTGGCTGCCGACAAACAACTCGCCGCGAAAATCGGTGCGTAAACCATAACAGAGCACCGGAATATCCAGTTGATCGACAACTTCTGAAAGCGCATATACCTGTTCCCGTGAAAGGAACTGACATTCATCAATCAGTACACAATGTACCGCTTCGCGTTCGTGCTCGGCTTTAATTTCCTCAAACAACGATGATTGTGGATTAAACAAACGGGCAGGTGAGGATAATCCAATACGCGAACTCACCTTTCCCGAACCAAAACGATCGTCAATTTCTGCCGTGTAGACCACTGTACGCATACCTCTTTCCTGGTAATTGTAAGAGGACTGTAGTAAAGCCGTAGATTTCCCCGCATTCATCGCTGAATAGTAGAAATAAAGTTGTGCCATTGCGCGCAAAACCCCAATCAAAGTGTGATATTACTGTTAGCGATTGTACCATATTTTATCTGACAAACCGGGAGCCACTGCGCGTCTAAGGTAACCCCCCGCTCTTTTCTTTGCTTACAGATATAGCAATTGTTAATCAATGCGATTGTTACTGCCAAAGAAACAGGTCTACAAATTCATGATCTTACAAATGATTTAAATCCAGTGTTTCCGACCTTATGATCCAGAAATTATTAATATTTTAAGCATGTGAGCACATTAGCTATACGGAATTAACGAGGTCGTTATTTATCCATTATGACTATAACCCCACTCAGATTAATCACAAAAAACCACCAGAGGCGCAACGACAACATCAGTGTTTACGGATGGTATAAGTGCTTTTTTGTGCGTTTCTTCAAGTAAAATTTAAGTTAGCGATATTTATAAAACGACAAAATAAAGAGCAATTTTTGAATTCCTTACATTCACAGCTATTGCACTGGTCAAATTAACGCTCTATTATTAGCCCAACAAACCACCCCAATATAAGTTTGAGATTACTACAATGAGCGAAGCACTTAAAATTCTGAACAACATCCGTACTCTTCGTGCGCAGGCAAGAGAATGCACTCTGGAAACGCTCGAAGAAATGCTGGAAAAATTAGAAGTTGTGGTAAATGAGCGCCGTGAGGAAGAAAGCGCTGCTGCCGCTGAAGTTGAAGAGCGTACCCGTAAACTGCAGCAATATCGCGATATGCTGATTGCTGATGGTATTGACCCGACAGAACTGCTGAACAGCATGGCTGCAGCGAAAACCGGGACAAAAGCAAAACGCGCTGCACGTCCGGCTAAATATGCTTACATTGATGAAAACGGCGAGTCCAAAACCTGGACTGGTCAGGGCCGTACTCCGGCTGTTATCAAAAAAGCAATGGATGAACAAGGCAAGAAACTGGAAGACTTCCTGCTTGCTGAGTAATTTCATCAAGTTTCAGAAAACCCGCCGCTGGCGGGTTTTTTTTGACGCCCGCCACATATCTCCACAATTTCTTCATAATATAATGCTGAGCTTCATATCAATCCGTCACCAGACGCTTATTGTTTAAACTCTGCGCCACTTTTTATTGTTTTGTGCCGTTTGTTTCTCAGCAGTGCCGCGTTCTTCTTCGTTCGGAAACAGCCAGAAATAAAAAAGCCGGAGACAATCAGCGCAGCACGCTATTCTCTCCGGCTTAATTCCGACACGGGGAAGTGGATTATGCTTTCCCTGCCCCTACGGTATCTTCCAGCCAGGCTTTAAATTCTGCGCCCAGTGTATTGTGACGAATACCGTATTCTACAAATGCGCGCATGTAACCGAGTTTATTACCGCAGTCGTGGCTTTTGCCTTTCATATGATAGGCTTCAACCGTTTCTTTTTCGATCAGCATATCAATAGCATCCGTCAGCTGAATTTCATCGCCTGCTCCCGGAGGGGTTTTCGCCAGCAGCGGCCAAATCTCAGCGCTCAGGACATAACGACCAACCACAGCAAGATTAGACGGGGCAACATTCGCTTTTGGTTTCTCTACAACACCGACCATCGGCACGCTGTCACCAGGATTCAGCGTCGCGCCTTTACAGTCAACAACACCGTACGCCGTTACGTCATCAACAGGCTCAACCATGATCTGGCTGGCACCGGTCTCGTCAAAGCGTTTAATCATTTCAGCCAGATTATCCTGGGAAAGATCGGATTCGAACTCATCAAGAATAACGTCCGGCAGAATAACCGCGACAGGCTCATTTCCGACGACAGGGTGCGCGCACAGCACGGCATGACCGAGGCCTTTTGCCAGCCCCTGACGTACCTGCATAATAGTAACGTGCGGTGGGCAAATAGACTGCACCTCTTCCAGCAACTGACGTTTGACACGTTTTTCCAGCATCGCCTCAAGCTCGAAGCTGGTATCGAAATGGTTTTCGATAGAGTTTTTGGATGAATGGGTGACCAGAACGATTTCAGTAATACCCGCAGCAATACATTCATTGACCACGTACTGAATTAATGGCTTATCAACCAGCGGCAACATCTCTTTAGGAATTGCCTTGGTCGCTGGTAACATCCTGGTTCCCAACCCCGCTACCGGGATTACTGCTTTAGTCACTTTCGAATTTATTGCAGCCATTGAAAATCTCCTGGACTGTTCATGCTTTGAACATGTTCATGAATTAACTCGCGTCTGAGTATATCAGTACCACCCCAACGACCAGGTCTGAAAAGGACGCGGTTGCAGCTAATTAGGATTAATACGCATAATCTGCGGCGATAGTACCACTCGTTTTAACCGACAGGTAAAGCTATCTGCAAAGTGTGATGCGATTGCTCATTCCGCACTCAACATTAAGCGAAGACGCCCGCCAGCGCCCCATACCTGGCATTGCCATGCGTCGCAGCGTTGGCTCAATTGGTTGAGATAAGCATTGCCCAATGTACCGAGCGGCACACCGTTGCTGATTTGAATTTGATGTTCGCTGGTATTTAACGTGGCATTAAGACCGGCTGAAACTAATATTAAGTTCTTAAGTTCACTATGGTAATAACCCACTAATAATGGGAATTGCCCGGGTAAATTTGCCTGATGCAGTAATTGGTTTACCTGTTTGAGCAAAGAGCCCATTTCCGGAAGACGCTGACGCTGATGCGACAACTGCTCCTGTAGTAATCCGTTAAATAGTGCACGAAGCAATAAGGCAGCCAGCACGCCATTATTCCCTGCTCTTGTCACATCCAGGCAATAAAAAGCTAAGTCCTGGCCAGAAATCGGGGCAATATCGAGCACCAGGCCTGGGCGATCGGCGGAAACCAGTTGGCGATAATTTACCCGGCACTGGGAAATGACTTGTTGCACCGGCGGTTGTAACTCCTGCAGCAATTTTGCCGCAGCCTGTGGATTCCCCACCAATGCATCCCAGTCCTGGAAAAGGCGCTCTTCTTCCTCGACGCGAGAATTAAACATGTTGGGATAAATGCAGGCAAACAGGGTTTCTTTTAAGCGATTAAGATCTTTTACCGGCTTAAGAACCACATCCTGTACGCCAAGCCGCAGTGCTTTAGCGATATCTGCCATGTTTTCAGTGGCGGAGATAACCAGAATCGGCGTCTGATCGCCATGGTTGCGTAAATGTTCAATCAACGCCAGACCATTCATGCGCGGCATAGCAAGGTCGCAGATAATCAGGTCAGCTTTTGCCGTCGCCGTATGCTCCAGCGCGCCGACGCCATCTTCCGCCAGCAACGTAGTCGCGCCGAGCGAACACAACCATGAGTCCAGCAGCGAGCGGAAAACGGGCTCGTCTTCAACTATCAGTATCTGTTTTCCGGCCAACGGCTGCGTCATTTCATCTCCCCTGCCTGACGATAGATCAATAGTGGCATGCTTCGCCGATTATCGCCTGTCAGAATTTGCTGAAGTCTTTTAAATTATGTTCACGCCACTGGCCGAACCAGCGGTAGTAGCTCATCTATTTTCTTTTCGACCGCCATCTGTCCCGCGGCGATGGCCGCATCGGCACGATGAAAATCGAGGGTCGAGATTTGCGGACATAGAGGTTGCAGCAGAATGTCAGGCGGGTCGCCTGCCATACGGTTGCGTTTTAAGCGGTTTTCCAGCACCTGAATGGATGTGCTCATGATTTCCATCGCCGTCGGTGCTACCGGGCGTTTAGGCGTGATACGCCCCAGTCGTTCGCGCAGGCGCTGATGCCAGCGCAGTGCCGCGCCGCTTTCACTGTCGCTGTCACTTGTGGTCAGGTTTACTGACAGTAGATCCTGCTGCATTAAGTGCGCATCATGTTGCAGATCCACAGCAATAACAATATCTGCGCCTAAGGCACGCGTGAGCGAAACCGGCACCGGGTTGACAACGGCACCATCCACCAGCCAGTAACCATTATGTGCAACCGGAGACATCAACCCGGGCATACTGCAAGACGCACGCACAGCATGATGCAAATCGCCTTCGGTAAACCAGAGTTCGCGTCCGGTGCTGAGGTTAGTGGCCACGGCGCCAAATTTCATACGGCAGTGCCCAAAATCCGCGAATGGCAGTAATGCGCGGTACTGGCTGAACACGCGTTCACCGCGTAGCAATCCGCCACGTTGCCATGAGAGATCCATCAGTCGCAGCACATCCCAATAGCGGAAGGAACGTACCCATTTCTCGAGTGCCGGTAACCGGCCGCACGCATACGCCGCGCCAACCAATGACCCTATGGAACACCCGGCGACAATGTCAATCTCAACACCCGCGCGCTGCAATGCGTTAATCACACCAATATGGGCCCAGCCCCTGGCGGCGCCAGATCCAAGCGCCAAACCAACTTTTACCCTTCTCATTACGCGTGTTTCACTTCCCCCGGCTTACTGTAGCCACAGCGCTACGGCTCAGTTAACATATCGCTACCCTGACGCAATCGCGCCGTTATTTTTGTTCCAGGAATGCTATTTTGTCTCAATCTTGTCCTTGCGGTAGCGCTCTGGAGTATAGCCTATGTTGCCAGCCTTATCTGTCTGGCGCACAGCATGCTCCCACGCCTTCGCACCTGATGCGTTCGCGCTATACCGCTTTCGTGTTACACCAGGCAGAATATCTGATTAAAACCTGGCATCCCTCCTGTGGAGCCGGGGATTTTCGTCAGCACATCGAATCCGGTTTTGCTCATACCACCTGGCTGGGTTTAACCGTATTTGAACACGCTTGCGGCGAAAATGATAATGAAGGTTATGTCAGTTTTGTGGCGCGTTTTAGCGAGCAAGGCAAGCCAGGCGCGATTATAGAGCGTTCCCGGTTCTTAAAGGAGAACGGCCAGTGGTATTATATCGACGGTGCGCGTCCACAATTTGGCCGTAACGATCCCTGCCCTTGCGGGTCAGGCAAAAAATTCAAAAAGTGCTGTGGCCAATAAGGCGAGCAGCACCTCATAGCAAACATCATCAACAGGATTTACCCGGCAATGCACTCATTACAACGAAAAATTCTGCGTACTATCTGTCCTGACCAGAAAGGGCTCATCGCGCGCATCACCAACATCTGTTACAAGCACGAACTCAATATCGTGCAAAACAACGAATTTGTGGATCACCGTACCGGCCGTTTCTTTATGCGTACCGAACTGGAAGGCATTTTCAATGATGCGACGCTGCTGGCGGATCTTGATAGCGCACTCCCGGAGGGATCCATACGTGAATTGAATCCGGCTGGTCGCCGCCGGGTCGTGATTCTGGTGACGAAAGAGGCGCATTGTCTTGGCGATCTGTTAATGAAGGCCAATTACGGCGGACTGGATGTTGATATCGCGGCCGTTATTGGCAATCACGAGACATTGCGTTCACTGGTTGAGCGCTTTGATATTCCTTTCGAACTGGTGAGCCACGAAGGTTTAACACGCGAAGCGCATGACAACCTGATGGCGCAGGCGATTGAAGCGCATCAGCCGGATTACGTGGTGCTGGCGAAATACATGCGCGTACTGACACCGGAGTTTGTCTCCCGCTTCCCGAATAAGATCATCAATATTCACCATTCGTTCCTGCCGGCATTTATTGGCGCGCGTCCTTATCATCAGGCCTATGAGCGTGGTGTGAAGATCATTGGCGCAACGGCTCACTATGTGAATGATAATCTGGATGAAGGTCCCATCATTATGCAGGACGTTATCCACGTGGATCACACTTACACCGCTGAAGACATGATGCGCGCAGGCCGTGACGTTGAGAAAAACGTGTTGAGCCGTGCGTTGTATCAGGTATTGGCGCAGCGTGTGTTCGTTTACGGCAATCGGACGATTATTCTGTAATCATTAACGGATTGAATTGTTTGCCTTTACACCATTACGTGCAAAAAGCAGACAACCAGTTTGTTTTTCGCGATTGAACGCTTTACAGCGGCGCGTCATTTGGTATGATGCGCCGCGCTTCCCGAGATGGAAGCAGGTCAGTAGTAATTAGCTTTACCCCGTGGTGGGGTTCCCGAGCGGCCAAAGGGAGCAGACTGTAAATCTGCCGTCATCGACTTCGAAGGTTCGAATCCTTCCCCCACCACCATTTCTATCCTGTATCACAATATGTATTACCCCTGGTGGGGTTCCCGAGCGGCCAAAGGGAGCAGACTGTAAATCTGCCGTCATCGACTTCGAAGGTTCGAATCCTTCCCCCACCACCATCTTCTATATATTCCCGCTGCTTTTATCTCTGCTTTTCCTTAATGTTCTGCTTCACCGGGAAGGACGAGAACCGTCGAACAACAACTCCCTTTCAAATCGGCGGCAGCCTTCTTTTAACCGGTGTACTTTTTACAATTGACGTATTGCACTGCGCGTATTCGGCAATGTTGTCAAGCAAGGCATCCAGTTGCTCGATAGAGCGCACCACCAGTCGCATAACAAAGCAGTCCTCCCCCGTCACTTTGTCGCATTCAATGCACTCTGGCAGCGCCTGAATCATTTTATCTACCTTTTGCAGCATTCCCGGCATCGGTCTGACGCGCACCAGCGCCTGCAGTTGATAATCCAGCGCAGCAAGGTTGATTCGCGCACCATACCCCTCGATCACACCACGCTCTTCCAGGCGCTTCACGCGCTCTGCGGTACTGGGCGATGTTAATCCTACGCGCGCACTCAATACTTTTAGAGACTGCCGGGCATCCTCAGTCAGGCAGGTCAGGATGGCGCGGTCGATATCATCAATAAGGTAATCCATCTCTTTTCCCTAATTATTAAAGGAAGAATTCATCACCCACCTTACATCATCTCTGTAAACCTGACCGCTGATTTTCGACAATATGCACACCCTGTTCTGGAGATGAAAAATGAAAACGATCCCCCGTGGCGTCTGGCAAATGAGCCTTGCCATGCTGATATCCGGGTCAATTGGCGTATTTGTACTGCTAAGCGGATTACCTGTGATTGATGTGGTGTTCTGGCGTTGCCTGTTTGGTACTGGCGCATTATTTCTGGTGGTTCGCTACGGTAACCATCCCTTCAAAAGCCTTTCATACCCGGTGTTATTGCTCGCCATCCTGGGCGGCGTCGCATTGGTGATCAACTGGTTGTTACTGTTTGCCGCCTACAGCCGCATCTCCATGGGACTGGCCACCGTGGTCTATAACACGCAACCATTTATGCTGGTATTGATGAGTATGCTGCTGGGCGAGCGCGTCAGCCTGGTTAAATGGGGATGACTACTGGTGGCCTTCTCCGGCGTGGTACTGCTCTTACTGAGTGAATTACACCATCCTGATGCACAGTGGCTGACCGGCATCGCCATGGCACTTGGCGCCGCCTTTTTCTATGCCGTAACGGCACTGATTACCCGCCATCTGAAACCGCTGCCACCACAACATATCGCCCTGATTCAGGTCCTGACCGGCACCGTGATGCTACTGCCGATGGCGCATCTGCCAACATTTAGCGGGACATTTCCCTGGGGGATTTTGCTGACACTTGGGATTGTGCACACCGGCCTGATGTACCAGTTGCTCTACAGCGCGTTACAGCAATTGCCGACGCCGCTCATTGGCTCACTGTCGTTTATCTATCCGCTGGTTGCGATTGCAGTGGATGCGGTGTTGTTTGGTCATACACTCAGCATCGTGCAGATGTTCGGCGGTGTATTCATTCTGTTGGCTGCCGCAGGCAATAATCTCGGCTGGGGCGATCGCAGCAACGCGGCGGTTGCCCACACCACGCGTCAGTCGTAAAAAACCCCGCCGCAGCGGGGTTAGTCAACGATTAGCGACGCGCGCGGACTATCTGGTACTTACGCGTTAAGTACTCGACCGGCGCGCTCCAGATATGCACCAGGCGCGAGAACGGGAACAACACAAACAGGGTCATTCCCAACACCAGGTGCACACGATAAATAAATGCCACACCATCAAGATGCGCAGACGCGCCACCGTGGAATGTCACCACCGATTGCGCCCAGCCCACCAGTTTCATCATCTCGCTGCCATCCATATGTTGCGCAGAGAAGGGAATGGTCAACAGACCTAATGCACACTGCACCATCAACAGCGTCATGATCAGGATATCCGCCGCCGTTGAGGTCGCACGAATACGCGGATTAAACAGACGGCGTTTCAACAGCAGTAAACCGCCAACCAGACACAGCACGCCGCTTGCGCCGCCGCCGATCATGGCCATTTTCTGTTTCACTTCAATCGGCAGAAACGACTCGTACATCCAGTGCGGCGTCAGCATGCCAAGGAAATGCCCGGCAAAAATCCCCAGAATGCCGATATGGAACAGGTTCGAGGCCAGGTTCATCCCTTTGCGATCCAGCATCTGACTGGAGCCCGCGCGCCATGTGTACTGACCGTAGTCATAACGCAGCCAGCTACCCACCAGAAATACCGCACCGGCAATGTACGGATAGATGTCAAAGAAGAACATATTTAGGAAGTGCATTAGCGCTCTCCTCCTGTTGTGATATTCAGATATTGCGGTGCGACAGCCCCCGCAAAACGGCGCTGATGTGCAGTAATGTCGGAGTCGCCACAGCCCTGCTCCGCGAAGAATTTCACCTGCTCTTCTTCCCATACGGCATCCAGCGCCTGCGGCGTATCATCGCGCGCTTCACCGGCAATTTTTTCAGCGACCTGCCCGTTATCCACCACGGTTTTGCTCAACGTCAGCAACGCGGTGAACAACGTGGCATAAGCGCTTTCCCGCTGCTGCAAACGCGCCTGCAGCAGCGCGAGGATCGGCGCAATATCCTGCAAGCCACCAATCGCTTCGGTAAACGGCAACTGCGCCAGGTATTCCAGATAGAGCGGCAGATGATCCGGTAATTCACGGCTGTCGAGTTGCAGACCGTGACGCTCATACTGCGCCAGCAGATCCACCATCGCCTGGCCACGATCTCGGGACTCGCCATGCACATGTTCAAAGAGCAGCAGCGACGTGGCGCGCCCACGATCAAACAGCTCGCTATAGCTGGCTTGCGCATCCAGTAAGGTTTGTGACGTTAACTCACAAAAGAAACTCACCACCTGCTGTGTGTCGTCGGACGCCAGGTTTTCACCCGACGCCAGGGCCTCTACTACCTCCTGTTGATGCTGCCACAGGGCAGCATCCGGATACTCCAGCAAACGGGAAATGACCACCAGTTCAATCATGGGTGCGGCTCCGTTTTAATCGTGACATCCACAGCGTCGATACGGCGGCTGTTGAACAGGTTTGATTTGCTGTCTGAACCGTGGCAACCGTCGCCGAAGCTAAAGCCACAACCGTTTTTCTCCGGGAAGGCCTCACGCGCCAGCTCGCGATGGCTGGACGGCACCACAAAGCGATCTTCGTAGTTGGCAATGGCGAGATAACGGTACATCTCCTGCGCCTGCGCCTTCGTCAGCCCGACCTCTTCCAGAGCACGGGTATCTTCCACGCCGTCTACCGTTTCGGCACGTTTGAAGTGACGCATCGCCAGCATCCGTTTCAGGGCCAGCAACACCGGTTCGGTATCACCCGCCGTCAGCAAGTTGGCAAGATACTGTACCGGGATACGCAGGCTTTCTACGTCCGGCAGAATGCCGTTGCTGCCCAGTTCACCGGCATCCGCAGCAGACTGGATCGGTGACAGAGGCGGCACATACCAGACCATCGGCAATGTGCGGTATTCCGGATGCAGCGGCAGCGCCAGTTTCCAGTCCATCGCCATTTTGTAAACCGGCGATTTCTGCGCCGCATCGATAACGCTTTGCGGTACGCCATCCTTCAGCGCCTGGGCGATCACGTTCGGGTCGTTAGGATCGAGGAACACATCAAGCTGACGCTGATACAGGTCTTTCTCGTTTTCCGTGCTGGCCGCGTTTTCAATCGCATCCGCGTCATACAGCAGTACGCCGAGGTAGCGAATACGCCCTACGCAGGTTTCGGAACAGACGGTCGGCATCCCGGCTTCAATTCGCGGGTAACAGAAAATGCACTTCTCGGATTTACCGCTCTTCCAGTTGAAGTAGATTTTTTTGTACGGGCAACCGGTAACACACATACGCCAGCCACGGCATTTATCCTGATCGATCAGCACAATGCCATCTTCTTCACGCTTGTAGATAGCACCGCTCGGGCAGGTCGCCACACACGCCGGGTTCAGACAGTGTTCACACAGACGCGGCAAATACATCATGAAGGTGTTCTCAAACTGACCGTACATCGCCTTCTGCATGTTTTCGAAGTTCTGATCTTTGCTCAGTTTTTCGAATTCACCGCCCAGGTCATCTTCCCAGTTCGGACCAGCGGTGATTTTGTTCATCCGCTCGCCGGTAATCAGTGAACGCGGGCGCGCGATCGGCTGATGTTTGCTTTCTGGCGCGTTATGCAGGTTCTGGTAATCAAAGTCGAATGGCTCGTAATAATCATCAATTTCCGGCATATGCGGGTTAGAGAAGATTTTACCGAGCAGCAGCGCACGGTTACCCATGCGCGGTTGCAGTTTGCCGTTGATTTTACGGATCCAGCCGCCTTTCCATTTTTCCTGGTCTTCCCAGTTGGTCGGAAAGCCAGTGCCCGGTTTGGTTTCTACGTTGTTAAACCACGCGTATTCCATCCCTTCACGGCTGGTCCAGACGTTTTTACAGGTGACTGAACAGGTATGACAGCCGATGCATTTATCGAGATTCAGCACCATGCCGACTTGTGAACGAATTTTCATTTTGCGCTCTCCTGTACCTGGTCATTGCCTTCGCCATCCAACCAGTTAATGTTCTTCATCTTACGCACCACCACGAACTCATCGCGGTTGGAACCGACTGTACCGTAATAGTTGAAGCCATAAGCCAGTTGGGCGTAGCCGCCAATCATATGCGTCGGTTTCGGGGTAATACGGGTGACAGAGTTATGGATACCACCGCGCTGTCCGGTAATTTCAGATCCCGGCAGGTTCACAATGCGTTCCTGCGCGTGGTACATCATCGTCATACCGGCAGGCACACGCTGGCTCACCACTGCACGTGCGGTCAGCGCGCCATTGCTGTTGAAGACTTCGATCCAGTCGTTATCCGCAACGCCCATCTCTTTGGCATCGGTTTCGCTCAACCAGACTACCGGTCCGCCACGGCCCAGCGTCAGCATCAGCAAGTTATCGCTGTACGTCGAGTGGATACCCCATTTCTGGTGCGGCGTCAGGAAGTTAAGGGCTTTTTCCGGGTTACCGTTCGCTTTCACCCCCAGCACTTCTTTCACTGAACGGGTATCAATGGGCGGGCGATACACCAGCAGGCTCTCACCAAAGTCGCGCATCCACTGATGGTCCTGATACAACTGCTGACGACCGGAGAGCGTACGCCATGGGATCAGCTCATGAACGTTGGTATAACCGGCGTTATAGGAGACGTGCTCATCTTCCAGACCTGACCAGGTCGGGCTGGAGATAATTTTACGCGGCTGGGCCTGAATATCGCGGAAGCGAATTTTCTCTTCCTGTTTATTCGTTGCCAGATGCGTGTGGTCACGACCGGTGAATTCACTGAGCGCCGCCCAGGCTTTTACTGCCACATTACCGTTGGTTTCCGGTGCCAGCGTCAGGATCATTTCTGCCGCATCAATTGCGCTGTTCAGCATCGGCTGGCCTTTCGCCGGGCCCTCTGCTTTGGTGTAATTCAGCTTGCGCAGCAGATCCATTTCGCTCTGGGTATTCCAGGCAATGCCTTTACCGCCGTTGCCGATTTTCTCCATCAGCGGGCCGATAGAGGTAAAACGTTCGTACGTTGCCGGGTAATCACGCTCCACCGGGATAATGTGCGGCGCCGTTTTCCCCGGGATCAGGTCACATTCACCTTTTTTCCAGTCTTTCACACCCAGCGGTTGCGCCAGTTCGGCAGCCGAGTCGTGCTGGATAGGCAGCGTGACCACATCGGTTTCTTTACCAAGGTGACCGACACAGAGCTCAGAGAAGGATTTTGCGATCCCTTTGTAAATTTCCCAGTCGCTTTTGGATTCCCATGCCGGGTCAACCGCGGCAGACAACGGATGAATAAACGGATGCATATCCGAGGTATTCATGTCGTCTTTTTCATACCAGGTTGCTGTTGGCAGCACGATATCGGAGTAGAGACAGGTACTGGAGAGACGGAAGTCCAGCGTCACCACCAGATCCAGCTTGCCATCGAGACCATTGTCATGCCATTCCACCTCTTCCGGTTTCACGCCGCCCTGTTTACCCAGATCTTTGCCCTGAATACCGTGCTCCGTCCCCAGCAGGTACTTGAGCATAAATTCATGGCCTTTACCGGAGGAACCCAACAGGTTCGAACGCCAGATAAACAGATTGCGCGGATGGTTTTTGCCATTTTCCGGCTGTTCTGCGGCAAAACGCAAAGAGCCCTCTTTCAGGGATTTGACGGTGTAATCCACCGCACTCATCCCGGCTTTTTCGGCTTCGGCAGCAATCCGCAGCGGGTTAGTGCCTAACTGCGGGGCAGACGGCAACCAGCCCATACGTTCAGCGCGAACGTTGAAGTCAATCAGATGACCGGTATAGCGGGATTTGTCCGCCATTGGCGACAGGAATTCCTGCGCAGTAACCGTCTCGTAACGCCACTGGCTGGAGTGGTTGTAGAAATAAGAGGTACTGTTCATATGGCGCGCCGGGCGTTGCCAGTCGAGGGCAAACGCCAACGGCTGCCAGCCGGTCTGCGGACGCAGTTTTTCCTGGCCGACATAGTGCGCCCAGCCACCGCCGCTTTGCCCTACGCAACCACAGAAGATCAACATATTGATCAGACCGCGATAGTTCATATCGAGGTGATACCAGTGGTTCATCCCGGCGCCGACGATGATCATCGAACGGCCGTGCGTTTTGTCTGCGTTATCGGCAAACTCGCGCGCAATACGAATAATCTGCGACTGCGGAACACCGGTGATTTTCTCCGCCCAGGCCGGCGTATACGCCTTGATTTCGTCGTAGCGGGTCGCGCAGTTGTCGTCACCAAGGCCACGATCCAGACCGTAGTTCGCCATGGTCAGATCGTAAACGCTGGTCACCAGCGCCGTCGAACCATCCGCCAGTTGCAGGCGTTTCACCGGCAGTTTGTGCATCAGTACATTGTCCAGCTCAACGCTGGCAAAGTGCGCGGTGCTGTCTCCGCCGAAATACGGGAAGCCAACCTCTGCCACCTCATCATGCTTGCCGAGCAGACTCAGGCTCAGCTCGACGTCAGCGCCATTGCCGCCGTCGCGCTGTTCAAGGTTCCATTTGCCCTTTTCACCCCAGCGGAAACCGATAGAGCCGTTTGGCGCCACCACATTGCCCTGGTTATCCAGTGCCACGGTTTTCCATTCCGGGTTGTTTTCCTGACCCAGCGCATCCACCAGATCCGCAGCGCGCAGCATGCGACCCGCAGCGTAGTAGCCTTCACGCTCTTCAAGCATCACCAGCATCGGCATATCGGTGTAGCGACGGACGTAATCGGTGAAGTACTGGCTCGGTTTATCCAGGTGGAACTCGCGCAACATGACGTGGCCCATGGCCAGCGCCATCGCGGCATCGGTACCCTGCTTCGGTGCCAGCCACAAGTCGCACAGTTTGGCGATTTCGGCGTAATCCGGCGTAATGGCAACGGTTTTGGTGCCTTTGTAACGCACTTCGGTAAAGAAATGCGCATCCGGAGTACGGGTCTGCGGAACGTTGGAGCCCCATGCAAGAATATAACTGGAGTTGTACCAGTCAGCAGATTCCGGCACATCGGTCTGTTCGCCCCAGGTCTGCGGCGATGCAGGTGGCAGGTCACAGTACCAGTCATAAAAACTGAGGCAGGTACCGCCGAGCAGCGACAGATAACGCGCGCCGGAAGCATAAGAAACCATCGACATCGCCGGGATTGGCGAGAAGCCCGCTACGCGGTCCGGACCGTAGGTTTTCACGGTATAAACGTTGGATGCCGCGATGAGCTCATTCACTTCCTGCCAGGAGGAGCGAACGAAACCGCCGCGACCACGCGCCTGTTTAAAACTTTTTGCTTTGTCGGCGTCTTCGATAATGGACGCCCAGGCATTAACCGGATCGCTGTGCTTCGCTTTTGCTTCGCGCCACAATGCGATCAGGCGTTTACGCATCAGAGGGTATTTCAGGCGGTTAGCACTGTAGAGGTACCAGGAGTAGCTGGCGCCGCGAGGGCAGCCGCGAGGCTCATGGTTCGGCATATCCGGGCGGGTGCGAGGGTAGTCAGTCTGCTGGGTTTCCCAGGTGACCAGACCGTTTTTGACGAAAATCTGCCAACTGCATGAACCGGTGCAGTTTACACCGTGGGTTGAGCGCACGACTTTATCGTGTTGCCAGCGGCTTCGGTATCCATCCTCCCAGTCCCGGTTGGTGTTTAACAGCTGGCCGTGCCCGTCGGCAAAGGTTTCGCCCTTCTGTTTGAAGTAGCGAAACCGGTCCAGGAATTTACTCATCGGGTGTTCTCCTGTTGGAGCCTGTTCGGCTCTCTTGCTAAATCGACATTGCTGGATTTGTCGCGAAGGTAACCCCCACAAAGACAAAGAGAATTGATGGCGATCAAGCCGTCAGATCTTCATTTCGGCGTCAAAATGACGGAGTACTCCCAAAGAGTTATCATTTTCTATTTTTTATCTTGATGATAAATAAGGACTTTATTCATTGCGCAGCGAAATTATACGTTGCTTTATAGCGCGCGAGGTATTAAGGGGTAGATGCCCTGGTTGACCGAACAATTCACTGGATCTTCCGCAGCAGACGACAACAAAAACAGAAGAGTATGTTGTAACTAATTAAGAAGCAAAAAAAGCGCGGCTCGTCACCGCGCAAGGATAATCAACAGTTACTTCGTTTATTGTTTTTTACGTCCATATATCGCCCAGGTGATCACCACACAGGCTACATAGAACACGAGGAACACTTTCATTGCGCCTGCCGGAGAACCGGTTAACGCCAGTGACGTGCCAAATGCTTTAGGAATAAAGAACCCGCCAATCGCGCCGATTGCCGAGATAAAACCCAGCGCTGCCGCGGTTTCCGTTGCGGCTTCGCGCATGGCTTCGCTCTCGGTGCCACCGGCTTTTTGTACACGTTCCATGGTCATTTTACGGAAGGTGATCGAAATCATCTGGAAAGTCGAACCGCTCCCCAAACCCGCCGTCATGAACAGCACGAGGAAAACGCAGAAGAATGCCGTGAAATTGCCTCCCGTCCCACCCGAAGGCAATGTCAGGAACAACAACGCACTGAATATCGCCATCACCACGAAGTTCACCAGCGTGACGCGAGTCCCTCCCAGACGATCGGAAATTGCCCCGCCTGCGGAACGCGCCAGCGCCCCCACTAACGGTCCAAAGAACGCAAAATGCAGAACCTGCACTTCCGGGAACTGGGTTTTCGACAACATGGCAAACCCGGCAGAAAAGCCGATAAACGAGCCGAACGTTGCCAGATACAGGAAGCTCATGATCCACAAATGTGAACGCTTCAGCACCGGCAATTGCGCGCGTAAGGAAGCTTTAGACGTCGCCAGCTCATTCATCCCAAACCAGGCCGCCAGCGTACAGACCACCAGCAGAGGAACCCATACCCAGGCCGCATTTTCCAGATACAGCACCGAGCCATCAGGTTGGGTGGTGCCGGTTGCGCCAAACGCCGCGAAAATGGAGAACGAAACGGCCAGCGGTGCAATTAACTGCATCACGCTGACACCGAGGTTCCCTAAACCGCCGTTGATACCCAGCGCACCACCCTGTTTCTGTTTCGGAAAGAAAAAACTGATGTTCGCCATACTGGAGGCAAAGTTCGCGCCAGCCAGACCGCAGAGCAGGGAGATAATGATGAAGGTGCTGTACGGCGTGGTGGGATCCTGTACCGCAATGCCAAGCCACACGCACGGGATAATCATGATGCCGGTACTGAACGCCGTCCAGCGACGACCACCGAAGACAGGCACCATAAAAGAGTAAGGAACGCGTAACAGCGCGCCGGAGACTGACGGCAACGCAGTCAATAAAAATAACTGGTCGGTAGTAAACTGAAATCCTACTTTGGGGAGATTAACGGCCACTGCGCTAAAAAGCATCCAGACACAAAATGCCAGAAGCAGGCAGGGAACGGAAATCCACAGGTTGCGGCTGGCAATACGCTGCCCTTGTTGCTGCCAGAATGCCGGTTCTTCAGGACGCCACTCAGTAATGACTCGTGTGGACGTACTCTTTTCCGGGATGGATGAGTGCTGCATAAACACCTCTATTGATCGGTTTGATACCTGCAACATTAGTTTTTATAGCGTGAGTTAAGTTGATATAAATCAAAGGAAAAGCAGCCCTTTCCACGGGCAAAAAAACAGCATGCTCATTTATGAGTAGCGTAAAGGGGTAAAAAAGATGTGGTTTTTCACGGTGCTGCCCTTCACTACTCTGTTCGTTCCACCCAATGCTACCCAACCGGCAATAAAGGAGTAATACCTTGGGGGTATGGGTATACCCCAGGCGATAGCTGACAATAGCGTCATCCGCACCGGTAGCGGCTCAGGAGCTTTCATTGCTTATGCTAAAACGCCTTTTCTCACCGCTTACGCTGGTTAATCAACTGGCGCTGATCATGCTGTTGTCCACCGCCATCGGCGTGGCAGGGATGGCTATTTCCGGCTGGCTGGTGCAAGGGGTTCAGGGCAGCGCGCACGCGATTAACAAAGCCGGTTCGCTGCGCATGCAAAGCTACCGCCTGCTTTCCGCCATTCCCCTGCATGAAGATGAGCAATACCTGCTAGACGAGATGGAGCAAACGGCGTTTAGCCCGGAACTGGCGAAAGCCGCCGCGCGTGACGGTCAACAGCAGCAACTCGCTGAATTACAACGTTACTGGCACAGTGACGTGATCCCGGCGATTAAAGGCGCGCAGCAACCCAGTGAAGTCGCCAGTACGATCGCCATTTTCGTGGGTCGCATCGATCAGTTGGTCACCGCATTCGATCACAGCACTGAGCAGCGCATTGAACGGGTCGTGATCCTGCACCGGCTGATGGCGTTGCTGATGGGATTATTGCTGCTGTTCGCAGTGGTCTGGCTGCGGGCTCGTCTACTCCGTCCGTGGCAGCAACTTTTGCAAATGGCACGCGCCGTGAGCCACCGTGACTTTACTCAGCGTGCAAGCATCAGCGGGCGCAACGAGATGGCGACACTGGGCGAAGCGCTGAATAATATGTCCGCCGAGCTGGCGGAGAGCTACGCCGTACTGGAGCAGCGCGTACAAGAAAAAACCGCCGGTCTTGAGCAGAAAAATCAGATCCTCTCTTTTTTATGGCAAGCCAACCACAGACTGCATTCACGCATCCCGCTCTGTGAACGTCTCTCTCCCGTCCTCAATGGCTTACAGAATTTAACGCTGCTGCACGATCTTGAACTGCGCGTGTACGATATGGAAGACGAGGAAAATCACCAGGAATTTACCTGCCAGTCCAATGCCAGTTGCGATGACAAAGGCTGCCATTTGTGCCCGCGGGGCACCCTTCCAACACTTTCCAGTGTGGGCACCACGCTGAAATGGCGGCTGGCGGACGCCCATATGCAATACGGCCTGCTGTTAGCCACTCTGCCGCCGGGTCGCCATTTAAGTCACGATCAGCAGCAACTGGTGGATACGTTGGTTGAACAACTGACCGCCACACTGGCGCTGGACAGACATCAGGACCGCCAGCAGCAACTGATGGTAATGGAAGAGCGCGCCACGATTGCTCGCGAACTGCATGACTCGATCGCCCAGTCGCTCTCCTGTATGAAGATGCAGGTCAGTTGCCTGCAAATGCAGGGGGATGATTTGCCGGAGAGCAGTCGGCATCTGTTAGGGCAAATCCGTAATGAACTCAATACGTCATGGGCGCAATTACGTGAACTGTTGACCACCTTCCGTTTACAATTAACCGAACCCGGGCTGCGCCCGGCGCTGGAGTCAAGCTGTCAGGAGTTCAGCGAGCGGCTCGGTTTCCAGGTGCGGCTTGATTATCAGTTGCCGCCCAGACTGGTGCCATCGCATCAGGCGATTCACCTGTTGCAGATCGCCCGCGAGGCGCTCAGCAACGCATTAAAACACGCTGGCGCGACGTCGGTCAGTGTTGCAGTGCAACAGCAGGAAAACCGGGTAATATTACGCATCAGCGACAACGGTTGCGGCATTCCGGTTAATGCTGAACGGACCAACCATTATGGATTGATCATTATGCGTGACCGCGCACAAAGTCTGCGCGGCGACTGCCAGGTACGTCCGGTCGAATCCGGTGGCACTGAAGTGGTCGTAACCTTTATTCCAGAGAAATTTCTCTCATCCATGCAAGGAGATAACCATGAGTAATCAGGAACCGGCAACTATCCTCCTGATCGACGATCATCCAATGCTGCGAACCGGTGTTAAACAGTTAATTAGCATGGCGCCGGATATCACCGTAGCTGGCGAAGCGAGCAACGGGGAGCAAGGCATTGAGCTGGCGGAATCGCTGGATCCGGACCTGATTTTACTGGATCTCAATATGCCGGGCATGAACGGGCTGGAAACGCTGGATAAACTACGGGAAAAAACGCTCTCCGGGCGTATCGTGGTGTTCAGCGTCTCCAACCATGAAGAAGATGTGGTCACGGCACTGAAACGCGGTGCCGATGGTTACTTACTGAAAGATATGGAACCGGAAGATCTGCTCAAAGCCCTGCAGCAGGCCGCCGCCGGAGAGATGGTATTAAGCGAAGCGCTCACGCCGGTGCTGGCAGCCAGCCTGCGCGCCAACCGGGCGACGACTGACCGCGATATTACCCAACTGACGCCGCGTGAACGCGACATCCTCAAACTGATTGCGCAAGGGCTGCCGAATAAGATGATCGCCCGTCGTCTGGATATCACCGAAAGTACGGTCAAAGTTCACGTCAAACATATGCTAAAGAAAATGAAACTGAAGTCCCGTGTGGAAGCCGCCGTGTGGGTGCACCAGGAACGTATTTTCTGATCACTGCGGGTCGGGTAGCGCCCAGCCCGCACTGGCCTCTGGCTGAGGCGCAATGACCGGCTCAGTCAGTTTCAGTTCGATGGTATTGGACACGACGCGCTGCCCTTTACCATCCTCCACCAGCGCTGAGAGCGTCCAGCGATTGGTTGCCCCTTCCGCACTGTCCCAGCGCGGCATAATCAGCGTCCAGCCCTCTGCGCTGTGCCCATCAGCAGGCGGCGTCAGACTCAGAATCTGAGTATCGCCCTGCCAGGTTATCGAACGGATGCCGTGCACGCTGTTAATCTGCAATTTCACTTCTACGGTCTCGCCCGGCTGTAAGTCCCATGGCGGCGTGGCCAGAAACACCGACAATGTCTTCCGCTGGCGATACTCAAACACCGGAGTCGTGCTACGCGTCGGGCTGTCATAGCGGCTGCCGCGTAACGAGCGACTTTCTGCCACTTCACTGGCGGAAAGTTGCTTCCAGAGCGGGACGCCAAAGCGATAATTGACTTTCAATCCGAGGTCATTCTGACTTGCACCGCTCTCCCCTTGCTTGTGCTCCGCGGTCAGCGTCACCAGCGGCACCGGGGTATAATTCAGCCCCAGTTTTACCGCCACCGGATTGTGATAACCGGTTCCGGTATCGAACAGATCGACACTGTCGCCAAAATATTGCTCAAGGCTAACGCTGGTGTTCAGTTGCTGGTAAAACGGTAGCCTCGCCTGCGCCGTAACGTCATAGCCGCGCGCCATGCGCTGTTGCAGCGTCGCGGTTTGGTCATCCCAGTTGCTCAGTGGCTGATAGTAATTAGCAGAAAAACGCAGATACTCGCCCCAGGCTTCAGCACCCAGTCCTGCGCGGCCCTGGTTATCATCAAGAAGGGTGTCGTAAAACGTGTTATAGCCCAGTAACCACTCTCCGGATATCCAGCGTTGCCCGATACCCGCATTGCCCACCAGCCCGGCATCCTGTTGCGTTAACCCCAGCATGCTCCAGGTGAGATAACGGTTATTATCCTGCAGTGGCAGGAACCAGTCCCCGTGGCTGCCGGTAAAATTGCCTTCATTATCAACGTTCAGATCAACCGTGGCGCTCCCCCACGGTGATAGCCAGGATTCCATCTTCTGGCTCACTTCATCGTTGACCACATCCCGTATCTGCCCAAAGGCAAACTGGCGCGCCTGTTCGCCAGTCGTCAGGCCGTTATCGGTCATACTGGCTTCGCCAAAGGCTTTCGCCATTTCAGCGAAATGTTTTTCCTGCGCGCGGGTTTCGGGCGCCATCCCCAGGTCCGGCAAGCCATCGCCATTATTATCAAAGGGATTTTCCGCCTGCTGTACAAAACGATTTTGCTGGGCACTGGCAGAAACGCCTGCCAGCAACAATGCGAGGAGTAAAAAGAGTTGGGAATGTATGGCGTTACGCATCACGACACTGATTATGATCCATCCCGTTGCAGGTTAAACACCTTTTAAGGTTAACGTTTTTGGCCCACCTTTGCAGCCGTAGAGGGCATTCCAGGAAGATCCTTATCGTTCCCATCCTGACACAACGACAGTGTGATCGGTCATGCACACTCTTTGTCCCGACGCCCTTCCCCCTGCGACGGTGTCGCAGTAGCATAAACGTCTTCAGCGCGGCGTCGACGCTGCGCACTTTTATCGAGGGAGTGAAGATGCAAAAAATCGTCATTGTGGCTAACGGTGCCGCCTACGGTAGCGAATCTCTGTTTAACAGCCTGCGTCTGGCCATTGCCCTGCGTGAACAGAACGCGGAGCTTAATCTGAAATTGTTCTTGATGTCCGACGCGGTGACCGCCGGGCTGCGCGGGCAAAAACCGGCAGAAGGCTATAACATCCAGCAGATGCTGGAGATTTTAACGGCGCAGCATGTGCCGGTGAAACTGTGTAAAACCTGTACCGACGGACGCGGTATCACCACACTGCCGCTGATTGACGGTGTGGAGATCGGCACGCTGGTCGAACTGGCGCAATGGACGCTGGCAGCGGATAAAGTATTAACGTTCTAATATTGCGGTGAGTTTAATATTTTTTTCTTATGGATGACCTTACGTCATCAAGTTTACCTGCTGTATTGCCGATAGCCCCTAAAGACAACACAGCAGGTACTATAAAAATGTTCAGATCAATTAAAGCCCGTATTATTGCGGCGACAGCGGGATGCCTCGTTATCGCTTTGCTTCTTAACACCATCATCAACTATCAGGTAACCAGCCAGCACAACCAGCAAACTCAGCAAAATATCCTCTCCAGCACCAGCGCCAGTCACAGCATTGCGATTGCCGACTGGATTGCCACCAAAACGAATATGATCGCCTCACTGCAAAGCGTTGCCCTGAGCGACGATCCCGTGCCGGTCTTCAAGCAGATTGCACACGCCGGGGGTTTCATTAACGTTTATGTTGGCTATGCCACGAAAACCGCGAAATTCTCCGACCCTGGCGGCGTTCCCCCTGATTACGATCCGACGATTCGACCATGGTATCAGCAGGTCGTCAAAGCGGATGCGCCTGTGGTCACCGCTCCCTATGTGGATGCCAGCACCGGTGCTCTGGTGGTCACTTTCGCCGTCCCGGTCAAAGAGAACGGCACGCTCAAAGGCGTGGTGGCAGGCGACGTCTCGATGGACAGCGTCGTGGCCAACGTTAAAGGCATCAGCCCGACACCGAACAGCAGCGGTATGCTGCTTGCCAGCGACGGTACCATCATTGCCGCCGGAAATGACAAGCTGACGATGAAGCCCTTCACCGATGCCATTAGTGGCGTCAGCTTCGCCGATTTGCGCAGCGGCAAACCGGTATCCGGGGTCTATGCCGGTGAGCAGAAAGAACTGCTGGCAAGTCAGGTCAAAGGGACAGACTGGGTTCTGGCTGTCGCGCTGGATAGCGGCGATTCCACCGCCGGCTTACGTGCACAGTTAAAAGCCTCTGCAATTTCGCTGATCGTGTTGCTGTTAATCACCGGCGCGATTATGCACTGGATTGTCTCGACGCTGCTGAAACGCCTCCTGACCGTCCGTGATGCCATGCATGCTATCAGCAGCGGAACCAACGATCTCTCCCAGCGACTGCCGACCGATGGCAACGACGAAGTATCGCAAATCGCTCAGGCGTTTAACGCTTTCAGCGACAAGCTTTCGGTCGTGATGGGTAAACTGCGCGACTCCAGTAACTCCGTGCAGCAGGCAGCGCAGGAGATTGCCGCCGGTAACCAGGATCTTTCTGGCCGTACGGAACAGGCCGCCTCCAGCCTGCGTGAAACCGCCAGCGCTGTGGAGCAGATCACCGCATCCGTCGCGCAATCAACCGATGCGGCGGCGCAGGCAAATAACCAGGCTCATGTCGCATCCGAAGCCGCATCCCGCGGGGGACAGGTGGTGAATCAGGCTATCAACACGATGCAGTCTATTGAAGTGGCCTCCGCGAAAATCGGCGATATCACCAGCGTCATCGACGGAATTGCCTTCCAGACCAATATCCTGGCACTGAACGCCTCTGTTGAAGCGGCGCGCGCCGGTGAGCAAGGGCGCGGGTTCGCCGTGGTTGCCGGTGAAGTACGCAATCTGGCAAGCCGTAGCGCACAGGCGGCGAAAGAGATCAAAACGCTGATTGATTCCACCACCGACAGCGTGGCGACGGGGTCGCGCTTCGTGCGGCTGGCGGGTGAAAGTATGACCGACATTGTCGCCAGCATTGATAGCGTGTCGGTGATCATGCGGGAAATTACGGTGGCGACCAGCGAGCAAATGAAAGGCATTCAGGAGATAAATCATGCTGTTATCGATCTGGATCGCATGGTGCAGCAAAACGCCGAGCTGGTGATCGAGTCTGCGGCCGCTGCCGGCGCACTGCGATCGCAAGCGGGTGAGCTAGCTGAAACAGCGGGTCATTTCCGCATTTAATCTTTTGTCGGCGCGTTTTAACCACAATTTTTCGCGCCGACCTCTTTCCCCACCGAACAATGTCATTTTTGTTTAATCGTTACGTCATTAGTTGATCGAAATCAGCATTTAACCCCCTTCCCTTTGGTGTTATGCAATGAGTGAATTGTGAACAAAATCACGCACGGGATTGTTCCAGCAAGGAGCGCGTTGTTTAACAACTACGGGGTTGAAAATGGCGTTGGTAAAGGCAAGTTTGAAGTTATTTGGCGGAGATACGGTCGTTGTTCGTTGTTCTGAGAGTTGCCATATCCATCTGATGAGCGAGAAGACACAATCTTCTCAGACACAGACGGATATCTTAAGCGTACAGAACCGTGCAAGCGCCTATCTGGCGGTTCCTTACAGCGGCATCTGGAGTGTGCTGATCGATAGCCACAGCCAGTCGCTTGAGCACTCAATCAGCTACGTTGCGGCGTAATCACCGCAACCGTTAGCAGGCAAAACCAGGTTGCAGATCCGGGCCTGGTTTTTCTTCTTCCAGCAGCCCCCGCACTTTCCCTACCAGCTCATTCAGGCAATCGTCATGCATACCAAGCTTGATCAGTTCTTGCTCAAGCGAAAAGAGGTATTGTGCGTTGGTGCCCAGCGGCCCGCTGGCGGCGGCAATCAGCGGCGCGATAATCTGCGCGCGGGTATCAGACTCATACAGTGGATGGCGGGGATCCATGATAAACACCAGCGCATTAACGTGACGACCATCGTCGAGTGTGAGTTTGCACCAGCTCGGCATGTAGCAACCGGTGATCATCTCACGCTTCCACAGCAGGCCCAGCTCCTCTTCAAGCGTCTGTGCTGGCAAGCGATACGCCACGCCGGTGGTGCGCCCGCCCTCTTTCAGTGCAAGCATACGCCCCGGTTGGCAAGCCGTCCCGCGTCCGGCGGTCAGGCGCAAACAGAATGCGCGATGCCAACCCACCAGCGTTCCGGTGCAGGATTCGTCAAACTCCAGCGCCGGGTTCCACATCAGCGAACCATAACCAAAAATCCATACCGGGCCGTCATCCGGACGGCAGGCAAGCGTGGCAGCCAGGGATGCCGCCCGTTGTTCCGCCGACCACAATAGCGATGCCTCGATATCGCCAAACGCCGTTTTACAATCGGCCTTGAGCAAGAAATCACGCGTTAACATCTTTTACCTCCGCCACTGCATGCTTCCTTGCGACTGCTTTACTGCTGCCTTCCCGACATATGCTGCGTTTCAACGCAGCTTACTACGACCTTATGCAATTCACCGGCCGCTTGCAATAGCGACAATCTATCGAATAACGCGCTAAAGGTGCTTATTTCTTTTTATGCCACTTCTCGTCATCACCTTTCTCATAGTCATGTTTGACTGCGGCCCAGGCGACGCGATGCGCCGTCTCTTCGCGGCTCGCATCATCGCGCCTGTCGTCTTTATCTTTGTATTGCTCCCAGGCGCTATTGAAGGCCTCTTTATAAATATCTTGTGCATGAGCGGGTAACACATGCTGCACGCTGTCTGGCAGATCAGATTTCGATTTATACGGCATCATCTGGCTCCTTCTGGGGTAAATCTTTAAGTCTGATCGACATTCTCTCTTTGCGCCAGCAACAGCAAATTAGTTAAAAATAAAAATAAGCATCACTATGTAAATTCAACACTATTTAAACAAAACACCACTTTTTGCCGCATTCAAATAGAAAGAAACAGGTTCCCGTAAAATCAGGTAAATATCCCCACCATGGCGTCACGCTTTGCTATGTTAAGGCGTTCAAATTTTTTAACTATAATTGTCAAATACCTGCATGCTGGATGGAGAATCACAATGACAACAACGCACGAGGCGGTTAAAACCCGCCACAAGGAGACTACCCTTATTTTCCCGATGCTGGCGCTGGGCGTACTGCTGTTATGGGGAAGTACACAGTCGCTGCCAGCGGTGATCGGCATTAATATTCTGGCGCTGGTGGGGATTTTATCCAGCGCCTTTAGCGTGGTGCGTCACGCAGATGTTCTCGCGCACCGCCTCGGCGAACCTTACGGGTCGCTGATTCTGAGCCTTTCCGTCGTTATTCTTGAAGTGAGTCTGATTTCTGCGCTGATGGCCACCGGCGATGCGGCCCCGACGCTGATGCGCGATACGCTCTATTCCATCATTATGATCGTGACCGGTGGGCTGGTGGGGTTTTCGCTGCTGCTCGGCGGGCGCAAATTCGCCACTCAGTATATGAACCTGTTTGGCATTAAACAGTACCTGATTGCCCTGTTCCCGCTGGCGATTATTGTGCTGGTTTTCCCGATGGCGCTGCCGTCCGCTAATTTCACCATTGGTCAGTCGTTACTGGTGGCGCTGATTTCGGCGGCTATGTACGGTGTCTTTCTGCTGATCCAGACAAAAACCCATCAGAGCCTGTTTGTTTACGAACATGAAGATGAGAGCGATGATAATGACCCGCACCATGGCAAACCGTCTGCGCACGGTAATCTGTGGCATACGGCGTGGCTGATTATTCATCTGGTTGCCGTTATCGCTGTGACCAAGATGAACGCCAAACCGCTGGAGTCGCTGCTGAGCGAACTGAATGCGCCTGTCGCCTTTACCGGTTTCCTGGTGGCGTTACTGATCCTTTCACCAGAAGGACTGGGGGCGCTGAAAGCTGTCCTGAATAACCAGGTTCAGCGCGCGATGAACCTCTTTTTCGGCTCGGTGCTGGCCACCATTTCGTTGACGGTGCCGGTTGTCACGCTGATTGCATGGTTCACTGGCAACGATCTGATCTTTGCGCTGGGCGCGCCGGAGATGATTGTGATGGTCGCATCGCTGGTGCTGTGCCACATTTCCTTCTCGACCGGGCGCACTAATGTGCTGAACGGCGCGGCGCATTTGGCGTTATTTGCGGCCTATCTGATGACGATTTTTGCCTGACGGCAGATTGCATCCATAAAAAAACCCCGCGTTGCGGGGTTTTTTCATTCTTACTCGGTGTCGAGCTCGTCGAAGCTCTTCACCAGATCGTCAATGGCTTTGATCTGTTTCAGGAACGGCTCCAGCTTCGCCAGCGGCAGCGCGGATGGGCCATCGCATTTTGCATTGTCCGGATCCGGATGCGCTTCAATAAACAGACCTGCCAGACCGGTAGCCATACCCGCACGCGCCAGCTCAGCAACCTGCGCGCGACGACCGCCAGACGCAGCGCCAAACGGATCGCGGCACTGCAGCGCGTGGGTGACATCGAAAATCACCGGCGCGTTGTTGGAGACTTTCTTCATCACGCTGAAGCCCAGCATGTCCACGACCAGATTGTCATAGCCGAAGTTGGAACCACGGTCGCAAAGAATAACGTTGTCGTTACCGCCTTCGTGGAATTTATCCACGATATTGCCCATCTGGCCCGGGCTAACGAACTGCGGTTTCTTGACGTTGATCACCGCACCGGTTTTCGCCATCGCTTCCACCAGGTCCGTCTGACGCGCCAGGAACGCTGGCAGTTGGATGACATCAACCACATCAGCAACCGGCTGCGCCTGTGACGCTTCGTGCACATCAGTGATCACTTTTACGCCGAACGTCTGTTTCAGCTCCTGAAAAATCTTCATCCCCTCTTCCAGACCCGGTCCACGGTAGGACTTGATAGAAGAGCGGTTGGCTTTATCAAAAGAGGCTTTGAACACGTACGGGATACCCAGTTTTTGGGTCACGGTGACGTAGTGTTCGCAAATGCGCATTGCCAAATCGCGGGACTCCAGCACGTTCATACCACCAAACAGTACAAACGGCAGGTCGTTCGCGACCTTAATGTCGCCAATGCTAACCACTTTTTGTTTCATAGAATCGCCTTATCGAGTGTGAATCGGAACACATGCTTAATGCAAAGTAATCTGTTTGTGCGAAATGGTGTTGATTTGCGCGCGGATCATCTCACTGATGGGATCCTCCGGGCACTGCTCAACAAAATAACTTAAATCATGCAGCGCCACGTGGTCGCAATCCAGTTGCGCATAAATCAGCCCACGGTCGCGGATCTCATAGGGATCTTCCGGATTGAACTGCAACAACGCTTCACTGGCGCGCAACGCCAGCTCCATCTGCTGTTCTTCCATCAGCGCCGATTTCAGCGTATCCAGCAACTTGCGGATCACTTCCGCGTTATCAGCTTCATCCAGATCTTCATTGAACAACTCGGCAACCGGGCTGATATTACCTTTCAACCACACTTCCAGCGTATGCTCATCCAACGTATCGCCGTTAAATGGGTTAATCAGCCACATTTCGCCATCCAGCCATTCGGCGCGGAGGATCAGTTGCGTCGGGAAAATCACCGGCGTCAGCGGAATATCCAGACGCCCGGCCACCCACAGTAAAATTGCGCCCAGCGATACGGCGCTGCCCTGGCGATTTTCCAGCACTTTATCCAGCCATAGCGCGTCGGACAAACGGTAGACGCCGCGCGTATCTTTAAAGCCCCATTCGCCGTAAAACAGCTCAACGAGTTTTTCCAGTTGCCAGTCCTGAGGCTTCGCCATGCTGATTTCTTCGCGTGCCAGACTGAGCAGCCGCTCCAGTTCGTCATGCACATATTGTGAAGGAAAATCATCGCGAATCAGCTCTGAAACAAGGATCATCCCATCGCATAACGGCGCTTTATTAAATTCGAAATCGGCTAACGACCTCATGTCTTACCCCAGTATCGGTACTTTTGTGGCGGCGAGTTTGATGATGATGTACAGCACCACCAGCCCCAGCATAAAGGCGATAAACCCTGTCTGCTGGCTGCGCGGGCGATGTCGCCCAAGCGCAATAAAACCCAAAACGATATAGATGATAACGCCAAACAGCTTTTCAGTCAGCCATGCGCCTTTAACAGTAAAAGGTAAATAGCCCGTCACCCACATCAATCCCGCGCCGCTTAACAACAAGACGGTATCAATGGTATGCGGCAACACACGCACCCAACGCGACTGCGCGCGCGGATTAGCCGACCAGCGCCACCAGTAGCGTAAAACAAACAGGCTAATGGTCAAGACCACCGACGTCAAATGTAGCGTTATCAGGATCTTAAAGGCACTCATTGCCTGTTCACTCCACGCAGGGCCACTGCCCGAGGGTCAGACGCTCGTTATCGCCATAATCGCGGCAGGTGGCAACCTGCAGCCAGCCATGCCGGGTGAACAGGTTGCGCACCAACTCTCCCTGCTGCCAGCCATGTTCAAGCAGCAACCAGCCACCCGGTAGCAAATAGCCTGGCGCGTCCTTAATGATGATCTCTAAATCCGCCAGACCGTGGTCAGCGGCGACCAGCGCACTCAACGGCTCAAAACGCACATCTCCCTGCGCCAGATGCGGATCCTGCTCATCAATATAAGGGGGGTTACTGACAATCAGCAAAAACGTCTGCCCGGCCAGCGCACTGAACCAGTGGCTCTGGCGAATGTCGACATTGCCAATGCCAAGATGCTCGGCATTACGCTGCGCCAGCGCTACCGCCTCTGCAACCACATCGACGGCCGTCACCTGGCAGTCAGGACGCTCGCTGGCCAGCGCCAGCGCGATAGCGCCGGTACCGGTGCCTAAATCGAGGATACGGCACGGCGTCTCAGGCAGGCGGTTTAACGCCTGTTCAACGAGGCATTCGGTGTCCGGGCGAGGAATCAATGTGGCGGGCGAGACAAACAGCGGCAACGACCAGAACTCACGGACGCCAACCAGATGTGCCACCGGCTCACCATGTTCACGCCGTGCCAGCAGTGCGTCGAGCTGTTGTTGTTGCCCGGCGGTGAGCCGGGTTTCGCCAAAAGCCAGAATAAAAGTGCGAGACTTCCCCGTCACAAAACCGAGCAGGATCTCCGCATCGCGCCGCGGGCTGTCGCTCGACTGTAACTGGCTTATTGCCTCACGCAACCACTGTTGATAGTCCATTATTCCTGCTCGGAGAGCGCAGCCAACTGGTCAGCCTGGTACTCCTGCACGATCGGTTCGATCAGCATATCCAGCTTGCCTTCCATGACTTCATCCAGTCGATAAAGCGTCACGTTGATGCGGTGATCGGTCACGCGCCCCTGCGGGAAGTTATAGGTACGGTTACGGTCACTGCGATCGCCGCTGCCCAGTAAGTTGCGACGGGTTGAGGCTTCCGCCTGGTGGCGTTTGGCCATTTCCGCTGCGTGGATACGCGCACCCAGCACGGACAATGCCTTGGCCTTGTTTTTGTGCTGCGAACGCTCATCCTGACACTCCACCACAATGCCCGTCGGCAAGTGAGTAATACGAATAGCGGAGTCGGTGGTGTTAACGTGCTGCCCGCCCGCACCGGAAGAGCGGAAGGTGTCGATGCGCAAATCAGCCGGGTTAATATCCGGCAGCTCTGCTTCTGGCAGCTCCGGCATCACCGCCACGGTACAGGCAGAAGTATGAATACGCCCCTGTGATTCGGTGGCAGGAACGCGCTGTACGCGATGACCACCGGACTCAAACTTCAGTCGGCCATAGACACCATCGCCGCTGATTTTGGCAATCACTTCTTTGTATCCACCGTGCTCGCCATCGTTGGCGCTCATGATCTCTACACGCCAGCGACGGGCTTCCGCATAACGGCTGTACATACGGAACAGGTCGCCTGCAAACAGCGCCGCTTCGTCACCGCCGGTCCCGGCGCGCACTTCAACAAACGCATTGCGTTCATCGTCCGGATCTTTTGGCAGCAGTAAAAGTTGCAACTGCTGTTCAAGCTGCTCGCTTTTTTCTTTCGCGTCGCGTAATTCGTCCTGCGCCATGTCGCGCATTTCCGGATCGTCGAGCATCATCTGCGCGGTTTCGATATCTTCCTGAACCTGTTGCCAGTCAGTAAAACAGCGTGACACATCGCTTAACTGCGCGAATTCCCGCGACAGCGCGCGGAACTTGTCCTGGTCGGCGATGGTTTGCGCGTCACCGAGCAGCGCCTGAACTTCTTCATGGCGCTCATGCAGGGCTTCCAGTTTGGCAACGATAGAAGGCTTCATAGGCGTAAGTGCACCTTATAATAAGAGATTGTTGTGCTAATCCAGCCCGAGGCTGTTGCGCAGAATATGCAGGCGTTCATCGTCCCCGTCACGGGCAGCCTGCTGAAGAGATTTGGTTGGTGCGTGGATCAGGCGGTTGGTCAGTTTCCATGCCAGATCCTGCATAATAGCCTGCGGATCGCCGCCCTGCTCCAGCGCAGCGATCGCTTTTGCCGTCAGCTCATCACGAACAACTTCGGACTGGCTGCGGTATTCACGGATAGTCTCGCTGGCGCTTTGCGCACGCAGCCAGGCCATAAATTCACTGGTTTCCTGGGCGACAATGGTTTCTGCCTGCACCGCAGCGGCTTTGCGCTGCGCCAGATTGTGCTGAATGATGCTTTGCAGGTCGTCCACGCTGTAGAGATAGGCGTTAGCGACTTTACCGACTTCCGGTTCAACATCGCGCGGAACGGCGATATCCACCAGCAGCACAGGTTGATTACGCCGGGCCTTCATGGCGCGCTCCATCATCCCTTTGCCGATGATCGGCAACGGGCTGGCGGTAGAGCTGATCACAATGTCGGCGTCTTTCAGGCGCTCATCGATATCACTAAGCGAGATCACTTCCGCGCCCACTTCATCCGCCAGCGACAGCGCGCGTTCACGGGTACGGTTGGCAATGATCATTTTCTGCACTTTATGTTCACGCAGATGCCGCGCCACAAGCTCAATGGTTTCCCCGGCGCCGACCAGCAGCACCGTCACCGAGGCCAGTGATTCGAAAATTTGCCGCGCCAGCGTACAGGCGGCAAACGCAACGGACACAGCGCTGGCGCCGATATCAGTTTCAGTGCGCACTCGTTTCGCAACAGAGAAGGATTTCTGGAACATGCGCTCCAGATCGCTGGCGTTATCATGCCCGCGCTGAGAATCGGCAAAGGCTTTTTTAACCTGACCGAGAATTTGTGGTTCGCCGAGCACCAGCGAGTCCAGGCCGCTGGCCACGCGCATTAAATGGCTGACCGCGTCGTTATCCTGGTGCCAGTACAGGCTTTGGCGGACTTCGTCTTCCCGCAAATGGTGATAATCGCACAGCCAACGCACCAGCGCTTCGTGCAGGTTATCCCGCTCTTCAACGCTCAAATAAAGTTCAGTGCGGTTACAGGTCGACAGCACCACCCCCCCCTGCACCATCGGCTGCGAGAGCAGGCTTTCCAGAGCCTGGTCAAGCGTTTCCGGCGAAAATGCAATGCGTTCTCGCAACGAAACGGGGGCCGTTTTGTGGTTGATGCCTAGTGCTAAAAGGGTCATGGGCGCGGGAATAGTACCAACGTTGATAAGGTTAGACTCTGCGCATCATACAGGATGCGCGTGGTCAATAAAAGAGAGACTACCCTTTCGGAGTAATTGGTAATTTAATGATTTAAGACAACTTGAACGTAGACGCTGTTTCATCGCGACGCTAGCATTAGGGGTAATAACTGCAACGTATCTCAAGGATTTGTCATCATTATGACTTTGCCTGCTTCCCGCCTCATTCGACTGCTGCCGCTGGCCAGCCTCGTTCTCACTGCCTGTACGATCACAACGCCAAAAGGCCCTGGCAAAAGTCCTGACGCGCCGCAATGGCGTCAGCACCAGCAGCAAGTTCGCGCGTTGAGCCAGTATCAGACACGCGGCGCCTTTGCCTATCTTTCCGACCAACAAAAAGTGTACGCCCGCTTCTTCTGGCAGCAGACTGGCCAGGATCGTTACCGTCTTCTGCTGACAAACCCACTCGGCAGTACCGAACTGGAGCTGAATGCGCAACCGGGTTCCGTTGAATTGGTGGATAACAAAGGCAAGCATTATACCGCTGACGATGCGGAAGAGATGATTGGCAAACTGACCGGGATGCCGATTCCACTCAACAGCCTGCGCCAGTGGATCCTGGGTCTGCCGGGCGAGGCGACCGACTACACCCTTGACGATCAGTATCGCCTGAATGAAGTCAATTACAGTCAGGGCGGCAAAACCTGGAAAGTGGTTTACGGCGGTTATGACAGCAAAACCCAGCCCTCCCTGCCTGCGAACATGGAGTTGAGCGACGGTAGCCAGCGCATCAAGCTGAAAATGGATAACTGGATCGTTAAATGATGACCACCTGGCCGGCTCCGGCGAAGCTCAATCTCTTTTTATACATTACCGGTCAACGCCCTGACGGTTATCACACCTTACAGACGCTGTTCCAGTTTCTGGATTATGGCGACACCTTAACCATTGAACCCCGCAACGATGGCGAGATCCGTTTGCTGACGCCGATTGATGGCGTACCCGATGCGGATAATCTCATCGTTCGCGCAGCCCGTTTGCTGATGAAACGCGCCGCAGAAACCGGGCGGTTAGCGGCAGGTAGCGGTGCGGATATTGCCATCGAAAAACGCTTGCCAATGGGCGGCGGGCTCGGCGGAGGCTCCTCAGACGCCGCCACCGTGTTGGTGGCGTTAAACCACCTGTGGCGCTGCAACCTGAGTGTAGACGAACTGGCAGCGCTGGGGCTGACGCTTGGCGCGGATGTGCCGGTATTCGTGCGCGGGCATGCCGCCTTCGCAGAAGGCGTGGGTGAAGTTCTTACCCCCGTTAACCCGCCGGAAAAATGGTATCTGGTGGCGCATCCCGGCGTAAGTATCCCTACGCCGGTCATCTTCAAGGATCCAGAGTTGCCGAGAAATACACCGAAAAGGTCAATTGAGACGTTACTAAAATGTGAATTCGGCAACGATTGCGAGGTTATCGCAAGAAAACGTTTTCGCGAGGTTGATGCGGCGCTTTCCTGGCTGTTAGAATACGCGCCGTCGCGCCTGACTGGCACAGGAGCCTGTGTCTTTTCCGAATTTGACACCGAATCCGCCGCTCGTCAGGTGCTTGAGCAAGCCCCGGAATGGCTAAACGGTTTTGTCGCGCGAGGCGTCAACCTCTCGCCGCTAGCACAAACCATCGCCGGGCAAGCTGAGCTCCGGTGACAACGTCACTCATGTTCCAGACGTTGCATCGCGCTCTTTAATACACCGCATGGATAGATTTCTGCCCTGACCGCACATTTTGGCCGATTCTATCCACCACTGGACGCATGCCTGAGGTTCTTCTCGTGCCTGATATGAAGCTTTTTGCTGGTAACGCAACCCCGGAACTAGCACAACGTATTGCCAACCGCCTGTACACTTCTCTCGGCGACGCCGCCGTAGGTCGCTTTAGCGATGGCGAAGTCAGCGTACAAATCAATGAAAATGTACGCGGTGGTGATATTTTCATCATCCAGTCCACTTGTGCCCCTACCAATGACAACCTGATGGAACTGGTTGTGATGGTCGATGCCCTGCGCCGTGCTTCCGCAGGTCGTATCACCGCGGTCATTCCCTACTTTGGTTATGCCCGTCAGGACCGCCGCGTGCGTTCTGCGCGTGTACCGATTACCGCAAAAGTGGTTGCCGATTTCCTCTCAAGCGTTGGCGTTGACCGCGTACTGACCGTTGACCTGCATGCTGAACAGATCCAGGGCTTCTTTGATGTGCCGGTTGATAACGTATTTGGTAGCCCTATCCTGCTCGAAGATATGCTGCAACTGAACCTGGACAACCCGATTGTGGTTTCTCCGGATATCGGCGGCGTAGTTCGTGCTCGTGCCATTGCCAAACTGTTGAACGACACCGACATGGCGATCATCGACAAACGCCGTCCGCGCGCTAACGTTTCCCAGGTGATGCACATCATCGGCGACGTGGCTGGCCGCGACTGCGTACTGGTTGACGACATGATCGACACCGGCGGCACCCTGTGCAAAGCGGCGGAAGCGCTGAAAGAACGCGGTGCAAAACGCGTATTCGCTTATGCCACTCACCCGATTTTCTCCGGTAATGCGGTAAACAACCTGCGCAACTCCGTGATCGACGAAGTGGTCGTCTGCGACACCATTCCGCTGAGCGAGGAGATTAAAGCGCTGCCGAACGTACGTACGCTGACGCTGTCTGGCATGCTGGCTGAAGCTATCCGTCGTATCAGCAACGAAGAATCGATTTCTGCCATGTTCGAGCATTAATCGTTGCTTTCGAAAAAACCCGCTACGGCGGGTTTTTTTATCTCAGAACATAACTTGTATGATTTATTAACCCGTTACAGACGCATTCACGGATGACATACCATTGTGAACAAGCTGCTCTCTCCTCATGTTATGCCTTTCCGCGCGCTCATTGACGCGTGCTGGAAGGAAAAATATACCGCCGCCCGCTTTACCCGGGATCTGATCGCCGGGATAACGGTCGGGATTATTGCAATTCCCCTTGCGATGGCGTTGGCAATCGGGAGCGGCGTCGCGCCACAGTACGGACTCTATACGGCAGCCATTGCCGGTATCGTGATTGCGCTGAGCGGAGGTTCCCGCTACAGCGTTTCAGGCCCGACCGCCGCGTTCGTGGTGATCCTCTACCCGGTTTCGCAGCAGTTTGGCCTCGCGGGACTCCTGGTCGCGACATTGATGTCCGGCGTGTTTCTGATCCTCTTTGGTCTGGCGCGTTTTGGCCGCCTGATCGAATACATTCCGCTTTCCGTCACACTCGGCTTCACCTCCGGGATCGGTATCACCATTGCCACCATGCAGATCAAAGATTTTCTTGGCCTGCAACTGACGCACGTGCCGGAGCACTACTTGCAAAAAGTCGGCGCGCTGGTGATGGCGCTGCCCACCGTTAATGCTGGCGATGCCGCCATCGGCGTGGTCACGCTCGGAACACTGATCTTCTGGCCACGCCTGCGATTGCGCCTGCCGGGCCATTTGCCTGCGTTGCTGGCAGGCTGCGCAGTAATGCTGGTCGTTAACCTGCTCGGCGGCCATGTCGCAACTATCGGCTCACAATTTCACTACGTGCTGGCCGATGGCAGCCAGGGCAACGGCATTCCGCAACTGCTGCCGCAACTGGTGTTACCGTGGGATCTGCCGGGCTCTGCATTTACCCTGAGCTGGGATTCATTACGGGCGTTACTGCCAGCCGCGTTTTCGATGGCGATGCTGGGGGCAATTGAATCCCTGCTTTGCGCCGTGGTGCTGGATGGTATGACCGGCACCAAACACAAAGCCAACAGCGAGCTGATCGGCCAGGGTCTGGGCAACATCGTCGCCCCGTTCTTTGGCGGCATTACCGCGACCGCAGCGATTGCCCGTTCCGCCGCTAACGTTCGTGCCGGGGCAACATCCCCCATTGCGGCGGTTATCCACGCGCTGCTGGTGATCATGGCGCTGCTGGTGCTGGCTCCCCTGCTTTCCTGGCTACCGCTCTCGGCCATGGCGGCATTGCTGCTGATGGTGGCGTGGAACATGAGTGAGGCGCATAAGGTGATTGACCTGCTGCGCCGCGCACCGGCGGACGACATCATCGTGATGCTGCTCTGCATGTCGCTGACGGTACTGTTCGATATGGTTATCGCCATCAGTGTCGGCATCGTACTGGCCTCATTGCTGTTTATGCGCCGCATCGCACGCATGACTCACCTGGCGGCTGTCAATGTCGAGGTGCCGGAAGATGTGCTGGTGCTTCGCGTGATTGGTCCGCTGTTCTTCGCCGCTGCCGAAGGTGTGTTCAGCGATCTGGAAACGCGCATTGCGGGGAAACGCATCGTGGTACTGAAATGGGATGCAGTACCGGTGCTGGATGCTGGCGGGCTGGATGCTTTCCGCCGCTTTGTTGCCCGTCTGCCGGAAGGCACGGAGCTTCGCGTCAGCAATCTGGAGTTTCAGCCGCTGCGTACGCTGGCCCGCGCGGGTATTCAGCCGATTCCGGGCAGATTGGCTTTTTTCCCGAACCGCGACGCGGCGCTGGCCGATATTTGATGCCGATGCGCAACACTGCTTGCGCATTACCCAAAAAAACGGTTCCTGCGGGAACCGTTATCAATATGAGCGTCTGTTAGCTGTGGTTTTGCCGATCGCGACGGCAGCGTTTGTCATAGTGACGCACCCACCAGTACTTATCACACACCTGCTCATGGCCGCTGACGCGTGCCCCCGCAAGCCAGAGAACAGCCCCCAGGAAAATGCTCAGTACCGCGCCGTGTGCGAAAAATTGTGGCAGGTTAAGTTGCGGAAGCTGGTTTAAAATGGAGTATCCCACTCCAACAACCATCACCACGAGCCCCAACCCCATAAGCACATTACCGAGTAACGAAGCGTTTTTGCGTTTCATATGTCACCTCCGGAACGATGGGTTGGACGGGTATCACCCCAATCCTTGTGGATAAAGTATAGACAGCGACCTTTATAGCGGTTGCGGACGCGATCACAATTACACATATCCGACTAACATAAATTTACAAATAAGCCACTGAACTCGTTGAAATTCGAATGATTCATGAGAGCAATCATTAACATTCTTCGCGTTTCGTTGTGAGAATTTTGTCATCGCGCGCTGCACAACGTACACTACGCGCCGGACATTGATCTGGTCAGGAATAAAAAGTGACGATTAAACTGATTGTCGGGCTGGCGAACCCCGGCGCCGAATATGCCGCGACACGCCACAACGCAGGCGCCTGGTATGTGGATTTGCTGGCGGATCGCTCCCGCGCCCCGCTGCGCGACGAGCCGAAATTTTTTGGTTACACCTCGCGCATCAATCTGGCTGGCGAAGACGTACGCCTGCTGGTTCCCACGACGTTTATGAACCTCAGCGGGAAAGCCGTCGCGGCAATGGCGACGTTTTATCGCATTAACCCGGACGAAATTCTGGTCGCGCACGATGAGCTTGATCTGCCGCCCGGCGTGGCGAAGTTTAAACTCGGCGGCGGCCACGGCGGTCATAACGGCCTGAAGGACATTATCAGCAAACTGGGGAATAACCCCAATTTTCACCGCTTACGCGTGGGAATCGGCCATCCGGGCGATAAAAACAAAGTTGTCGGCTTTGTACTGGGTAAACCGCCGGTTTCCGAACAGAAGCTGATCGACGAAGCCGTAGACGAAGCGGTGCGTTGTACCGAGATCTGGCTGAAAGACGGTTTAACCAAAGCCACTAACCGCCTGCACGCCTTCAAGGCGCAGTAACCGTGCGCTGCGGCTTTTTTGCCGCGCGTTACAGCGGTTACGTGTATAATAGGCAAAGTTATTCACTTTTCTGCAATCCGTTTTTAGTAACGGGTTGATTATCAAGAGATTAAGGTAATTACATCATGGGATTCAAATGCGGTATCGTTGGCCTGCCCAACGTAGGTAAATCCACCCTGTTCAATGCGCTCACCAAAGCCGGTATTGAAGCGGCTAACTTCCCGTTCTGTACCATTGAGCCGAACACCGGTGTCGTACCGATGCCCGATCCGCGTCTGGACAAGCTGGCGGAAATCGTCAAGCCGCAGCGTATTCTGCCAACCACCATGGAGTTTGTGGATATCGCCGGTCTGGTAAAAGGCGCATCCAAAGGTGAAGGCTTGGGTAACCAGTTCCTGACCAACATCCGTGAAACCGAAGCCATCGGCCACGTTGTGCGCTGCTTTGAAAACGACAACATCATCCACGTAAACAACAAAGTGGATCCGGCTGAAGATATTGACGTTATCAATACCGAGCTGGCGCTCGCCGATCTGGACACCTGCGAACGCGCAATTCATCGCGTGCAGAAGAAAGCCAAAGGCGGCGATAAAGATGCAAAAGCCGAGCTGGCCGCACTGGAAAAATGCCTGCCGCAGCTCGAAAATGCCGGCATGCTGCGTTCGCTGGATCTGACGGATGAAGACAAAGCGGCAATCCGCTACCTGAGCTTCCTGACGCTGAAACCGACCATGTACATTGCTAACGTCAATGAAGATGGTTTTGAGAACAACCCGTATCTGGATCAGGTGCGTGAAATCGCTGCCAAAGAAGGTTCTGTTGTGGTTGCCGTCTGTGCCGCAGTAGAGTCCGACATCGCCGAGCTGGACGATGCCGATCGTGACGAGTTTATGGCAGAACTGGGTCTGGAAGAGCCGGGACTGAACCGTGTGATTCGCGCCGGTTACGAACTGCTGAACCTGCAAACCTACTTCACTGCCGGTGTGAAAGAAGTCCGCGCGTGGACCATCCCGGTTGGTGCAACCGCGCCGCAAGCGGCGGGTAAAATCCACACTGATTTCGAAAAAGGTTTTATTCGCGCGCAGACCATCGCCTATGAAGACTTTATTACTTACAAAGGCGAGCAAGGCGCGAAAGAAGCCGGCAAAATGCGTTCAGAAGGTAAAGACTATATCGTCAAAGATGGCGACGTCATGAACTTCCTGTTTAACGTCTAAATTGCTTTTTTGGTTTATGAGGTTTCACCCGGCCTCATAAAAGCCACTAAAATCCACGCCATTGCGTGGATTTTTTTGCCATAAAGATGCGGTGAACCGCTAAAACACAGCCGAAGCGAAATAACGCATTATCGCAGTAATGACTTTAGCAGCTCTTATGCTCACAACCACACCAGGCGATAAAAAAACCGGCACCCGCCCTCTGCAACTGTGTTATTGGTAATCATACTATACAGATAATATTAACTTTATTTATATTTAACAAATCACCTCAATAAACAGCACTATATTAAAGACGGAAGCCATACTGGTCAGAATGTATTTTTATTGATGTTAATCATCTTTGCACGAAGCAGTTTCTATTTTTTAACGTTTATCGCGGTTAACAAATGATGTACGCTCGTGCGAATCATCGATATGTTCTATCCAAAACTTATGTATTGAATATTTTGCTCTGCGCATTATTTTAAGCAGGAGGTGCTTATGTTGCCTGGCGAACTGGTTATAAGATTAAATCAGCATATGAATATGGAATTTCGTGCTGCAAGTCTCTACATTGCAAAGAGTTCGTGGTTTATTGAAAAAGGTCTGACAGATATTGCACAACAGTTCAGATTGCTGGCGCAGATAGCCGTTACGACGACATTGAAATTTTACGAGTTTCTCACGAATAACCAGAGCGCCCCTTTTCTGAATACCGATATACCAGCTATCAGTGAAGCGGAACAGGAGTGGCAAACGGTCACCCAGGCGATATTTTTCGACTTTAACCAGCGAACAGACAGCCTCTCCGGGCTGGAAAGTCTCGCGATGGCGAGGACGAATTTATTGACGAGCGTCTTCATTATACGCATCAGAGAGTTTCATCAGGATGAGGCACAATCACTGCTGACGATATTGAAAGAGATCAATATGAATGATGCTGTTACGCCAGATTATGCGGATGATGATCTTTTAAGGATCGATTAGCATCAACGCCAGCAGCCGTACAGCATGAGCATGTGTACATCGCAGCGGCACAGATTTGAACGGCGCGCCCGCAAGACCAGGCGCGCCATCGTTTATCAGAACGTTTCCCAGTCGTTTTCACTGCCTTCTGCGTTTTGCGCAGATGACGTTCTGCCCCCTTTACTCACCGGTGCAGAGGGTGCCTGCTTCGATGAGAATGACTTACCGCCAAGATCGAAAACAGCGATGGTTTTGGCTAAATGCTGGGCTTCCATCTCCAGCGCTTCCGCACTGGTCGAGGCTTCCTGCACCAGAACAGCGTTCTGTTGCGTCACACCATCCATTTCGTTCATCGCTATCCCAATCTGGCTTATCCCCCGGCTTTGCTCATCCGAGGCGATGGATATTTCCCCCATCAGAGCGTTCACCTGTGTAACGGAATGGATAATGGTTTCCATCGCCTCACCGGCCGTCGTCACCAGCGCTGAACCGGCTTTCACACGAGAGACCGATTCACTGATCAGGGCTTCGATTTCTTTCGCCGCCTGCGCGCTCCGCTGCGCCAGAGAACGAACCTCGCTGGCGACCACGGCAAAGCCGCGCCCTTGTTCGCCCGCCCGCGCAGCTTCCACTGCCGCGTTGAGCGCGAGGATGTTGGTCTGGAATGAGATACTGTTAATTACCCCTGTGATATCAGATATTTTCTGCGAACTCTCTGAAATACTCTCCATGGTATCCACCACCTTGCCCGTCAGATCGCCCCCCTCTTTGGCGATATGCTGTGTCTCTTCGGAAAGCTTTCTCGCCTGCTGAACGTTTTCAGCGTTGTTTTTCACGGTGGAGGTCAACTCTTCCATACTGGCGGACGTCTGCTGTAACGCAGCAGCTTGCTGGTCAGTTCGCGCCGACAATTGCTCGTTCCCCTCACGGATACGGCTGGTACTGGCATACAGGCTGGAAGAGGTGTCCTGGATAGCCGACACAGTTTCACGCAGGCTATTCTGCATGCTGCGGATATAGGGAATTAACTGACCGGCGCAGTTACGACCAAAATCGTTAATCTCGACATGCAATTTGCCCGCTTTTAATACCTCAAGGTGATTTTTAATGTAATTAAGCGGCGCTGTCAGGAAGGTTACCAGGTAGCGGTCTGTCAGGAAAAGCGTAAGGATCCCCGCCACCAGGGCGCTAAGCAGTATGATTCTGTTCTGTGCGATGGATTCATTTGCCCGATCCAGCATGACGTTGGATTGAATCGCTTTGGTATATTTCTCCGCCGTTTCACCGAACTTAACGCTTAACGGCGGATAAGTATTGCGGAAAATCTGTCGGAACTGATCCTGCTGGTTATTGCGGGCAGCATCAAGCATAGGCGTAATGGCGGACAGCAACGCCTCCCAGTCGTTGATCATCGCCGCAGAGAGTTCAGGGCTGACATCGACATGCTGGGCATTGCGAAACTGCGAGAGCATATCCTGGCTGATTTTTAGCGCTTTCTCTGAAGAAGCAAACGTTTTCGCGGCATCGTCAGTTTTACCGTCCTGCTGAAAATCCATTGCCCTCAGCATACGCGTTACCGAACGGAAATATTGATCGTTACCTTTGACCAGCAGAGCATACGTCGCCTTTTGCTGTGAACTGTTTTCCAGCAGTATCTGCGTATCCGAAAAATTTTTCAGTGTTAATCCCGTGGCTACCCCCCAAATCAAGGTAAAAATCGATAAAATAATCAACAACATCTTTCTTATGGTGATATCTCTAAGCAGTTTCATTCGTCACTCCAGGCTGCGGTATTTGATGGACGTATTCTTATTGTTAAATGCATAAAGCTGGCTCTTATTGGCATGTGAGAACTGAAAAAAATGCTTATACACAGAAAAGTATTCAACTCCGATGGCTTATTGCCGCTCGCTCCTTAAGGAAATGCTTAACAAACAATAATTAAGAAATCCCCGGAGAAGGGCCGGGGCAATGCCAGCCTGACACCGATGTTATCGGCTTGAGTAAAAAGATGATTAGCTGTTCAGTGAATAAATTTGATAGCGATCAAGCAAGTAAATGACTTTTATCTTTGATAGTTATTCTTATCTTAATTAACGTGCAAGCGGTAATGCGCACTTCGCGCTTCACCGCACTGCAATAGATAAATTTTGTTAATGTAATACTGCACCCCGCGAATATTCATTGCGGGGCGACAGGTGGGATTATTTAATCGTTGCCAGACCGTTTGCGATATCGCGACGGCGGCCGTTATCAGCAATTTCGCGACCAGAGCGAGTGCCTTAAGCGCTCTTTCCAGATACGTTTTCGCTTCGTCTGTTTTTTTTCTTTTAGCAGAAAATCACCATAGAAATAATAGGGATCAATACCATCGGGGTTGATCGTGAGCGTTTTTTTTAGCATCTCGTCAGCGTTGTCTTTATCGCCAAAACCTACCGGCCAGCCGGAAACCAGCATTAAGTTTGATAAACAGGCGTTCCATAGCACCAAAGCGGTATCGCTTTTGCTCCGTTTCAAGCATCCGGACAATCCGCGCGGCAACAAAACCGGGAGAATCCATGCCATTACCCAGTTTACGGTTCATGGCATACACATCTTCATTGTTCAGCACCGTTTCCGTTGCCCGTGGAGCGGCATACAAAACGGAAATACCGCTGCCCTGCAACTCCCGCCCCAGGGCTTCGGAGAAACGATGAATAGCCGCTTTCGTTGCGCAGTAAACGCTCCAGGCAGGATGTCCAATTTCGCCGAAGATCGAACCAATGTTGAGGACAATGCCGCCAGAGTTAATTCTCGGCAGCAATGCGCGTGTCAGCAATGCCGGTATTTCAATGTTGGTGCGGATCTGCTCGCGAATATCCTCAAACGAGTGCGGCTCAAATGACGCGAAATGGCTGCATCCCGCGTTGTTAATCAGGATGTCCAGCTTGCCACTCTCATTGAATGACGAGGCTAAAGCGCCAATTTCGTCATCAGAATAGGTCTGCATTACCGCGATATTATGCTGTTCCGGATGAGGCAGATGCTGCCGGAGGAGCTGCATTGCCTGTTCATTGCGCCCGACAAGGCAGAGTTTCGCGCCTTTTTTTGCCAGCGCCTGCGCTAACGCCTGACCGATCCCGCCCCCCGCTCCGGTGAGCAGAACAGTTTTGTTAGTCAGATCCACGTGTATTGCTCCCCGGTTGATTAAGCATCTGTCCATAAGCAAAGTGCAGCATACATCACGCGTTCCACAGGCATGGCAATCCGTGAGGACAGCAGTGTTTCCACCGGTTCATCGAGATAATGTTCAAAATAGAATGCCCCCTGCAGGGCGGTCTGGATGCCACAGTCGGCGTAACCTCACCACGTGAATCATACAAACCAGGCAGCCAGGGCATACAAGCGGAAAGCGTGGCATGGTAAACCTGAGAATAGCTTTCACGAATCAACAGGGAAATATCATTGCGTTCGCGACCGCCAGGTAACCATTTCAGCGTGTAAGGCGACATTATTCTCATATAATAACCTCAGAGGGAACAATATCATCATCGCGCGCTATTATTAGGCCAACCTTAAGATAAATAATTCCTGGAACACTAATTTTCTTAATATATCTTAATATTCAAAACCCATAGCCTGGTAATATTTTTTATCGGTATAAACTGACAATGATTTATTTCCCAGTGCGGTAAGGCAGTGCCTGTCGATGCCCTACTGCACGTCATTCTGAGATATTCGTCACATCGCAAAACCGGAAGCGCTGAGCTCTTTGTCTATCCAACTCAGGAAGACTTTGACCTTCTCTTTCTGCTCGTTAACATGCGGTAAAACGAAGTGATGCGCCGCCACCGGCATACCGTAAACCTGCTCAAATACCGGCACCAGATTATGCTGCCGCAGATAGTCATCGGCGAGCAGATTGCTTTCGAGGATAATCCCCATTCCCATTCTGGCGGCTTCGATGCTCATATAGGAACGGTCAAAACTAAAGTAATAATTTTTGTCATGATTTTCCACACCATACCAGGAAAGCCATGTGTTCCAGTTTATTAACGTACTGTCGGAGTGAATCAACTCATAACGCAATAAATCCGCAGGGGTGTTGATGGATTTTCCTTCCAGATAATCGCGTGAGGCAAAGGGGATCAGGTTCTCATTTTTAATGGTGTGCACATTCAGGATTGGCCATTGCGGCAGACCATGACGAATATCGATATCCAGATTGTCCCGCGAGAATTGCAGGTTTTCATACGAGCAGGTCAGACTTATTTTCAGGTCAGGATATTGCTGTCTGAATTTATTCAGGCGGCGCATTAACCACAGCAAACCAAAACTGGGCGCAGAGTGAATACGCAAGTGCTCGTGGTGAATATCATTAATTACCTGATCGGTCGCCCGTCCAATAATACTCACAGCGCCAGAAACTTCTTTTAGATATTTTTCACCTATATGCGTAAGCACAACCCCTTTACCACTGCGAATTAACAGCTTTTTCCCGATGAATTGTTCAAGACTGGAAAGCTGATGACTCACCGCGGAAGCGGTAATATTCATCAATTCGGCAGCCTGATTAATGCTTCCGACATTAGCAACTTCAATAAAAGTTTGAATATTACGTAACGACGGTATCGGCAACACTTTTCTGGGGTTTGCTTTTATCATTTGCGTACTCTTCCTCAAGACATTTGCCTCATTTCATACCGATCCTGGCAACAACGTCTGAACAGTTAACAGGAATACCCCGCAAAAACGCTAATTTTATCAAAGGGCACTTCTGTTTTGTGACGCAGATTAAATTTTCACCCCGTGATTATAAAAAGCCTGCTTTTCGCAGGGAGTTATTTGCGTTAACTCACGAATCAAATTTTTCTCAACATCAATTGAGCTTTTTTGCATGCCTTGAATTCTTACGGGTGAGTATATTGCATGCGAAGGCCTGAAAATAACCGTGATCGCTGTATCCGGCATGTACCCTTAAGCTAAAAGAAAGATAAGAGGAAACCCCTATGTCCCGTATAGATAGCCTTGTCTGTACCGGTGCCAAAAAAACAAACTATCGCTTTGTGGTGCTGGCGATTATATTCTCGGTATATGCAATAAATTATGCCGACCGAACAAATATTGGCGCCGTTCTTCCGTTTATTATTCAAGAGTTTCATATCAATAATTTCGAAGCCGGGGCCATTGCCAGTATGTTCTTTCTCGGTTATGCCGTGAGCCAGATCCCTGCCGGTTTCTTTATTGCTAAGCGCGGTACTCGCGGCCTGGTCGCCCTGTCAATATTTGGCTTTTCCGCCTTTACGTGGCTGATGGGCACGGTCAGCTCGGTTTTCGGCTTAAAACTGGTGCGGCTGGGCCTTGGATTAAGCGAAGGCCCTTGCCCGGTTGGCCTTGCCTCGACCATTAACAACTGGTTCCCGGCGAAGGAAAAAGCCACGGCAACAGGCGTGTACATTGCTGCCACCATGTTTGCCCCTATTATCGTACCGCCGCTGGCGGTGTGGATTGCCATGACCTGGGGCTGGCGCTGGGTCTTCTACTCCTTTGCCATTCCCGGCATTGTGATCGCTGTTATCTGGTATCTGTTCGTTAAATCACGTCCGGCAGAGAGCGGGTTTGTTTCCGAAGGCGAGCTATCGGTTATCAACGCGGACACCAATGAACAGCAACAGGTGCGGGAAAATATCTGCCGGGATGCAAAATTCACCACGCTGGACAAAATTATCCGGGTCAGAAAACTGGCGCCGATTAGTACAGTAAAAGGACTGTTTACGTCCAAAAATATCCTTGGCGACTGCCTGGCCTATTTTATGATGGTCAGTGTGTTATATGGCCTGTTGACCTGGATCCCCCTCTATCTGGTTAAAGAAAAAGGGTTTGACTTTATGCGCATGGGGTTGGTCGCCAGTATGCCATGCATCGGTGGATTTGTGGGGGCGATTGGCGGCGGATTTATTTCCGATAAATTATTGGGGCGTCGACGTAAACCCACCATGATATTTACCGCAATTTCCACGGTCATCATGATGATTATTATGTTGAACATTCCGCAAAATACGCTAGCTGTCTGTACTGGTTTATTTTTTGTCGGACTCTGTCTCAATATCGGCTGGCCTGCCTTCACCGCATACGGTATGGCCGTCTCCGACAGCAAAACCTATCCCATTGCATCGTCCATTATTAACAGCGGCGGTAATCTTGGCGGTTTTGTTTCCCCGATGGTGGCGGGTTTCCTATTAGATGTCACCGGCAGTTTTAATTCTGTATTTATCTATTTCGGCACCTGCGCTGCCATCGGTTTAATCATTATTTTGACACTTGACGAAGCACAATAACGCTTATATTCGAATCCTTTACATGTAACGGAGTAAATTATGTTGTTAAAAGACAAAGTCGCCATTATTACTGGCGCGGCTTCCCCACGCGGTTTAGGTTTTGCTACGGCTAAGCTGTTCGCCGAAAACGGTGCGAAGGTCGTGATTATTGATTTAGATGAAGAGGCCAGCAAAACCGCTGCTGCAACGCTCGGCTCGCCACACACCGGCCTTGCGGCAAATGTCGCCAATGAAATTCAGGTGCAGGCGGCAATTGAGCAAGTTATTGCCAAATATGGGCGCATTGACGTGCTGGTGAATAACGCCGGGATCACCCAGCCGATAAAACTGATGGACATTAAGCGTGAAAATTATGACGCCGTGCTGGATGTCAGTCTGCGCGGAACATTAATCATGTCACAGGCGGTGATCCCGACCTTGCGGGCACAACGCTCCGGCAGCATTGTCTGCATCTCATCGGTTTCCGCCCAACGTGGCGGCGGTATCTTCGGTGGCCCGCATTACAGTGCGGCGAAAGCGGGCGTGCTGGGCCTGACCCGCGCCATGGCGCGTGAGCTTGGCCCCGATAATATCCGCGTGAATGCCATCACTCCGGGTCTGATTCAGACCGATATCACCGCCGGAAAACTGACCGACCAGATGCGCGAAAACATTCTGGCCGGGATCCCGATGAACCGCCTTGGTGATGCGGTTGATATCGCCCGCGCGGCGCTGTTCCTCGGCAGCGACCTCTCCTCTTACTCAACGGGTATCACGCTGGATGTTAACGGCGGGATGTTAATTCACTAAGAGGAAACCATCATGACGAACAGAGATATCCAGAAGGTTGCCGCCGCAGCCTGGCGCATCCGTCGCTACGCCCTGCGCATGGGCGAGGTTCAGGGACAGGGTTATATCGGGCAGGCGCTGGGTTATGCCGATGTCCTCGGTACCGCCTTCGCCCACATCATGAATTTCCGCCCGGAGGAACCGGAGTGGGAAGAGCGTGATCGTTTCCTGCTTTCCCACGGTCATTACGCCATCGCCTATTACGCCGCGCTGATTGAAGCAGGGATCATCCCTCATGAGGAGCTGGAAACCTACGGATCTGACGACAGCCGCCTGCCAATGTCTGGTATGGCGACCTATACGCCAGCAATGGAGATTTCCGGCGGTTCGCTGGGCCAGGGGTTGAGCATTGCGGTTGGTATGGCGCTGGGCCTGCGGCAGAAAAATAATCCGGCGCTGGTGATTAACTCCATGTCGGATGGCGAGCTGGACGAAGGTTCAACCTGGGAAGCGGCGATGTCTGCCGCACATTACGGGCTGACCAACCTTATCAATGTCGTTGATGTGAACAAACAGCAGGCCGACGGCGACTCACGCAAAATTCTGGGGTTCGAACCCCTGCAGGATAAGTGGGCCTCGTTTGGCTGGTACGTTCAGCGCATCGACGGCAACGACCTGCCCGCCGTCATTACGGCTTTTGAAAACGCCAAACGTTTCCCGGGAAACCAACCGCGCGTGATCCTCTGCGACACACTAATGGGGAAAGGCGTTCCTTTCCTGGAAAGCCGCGACAAAAACCATTTTATCCGTGTTGATGCCGACGAATGGCAACAAGCCCTTGCCGTACTGGATGCCACAAAACCGGAAGGAGTGCTGTAATGAACCAGACCACAGCGGGAACGCCCCGCTTAAAAACATCCGCGATGATTGCGTCAATTGCCGATGAAGGCCAGGCGACGATCCCCGCGCCCTTTGGCGTCGCCCTGTCTAAACTGGCGGCAGAACGCCCGGACATCGTCGGCATGACTGCGGACCTGTCGAAATACACCGATTTGCATATTTTTGCGCAGGCATTTCCGGCGCGCTTCTTCCAGATGGGGATGGCAGAACAGTTGCTGATGGGCGCGGCAGGCGGTATGGCCAAAGAGGGTTTCACCCCTTTCGTGACCACCTATGCGGCGTTCGCCAGCCGACGCGCTTATGACTTTATTCACCAGGTGATTGCGGAAGAGCATCTGAATGTGAAAGTGTGCGCGGCGTTGCCCGGGCTGACCACCGGATACGGTCCAAGCCATCAGGCCACGGAAGATCTGGCGATTATGCGCGGCATTCCCGGCCTGACTATCGTTGACCCCTGCGATGCGCTCGATACCGACCAGGCAGTACGGGCCATCGCCGAACATAATGGGCCGGTCTATATGCGTTTGTTGCGGGGCAAGGTTCCGCTGGTGCTGGATAAATACGATTACACCTTCCAGCTCGGCAAGGCGGCGCTGCTGGAAGATGGCAATGATGTACTGATTATCGCTTCCGGCATCATGACCATGCGTGCCCTGGAAACCGCAGAAAAACTGCGTCAGGACAATATCAGCGTGGCGGTGCTTCATGTGCCGACAATCAAACCGCTGGATGAGCAGACCATTTTGGCGCAAGCGGCGAAACCGGGTCGCCTGGTGATCACCGCCGAAAACCACACCTGCGTGGGCGGTCTGAGTGAAGCCGTTGCCGCCTTGCTGATGCGCCAGGGCGTGCGTTGTGAGTTTGATGTTGTGTCGCTGCCGGATGCCTTTCTCGATGCCGGCGCACTGCCAACCCTGCACGACCGCTACGGCATTTCCACCCGTGCGATGGTGGAGAAAATCAAATATCGTCTTAAATAACCGTCGCGCCGCCGCAGGGCGGCGCATTTCTTCCCGTAAGCCGCGCACGCCAATAAGCCATAACACTTCGCCATTGATGAACCCGGCTCATTAGCTCTAGCTTGCTGCCCTACTTATTCCGCCACCGCCCCTCCGTTATGCTTTTCAGATACCACACTGAAAGGATAAAGGCATGCAAACCGTAACACTGAATAATGGCATCACCATGCCCTTGCTGGGCTTTGGCGTCTTTCAGATGACCGATCCCGCCGAATGCGAACGTGCGGTCCTTGATGCTCTCGAAACGGGTTATCGCCTGATTGATACCGCGGCGTCCTACCAGAATGAGACCCAGGTCGGCAATGCGCTGAAGCACAGCGGCATCGCACGCAACGAGCTGTTTGTCACTACTAAACTGTGGTTACAGGACACCCATTATGACGGCGCAAAAGCGCAGTTCGAACGCTCGCTCAATCGCCTGCAACTCGATTACGTTGATCTCTACCTGATTCATCAGCCTTATGGCGATGTTCATGGTGCATGGCGCGCCATGGAAGAGCTGTACCAGGCCGGGAAAATCCGCGCCATTGGCGTGAGCAACTTCCACCCGGACAGGCTGGCCGATCTTATGGCCTTCAATACCGTCATTCCGGCGGTAAACCAGGTCGAAGTTAACCCGTTCACTCAGCAGCTCCATGCCGCACCGTGGATGAAAAGCCGCGGTATCCAGCCAGAAGCCTGGGCACCTTTTGCCGAAGGGAGAAACGGCTTATTCCAGCATCCCGTATTAACCGCGATCGGTGAAAAACAGGGCAAGAGCCCAGGTCAGGTGGTACTGCGATGGCTCTTCCAGCGCGGCATTGTTTCGCTGGCAAAAACAGTACTTAAGGCACGGATGGTCGAGAATTTCGACATCCTCGACTTCCAACTGAACGCCGATGACATGCGGAATATAACTGCGCTCGACACCATGACCAGCGCCTTCTTTTCTCATCGCGACCCTGCGATGGTGGAGTGGCTGACCGGCCGGAAACTGGATGTTTAATAACATGACAAATAAGGAGTCGCGCAATGCAAAAACGCTATCTCGGTAAGTCCGGGCTTGAAGTCTCGGCAATGGGTCTTGGCTGCATGGGGCTGAGCTTTGGTTACGGCCCGGCAACGCGTACCCACGAGGCTATCGAATTGATTCGCGCTGCCGTTGAACGTGGCGTCACCTTTTTTGATACCGCGGAAGTGTATGGCCCCTGGCTGAATGAAGAGGTGGTCGGCGAGGCGTTAAAACCGTTTCGCGACCGGGTGGTTATCGCCACCAAATTTGGTTTTACCTTTGGCGACGACAACAAACAGCAGATTTTAAACAGCCGCCCGGAGCATATCCGCAACGCGCTGGAAGGTTCGCTGCGGCGGCTCAAAACGGAGGTGATAGATCTGCTGTATCAGCACCGAGTCGATCCTGATGTCCCTATTGAAGAGGTTGCAGGCACGGTACAGACGCTGATTGCTGAAGGCAAGGTCAGGCATTTCGGCCTGTCCGAAGCCGGGGCGCAAACTATCCGTCGGGCGCACAGCGTCCAGCCGGTGACGGCCCTGCAGAGCGAGTATTCAATGTGGTGGCGCGAACCGGAGCAAGAAATCTTGCCGCTGTTGGAAGAACTGGGAATAGGTTTTGTGCCCTTCAGTCCGTTAGGAAAAGGCTTTCTGACGGGCGCGATCAAAGCCGGGACCACATTTGGCGACGACGATTTCCGCAGCAAAGTGCCGCGTTTCGCTGCTGATGCCCTTGAAGCCAACGAAAAACTGGTCATTCTGCTGGGTGAACTGGCGGCTGAAAAAGAAGCCACCTCTGCGCAAATTGCACTGGCATGGCTGCTGGCGCAAAAACCGTGGATTGTCCCCATCCCCGGCACCACAAAACTGCATCGGCTGGAGGAAAACCTGAACGCCACAGAGATCAGCCTTTCTGACGCTGAATTGCGCAGGATAACCCAGTCCCTCGAAACGGTGAAAATCACTGGCGAGCGTTACCCGGCAGCGCTTCAGGCACGGGTAGGTCGTTAGGTTCTGAACTGGCTTGCAACGTACAGCAAGCCAGTCAGATTGGCGAAAAACGCTACAACCAGCGACCGGTTTTGTTGCTGTACGTTTCCCATTCCCGGCCAAACAGGCGGTGCATCGCCGCCTCCTCAACCTGAATATGCAACACGGAGATCAGAGCAATCAGCACAGGCGTAGCCAGCACGCCCGCAATGCTGCCCAACAGTATCGCTGCGCTGAGATGAAGACCCACAAACCCCAGGTAAACCGGATTGCGCGTAAAGGCGTAGCACCCCTTCGTGAGCAGGGTTGTCGTTTTATCCGCGTGAAGTGCATTGAACGTTGTCTGGTGGCGAACCAGTTGCCGCAGCCCCGTAATCACAAGATACAGGCTCAGCAGCCCGATCCCGACCGCCAGACATAACGATAACGACAACGCCAATAAACTGCGCAGATCGGTTATTGCAGGCCAGCTCGCCAACAGATCAAACAGCAGGAAAATAACCAGCAACACCGGAGGAAGAAGTAATGCTCTGAGCCTGTGGTGAAGGGTGGTCATCGTGATCATGACAGCGCTAAGACTCCGGGGTTATATCGTCTCATCGAGCGAGGCTTTTAACCGCACAACCGCTTCTTTCAGGTTCGCCTCCGAGACGCTCACGTAGGACATACGCAGCGTGGAATGATCTGGCTCGTTGCAGTAAAAGAACTCACCGGGAACATAAACAACGCCGTTATTCAGCGTTTTTTGCAGCCACTGTGTGGTATTCAGTTCGTATTTAAACCTTGCCCATAAAAACATACCGCCCATCGGCTTATGGAACGTCAGATGGTCGCCCAGCGCTTTTTCAAGGTGCTGAGATAACGTCTGGCATTTCTGTTTATAGGCATCGCGGATCAGGGCAATTTGCCCGGCCAGCCGCCCCGTCTGTAAATAGTGCCAGGTTAAGGACTGCGATAACGCGCTGGTATGCAAGTCCGTCGCCTGCTTAAGAATGACCACCTGCCGTTTCAGCCACCCCGGCAATACCAGCCAACCGACCCGGGTTCCCGGTGCCAGGATTTTTGAAAAGGTGGAGGTATAAATCACGTTGTCGCTGTTATCCATCGCCTCGGCCCAGGCTTTGAGCGGTGTGAAGGTTTTATCAGTGAAGTTAATTTCGCCGTACGGATCATCTTCGATAATGACAAAATCGTAGCGCTTCGATAATTCCACCAGTTGCTTACGACGGTGCTCAGCCAGCGTCACGCCGCCGGGATTGCCAAACGTCGGGACGATATACACCGCCTTCACCACCGTGGTCTTCACCAGCGCCTCAAGCTCGTCAATGTTCATCCCGTCGCCGTCAGTGCCAACCGACATCAGATTCGCTTCCGCTAACTGAAAAATCTGCAACGCCGCGAGATACGTTGGTCGCTCGACCACCACCACATCGCCGGGATTGATCAGCGCACGCGCCAGAATATCCAACGATTGCTGAGAGCCGGACGTCACAACCACATCATCCACATCACAGTGAATTTTCCGTTTGCTCAGCAACTGGCAAATGGCCTCACGCAACGCCGGGCTACCCTCGCTCAGACCGTACTGAAACGCCTCTCTCCAGCCACTGGAAAGCACATTATCCATCGCGATTTGCAGCCCTTCGCGGTCGAACAGGTCGGGGTCAGGAATGCCTCCGCCAAGCGAAATAACCCCGTCCATTTTGCTGTGTTTTAATAATTCCCGGATTGCCGATGACTGAAGATTTTGTACTTTTCTGGCAATTTTACTGTGCGACATCTTCCGCTACCCTTTACCCTTTTTTGTTGTCTCTCAGTCTTAGTACCACATGTCCGGGTTTTTGATAATCATTTTCTGTACGCCGATAATAGCCTGCCGGGCATCGCGAATATGATGAAAATAAAGAAGAATGGCGACACCAACCTGTTTTTATTCACGTAAAGGCGTCGCGTTTATTAACCCGAAATGCTTTGACCAGGAAGAGACCTAACGAACTGTCAGGTACATAGCAGAACGTTAATCAGATTCACGACCCGGTATGCACAGCGACATTGCAAAAAGTCATTTTTCACCGGCGTTGTTCTGCAAATTGTCCCGCCCGATCCCGCCAATAAACGGTAGCTGTAAGCGTAGCGGTGTAAAATCCAGTCCCACATTCAGCTCCAGCACGTTACGACCGATACAGGCAATAAAGGTATTGCTGTTCGGCCCCGGCCAGGTATGGTAGGTCTGCGGCCATGGATAAGTGCGGATGGCCGCTTCAATCTGATATGCAGAGCATCACTCTCTTCTGACCGGCAAGCAGAAATGGCTACAGTTACGCATCTCTTTCAGCTTACCCTTCGGCCGGAATAATCGAGATATGCCCGCTGCGCTCCAGAATCGCATATTTTATTTTACCTAATTCGGTGATCCCCTGACTCTGGCGCGCGGCGACCAAAATATCATCGCAGGAGACATCCACCTTTTGCAGTTTATCCGTTAGCGGAATGCCGTTTTCCACCAGAATGACCGGCATGCCGTCCATTACCGCCTCCGCGCCGGAGATATATTTTTTCATCAATCCAAACAGAATATCGGCCGTCACCAGCGTAATGATCGTCAGCATGGCGCCAGTAACAGAAAAGTCATTCCCCAATAATGCCTGCTGCGTCGCCTCACTGATGATCAATAATAATATCAAATCGAAACTGGTCATCTGTAACAGCGCACGACGACCCGCCACTTTAAAAACCAGCAGCAAAATAAGATAAATGGCCAGCGCTCTCAGTACCATCTCCATATTCTTCTCCTAAGGGAAAATAAACTGCCAGAAACGGGTTTCAGGCTCATCATTGACCTTTACCGTGTTGACGGCTTTGCCCGGCATGGAGGGGGTTACGTACACCCGGACACTGAAATCACGCTTATCGGCAACGTCGTGATAGACAAGATAAAGCGTCTGCCCCTGACTGAACATGCGATCCGGTTGCGGCCACACGCTACCCGGCTGGAAACGTTCACTGAACGCGCCGCCGATGCTGAAGACATAATTATCGGCGGCCAGCGATTGCGGGGAAATTTTCACTCTGAACTCATTTTGCAGGCGACCAAAGCGTTCATATTCCACTTTTAACGAGTGCGTGCGATTCATTGTCGTTGCCGAACTGATATAGCCACCGGAAAAAAGCCCCATCAATGCAGCCACAATAATGCTCAACAACAGAACAAACCCAACCCGTCGAAACGTCGATTCAACATTAAGCGCCCGCACATTTTCTTTCACACCGGGAAGCCGCTCATTATTGCACCCCATCTGTCACCTCACCGTTTCGCTGATTACCTGTCTGCTGATGATTCGTCGAAACAGGACCTTATCCCGCTGACTGGATAAAGGAATAGTAAGCCGCTTGCGATTATCAAGTGACTGCGGATAACGGACACAAAGAGAATTCTCCTTAGGTGTTTGCTTATCCAACAAGTGGTTACGATTTGCCGTTTCGCTAAAAAACAGGAATATTCTTAATGCATTACCGCAAATTATTAGCAGACTAACTAGCGTAACGAGTATGCATTTGCATGCCCTCAGGTGCAGACCGGATTTCCTGTTCCTGAGGGCTTTTCTTTGTCAGATTTATCTTAAACAGATTAAATAAAATTATATTTTCTCTTCCACAAATTTAGCCGCACGACAAACACCGTGTGTCGCGGTTGCGTTTCAGCCTGCTTGCCGCACAGAAATTTCTTAATAGTTCCCTGCCACAACACCAAAAAAAATCCTTTAACACCTTTATTTTAAAAGGCCTGGTTTTCATCACCTCAAAAACATTCAATCACCCACAACAAATAAGTCATCAATAATTCATACACCTTACAATGCTGCGCTCCGCTTTGACATATTCCCCTCCCCGACTAGAGTTAGATACCGAGAGCGACGACATAGGTAGTTAAATATGTCGTTATTTAAACAACGAAACTGGAGAAATAACATGGCTGAACATCGCGGCGGTTCTGGTAATTTCGCAGAAGATCGTGAAAAAGCATCCGAAGCAGGACGCAAAGGTGGTCAACATAGCGGCGGTAATTTTAAAAATGACCCAGAACGTGCTTCTGAAGCTGGTAAAAAAGGCGGTCAACAGAGCCATGGCGGCGGCCGCAAATCGGGTGAATAAGTTTTAATTACCCGTCCGCTTTACATAACGTTTAATTTTACTCAATGACGGCGAGCCGTTTCCCGGCTCGCTATTCCCCCTGTTTAACCAGAGGTGAAAATTTATGCAGGTCAATTCACTAACTGATTTTTTCATTCACTCTTTGTCTGATATTTACAATGCGGAAAAACAGCTTACCCGTGCGCTCATGAAATTATCGCGGGAAGCGTCAAATAGCAAACTATCAGAGGCATTTAAAAAACATTATGAAGAAACCCAAGGGCAAATCGAGCGTATCGATCAGCTTGTCGAATCCGAACCTTCGATTAAGCTTAAGCGTATGAAATGCCACGCAATGGAAGGACTGATTGACGAAGCCAACGAAGTTATCGAAGCCACGGAAAAAGGCAGCGTACGCGATGCGGCACTGATCGCAGCCGCGCAAAAAGTGGAACATTATGAAATCGCCTCGTACGGTACGCTGTGCACTCTCGCCAGCCAGCTGGGCCTGAAAAATGCACAAAAATTGCTCTCCGCCACGTTAGACGAAGAAAAAACCACCGATGGTTTACTCACCCAAATAGCCACATCGACCATTAATCAAAAAGCGGAAGTGGAATAACCTCTTCATTAATAGCTATGCGACGACATTAATCTTCTCTGCTAAGCACATTAATTATTGAGGAATGTATCATGACGCCACAAGAAAATTATCATGACTGGCTACGCGATGCGCACGCTATGGAAAAACAGGCAGAATCTATGCTTAATGCCATGAGTAACCGTATCGATAATTACCCCGATTTGCGTGCGCGCATTGCGCAACATCTGACTGAAACTCAGACGCAAATTAAATTACTGGAAGAAGTCATTGATCGTAACGGTATTAGTCGCTCGTTATTAAAAGATGCCACCAGTAAAATGGCGGCAATGGGGCAAGCCGTTGGCGGAATGTTTGCCTCCGACGAAATTGTCAAAGGTTCTATCAGTAGTTATGTATTCGAACAATTTGAAATTGCCTCTTATACCTCGTTAATTGCTGCTGCGCAAAAGGTTGGCGATACCGCCAGTGTAGAAGTATTTGAGCAAATCCTGGCGCAAGAAGAAGCGATGGCAGATTGGGCACTGACACATTTGCCTGTTGTCACTGAACAATTTTTACTTCGTGATGCAGCAGACGGCGTCGAAGCGAAGAAATAACCACCACGCAACCGGAGGTTTTATGTTTCGACACGTAAAACAATTACAGTATACCGTCCGGGTCAGCGCGCCCAATCCGGGACTGGCTAACCTCTTGCTTGAACAATTCGGCGGCCCTCAAGGTGAACTCGCTGCCGCTTGTCGTTACTTTACCCAGGGATTGGGTGATGAAGATGCCGGGCGCAAGGAGATGCTCATGGACATTGCCACCGAAGAACTGAGCCATCTGGAAATTATTGGCTCGCTGGTTGGTATGCTCAATAAAGGGGCAAAAGGCCAGTTAGCGGAAGGGACGGAAAATGAAGCCGAGCTTTACCGTTCGTTAACGGAGAATGGTAACGACAGCCATATCACCTCGTTACTGTACGGCGGTGGCCCCGCGCTGACCAATTCCGCGGGGGTGCCCTGGACGGCAGCCTATATTGATACCATTGGCGAAGTAACGGCGGATCTGCGCTCTAATATTGCCGCAGAGGCCCGGGCCAAAATCATCTATGAGCGCCTGATCAATGTCACCGACGATCCCGGCGTCAAAGACGCGTTGGGTTTCTTAATGACGCGCGAAGCAGCGCATCAGCTGTCATTTGAGAAAGCGCTCTATTCCATTCGCAATAATTTCCCTCCAGGCAAGTTGCCACCTGTCGAACAGTACACCCATGTCTATTACAACATGTCGGAGGGGGACGATCCGCGCGGCAGTTGGAACAGCGATGAACACTTCGAGTACGTTGCTAATCCGCAACCTGCGGTCGACGGCGGTGATGGTCTGGCAACGGTGACGCTCAGTAAGGAGCAGGAAGCACTGGTGAAAGCGATGGCTAAACGCACCCAATCCGATCCTGCTGTCGACCCGCTAACCGGTGCAGAACTGGGTAGCGGCGAGCCTCGAGAGGAATAACCATCCGTATTGCTTACGCGACACACCCCTTAAACAAGGGGTGTTTTTTTAGAAGGTGACCCACATGTTTGCATGGGATGCGTTTCATCTGGCAAGACTACAGTTCGCCTTTACCGTCTCGTTTCATATCATTTTCCCGGCCATCACCATCGGCCTTGCCAGCTATCTTGTGGTTCTGGAGGGACTCTGGTTAAAAACACGAAATAGCGACTGGCGTGCGCTCTACCATTTCTGGTTAAAAATATTTGCCGTTAATTTCGGCATGGGCGTGGTGTCAGGTCTGGTGATGGCCTACCAGTTCGGCACCAACTGGAGCGGATTTTCACAGTTTGCCGGAAGTATTACCGGCCCGTTGTTGACCTACGAAGTGCTGACCGCCTTCTTCCTCGAAGCCGGTTTTCTCGGCGTGATGCTGTTCGGTTGGAATAAGGTAGGTCCAGGCCTGCATTTTTTCGCCACCTGCATGGTGGCACTCGGCACGTTGATGTCCACCTTCTGGATCCTGGCATCCAACAGTTGGATGCACACACCGCAAGGCTTCACCATTGAAAACGGTCAGGTTGTGCCAACCGACTGGCTGGCGGTCATTTTTAATCCCTCTTTTCCGTATCGCCTGCTGCATATGACCATTGCGGCGTTTCTCAGTAGCGCGCTGCTGGTCGGCGCTTCTGCGGCCTGGCATCTGTTGCGCGGCAGGGACGCTTCCGCCATACGCAAAATGCTGTCAATGGCGATGTGGATGGTGCTGATTGTCGCGCCCTTGCAGGCCTTTGTTGGCGATATGCATGGTCTGAATACCCTTAAACATCAGCCCGCGAAAATCGCCGCCATTGAAGGACATTGGGAGAATCCGCCAGGGGAAGCCACACCACTGATCCTCGTCGGCCTGCCTGATATGGAACAGGAGCGCACCCGCTATGCGGTGGAAATCCCGGCGCTCGGCAGCCTGATTCTCACCCACTCATTAAATGAGCAGGTTCCGGCACTGAAATCCTTCCCCAAAGCGGAACGGCCCAATTCCACCCTCGTTTTCTGGTCATTCAGACTGATGGTGGGCATGGGCGTACTGATGATTGTTCTGGGTCTCGCGGCATTATGGTTGCGATACCGGCGTCGTTTATTCCACACCCGGCCTTTTCTTCATTTTGCGCTGTGGATGGGGCCAGCCGGTCTGGTGGCGATCCTCGCCGGGTGGGTGACCACCGAAGTGGGGAGGCAACCCTGGGTAGTGTATGGACTGCTGCGGACCGCAGACGCCGTGTCTGCGCACAGCACGCTGCAAATGAGCCTGAGTCTGCTGCTGTTTATTGTGGTCTACAGCTCGGTATTCGGCGTGGGTTACAGCTATATGCTGCGGCTGATCAAAAAAGGGCCGCATCCGATCGACGAGCCCCCGGAAGATGGCAGACCGGCGCGCCCGTTGTCTGCCACCGGGGAACGGTTACAGGGCGAGGAGAATCACTAATGGGTATCGACTTATCACTGATCTGGTTTGTCATTATCGTTTTCGCCACGCTGATGTACATCGTAATGGACGGTTTCGATCTGGGGATTGGTATTCTTTTCCCTGCGATTCAGGATCCGCTTGAGCGCGACATCATGGTGAACAGCGTCGCTCCGGTATGGGATGGCAACGAAACCTGGCTGGTCCTGGGCGGCGCCGGACTTTTTGGCGCATTTCCCCTCGCCTACGCGGTGATTGCCGATGCCCTGGCGATTCCTCTCACACTTATGTTGATCGGGCTGATTTTTCGCGGCGTTGCGTTTGAGTTCCGCTTTAAAGCAACGCCCGCTCACAAATCGTTTTGGGACCGGTCTTTCTTCGCGGGCTCCCTGCTCGCCACGTTTGCACAAGGGATCGTTGTCGGCGCGGTGATCAACGGTTTCCCTGTCAGCGAGCGCACCTTCAGCGGCGGTGCTTTGGACTGGCTTACGCCGTTTAATCTGTTTTGCGGCATCGGGCTGGTTGTCGCCTACGCCATGCTCGGCTCCACCTGGCTGGTCATGAAGAGTGTGGGGAATTTGCAGTATACGATGCGCACAGCTGCCAGGACGCTGCTGCTCGCCTTATTGCTGGCCATCGCCGTTATCAGTATCTGGACTCCGTTGGCACACCACACCATTGCCTTGCGCTGGTTCAGCCAGCCCAATCTGTGGTTTTTTGCCCCCGTTCCGTTACTGGTTGTGATACTGAGCCTCTGCCTCTGGCGAATGCTGCAACAGCCCCACTACCACATGTTGCCTTTTATCCTCACGCTTGGGCTCATCTTTCTCGGTTTCAGCGGCCTCGGCATCAGTATATGGCCGAATATTATTCCGCCGGATATTTCACTGTGGCAAGCCGCCGCTCCGGCGCAAAGTCAGGGATTTATGCTGGTAGGTGCACTGCTGATCATTCCCCTGATCCTGGTATATACCTCATGGAGTTATTACGTGTTTCGCGGGAAAATTCATCCCGGGGAGGGATATCACTGATGTTAAATAAACCTCAGGCCACCGCCAGGAAAGTGATGTGGTTTATTTTTTTGTGGTTCAGTAGCGTGCTGGCACTCTTTATTGCCAGCACATTGATTAAACTTCTGATGTCATTCGCCGGTCTTCGTACTGGCTAAAAAAGGTTATTCCCTGGCCTCACCGTACCCGGCTAATAACATGATTAATGTTCCCATGGCATAACTTGTCGCTTGCTTAATAATCGCTTCACTGTCGCCGTCAAAATGCTTCACTTTCGTCGAAAGCGTATTGTCGGGAAGCTGCCAGGCAAACCAGATGGTGCCCACTGGCGTGCCATCTTCTCCCCCCTCCGGTCCGGCATAACCACTTACCGCCAGGCTGACATGCGCCCCCGAACGTTGCTGTGCGCCTGCGGCCATCTCTTTTACCGCCTGTTCGCTCACCGCCGTGTGCGTTGCTATCGTCCCGGCGCTGACCTCAAGCAATCGAATTTTCGCCTCGTCGGTATAGGTGATAAACCCGCAACCGTAGAACGCCGGAGTATTTTCTGCCGCGCACAACGCAGAGGCTATCAGTCCGCCGGTACACGACTCCGCAGTCGCCAGTTGCAACTTTTTTTCCTGTAACAATCGCCCCAGTTCATTGGCGATGGATAGAGATGGTGTCGTCATCACTTTTTCCCTCTGTGTAAATAGGGCGGTGCTGACTTCCACCGCCGTGAAGCCAACTTACAGTGTCGCCTTTGCGGCGCTCATGCCTGGCACCAGGATCACCTTGCGGCACTCTTCCTGGCGTTTTTCGAAGATTTCATAGCCACGCGCCGCCTCTTCCAGCGGCATATGGTGTGTGACGATCTCTTCCGGCGTCAGATGCCCTTGCTCAATCAGGTTAAGCAGATCCGGTAAGTAAGCGTGAACATGCGTCTGGCCCATTTTAAAGGTGAGACCTTTATCAAAGGCGTCGCCGAACAGGAAGCCATGGATAAACCCGGCATACACACCAGGCACGCTGACAATTCCACCGCGGCGCACAGCGGCAATACACTGTCTGAGCGCTTTCCCGCTGCTGCCCTCGATTTTCAAGGTACTTAGCACCGTTTCGGTCAGGCTCCCTTTCGCTTCGAAGCCAACGGCATCAATCACCGCGTCCACGCCCCGATTGCCCGGCGTCTGCTCAATTATCCAGGCGGCAGGATCGTCGTTTTTATCAAAGTTAATGGGAATTGCGCCGTAGCGTTGCTGTGCGAACGCCAGCCGGTAATCATTATGATCAATGATAAAAATCCGTTCTGCGCCATTCAGTCGCGCACATGCCGCCGTCAGCAGTCCCACCGGCCCTGCACCGTAAATCGCAACACTTGAGCCCTGTTTCACCTCAGCATTTTTGACCGCCTGCCAGGCCGTAGGGAGGATATCGGAGAGAAATAAGACTTTCTCATCCGGCAAGGTATCCGGCACTTTAAATGGCCCGGTATTAGCTTTTGGCACCCGCACATATTCGGCCTGCCCGCCGGGTATCCCGCCATACATATCGCTGTAGCCAAAGAGGGCAGCAGGCGGCGTAATGGTTTTGCGGTTCAGCGTCGCACCTTTGCCACTATTGGTCTTTTCGCACGCAGCATATTGTTGCAGACGGCAGAAAAAGCAGTCTCCACAAGCGATAACAAATGGGATAACCACGCGATCGCCTTTGCTGACGGCTTTCACTTCGGGGCCTGCCTCAACGACCTCCCCCATAAATTCATGCCCGAAAATATCTCCATGATGCGTGCCGGGTATTTTGCCGCGATAAAGGTGCAAATCGGAACCGCAGATCGCGGTTGCCGTCACGCGCAGGATGATATCGTCCGGCGCGGCTAAACCCGGATCGGGCATGTTTTCGACTTTCACACGATGCGGACCATGCCAGGTAAGTGCTCTCATTGCGTGTTCTCCCGTAAATAACAAGCCAATATTGACTGACGAAGCCGTAATAAAAATGAGCGAGCATAAACACAAAAATAATCATTTATGCACTCACTACTTTTTGTTGAATGATAAAAACATTGACGTACTGACTATTTAAAAATCGCCATGCAAATCATCAACACCATATAAAGAATAGAGCAAAAATAAGATAGCAACAGAAACGAATACGCTTAGAACAATAATATGAAGACAGCAAGCGCAACGGCGTAAAAAATAAATCATCACCTGATAAAACAGAAAATTCTCGCTCGCTTTCTTTCTTATTATCGGGAATATCCACGAGGGGTTATTAACGAACAGAACCAGCGGCGTTTCTTTTTTCCCGTCACTGTCGACTCACATTCATCAGTGGCGATATTCACGTTATCAATGCTCAGAAAGCGAACAAGACATTCGTCGCTGCCATAGCACGTCGATGAAAAGAGCCCCGTTATCCTGACGCAGGCTGGCCCTGAAAAACGCTGGCGTGCTAAAACAGCGACTTAATCAACTGTATAAAAAAATATTGCCAACGGAACAGAAATCAACGCCCTAATAGTTAAGGAATATATCCTGTAATTTATAACCCCCAATGATTGAGAATGTTCTTATGAGCAAGATCACAGTATTGACAGCACATTTTCCATCACCAAACAAATAATGATGATCCGACCAATACAGCAACATCATTTGTGAATAACCTATTAAAGTTATGTAAGCGGCGGGCGATAACAGTGCAGAATGAATAACAAAAAAGATCGCACATTCACAATTAACTCTACTAAGCGCTATCGCAAGGATTAGCCGTTTAGCCCCATAAATTCACCAGGATGTCCGCCCTATAATTTGTTGATTAACCCAATAAAAACAAAGGTGAAATATGTCTGTACTCACGGCGATAAAAAAAATTCCTGGCGCCTCACTGCTTCGCGGTCGTCACCATCCCGCCAATGGTACTTATGATTGTCAGAATCTGCCCGCGTCATTATCAGCAGCGGGATTAAGCAACAGCGCAGCAGGCATTTTGATGACCTTTGTGCCGCCCAATGCCGACTACTCACGTGTCAGCCAGGCCTGGCAGCGCTTCTCCTCTTCCCATTTGACGGTCGTGACGCTCTCTTCCAGCGGCGCACTGAGCAGCAGTTGCCGGGAGACCACCTATTGCGATGGCGCAGGGCAACAAGGTAGCTGGTTGATGCTGCCCAACAATCTGATCGCTGAACACGAAGTACATATCGTTGATCTGCATGTCAAAAATACACATACCGCGACCGATCGCATTAAAGCCATTACGCAAGAGCTGGACCGGCTGAAAGTTAAAATGCCGCTATCTTCCGACCGCACGTTTGCCATGATCTATTGCGATGGCTTGTCTGCATCCGAAGGTTTCCTGATGCAGGCCTGGTATAACAGCGGCCGTTTTCCGTGCCTGGCCATTGGCGGCTCTGCGGGCGGTAAACTGGCGTTTGACGGTACCTGGATAAGCGTGGGCGGTAAGGTGCTGCAAGGCAAAGCAGTGATCATTTTTTGTAAAATGGCGGCCGGTAAATCGTTCGCCCCCTTTAAAAGCCAGAACTTTAAGCCACTGAAGAAAAGCTGGCTTGTCGCGCAGGCCGATCCGGTCGCGCGCACGGTCACGTCAGTCTTTGATGAACAGGGCCAGCAGCAATATTTCACGACCGCGCTGGCGGAACATCTGCGTTGCGATGAGCAACACCTGACAGAGGGGCTGAAGGGATTAACGTTCGGCGTCAAAGTCGGTGATGAGTACTTTATCCGTTCAGTGGCCAAGATTGATGACGATGGCGTCCACTTTTTCTGTGACCTGGAGTTTGGCGACCGCCTGCATCTGCTGGAAGAGACCGACTTTAAGCAAACCACCCTGCACGACTGGAAGAACTTTATTGCCCCGCTGGGCAAGCCCGCGGCGATCCTGATGAACGACTGTATCTTGCGCCGCCTCGGCAGCGAGTCGCAGTTGCATAACGCCCATTTCTTTAAAGGCTTACCGGCGGCGGGTTTCTCCAGCTTCGGCGAAATTCTCGGCGTGCCGATTAACCAGACCTTATCGGCGCTGGTATTTTTTAACCATAACGTCAAAGCCATGACCCACTTCCCTGTCGAATATGCCAGCTATGCCGGGCATTACGCCCAACGTGCGCTGCGCCGCTGGGAGGCGCTCAATGATTTTCAGACCGGGGTGATTAATCGCGTTGTCGCCTACCAGCAAAAACTGGCTCCGCTGATGGCGGCACTGCCCATGCTGGAAGCGGCAACACAAACCCAGAATGAAACGCTGGGCATAGCCGAAAACAGTATTCGCTCCATCAGTGATATCGCCATGCAGAGCCAGCAAGCGCAGAACCGTTTAGTCGAGGGGTTGGATGACCTGGAAAAAATTTCCGCCGGTATTAATGACATTACCAGCGGTATCAGCAATATTGCCTTCCAGACCAACTTGCTGTCGTTAAATGCCGCCGTAGAAGCGGCGCGTGCCGGTGAGGCCGGTCGGGGGTTTGCGGTGGTGGCAACCGAGGTCAGACGACTCGCGCACTCCTCTAAAGAACAGGCGGATGCGACGGCAGAAAATATTAACCAGGCGGTAAGCACCATTTCGCGTATTCGCGCCGTCGCCAACAATACGGTTGAAACCGCCAGTAATATGGCGCAGCACTCTATTACCGCTGCTGACACCATTGCCGCGATGAGTAATAAAACCACCCATGAGCGTGAGAATATAGCCAAACATCTGAGCAGCCTGCATGCATTAACTTCCGGAATGGATGCTATGCAGGAAGCCGTTGCACAGCTTACGGTATTACAAAAACTCTCGACGCGACATGAGCATCATTAATGTAATAACGCCCGTTATTTATTATCCCTTTGTCGGTGCTGCGACAAAGGGAATTCAACAGAAATAAACACCATGGCGGAGATTACGAAAACAAAGCGTAGCAGAGTAATTAATTTAGCTTGTAGATTCAACACCTTAATATTTCTTAAGCTTCTTTTTTTGTGAGAACCCCCACAATATTATTTTAAAAGAAGCAGTAAATATAAGGTATATTCTCAAAACAACCTCGTTGTGATGCCAGACAGATATGGCAATGTGTTTGTGGAAGGACTCCCGCCTGATGTTTTCTCAATAAAAATTGAACGATAGCACTGACAATACCGGGAGTATTTATGAACATTACCAAACGCTTATTACTGACCTTTTCGCTTTTAATTATCAGCCTAATTGTTACCAACGTCATAGCCATGATGTCATTGTCAAAAATTGGCAATGAAACAGAATATTTCCAGGCCAATATATTGCCCAGTCTGGATGCAATGAATAAAGAAATGTTTAAAGTCACCGCTGTCCGTTCGCAGCTCTATTTGCATGGCCTGGCTGAAAGCGATACAGAGATGAGCGCAATTAAGCAAGAAGCCATAAAAGTCTATGACGAACTTTCCGCTATGCATCAGCATTACCTCAGTGACCTGATTTCCGATCAACACGACCTGGAATTATCAAAGAAAACGCAGGCTGATTTAGAAAGTTTCCGTGGCGTGATGGATCAGTATTTTAAAATTTCCGAGACAAACGATCGTAACGCCATTGCTGCCACCATGCGTTCCGGGGGATTGGTGGCCAGTAAAATCAGCCAACTGGCAAAAGATTTTACCGACCAGATCGCCTACAACGCCCAGTTGGTCGAGCAGTCAAACCAGGCTAACAAAGCGTTAATTCAACATTCAATGGTCCTCTCTGCCGGGGCAACGCTGGTCGCCACGCTGGTGCTCGGTATCTTTGGTTTGCTGACCGTGCTTAATATCCGCAACCGTCTTAACGCGATGAAAGACGGCATGGTCCACATCAGCGAGAACCTGAATCTTGAGAAAAACCTGGACGCCGGTCGTCAGGATGAAATCGGCATGGCCATCTCCGCCTTTAACGCCCTGCTTAACCGCATGTCGGAAGCGCTGGTAATGGTACGTTCCGCGTCGCATTCGGTCAGTACAGCGGCAAACCAGATTGCCGTCGGCAATAACGAATTAGCTGCCCGTACTGAACAGCAGTCCGCGGCCGTGGTGGAAACCGCCGCCAGTATGGAAGAGTTAAGCTCCACCGTGAAACAGAACGCGCAGAACGCCCAACAGGCAAGTCTGCTGGCGATAGCCGCATCCGACAGCGCAAGCACGGGTGGCAGCGTGGTCAGTACAGCGGTGGCGCGGATGAAAGATATCAGCGACAGTTCACACCGTATTGCTGATATTACCTCAGTGATTAACGGCATTGCGTTCCAGACCAATATCCTGGCGCTTAACGCCGCCGTCGAAGCGGCCCGCGCCGGTGACCAGGGGCGCGGATTTGCAGTGGTGGCAGGTGAAGTTCGCTCCCTTGCCCAGCGTAGTGCCCAGGCGGCAAAAGAAATTGAAACCCTGATCCACGAATCCGTGGCACAGGTAGCGGAAGGCACCCGCCAGGTGGATCTCGCCGGGGAAACCATGAGCGGTATTGTCCACTCGGTCACCCAGGTGAAAGATCTGATGCAGGAAATTGCTGCCGCATCGGACGAACAAAACCGTGGTATCTCGCAGATTGCCCAGGCGATGAGCGAAATGGACACCACCACGCAGCAGAACGCCGCGCTGGTTCAGGAGTCCACCGCTGCCGCCGGCAGCCTGGAAGATCAGGCGACAAAACTGCAAGAGATGGTCAATGTCTTCCGCCTGCCTGGCGCACAGCAGAGCGCTGCCCCACGCAGTGCCGCCAGCCGGACATCACGACTGGCAGCCGCGACCGCCTCCTCGGGAGACGCAGGCTGGGAAACCTTCTGATGATAGATATTGCTTCGCGCGCCGGCCTGCCGCTCCCACTCTCCCGGTAGGGTTGCAGGCTTCTTCACTGCCACTGATTTCACGTGGCAGTGCTTTTTGCGTTTGACACCCTACCCTGCACTGCTCTCCAGCCGCTGACGATGGCGCAAACCGGGGAACCACTTCATCCATAGCGCCACCACAAGCAACGTACCGATACCGCCAATTGCCACGGCCGGCACCGCACCAAGCCAGGCAGCCAGCATCCCGGACTCAAATTCGCCAAGCTGGTTAGAGGTATTAATAAAGATCGAATTCACCGCATTCACGCGCCCGCGCATATCATCAGGCGTATCCAGTTGCACCAGTGAACCACGGATCACCATGCTGACCATATCAAAGCCGCCCAGCGCAAACAGCACCAGCAGGGAGAGCCACATCCAGCTTGAGAAGGCGAAGACCAGTGTGGCGACGCCGAAACCGGCGACGCTAAAAAACATGATCATCCCGACGCGACGGTTCAGCGCTCGGTGGCTTAACCAGAAGCCCACCAGCAGAGCACCCACCGCTGGCGCACTGCGCAACAACCCTAAGCCAATCGGCCCGGTATGCAGCACATCGTGAGCAAAAATCGGCAGCAACGCCGTTGCACCGCCGAGCAGTACCGCAAACAGATCGAGGGAGATAACCCCCAGCACATCCGGGCGGTTACGAATAAAGTGCACGCCCGCAAACAGCGATGACAGCGTCGCCGGGGTGCGTTTCGGCTGCGCTTGTTCATAACGCAGTGTGATCACCAATAGCAGCGACACCAGATACAGCCCGGCGGTAGTGATGTAGACCACATCCGCGCCTGCGGCATACAAAAAACCGCCGAGTGCCGGGCCGACAATCTGCGCCGCCTGGCCGGAGACCGCGTTTGCCGCCGTTGCGCGGGGTAAAATCGCCGTCGGCACCAGCGCAGGCAGCATGGAGACCATGGCCGGGGATTCAAGGGTTTTCGCGCAGGAAATCACAAAAATCAGCAGCAAAATCACGCCGACGCTGGCATTGCCTTTCCATGTCAGCCACGCCAGCAGCACAATCGCCACCCATTCGCAGATCTGCCCGAGCAACACCACCCGCCGCCGGTCGAACTGATCGGCGATATGCCCGGCGGGCAACGCCAGCGTCACCGAGGGAAAGAACTGTACCAGACCAATCATTCCCAGCCAGAACGCGCTGTGCGTCTGGGAGTAAATCTGCCAGCCGACGATGATTGATAACATCTGGAAACCAAAACTGGAGCTGGTTCGCGCCAGCCAGAACGCCACAAACGAACGGTGCTGCAATAAACGCCCATCACTACCAGATAACACGGGTGCCATAACGTTTCTCATCTTTATCATTAATGCCCGGCCGATGGCGCGCCCGGCGCACCGGAACGCACAAACGGAGGACGTGCAAACCAAATCACCACCATCAATGCCATAAAGCCCCAGCCTAACAGCCAGAAATAGTCGATGGTCGACATCATATACGCTTGCTGCTCAATGGTTTTATCCACCGCCGCCAGGTGCTGCTGCGTTGTGCCGCCCATCTTATGCAGATAGTCCATGGCTGCAGGGTTGTAGACCGACACGCTCTCCGTGAGTGACGCATGATGATAAACCTCGCGCCGCGACCAGATCCAGGTGGTCAGTGAAGAGGCAAACGAACCGCCCAGCACGCGGAAGAAGGTCGCCAGGCCGGACCCTTCCGCCACTTCCTGGCCGTGCAGGTTCGACAGCACAATGGTGGTGATCGGCATAAAGAAAAACGCCACGCCGATCCCCATAAACATCTGCACTTCCGCCACGGTGCGGAAATCGACGCTGGTATTAAACTGCGCGCGGATCAGGCAGGATGCCCCCATGGTCAGAAACGACAGCGTGGCGAGAATGCGCAAATCCACCTTGTTGGCATAGCGGCCGATAAACGGCGTCAGCAGTAGCGGCAGAAAACCCATCGGCGCGGCAGCAAGCCCGGCCCAGATGGCGGTATAGCCCATTTGCGTTTGCAGCCACTGCGGCAGGATGATGTTAATGGCGAAAAAGGCGGCATAGCCCAGCGTCAGCGTCAGCGTACCGATGGCAAAGTTACGATCCTTAAACAGCCGCAGGTTGACAATCGGATGGCGTTCCCCCAGTTCCCAAATCACGAACGACACCAGCGCAATCGCCGAGAGCACCGACATGACGATGATTTCCGGCGCGGCGAACCAGTCCAGATCGTTGCCCTTATCCAGCACCACCTGCAACAACCCGACACCCAGCACCAGCAACGCAATACCGACATAATCGATGGGCGATGACACGGTGGTCTCTTCGCGGGCGCGCAGTTGCGTCCACACCACCACGGCGGCAAAAATACCAATTGGCACGTTGATATAAAAAATCCACGGCCAGGAGTAGTTATCGGTGATCCAGCCACCGGTAATCGGCCCGACAATCGGCGCAACCACCGTCACCATCGACAGCAACGCCAGCGCCATACTGCGTTTACTGGTGGGGAAAATCACCAACAGCAGCGTCTGACACATCGGGAACATCGGCCCGGCGAAGAAGCCCTGCAACGCACGGAAAATGATCAGCTCGGTCATGCTGTGGGCGAAACCGCACAAAAACGAGGTCAGCGTAAACAGTGCCACCGATCCGACAAATAACCTGAGCTGACCAAAGCGACGGGTAAACCACCCGGTCAGCGGCAGTGCAATCGCGTTGCACACCGCAAACGAGGTAATAACCCACGTGCCCTGATCGGAGCTGACGCCAAGGTTACCGGCGATAGTCGGCAGCGCGACGTTGGCAATGGTGGTGTCCAGCACCTGCATAAAGGTCGCCAGCGACAACGCGATAGTCGCCAGCAGCAGGCTGGGTGGCGTAAACGCCGACTTATCTTGCATAACGTCTCTCTTAGCGGGCGTTGGACGCTACCGTCTGGTTGTTGTCATGAAGAATTTTCGCCACCAGTTGATCGGCCTGGTCCAGCGCGTTCTGGTACACGTCTGTGGTAAAGCGCGGTGCAGCCACGGTCTGCTGGGGTAACAGATGCCCCTCGGTATTACGGATATCGACGCGCACGAACATCGACAACCCGACGCGCAACGGATGCTTCTCCATATCGTGCGGATCGAGCGTGATGCGCACCGGCAAACGCTGGATGATTTTGATCCAGTTACCGCTGGCATTCTGCGCGGGCAGCAGAGAGAACGCGCTACCGGTGCCGATGCCCAGGCTTTCAATGGTGCCCTGGTACTCGACATCTTCGCCGTAGAGATCCGCCGTCAGCGTCACTTTTTGCCCCAGACGCATGGTGTTCATCTGGCTCTCTTTAAAGTTGGCGTCAACCCACACCTGATCCAGCGGAACAATCGACATCAGGGTGGTGCCGGAGTCGACCCGCATGCCAAGCTGCACCGCGCGCTTGGCAACAAAGCCGCTAACGGGCGCGACAATGGTGCTGCGCGCGTTGTCGAGAAAACGCTGACGCAGCGTGGCAACGGCGCTTTTGATTTCCGGATGGCTGTCGATAACCGTGTCATCCACCATCGCCAGATTCGTGCTTAACGCCTGTTGCACGGCGGCAAGGTCGCTTTTGGCGCTGGTCACCGCATCGCGGTAATGCGCCAGATCTTCCGGGGCGATGGCACCGCTGGCGGCAATCTTCTGTCGGCGCGCATAGTCATTTTGCGCCGTTTGCAACGCCACTTTTTTCGCCTCGACCTGCGCACGGTAATTATCGACAGTGCTGTATAAACCGCGCACCTGACGCACGGTGCTGGCCAGGTTGGCTTCCGCTTGTTGCAGTGCAATTTGCGTGTCGCTGGGATCCAGCCGCACCAGCGGTTGGCCTTTTTGCACATAGTCACCTTCGTCAACGGCAACCAGGGTGACCGTACCGGAGATTTGCGGCGTCAGCGTCACCAGGTTGGCGTTCACGTACGCATCATCGGTGGTTTCATAATAACGGGCATACAGGAAATACCAGGCACAGCAGCCTGCGGCGATCAGCAGCAGCACAATGAACAGAATGGCGAAGTTGCGTTTACGTTTACCCGGCGCACGTTCCGGTTGGGCAGAAGGAGTTTGCATCTTAATCGTAACCTTATTCAGGACAGCTTAGCGATGGGGGCGGGTGGCCTCATCCGGCAGCATTTTGATCAGCAGCGCAACGAGTTGTTGCGCTTCGTCTGGCGTCAGGCGTTCTGTCAGCGTTCCGAGAATGGTGGCCAGCGCCTCATTCTGGAAACGGTCGCAAATCGCCCGCCCTTTGTCGGTCAGTCCAAGAATGACCTGGCGCTTATCGTCCTGATTGGTGTTACGCACAATTAACTCGCGCTTCACCATGCGCTCAAGCATGCGGCTCATGGCACCCGCGTCCATCAGCAGGTTTTTGCTGACTTCCACCGGGCTGTTGAACCCTTTATAGATGCTGATCAGTACCTTGAACTGCGCCGCAGTAATGTCGGTTGCGGAGAAATAGTGGCTGATCAACTGGTCTTTGAACTGGTTTGCAAGGTGGATCAGCAAACCAAGATGAAGCCGGGGGGTGGGAATATCAGTAGGGTTTGTCATGATATTTGCCTGGTCAATAATTACAAATGAAATTACTGACCAGGCAGCCAACTGTCAATGGAGTGTCAAGAAGACCGCACGTTTTGTCAGTTTTGCCGTTCCGTTGTGCCACCATGCCAACGGCAATGACCCCATTTCACGCGGCCATTCTCGATGATTCTGCCGCCGCCTGGCGGGTAGCCCGGGGGTTCAATGGTGACATTGCGCATCGCGGGGTAAATATCAAAACGCTGGAAGATATCCTGTAGTGCCTGGTGATGCGGGTTCAGATCGGGTAGCGCATACCAGACCAGTTCACCCAGTGACTTTTCAATCCAGTTCTCGACCCGCTCTTCGGCGGTGACCGGGTTCATAAAGGTCGGGCTCTCCGCCATCGTCTGCAAGCGGGCGTAATCTGCTACGCTCCAGCAGCAAAACTCCAACGCCTCCCCGGCATAGTAGAGATCATCTAAAAATGCTTTCTGCCCGTCGCTTAACGTCGCTTCTTCTGCATCGCTCAACTGCGCATACAGAAAGCGGGTCGCCAGCATCGGCAAATGGTGCACCACCAGCCCCGGATGCTCGCCGCTGCCGCCGCCAAGCACCAAATTCTCCGGCGTGGCGCTGAAATCGTAGGCCCCCCATCCTTCCCCGTCGATCTTCTCCAGTGGATGGTAAATGGGCAGATACCCTAACTGACCAATCAGTTCATGATCGTAACCGTCGATATAGCTCATACATTGCCGTCCTTGTCCGCCGCACGCAGCAGCGCCTGGTAGAGACTTTGTTTATCGCCGTCGGCTTTTGCCGCCAGTTTCACGACCTTATCCCGTTTCCCCCACACCAGCGTCAGAATATGTTCGACGCTGTGAGACGGTAACCGTGCCAGCTGTGCTGCCAGCAGACGCAGGAGGGATTCATCATCCAGTTGCGACTGGAGTTTGATCTTCAGCGCCCCGGTGGCGCGACATAAACAGCAAACCAGCACCGGCAGCGTCTGTTCATTCAACCGGTAATGCCCGATAAAGGCGCTGATAAACGCATCCTGTACCGATTGATGTTCATCATCCACCTGCGACATGTAGTCGCAGAGCAGCGGGAAATAACGCGCACTGGTCAGTGCCAGCCCGAAGACGGCATAGCTGCCGGGCATACAGTTTTTTTCCGCTTCCGCATCGGCATACCATTCATACTGGTGGATAGCCACACGCGCATAGCGCTCCAGCACCCCATGCAGCTCCGGATAGCCCAGCGAATTCGCAAAAAAACGGTGCGTATCGGAGCGCGCGAGGCCTTTAACCGGCAGAAGGGCTTTCACTGTCGACTTCAGTGTGATGTGGTAATGACGCGGGAACCCCTGCTCCAGTAACCGCACAATAAAGTCGAGAGCCTGCTGATACGCCGCACAGGACTCCTCGCGCATATGCAGCGTAATGTGCGCCAGCACGTCATTGGCGCAGCCATGCATCTGCGGACTCCGGTGTTCGCAGTCCGCCAGCGTCCCGCTGCCTTCCCGCAGATAGCGCCCGGCTTTTTCACTGCCCAACTGCTGCGCCAGCGCCAGATACTGCAAGCCGGTCGGTTTACTGTAGCTCGGTTCAAAACGCAGGATCAGCACTGCCACATACAGCAGCAGATCGAGCGGTTGCGCGCCATCCTCGCTATCAACAAGTAACGTCGCTTGCGGCTTCAGGTGATAGTGGCGCTCGCCCCAGCCCGATTTTTCCACCGTAAAGTAACGGGGTAAAAAGTGCTGTTCGATCCATTCACTCAACTGGAAGACCATCCAGTGGCGATGTTCCGCCAGTGCCGGATGGCTGCGGTTTAACTGCTCAATGCGCGCGCAGCCACGCAGCAGCCCGGCAATATCCGGCTGCGGGTACAAATCCGTGTTGAGCGCATTACTGCAATAAAACAGCGTTGAGTTGGTATCCGTCGGGGCATCGCCCTCTTCCAGTACCTGGCGTTGCCAGCTTTCCATTGCGCAGCGAAGCTGGTCGATTTTCGCTGTATTAACCACATCCAGCAGGGTGACGGCCAGCAGGCCGTCGCAGGTGGCGAAACGCGCGTCAACGCGAAAGCGGTAGTAATTAAACGCGGCGTGCAATCGTTGTTCGATAAGCGAGGTGATGGCCGGGATCCAGACCCTGTTCACCTCTTCTGCGGTTAAGGCGCCCAGCCAGTCGTCCGAATCAGCGTCGTTTTCCCGAAACCGTTCGGCATCACTCTCCAGCGTGATGCGTTGTGCATCGCAATTAACGGTCAGCGCATAATCCGCCGCCCGCAAGGGGTTATCTTCAGTGGGGAATGCAGCCTGAGACGGCGCATGTCGGGCGGTGGTTTCATCAAACCAGCGGTTAACCACAGCCAGCGCGCGTTCAACGGGAAACGGGGTAACGACAGCCATCACATCATCCTTTGTTGTGGTGAACTGTTTTTATAACCTGATGATTTTGAAGACACAAGTGCGGAATTTAGTGGGACGTAAAGCGCCGGCGCTGCCATCTTCAGCCGGGTACGCGGGGCCAGCCCTGACGCGTCAGCGCGGAGCCCCATATGCCATCACGGGAATGTGATCATGGCGATATTATTGAACCCGCCGCTATAGAAGGCGGGGCAATTTTTCAGTGTTTCATAGAATACCGTTTCCCAACTATTGGGATTGGATTTGCGATACGAACGCCACTGACGCGCCAAATATTTCTGCACGCCCGCCGCACCTTTTCTGCGGTAAATCCCCTGCAACGCATCCTTGATATCCGAAAATGCCTGCCCGGCATAGCTGGCATACAGATCGCCCAATGACAGTTCGTTAAAGTGATAACGCATTCTGTCCCGCAATGCGTAGGCGTTCGGCACATTGCCATCCACGTAATAGTGCAACGCCGGAGAAGGATCGTCCCGGTATTCCGCCGACAGCCATAGGATCCCTTTCAGTTTGTCAAAAAAGGGATGATACGTTTGCTTCGCTTTGCGGGGATTCACTTTGTCGGTTTTGGCTTTATTACACTCAATGCAGGCCGGATACAGGTTCACGCGCAGCAACGTATATTGTGGGTAGTGGGCCTGAGGCAGATAGTGATCGAGCGTGCTGACTTTACGCAAACTGCACAGCGGACAGGTGCGATTAATCGCCGTTTTCATAATAGCATTGTAAATATCACGTCCGTCCTTACTGTCCACCAGCCGGTTTTTATAGAGACTTTTCATCTCCTCTTTGCTCATCTGGTGTAAAAACGCTTTCTTCAGTACCGGCAGCGTATTGAGCGACGCGGTCGCGCCTTTAATTCGATAAATTTCGTCAAAAAACCAAACGCTGTCTCTCACATCAGAATTCGCTAACAATGTGGCGAATTTCGTGCCGGGCACTAAGCAGGAAAAAATGTCAAAAGGGTGTTCGGTCGGTAACGGTAGCTCGTACATACTCAGATATCCCCTTCATCGTCGCTTAATGCGCTGAGGATGGCTAACGCCTCACTTCCCAATTCCTCGCCGAATTGCCGGTAAACTTTGTCGAAATAGCGATACTCATCCACCATCTGCTGGATAAGGTTGACGTAACCGGTGCGGGACAATTCCAGGTTAAAGGCCGAGCGGGTCAGCACAGAGACGTTTTCACCGAAGGTTTCTCGCTCGGGGCGCTCAGACGTTACAGTGTCACCGTCACGATAGAGTACCGTCACGCAGCGTTTCGGCGTTTCCTGCAATACCACCGGCGAATGGGTGGCGATGATCGCCGCGCCGTTGCACTCGGCAAGCAGCGTCGATAGCAGACGAATTAACGCAGACAACAGCGGCGGGTGAAGATGTGTTTCGGGTTCATCAATCAGTAATAAGGTTTTTTCTTCAATGACTTCGATAATTTTCGCAACACTGAGAACCACAATCTTATGCCCGGAACTCAGCCCATTAAAGGCTGCGTGAAGCCGCTGCCGGTCATCAGACTCCGCCAGCAATTCCGGCAGCGCCAGTGCGGCTAAAATCGGGTCGTAGCGAAAATGTTCGACGCAGTTGAGAAACAGTGTTTTTTTCGGTTCATAGCGACAGGCTTGCAGACTCTGGTAAAACTCGTTGAAAAAATCATCCATGGTTTTGCCGATGGTCAACGTTTCACCGTCGAGTTCCGTGATTTTCTTCGAACCGATATAGGAGTAGGTCACCTGATTCTGGCTGCGTCTCTCGATGGATTGCGGGTTGAATTTCTCAAACGCACCAAACGACATGGCAATCACGTTGGCAAAAATGCTGCCATCGTTAATGTAAATATTAGCGTCTTCGCTGGCGGCACGACCGACAACGATATCGGCGATCTCATTTAATATCGTCGACTTACCCACGCCGTTGCTGCCAATCAGCACGTGGATATTGGTTGGCGGTACCGACTCAGGATAAACATCAAAATCAATATGCAGCGGTTGATACTGCTTTTGGTAGGTAAAGTGGAACTCGGTCAGCGCCGCGCGCCCTTGCAAAATATTGCGAAATTGCCCCTCAATGGTTGTTCTGGAGACATAACGCTGTAAGGAATCCCGCATCGCCTGGTCATCCTGATGTCGCAGATACAGTTGCCGATCCCAGACCACATCATTCAGTTTTGTCAGGATGTCGCGCGCGGTTTCAGGCCCCAGATCGCGAACGCGTTGATAATATTCCCCCGACTGCCCCAATGCGTAATAGCCTTGCGGCAGAGCAGGTAACACCGCGTCTAATATCGGTCGGCGATCATCAAGCCACTCCAGCGGGCAACCGATTTTGATATAACCCAAATCTTCGCGGTTACCAAAGTGGGTGTAATAGATGACGTAATATTTGTTACGGAAAGTGCCCCAGTCATCCCAACTGTCGGGAAGCAAATAGAGGGTATTTGCGCTATCAGCGGGAATCTCGTTAATTCTGTTTACGATACGGATTGTGTGCAGCATGGTTCCTCCATCGGAGACCCAATAACCAGAGAAGTCACATCACTCTTATTGATTTTCCCGAATTATATAAATACCGCCTGCCGGATGACCACTCTTCGCGCCCCCTGTTTTCTGGGGGGAACCGTCCCCTTCCTCTGAAGGCTACTCGCAGGTAATCACGTTATCTTTTTTTGCGTACGCAACCGCAAAACCACTTTCAATGCGAAAAAAACCGCAACGGCAGTGACGGAATTGCTAATGTTTATGGGTGAGTAGTTCATTTATTGCTTTTCTGTCGGTTTTTTTGCGCGCCGATAGAAAGGTATTAGCTATCAAATCTGTAGATTCATTCAAATACCTTTAACAGGAAGCAGTGTATATCGTAACGGCATGACATAAAGCAAATGGAGCCAGATATGAGCACGTCAGACGATCAATCCCACACCTCATCCGCCGGGCAATGCCCTTTTCATGAGAAAAAAACATCGCCGGAAGCGGGCCGCACAACCAGTAACCGTGACTGGTGGCCAAATCAACTGCGCGTAGACTTGCTGAATCAGCATTCCAACCGTTCCAATCCCTTCGATGCCACCTTTAATTACCGCGAAGAATTCAAAAAGCTGGATTATTCCGCGCTGAAAGCCGACATCCGCGGTGTGCTGACCGACTCGCAGGCGTGGTGGCCAGCAGACTGGGGCACCTATATCGGGCTGTTTATTCGTATGGCCTGGCATAGCGCAGGAACCTATCGCACCGTGGATGGTCGTGGCGGTTCCGGACGGGGTCAGCAACGTTTCGCCCCACTTAACTCCTGGCCGGACAACGTAAGCCTCGATAAAGCCCGCCGCCTGCTGTGGCCGGTGAAGCAAAAATACGGTCAGAAAATTTCCTGGGGCGATCTCTTTATCCTCGCCGGTAACGTGGCGCTGGAAAATGCCGGTTTCCGCACTTTTGGTTTCGGTGCGGGTCGTGAAGACGTTTGGGAACCGGATCTCGACATCGACTGGGGTAACGAGAAAGAGTGGCTGACGCACCGCCATCCGGAAAGCCTCGCCCAGGCGGCCATTGGCGCCACCGAAATGGGGCTGATTTATGTTAACCCGGAAGGCCCGAACGCCAGCGGCGAACCTACCTCCGCCGGTGCCGCCATCCGCGCCACCTTTGGCAATATGGGGATGAATGATGAAGAGATCGTCGCCCTGATTGCCGGTGGTCACACGCTGGGTAAAACCCACGGCGCGGCACCCGCCAGCCATGTCGGCCCGGAACCGGAAGCCGCACCGCTGGAAGCACAAGGCCTTGGCTGGTCAAGCGACTACGGCAGCGGTGCGGGAGCAGACGCCATTACCTCCGGGCTGGAAGTGGTCTGGACGCAAACGCCAACGCAATGGAGCAACTACTTCTTCGAAAACCTGTTCAAATACGAATGGGTGCAGACCCGCAGCCCGGCGGGAGCTATTCAGTTCGTTGCCGAAGATGCGCCAGAGATCATTCCTGACCCGTTCGACCCGGCGAAAAAACGCAAACCGACGATGCTGGTTACCGATTTGACGCTGCGTTTCGACCCGGATTTCGAGAAGATTTCCCGTCGTTTCCTCAACGATCCACAAGCCTTCAATGAAGCCTTTGCCCGCGCCTGGTTCAAACTGACCCACCGCGACATGGGGCCGAAATCCCGTTATATCGGCCCGGAAGTGCCAAAAGAAGATCTGATTTGGCAGGATCCGTTGCCAGCAGCGGTTCATCAGCCGAATGGCGCAGATATCGCCAACCTGAAAGCGGCTATCGGCGAGTCCGGTTTATCCGTTAGCGAGCTGATCTCGGTGGCCTGGGCGTCGGCCTCCACCTTCCGTGGCGGTGATAAACGCGGCGGCGCAAACGGCGCACGCCTGGCACTGGCGCCGCAAAAAGAGTGGGAGGTGAATGCCATTGCGGCAAACGCGCTGCCAGCCTTGCAAAGCATCCAGAAAACATCGGCGAAAGCCTCACTGGCGGATGTCATTGTGCTGGCGGGGGTTGTCGGCATCGAGAAAGCGGCAGCAGCGGCGGGTGTGCAGGTGACGGTGCCCTTTACGCCGGGCCGCGTGGATGCACGCCAGGATCAGACCGATATTGAGTCCTTTCGTCTGATGGAGCCGCTGGCGGATGGTTTCCGCAATTATCGTCGCGTGTGGGACGGTATTACCACCGAAACGCTGCTGATTGATAAAGCACAGCAACTGACGCTGACCGCACCGGAAATGACCGCGCTGGTTGGCGGCCTGCGTGTGCTGGGTGCAAATTACGATGGCAGCCAACACGGTGTCTTTACCGATAAACCGGGCGTGCTGAGCACCGACTTCTTCGTCAACCTGCTGGACATGCGCACCGTATGGAAAGCCACTGACGAAAAAGCCGAGCTGTTCGAAGGCCGCGACCGTAAGAGCGGTGAAGTGAGATACACGGCAACGCGTACCGATTTGGTGTTTGGTTCTAACTCCATCCTGCGCGCGCTGGCGGAAGTGTACGCCAGCGACGATGGCAAACAGAAATTTGTTGCTGATTTCGTCGCCGCGTGGACGAAAGTGATGAACCTGGATCGCTTCGACCTGCTGTAAGCCTCTCTCGCCAATAAAGCCTGCGATGCCTGAAAAGGTTCGCAGGCTTTTTTTATGACGGCATGCGGGCAATCACCTTGATTTCAAAATCAAACCCCGCAAGCCAGGTGACGCCAACTGCCGTCCAGTTGGGGTACGGCGGCTGCGGAAATATCGCCTGCTTCACTTGCATAATCGTCGCAAACTGATTTTCAGGATCGGTATGAAAAGTGGTGACATCGATAATGTCATCCAGAGAACAACCGGCAGCAGCCAGCGTGGCCTGTAAATTATCAAATGCGAGTCGCACCTGTGCGGCAAAATCCGGTTCCGGACTGCCATCGCTGCGGCTGCCAACCTGACCGGAGACAAACACTAAATCGCCGGAGCGTATTGCCGCAGAATAACCATGCTCCTCATACAGCGCATGGCGGTTAGCGGGGAAAATGGGTTCACGCAATATCATAAGTCACCTTTAGCTGATAGCCGGTTAAGGACGGATGCACGGCGGGCAGCAATGATTTAATATACACGCCGTATGTGAAATAAAACACACATACGCGGCGTATGTCAATTCACATACGATGCGTATTTGAATACAGGAGAGAGTATGGCCGCCAAACGTCGCGCTGAAACGATGGAAGAGAACCGCAGCAAACTGGTTACCGCCGCCCGTAAGGCATTTGCGGAGAAAGGATTTGCCGCCGCATCCATGGACGAATTAACCGCCAGTGTCGGCCTGACACGCGGTGCGCTGTATCATAATTTTGGTGATAAACAAGGGTTGCTCGCTGCCGTTGTCGCCCAACTGGACAGCGAAATGGCATTACGCGCCAGAAACCGTGCGGCAGAGATCACCTCCCCCTGGGAAAGGCTGCTGGCGGAAGGCATCGCTTATATCGAAATGGCGCTCGATGCTGAAGTACAGCGCATTGTGCTGCTGGATGGCCCCGCTTTTCTTGGCGATCCCTCACGCTGGCCCAGCCAGAATGCCTGTTTACAGGCCACGCGCGAAGCGGTAAGCGAAATGGTGCGTGATGGCATAATGAACCCCGTCGACGTGGAGGCCGCCGCCCGTTTGCTTAATGGCGCGGCACTCAATGCCGCCCTGTGGGTAGCCGCCAGCGAGGATCCGCAGGCCACGCTGCCAAAAGTGATAGACGCCTTCACGCAGCTGGCAAGCGGTCTTCGCGCGCGTTGATCGATAAAAAAAAACCGGCACATGGCCGGGAACAATGACAGATAACGAGTTTGTGTACGCCCGCAAACCGGCTGGCGTAAAGATGAGGTAACAACCAATGAAGCCATAAGCCGGATGAAGCAGTGTCAGTGGCCAGGCTCGTGGTTATTTAACGGCATCAATGTAACGCAGAGATGACAGCCACAAAAATGGGAGAAAAACTGTTTTCGGACGGCGATGCTCACACATTGCCACCCGAAGGTAATACTTACCAACAACCGTCGTCACTCAGTGAGAAGCAGAGGACGCTTCCGCTTCGAGCCGCAGCACAAAATGATTATCGCGACGGGTAATTTTCGCCCCGGTCATGCCGTAATTTGTCGATAACATAAAAAACGCATCGGCATCGACATCAAACGCCAGCTCGACTTCAGTGTGCTTTCCTGAGCTAATCATTTGATATGCCTGCTTTAAATTATACGCTTTTGCTATAGCCATGAAACATCTCCGTGCAGGGTGACTGCCTGGTTAAGATTCTCGCCCTTACTTTATAGACCGATTTCTGGAAACTAACCCGAAATTTTCCCACTAAAAATGCGAAATGCCCAGGTGTTGTAAAGCAGCGTAATCGGCGTCAGGATGGCAAAAGCCAGTAGCAGAAAGCGCTGGGTTGACGCAGGCGCAACAGCCTGGTGAAGGGTGAGCGTCGGCGGAACAATCCACGGGAAAACGGCGGCTATCAGGGCGATAAAAGCGCAACTGGCCATCACCAACACACTTGCCAGCGGAACAAAAGCCCAGCGCCGCAGCAGGCCGAATGCCAACATCGCTGCCGCCGACAGTGCAGCGATCGCCAACGGCAACCAGAGCCACAGGTGTTGCCAATGCTCGCCTCCCCCGGTCGGCAGCCGCGTACTCCATGCCAGGAGACCACCAAGCAATACACCCGCAAGTACGACCAGCCAGCGGATCATGTGTCGCCCCCACACTTCCAGTTCGCCAGTGCAGCGCCAAATCAGCCAACCGGCCCCCATCACGCAATAACCTGATGCCAGCGCCATGCCGCAATAGAGAGGAAAAGGACGCAGCCACTCCACACCGTTGCCGGTATAGTGCTGCCCATCGGTTGGAATGCCCTGTAGCAGCGTGCCGAAGATGATACCCTGCGTCAGCGCGGTGAGCAGCGAACCGACGACCAGCAACGTGTCGAACAGACTCGGCGCATAGTGACGATACTCAATCGCCATTCCCCGCACGACCAGCGCCAGCAGCATCATAAACACCGGCACATACAGCGCGCTAAGCACAATGCCATACGCCAGCGGAAACAAACCGAGCAACGCGCCAACCGTCAGCACCAGCCAGGTTTCATTCCCATCCCACACCGGCAGCAGCGAAAGATTGATGATATGCCGCGCCTCCAGGCTACGCTGGAAGGCGCAAAGCATACCGACGCCTAAGTCCGTGCCATCAAGCAGGAGATAAATCCATAAACTGATCGCCAGCGCCGCGGCGGAAAGTATCTCAAGCCAGGGAAAGCCCCCGATTTCTTGCATGATTAAGTCCTCCCCGTCCCGCTGCGAAGGGCAACATCCGGCATCACGCCCTCTTCATCCGGATGCGGCGGTTGCGACATCAGGCGCAATAGAAACCACAGGCCCAGCGCAAACAGCGTCAGATAGACCACAACGATCACCACCAGAGAGCCGAGCACCAGTGCGGGTGAAACAGGCGAAACGCTATGCGCCGTACGAAGCAAACCGTACACAACCCACGGTTGACGGCCGATTTCCGTGACTCCCCAGCCCGCCAGCATGGCGGTGAACCCAGCGGGTGCCATCAGCACCATCGACCACTGTAACCACCGCGCTCGCCACAACCGACCACGCAGCCGCACCACCAGTCCGGCAATTCCCGCCGCCAGCATCAGCAGACCCAGACCGACCATAATGCGAAATAACCAGAACACCCCCGGCACCCAGGGAAGATCCTCTGGCGGATAGTGGTTGAGGCTGTGGATCCGTCCCGTAAGATTGTGGCGTAAATAGAGCGAGCCAATATCCGGAATAGCCACCTCCCAGTGATTACGGCGCTGCGCCATATCCGGCACGGCAAACAGCCGCATCGGCTCGCCTGCGCCAGGCGGCGGCGGATCCCATGTCCCCTCCATGGCCGCCAGTTTAATCGGTTGATGATCACGGGTATTTTCGCCATGCAGATCCCCTAGCACGATTTGCACCGGCGTCATCACCACCAGCAGCCACAGGGACAAAGAGAACATCTGGCGCGCCGCCGGATGCCGCTCATCGCGCAGCAGATGCCATGCACCGCAGGCGGCGACCAGGCATGCAGTACCGAGCATCGCAGCCACCACCATGTGCGCCATGCGCCAGGGAAAAGAGGGAGTAATGATGGCTGCCAGCCAGTCCACAGGAATAAAGCGCCCATCAGCCGCCTGAATCACGCCATCCGGCGTTTGCATCCAGGAGTTGGCGGCCAGGATCCAGAATGCACTGAACAGAGAGCCCAACGCGACAACGGTCGTCGCCATAAAATGGACCCACGGGCGGACCTTTCCCATGCCGAACAACACCACGCCCATAAACCCGGCTTCGAGGAAAAAGGCCACCAGCACTTCCATATACATCATTGGCCCCAACACGGCACCCGCACGGCTGGCGAGGCCACTCCAGTTGGTACCAAATGCGAACTCCATCACCACGCCGGTGACCACACCCATCGCCACGTTCAGCGCGAAAATCTTGCTCCAGTAACGCCACAACGCAAGCCAGACAGGCTGTTTGCGCCAGAGCCACATGACTTCGAGAAACAGCAGCCACTGCGCGAGGCCAAGGGTAAACGCCGCCAGCACAATGTGAAAACCGATGGTAAAGGCGAACTGGCTTCGCGCCAGCAGCAGAGCGGTTTCCGGGCTCATCACGCGTCGCTGGGCTTGCCGGTATGGGCCGAAATCGGTTTATCCACCGGTTGCGCCATTCGCCGGGAAAACGCGCGCATACCCCTGAACAGCGGCGTTAGCGCTTGCCAGAGCTCATCATCCTGCAACATCTTCCACGCCCCCTGCAGACCCGGTGCTTTCTCTTCGCTGCCCGTGTCCTGCTTGCTGAGCGCATCCGCCATATCGCGCAAACCAAACGCCAGTTTGTAGACTTTCTCCGGCGGGAGGCTGGAAAGCGCCAGCAAGATCACGGAGATATTCTGCATAACATTCAGCGTGCCTTCCCGCTGTAATCCCTGCACCAGCACCTTTGCCACGGCGTTATTGGCGGCGACCAGATCGTTTGCCAGTCGCAGCACGCCATGCTGATGCAGCGTTTCCAGTAATCGTTCCAGTTCCTCATGGGCATCCGGGCCAATTTTTGCCGGTTCCGGCTGATAATCAATTGCTTTCGCCATTAACATTTCTCCGGATGAGTGGCTGTTGCCGGGGGTTCAACGTAATCACTGCGCTGCCATTTGTCCTCCACGGGCACCTTGTCGATGGGCGTGCGTTTGCCATGGCGGAAATTATGTGTCGGCAACGGGTCAGGGAAAGGGGGACGGTCGACAGGCTCCAGACGGACTGCCACTTCTTTATAGGCGGGAGTATTCACGGCGGGATCATGGTGCTCACCCGTCAGTGCATTGACCCCATCTTTGCCCTGATGAATGGAGATAAACAGCACAAGGCCCTGCACGCGATCGGTCACCACTACAGGGAGTTCCTGCGCACCACGTCGCGAAATGAGCCGCACCCAGTCACCGTCGTTGAGGCTGCGCGCGGCCGCCAGTTCCGGGCTGACTTCCACATACCAGTGTGGTGAAAGCACGGTGGTACGCCCTCCCTGCCCGCTCTGGTTGGTGGACTGGAAATGCTCCAGCATACGACCGTTATTGAGCGTCAAATCATACAACGCATCCGGCTCTTCCGCTGGCGGCTGCCAGCATAAGGGAAAGAGCGTGGCGCGCCCATCCGTCGTGTTAAAACGCTCCGTGTAGAGCAACGGCGTACTGCTGCCATCCGCGCTGACCGGCCAGATTTGTGACTTCCATCCTTCCAGCCGCGCATAACTGACGCCGGCAAAACTCTCCGCAATAGCGGCCGCTTCAGCCATAATTTCGCCCGGGTGACGATATCCCCAATCATGCCCCATACAGGCCGCCAGTTGGGTTAAGATCAGCCAGTCGGGTCGGCTCTCCCCTAACGGCGTCATCACCGCTGAGAAGTGCTGGATCCGCCGTTCGGTATTGACGAAAGTGCCCTCTTTTTCAACGCTCGGGCAGCCCGGTAACACCACGTCGGCATATTGCGCGGTGCGACTGAGAAACAGATCCTGAACCACCAGGAAATCAAGGTTCGTAAAGCCCTGATGCACGTTTTCTGCGTCCGCATCCGAAAACGCCGTCTCTTCACTAATCACATATATGGCGCGGATCGCGTCGCTGCGCGCCATCTCCACCATCATAAAATTATCCTGCCCCACTTTCAGCGACAGCCGCTCAGCGGGCACGTTCCAGGCATTTGCCCATTTATTTCGCACCTGCGGGTCGCTTACGGGTTCATAGCCAGGGTAGAAATTTTTCAGACAGCCAAAGTCGCTGGCCCCTTGCACATTATTATGTCCGCGCATCGGATATCCTCCGGTACCGGGACGCCCGTAATTGCCCGTCACCAGCAGCAGATTAGACAAGGCGGTGCTGGCATCTGCGCCATGACTATGCTGGGTGATGCCCATTGCCCACATGATGCATACCCGTTCAGCATGGCCGATCATTTCGGCCGCCTCGCGCAGAGCGTCTTCCTGCAAGCCTGTGATTTGCGCGGCGTAGTCAAGGGTGAAGGGTGCCAGTGACTGGCGGTACTCCGCGACCTGATTCACCCGCGCCGCAAGAAAGGCGTCATCCGCATAGCCATGGTCAAACATGTAGCGCGACATCGCGGAGGCCCACACCAGATCCGTACCCGGGCGAATGCACAGATGCGCATCAGCGCGTTCCGCCATTTCATGACGACGCGGATCCACCACCAGCCATTTCTGGCCGTGGTGTTTTTTGGCGGCTTTGAGTCTGGCAGCGATCACCGGGTGATTTTCCGCCGTGTTGCTGCCGACTATCACCACCAGATCCGCCTGGACCAGATCGGCAACGGTGCCAGCATCGCCTCCATAGCCCACTGTACGAAACAGTCCTTCTGTGGCCGGGTTCTGACAATAGCGTGAGGAGTTATCGACGCTGTTGGTGCCAATAATCGCGCGGGCGATTTTCTGCGTCAGGTAGGCTTCTTCATTGCTGCCCTTGCTTGAACCAATAAAACCGATACTGTCCGGACCGTACTGGTCGCGGGTCGCCAGTAATTTGCGGGCGACAAGCGCCAACGCTTCATCCCAACTTGCCGGACGAAAACGGTCGTTTTCGCGGATTAGCGGCGTGGTCAGACGTTGAGGGCTGTTAATAAAATCCCAGGCGAACTTCCCTTTTACGCAGGTTGAGATGCCATTGACCGGCGCATCCGTCACGGGTTGCACCTTCAGTAAATGCCGGTTACGTGTCCACATTTCAAAACTGCACCCGACGCCGCAGTAGGTGCAGACGGTTTTTGTTCGTTTGATCTCCTGCTGGCGTAACGTTGTGTCAATGACCGAAATCCCGGAGATGATCTCCGCACCGGTGGCATTTTCCAGCGTTTTGACAATATCGATTAATGGACGCTTTAGCGAAGCAGGCATGGAGGTAAAAGGACCGGCATCCGGCTGCATGCTTTTCTCCAGTAACGCGTTACAGGGGCATACCGTGATGCAATGACCGCAACTCACACAGCTTGAACCCGCAATGCGATCGCCGCCATCCCAGAGTACCCGTGGATGATCCTGGGTGAAGTCGATACTCAGCGTTTCATTAACTTCTACGTTTTGGCAGGCATCGACACAGCGACCGCAGAGGATGCACTGATCGGGATCGTAGGTATAAAACGGGTTGGAGTCGTCTTTGACATAGGGTTTACGCTGGTAGGCGTAGCGTTGAATGGGAATGTGCATATCCACCATGGTGTTATGCAACGTGCAATCGCCGGTGTTGTGTTCGCAGACGGTGCAGTAAAGTTCGTGCTTAGCCAGCAGGCGATCCATCCCCTCTTCACGGGCCGCACGGGCATGTTCATCAACCGAGTTGAGAACCATCCCTTCCTGACTACGCAGCGTACACCCGCGCACCCGTTTTCCCAACTGCTCCACCCAACAGACATCACAGGTCTGGAGCGGCGCCAGCGCCGGGTGGTAACAGACATGCGGCAATGTAATATTGCAGCTCTCCAGAAAGTCGATCAGCGGGATATCCGCCAGGCCAACCAACGCCTTACCGTCATAGATGACAGTACATTTTTGCAGGCTCATTTTGCTTCCTCACCAAACAGTCATGTACGTACACTCCCGCTCCGATGAGGTCATCCGCCTGCAGTATGCCTGCCGACGGCGCTGCGTCGGCCATTTGTGGGTGACGTATCCGTTATGAGATCTAACAGTAGTCGCCCTGCTCTTTTCGAGCCAAACGGCTCGCCACCGCGTGGCAGGCTCTTTAAGAGTTATCCTAAAAACATTAGAAAAAATGATATTTTTTCGCATCAAACGTAAATTTATGTCAACAAAAAAGCGCAATCCCCCCTCCTGCCAGACACAAAAAACGGAACAATCACGCTCTTGATGACGCCATTTTTATAGAATTTCCCCTAAGTGCTTTATTTTAAAGGTACAGATAAAATACAGGTTTGTTCAATTAACAGACAGGTACTCTGTAAGTATTATAAAAATGCTGCCGCCTGCCGCGTTTGACTATTCATGAACTGTGACTAGATTTATTTCCGAACCACAACGGCATACCTCAAAACACCATGCTGTTTATTTCATCAACAATGCGGGAGAAATATTATGGCTGAACATCGTGGCGGGTCAGGTAATTTCGCTGTAGATCGTAAAAGAGCAGCAGAAGCGGGCCGAAAAGGCGGGCAAAACAGTGGCGGGAATTTTAAACATGACCCGCAACGTGCTTCCGAAGCAGGCAAAAAAGGCGGTCAGAATAGCCACGGCGGTGGTCGTAAAACAGGCGATTAGTTTACGCTTGATGTTATTTTTACTCAGGTATTGATTCGTCACCAGCGAGCCAGCTTTGGCTCGCTAATGATGACGCGAACAGGGAATTATTGAGGATATGATTAAACGCCAGGACAATTCAGTCATCCGTTTAAGATTTAAATCCCCAATTATTAACCGGCACTTAAATATAACGTTACCGGACAGTCATGATTAATCTGATAACCCTGTTTCTGGAATGGTATTTTGCCCCCCATCCGGCAATATTATCCGCCCCAAAATGATTAACAGTGCTGAACAGTTAAAAACCAGCACTGTCGGCGTTGCCGGTGGAGGGCTGCCTCAGAAGCAGCCGAGGAAACAGACGCAGATGCCTGTGCCGGTGGAGGAAATCGCATGCAGAACAAACTTAAACGCGTCAGAAACGTCCTCGTTAACCAACGCGCCAGTGCGGAAGTCGGCTGGTTGATCCTGGACGAATTCGAACATGACCGTCTTTATAAACCCTTTGTTACCGGCAATGAAGCAAGCAACAGCCCGCAGCTTGATGAGGAGAATGCAGCTTTACAGCTTGATCCTGTACAGCAGTATCTGGTTACCACCATGGCGAATCGCAAGCAACCCGGCGATCGCCACGAATAATTAACGGATGTGTGTCGTGCCTTGTTGTGCTTACCCGGAATGCACATTCCGGGTATTTTTTCGCGCCCTGCGCGCCCTCGTCACAATGTCGACGTCACGCCTGTTGACTTATAATGTTATTGGCGTACTTTTCAGGACATGAAAACATTTCTGATTATTGTCCCTGATGGCGGCATGCTGTTCGAAGCCGCGGGTGTCGCCGATATTCTGATGCAGGCCAACCGGCTGCATACGGATGGCGCATCTCAGCCACGCTACCAAATCACCCTCGCCACCACGCAACCCCACCAGGTCATTCATGGTCAGTCCGGGTTAAACCTGCTGGCTGACTTCCGGCTGCCACAACTTGATCCCCGCGAGCCCCGGGATACCATCATGATCACCGGCCGCGGTATGGATGAAGAAGAAGGCACCGCCGTGGTGGACTGGCTGCGGCTTGCCGCTCCCCATGCCCGACGGGTGGTTTCCATTTGCGGCGGCGCCATGCTGTTGGCGCAAGCGGGGTTGCTCAACGGGCGTCGTGCTACCAGCCACTGGCGGCTGTTGGACACCCTGCAAACGCGCTTCCCCCGCGTACAGGTCGAACATGGCCCGCTCTATATCCAGGACGGCCCGGTATGGACCTCCGGCGGGGTCAGTTCCGGCTTTGACCTGACGCTGGCACTGGTGGAAGACGACTACGGTTTTACCCTCGCCCGCGATGTGGCGCAGGATCTGGTGATGTACCTGCATCGCCCCGGTGGGCAGTTGCAGTTCAGCCGTTTTCATCTGCAACCTGCCAACAGCAGCGGGCCTATCAGCGAGTTGCAAAGCTGGATCCTCGCCAACCTGGCCGGGGATTTATCCGTGGAGAAACTGGCGGCACGTGTGGCAATGAGCCCGCGCAATTTCACCCGTGTCTTCACCCGTGAAACCGGCGCGCCGCCTGCGCGCTATGTTGCCGAAGCGCGTCTGGCCGAGGCACGCAACCGCCTGGAGCAGACCCGCGACACGCTGGAGCGCGTGGCCGAAGCCAGCGGTTTTGGCAGCAGCATTAATCTGCGGCGCATTTTTGAGCGCCAGCTTCACCTGACGCCCGGCGAATATCGCCAGCGCTTCCACAGCCGTAATCTGGCGTAAAGTGATCCTTTTTTGTCGTTTACGCCAAATCAACGCCGACCTACAGTAAACGCAGATACCGCATAAGAAGGAGTCAATCATGGTAAAGGTCGGCATTAATGGTTTTGGCAGGATCGGGCGTAATGTACTGCGTGCAGCGCTGGGCAACGCGGAGGTGGACATTGTAGCCATCAACGATCTGACCGACAGTAAAACCCTTGCACATTTACTGAAACACGATTCGCTGCTGGGCACCCTGCCCGTGTCGGTGGACGCTGGCGAGGGGCAATTATGGGTCGACGGAAAAGCAGTACGCGTCTTCAGCGAGCGCGATCCGGCCAATATTCCGTGGCGTGACGTGGGCGTGGATATTGTGATTGAAGCAACCGGCTTCTTTACCGACCGTGAAAAAGCCGAAGTCCACATCACGCACGGCGGCGCAAAACGCGTGATTATCTCCGCGCCGGGTAAAAACGATGATTTGACCATCGTGCTGGGTGTCAACGATGAGCAGTACGATCCACAGCGCCATTTCGTGGTCAGTAATGGCAGTTGCACCACCAACGGCCTTGCCCCGGCGGCGCAGGTGCTGCATCAGACCTTCGGTATTGAGCACGGGTTAATGAACACCACCCATGCCTATACCAACAGCCAGGCACTGCACGACCAGCCGGAAAAAGATCTGCGCGGCGCGCGGGCGGCAGCATTGTCTATCGTGCCGTATTCCAGCGGCGCGGCGAAGGCGCTGGGTAAAGTGATCCCGGCGCTGGAGGGGCGTCTGACCGGTTATTCATTGCGTGTTCCGGTGCCGGTGGTCTCTATTGTTGACCTGACCGTGACCCTCAAACGCGACGTGACCGTCGACGAGGTGAATGCCGCTTTCCGCAATGCGGCGGAAGCCGGACCGCTGAAAGGCATTCTTGGCTACAGCGACGAACCGCTGGTTTCCAGCGATTACCAGGGCGACCCACGATCGTCGATCATTGATGGCCTATCGACGCTGGTGATCGGCGGCAATCTGGTGAAAATCCTCGCCTGGTACGATAACGAGTGGGGCTTCTCCAACCGGCTGGTTGAACTGGCGCAGGTGATGGCAAAACGTGGTTTGTAGGTTCGCTGACTGAACGACGCCTCACGGCGTCGTTTTTTGTCTGTCAAAAACGGGGCATCGCGCCCCGTTTTATCAGTGTGTTACTTCGACATATCCACAACAATACGCCCGGTAATTTTCCCGGCGCGCATACGTTCAAAAATGCTGTTGATGTTCTCCAGCGGTTCAACGGCAATTTCCGCATGCACTTTATTACGCCCGGCGAAATCCAGCGCCTCTTGCAAATCTTTGCGCGTCCCGACAATCGAGCCGCGAACGGTAATGCCATCCAGTACCATATCAAAGATAGAGAGGTCAAATTTGCCCGGCGGCAACCCGTTCAGCACCATCGTGCCGCCACGGCGCATCATGGTTGTCGCCTGTTCAAACGCTTTGGGCGAAACCGCCGTGACCAGCACGCCATGTGCGCCGCCAAACTCGGTGTGGAAACGCGTGCCGGGATCTTCCTGCCGCGCATTGACCACCACCGATGCGCCCAGACGGCGGGCAAACGCCAGCTTATCGTCGTCGATGTCCACCGCCGCGACGTTCATACCCATCGCCACCGCATACTGGATAGCCAGGTGACCCAGTCCGCCAATCCCCGAGACCACCACCCACTCACCCGCACGGGCTTCGGTCATTTTCAAACCTTTGTAGACCGTTACACCCGCACAGAGGATCGGCGCAATACTGTGATATTCCACATTGTCCGGCAGGATGCCGACATAGCTGGCATCCGCCAGGCAATATTCCGCAAAGGTGCCGTTGACTGAGTAACCGGCGTTCTGCTGAGAATGGCAGAGGGTTTCCCACCCGCCCAGGCAGTGCTCACAGTGACCACAGGCGGAGTAGAGCCACGGCACCCCCACGCGATCGCCCTCTTTTACATGCTTCACCCCTGGCCCGACCGCTACAACGCGGCCCACCCCTTCATGACCGGGAATAAACGGCGGGTTGGGTTTAATCGGCCAGTCACCGTCTGCGGCATGCAGATCCGTATGGCACACCCCCGTGGCTTCAATTTTCACGAGGATTTTGCCTGGCTCAACGCCAGGCACCATCACCTCTTCAATCACCAGCGGTTGACCAAACGCTTTGACTACCGCCGCTTTCATGGTTTTCAGTTGCATGTCATCACCTCATCCTGATGTGGTTTATCAATACAGCCCCAGCGGTGAACCGCTGTAGCTCACCAGCAGGTTTTTGATCTGCTGATAGTGGCTCAGCGCCAGCTTGTGCGTTTCGCGGCCGACCCCTGAGTTTTTATACCCCCCGAACGCGGCATGCGCCGGGTAGAGGTGGTAACAGTTGGTCCAGACGCGCCCCGCTTTAATGCCGCGTCCCATACGCCAGGCGCGGTTGATATCCAGTGTCCACACGCCAGCGCCCAGACCGAATTCCGTATCGTTGGCGATACTCAACGCTTCGGCTTCATCTTTAAACGTGGTGATACCGAGCACAGGCCCAAAAATCTCTTCCTGGAAGCAGCGCATGCCGTTATGGCCTTTGATCAACGTTGGTTGGATATAGAAACCGTTTTGCAACCCGCCGCCATGCTCCACATGCGCGCCACCGGTAATGATTTCGCCGCCTTCATCGCGGGCGATGGAGATATAAGAGAGGATCTTGTCGTACTGCTCCTGCGAGGCCTGCGCACCGATCATCGTGTCGGTGTCAAAGGGGTCGCCTTTGCGAATGTTGGCCATGCGGGCGATGACTTTTTCGACGAACTGCGGATAAATAGACTCCTGCACCAGCACACGTGACGGACAGGTACAGACTTCGCCCTGGTTAAAGAAGCCCAGCACCACGCCTTCGACGGCTTTATCAATAAAGCCTTCATCACCGTTCATCACATCTTCAAAGTAGATGTTGGGTGATTTACCGCCCAGTTCGACGGTGCTGGGGATAATATTTTCCGCCGCGCAGGAGAGAATATGCCGCCCGATGGGCGTGGAGCCGGTAAAGGCGATTTTCTCGATACGTTTGCTGCGTGCCAGCGGTTCACCGGCTTCCGTACCGAAGCCGTGCACTACATTGAGTACGCCAGCAGGCAGCAGATCGCCAATCAACTCCATCAGCACGCAGATCCCCAGCGGCGTTTGTTCTGCCGGTTTCAGCACCACGCAGTTCCCCGCCGCCAGCGCCGGAGCCAGTTTCCAGGCCGCCATCAGCAGCGGGAAGTTCCACGGAATAATCTGCCCTACTACGCCCAGCGGCTCATAAATATGGTAAGCGACGGTATTGCTGTCGATCTCCGCCGCGGTCCCCTCCTGTGCACGAATACAGCCCGCAAAATAGCGGAAGTGGTCAACCGCCAGTGGCAGATCCGCCCCGAGGGTTTCGCGGATCGGTTTACCGTTGTCCCAAGTTTCGGTTAAGGCCAACACTTCCAGATTGGCTTCAATGCGGTCGGCAATGGCCAGCAGCACATTGGCGCGATCCTGCACGCTTGTTTTTCCCCAGGCGTCGGCGGCAGCATGCGCTGCGTCCAGAGCCTTCTCGATATCCACCGCATCAGAACGCGGGAACTCAGCGATCACCTCCCCGGTCACAGGTGAGGTATTGGTGAACCAACGCCCTTCCACCGGATCAACAAACTTACCGCCAATGTAATTTCCATAACGTTGTTTAAAAGAGACTTTAGCGCCGGCGTGGCCAGGATGAGCGTATTTCATAAGATGTTCCTCTTTTATTATCGGTACAGGTGAGGCGTCTCGCTCAGATGCGGACACAGGGACATAAGCAGTTCTTATGCCAGCATCGTATCCATGGATAAAAAATCCCTCTGTTTGCATGGAAATCAGTGGATTACAAAAACCGGTCAGGCTGACTCTGTATCATGGCGACACAGAACGGTGGGATTCTCTCCAGGAAGTGTGTTGCACATCGCTACATGCGGGACACCTTTATGCTACATAAATGCAACACCCTAACCGCCGGAGAGTCACATGCCGCAACGCGCACGGTTTTTAGCCCCCGCTCAATCCCCTGTCGGGCTACCCTGTCAGCTTGAAGACTCCTGGCAACGCAGTCTCAGTTATGGACTGACCCGCGATGACGACGCCCAGCCCTGGGTCGCCAGCACCCAGTTAAAAGATGCACGAGCGGAAAATAGTTGGGTAAAACATCTTGTTACGCCGATGCTGTCGCGTCTGGCGACGGAACTGGCGAGTCATCCGTCGATTATGGTGATGTCCGATGCCACCGGACTGGTGCTGGAAACCCACGGCAACAGCGACTTTTTGCATAAAGCTCAGCGCTACGCGCTTTCGCCCGGCAATCTGTGGGGAGAGCATGCACGCGGCACCAACGCGATAGGCACGGCGCTGGCGTTGCAGCAACACTGCGAAGTCTCCGGCAGTGAGCATTACCTGAACCGTAACGCCGGGTTGTTCTGCTCTGCTGCGCCGGTTTTTCGCCCGGACGGGCATATTGCTGGCGTGCTCGATATGTCGACCCCGGCGCTGGCTCCGCGGCGCGATGCGGCGGCACTTATCCGTCGTGTAGTCTGTGAGATAGAACATGCGTGGGCCATGAGCGCGCTGGGTGCGAATCGCTGGCTGCTCAGCCTGCATCATGACCAGGCGGTGCTCGGCAGCGCCCGCGAGCTGTTACTGATTTTTGAAGACACCACCCTGCTCGGCGCGAATAAGCTGGCGATGGACGAGTTCTCCCTGACCTGCGGCCACTTTGGCGCGCTGAATATCGACACGCTGTTCCCTGGCATTGATGTGCGCACAGGTGAGACCGTCCAGGACGCCAGCAATAACCGTCGCTATTACACCCGACAGACATTGCCGGCCCGCCGTTACAGCGGGCGCGGTACGTCGCAACCGCAGGATGCGTTGACAGTCGAAAAAGAGAAAGCGCTGCGTATCGTCAACGCCGGTATCGCCCTGTGTGTGACGGGGGAAACCGGCTGCGGCAAAGAGTATCTGGCGCGCGAGCTTTACACCCGCAGCCAGTGGCGTAACGGCAATTTTGTCGCCATTAACTGCGCCGCATTGCCGGAGCATCTGATTGAATCCGAACTGTTTGGCTATGTGCCGGGTGCGTTTACCGGCGCCAGTCCGAAAGGCTATATCGGCAAATGTCGTGAAGCAGATGGCGGCGTGCTGTTTCTTGATGAAATAGGCGATATGCCGCTGGCGCTCCAGACCCGGTTGTTGCGGGTGTTGCAGGAGAAAAAAGTGACCCCGCTTGGCGCCAACACGACCTGGAACGTGAATTTTGCCCTGATTTGCGCCACCCACCAGGATTTAACCACGCGGGTACAGGCCGGTCTGTTTCGTGAGGATTTGCTGTATCGCATTCAGGAGTTTCATTTGCGCATTCCGCCGCTGCGCGAATGGTCGCAGGTAGAGCGCTTTATTCATAAATTGTGGCATGAACTGGGCGCGCCATGCCGTGACCTGACGCTGAGCGATGAGGTCGTTAGCGTCCTTGCCCACCGCCCCTGGCCCGGCAATGTGCGCCAGCTACTCAGCCAGTTGCGCGTGCTAATGGCGCTGGCGGAAGATGGCGATCGCATCACGCTGGCGGATCTGCCAGGTGAAATCACACTTGCCCGGCAACCTGAGCCCGTTGTGGCGCAGGTGGATGAGCAGAGCGCGATTGCCGAGGCGCAGGGCAACATGAGTCTCGCCGCCAAAAAACTGGGGATTTCGCGCAGCACACTTTACCGGCGGCTGGAAAAACGCCAGGCGGGCTGACCTGCACATTCTCCATACGAAAATGCGACCTCACGGGTCGCATTTTTCATTCATTGAAGAGAATAAACACCAAACCGCAATCGCCGCTGCGAAATAGGTTTTTGTACGCCAGGAATAAAACAACACGCTGAAAAAGAATACCGGCCAATCCGCCCTGAAAAAATCGTTTCTTAAGTTCTTTTTTGTGATCAACTTCAAACAAAATTTCTCATAACGTAAAGAAATGAAAAAAGAAATCGCTTTGTTATGCAAATGCACATTGCCTCGCTATGGCGTAAATCCTATCTTTTACCCACGCAATAATGAGCAGGACAACTAATTTGAATTTACCGCCGCGTTAAATAAAAACAGATCACGTTTCCATGATGTTAATAATGAATTCACTTCAGTAACACCTGAATGAAATGAATCCATTATCAACATTTTTGGATTTCATTTAAATTTAAGGTGGTTTCACATGAGTCAGGTTAATAATCTTGAGGGTGTCACGCACGCCAAAAAAACGAATGTCAGATGGCATATCGTTATTATTCTCTTCATTATTACAGCGGTAAGCGTGGGTGACCGTTCGACGCTGGCGATTGCCGGCAAAGATATGTCCGCCGCGTTGGGCATCAACCCCGGACAAATGGGCTGGGTCTTCTCCGCTTTCGCCTGGGCGTACTGCCTGGCGCAAATTCCTGGCGGCTGGCTGCTTGACCGTTTCGGGTCGAAAAAAGTCTACCTTTGCGGCTTGTGCATGTGGTCAGTCTTCACCCTGCTGCAAGGCTGCGTGGAGATCTTCCACGGCTTCGGCGCCATCATCTGCTTCACCATTCTGCTGTTCCTGGTTGGCCTGTTTGAAGCGCCGGTCATGCCGGGCAACAGCCGTTTTGTTGCTGCCTGGTTCCCGTCAAAAGAGCGCGCGACCGCTGCCGCCATTTTTAACTCTGCACAGTATTTTGCCACCGCCATTTTCGCCCCCATCATGGGCTGGCTGACGCTGAACTACGGCTGGCAATCGATCTTTATCTTTATGGGTACGCTGGGCATTGTGATCACCTTCGCGGCGGCCAAAGTGGTGCATAACCCGTTAAATCACCCGAGTGTTAACAGCGAAGAACTCGACTATATCCGCCAGGGCGGCGCGCTGGTGGATATGGATCAGCGCAAAGTGAAAAGTGGCCCGGCCGTGGATTTTGGCGCGTTTAAGCAGTTGATCACTAACCGTATGCTGCTGGGTGTCTATCTCGGTCAGTACTGCATTAACGTGTTAACGTTTTTCTTTATCACCTGGTTCCCGCTCTACCTGGCGATGGAAAAAGGGCTCGATATCAAAACGGTGGGGTTTATTGCCGCCATCCCGGCAATTTGCGGCTTCCTGGGTGGGTTAATGGGCGGCGTTATTTCAGATCGTATTCTGCGTCTCACCCAGTCGCTGTCGATTGCCCGTAAAACCCCGATTGTCCTTGGCATGCTGCTGTCAATGGTCATGGTGTTTTGTAACTACGTGGACTCGATTTACCTGGTGGTGTTCTTTATGTCGCTGGCATTCCTCGGAAAAGGGATTGGCGCACTGGGCTGGGCGGTCATGTCGGATACCGCGCCAAAAGAGATGGCAGGCGTGGCTGGCGGGTTCTTTAACCTCTGCGGCAATTGCGCAGGGATCATTTCGCCGGTGGTGATTGGCTACATCGTAAAAGCTACCGGTCATTTTGAGTGGGCGCTGGTATTCGTTGCCGTCCATGCCCTGATTGCGATTTTCAGTTTTGTGGTGATTGTCGGCCCAATCAAACGTATTGAGTTGAAAAAAACCGCTGCGCAGCAGTAATTCCAGAACATTTTCTGCCAGCCCCAAAAACGAGAAATAGCAACGTAAAAAAAAGCCTCTGCGAACAGAGGCTTTTTTCGTTTACAGCGCCATATCGTGCTGTGGCGCGCTGGCCGGTTTCTGCTCTGCCGGAGCGACCGCAGGCGTAGTGCCCTGGGCATTCATCTGGATCACCGGCGGTTTGGCGAGCTGCAACGTTGCGGCGGTGTCATCCCAGACCTGCTGGGTCAGCGCCACATTGCCGTTCATCTCCTGGCCATAGCTCGGTACGATTTCGTGGATTTTGCTCTGCCACTGCGGCGAGGCAAACTGCTGCGGGAACATTTTCTTGATAACGTTCAGCGTGATCGGTGCGGCAGTAGATGCACCCGGTGACGCGCCGAGCAAGGCGGAAATGGTTTTTTGCTGATCGACCACCACTTCTGTCCCCAGTTTCAACACCCCGCCTTTGTCTTCATCTTTCTTGATGATTTGTACACGCTGCCCCGCCTGGATCAGTTTCCAGTCTTCTTTACGCGCATTCGGGTAGTACTCTTTCAGCGCCGCGAAGCGGTCGTCATCGCTCAGCATGACCTGGCTCACCAGATATTTCACCAGATCAAAGTTATCCAGCCCTACGTGGGTCATCGGCATAAAATTGCTGGTGGTGGTGGTGCTCAGCAGGTCGAAGAATGAACCGTTTTTCAGGAACTTCGTCGAGAAGGTGGCAAACGGCCCAAACAACACCACACGTTTGCCATCAATAAAGCGGGCATCAATGTGCGGAACGGACATTGGCGGCGCACCGACAGAAGCCTGGCCATACACTTTCTGCTGGTGCTGGCTGGTGATCGCCGGATTTTCCGTCATCAGGAAGGAACCGCCAACCGGGAAGCCTGCATAGTTGTCGGCTTCCGGGATACCGGTTTTTTGCAGCAGTTTCAACGCACCGCCGCCCGCGCCGATAAAGACATATTTCGCATCAATGGCGTGTTCGTTGCCGTTGTTAACATCTTTGATGGTCACATGCCAGGAGTTATCAGCATTGCGTTTAAAGTCGGTCACTTCCGATGAGGTTTGCAGGGTGAAGTTGCTGCTCTTTTTCAGGCTTCCCACTAACTGGCGGGTAATTTCGCCGTAGTTCACGTCGGTGCCGACGGGAGTCCAGGTGGCGGCCACTTTCTGCTGCGGATCGCGCCCTTCCATCACCAGCGGCGCCCATTGTTTAATTTGCTGATGGTCGGTGGAGAATTTCATTCCCTGGAATAACGTGGTCTGCTGCAATGCGGCATAACGTTTTTCCAGGTAATTCACATTATCGCCCCAGACAAAACTCATATGCGGGGTGGAATTAATAAACGAGTGCGGATTATTGAGAACACCACGCTTGACCTGTGCCGTCCAGAACTGACGGGAGATCATAAACTGCTCGTTAATTTCGAGCGCTTTGCTGACATCAATAGAACCGTCCGCACGTTCCGGCGTGTAATTCAGTTCCATATTGGCAGAGTGGCCGGTGCCGGCATTATTCCAGCCGTTGGAGGACTCCAGCGCCACCCCATCCAGTTTTTCCACCATCACCTGCTTCCAGTCTGGCTGCAGCGCCTGCAACCAGGTGCCCAGCGAGGCGCTCATGATGCCGCCGCCAATCAGCAGAAAATCGGTTTTTTGTGTCTCTTCTGCGTACGCATTGGTCGCCGAAGCGACCAGCAGCGCGACCGCAGTCAGCGAAATAGTTGTCTTCTTCATTGCAGGCATAATTATATCTTTACATAGCAAGTAAAATTCGAGTGAACATATATTAACGCACTTTTACGTTATTTTAAAATACCATTCACATTCTCGCTAAATGCTGCAATAAATAGCGGGTTACTTTTTTTAATTAAAAAAAGAGCCTCTTCATTTTGTGTGGAATTAATATCTGCGCATTGCGTTAACCTAACGGAAATATTGCGCATTAAGCAGGATAAAAAATAAAACGGGAAGACATCGCGATGGGTAGCATTATTCCGCCGGATAAGCGCAAGGCTATCCGGCGGTGAGGGTTTATTCTGACTCAGCGTGTTGCAGCGTTGCCTCCTGCAGCGCAATGCGCAACTGATCGTGGTTTTCGGCCAGGATCGCCTGCGCCTGCCCGGCGGGAAGCCCGGTAAGCAGCATTAAAATTGCAGTCCGGCAGTGGTGACAGCTTGCTTCCAGTGCGCTTTTCGCCTGCTCGCGGGTGCACTCTGTTGCCGCCATGACAATCGCAATTTGCCGTTCAGCCCAGTGCACATTACTGGCCTGTATATCCACGCGCAAATTGCTGTAAACCCGCCCGGTGCGAATGGCAAGCCCGGTAGCGAGCATGTTAAGGATTTGCTGTTGCGCAAGACGGGCTTTCGGTTCCGTGAAACCGCTCACCACTTCTGCGCCAATCTCCGGCGCCAGTACGATATCGGCAAGCTGCGCAGCTTCGCTATCATGCCCCCGGCATACCAGCGCCACGCGTGCCCCCATCGACCAGGCATAACGCAGTGCGCCCCACGTCCACGGCGTTTTACCGCTCGCCGACAACGCAACCAGCATGTCGTTGGCGGAGAAACGCAACTGCTGCAGATCGTGCGCGCCACGTTCATAGTTACTGGCCGCCGCCTCCTGCGCTGCCGCGCTGGCATTCGCGCCACCGGCCATCATCCCTACCAGCGGGTGAGTGTTGTCCTGGGCAAAACCACTGGCGAACTGAACCGCCGCCAGCCCTGAAGCGCCAGCGCCGATGCAAATCACCCGACCGCCGCGATTGGCGACCGCGCTGGCGGTGTCCACCAGCCGGGCGATATCCGGTAAACATGCCGTGATGGCATCAGCAACCTGCTTATCCTGTTGATTGATGAGCGCCAGCATGTCGTGGGTGGCGAGACGGTCAATATTCGTGCTGTCGGCGTGGCGGCGTTCCATCATCGAACCGTTTGGCTTACTGCTCATAGACTGCTCCTTCTCAATGGTTCCACACTCACTATAAGGTTATTTATATGCCGGACCTGAGAATGGGGTCACGCTTCACACTACCTTTTGTAAGTTTTCATTTTTTTACATCGCTTTATGATTTGCCCCCCATCGGCGATAATAGATACCTTGTTGTTAATAATCGGATTTGTTATGAACGATATGACGTCCACCGCAGTGAGACCCCGTAAGCGGCCCATGAAGCTCAGCACCACGGTCACGCTGATGGTTTGCAGTGTTATCGGCTCGGTATTGCTGCTGGCGTTTGCCCTGTGGTTCTGGCAAATCAGCAACGCGACGCGTGACGGCGTAAAAGAGACGGCGCTGGCGGTAGCCCGCACGCTCGCCGATGCGCCAGAGGTGAAACGCGGTCTGCGTCTGCCCCCTGACAGCAACGTGATCCAGCCGTTGGCGCAGGCAATCACTATTCGTAACGATCTGCTGTTTGCGGTGGTGACCGATATGCAGGGTATCCGCTATTCACACCCGAATACGGCGATCATCGGCCAGCATTTTATTGGCAACGATCTGGAGCCCGCGCTTAACGGTAATGAAAATGTGGCGGTCAACCGGGGTGTGCTGGCTCCGGCATTGCGTGTGTTCACGCCGGTTTATGATGACAATCACCGGCAAATTGGCGTGGTGTCGATCGGGATTTCACTGAGTAAAGTGGATGAACAGGTCAGCCGTAGCCGCTGGGCGGTGATGTGGACGCTGTTGTTCAGTGCGCTCATGGGCACACTCGGCACCTGGCAATTGGTGCGCGTGCTGAAGCGGATTTTGTTAGGGCTGGAGCCGTATGAGATTTCGGCGCAGTTCAAACAACGCCAGGCGATGTTACAGTCGTTAAAAGAGGGCGTGATCGCCGTCGATGCCGATGGCCGTGTCACCCTGCTGAACCATGCCGCACGGCAAATGCTGCTGACCAATAACCCCAGCGGTGAGACCAGCCACGGGCCGCTGATGGATGAGCTGCTAACGGTGTTAAAAACCGGTAACGCGCTCCAAGACCGTGAACTGGGGCATAATGGGCTGTTGCTGTTGTGCAATACCGTGCCGGTGCGTAGCCAGGGCGCGGTAATTGGCGCAATCAGCACCTTCCGTGATAAGACGGAAGTGAGCCAGCTGATGCAGCGGCTGGACGGGATGGTGAACTATGTTGATGCGTTGCGTACAACATCCCACGAATTTATGAATAAACTGCACGTGATCCTTGGCCTGCTGAATATGAAAAGCTATGACAAGCTCGAAGGTTACGTGCTGCAAACCGCGCAGAATTACCAAACGGATATTGGCGCTATCCAGCACCGGATCAAATCGCCGGTCGTCGCCGGTTTTCTGTTAGGTAAAATCAATCGGGCGAAGGAGCGCGGCTTTACGCTGACGCTGGCGGATGAGAGCCTGGTGCCGGAAAACCCCAATGCGAAACAGGTCACCGTACTGGTCACCGTGTTGGGGAATCTCATTGAGAACGCGCTGGACGCGATGAGCAATCAGGCGGAAGGCGAAGTGAGCCTGCTGCTGCATTATCAGGATGGCTGGCTGATTGGAGAAGTCAGTGATGATGGTCCGGGCATTGAACCGGATCACATCGAGGCGATTTTCCGTAAAGGATTCTCCACCAAAGGCGATAACCGGGGTGTGGGGCTGTTTCTGGCCAGCCAACAGCTCACGGAACTTGGCGGCACGATTACCGTTGAGTCGGAACCCGGCGTGTTTACTCAATTTTTTGTCCATCTCCCCTGGGATAGTGAAAGGAAGACCGCGTGATAAATGTATTAATTGTTGATGATGATGCCATGGTAGCCGAGCTGAACCGCATGTATGTGGCGCAGATACCCGGTTTTCAGTGCTGCGGCACGGCATCCACGCTACAGCAGGCCGGGGAGATAATTAACGATCCGCTGCGCGGCATCGATCTGGTGCTGCTCGATGTCTATATGCAACAGGATAGCGGCCTCGATCTGCTGCCGATTATTCGCGCCTCCCGCCGCGCCATCGACGTGATCATGATCACCTCCGCCGCCGATGCCAACACCATTCAGACCTCGCTGCACTATGGCGTGGTGGATTATCTGATTAAGCCTTTCCAGTTCCCGCGTTTTGAAGAGGCGCTGACCTCATGGCGGGAGAAACGCAAACAGATGGATTCACAGCCCTATTACGAGCAATCGGACGTTGACCGTTTGCTGCATGGCGGCGCGCCGGAAGTGGCCGATACCCGTAAATTGCCAAAAGGGCTTACCGCACAGACGCTGCGCACCATTTGTCAGTGGATTGATGCTCACCCGGGCATTGAGTTCTCCACCGATGAACTGGCTGCCGCCGTGAATATCTCACGCGTCTCCTGCCGTAAGTATCTCATCTGGCTGGCGCAAATTAATATCCTCTACACCACCATTCACTATGGTGCAACGGGACGCCCGGTTTACCGTTACCAGCTGATTGCCGAGCAGTACAGTCTGCTTAAACAGTACAGTCAATAAGACGGTAGCTGTCGTCGCACTGCGTAAAGCCGAACTGGCGTTGTGAAGAGAGGATAATGTCGCGGTTTTTGGTAACAAAGATCGCTTCAATATCCTCATGCTGACGCAGTGCGGCACACCCTTTCTCTACCCCAAGGCCAAAAATCAGCGTCGTCCAGATATCGCCATCTAACGAATCGGCGGAAATAATGGTGACGCTGTCGAGTTCGTTATCCAGCGGATAACCGCTGCGCGGGTCAAGAATATGGTGCCAGCGTTTCCCGTCCTGCTCGAAATAACGCTCATAGGTACCGGATGTCACCACCGATTTATTCGCCACGTTAATCGACCCCACCAGCGCATCTGCACTGGCAAACGGTTTTTTCACCCCGATGGTCCACTGCCCTTGTGGATTGCCCAGCGTTTGCACATTACCGCCGAGGTTAATCAACCCGTCGTTGACGCCTTGCTGGTGCAGGTAATCCCGTACCCGATCGGCAATAAACCCTTTGGCGATGGCGCCCAGATCTATCTCCATGCCTGGCTGTGTCAGAAACACAGAATGCGCCGCATCATCCAGCACAACATCCTGCGGCCGGGTAATACGCAACCGCGCGGCGATGTCCTGCGCGCCCGGAACGCTGTCGCCTTTAAATCCAATGCGCCACAGTTTGACCAGCGGTCCGATCGCAAGGTTAAACGCGCTGTCACGCACCATGCTGGCGGCTTTGGCGCATTTAATCAGCTCAAAGACCGTGCGGCTGACGACAACCGGTTGTTGCCCCGCAGCATGGTTAATGTCCATGACCTGAGACTGCGCGCGGTTAACGGTGAAAAGATCTTCGTATTTTTTGACGAGCGAAAACACGCGTGATGCGAGGGCTTCATCATGGGAAAAGAGTTTAAGCAGGACGGGCGACCCCATCAGAACGGCGGAGTAGCTCCAGACGCGGTTATCAGACATCGCATGCTCCCTGAGAACTGCCTGATGGCGTTTTGCTTATCAGGCCTGCACGCGTGCAGGCCTGAAGTGTAGCACGATTGTTAACTGCGTTTTGCGCGGAGTGCCGCCTGATGACCTGCCAGGGTGCCGAAGATAATGATATCGGCCACGGCGTTACCGCCGATGCGGTTGCCGCCGTGAATACCACCAACCACTTCACCCGCCGCGTAAGCACCCGGAATAACCTGTTGCGCCGCATTCAACACTTCGGTCTCGGTATTGATGGTCACACCGCCCATCGTGTGGTGAACACCCGGTGCGATTTGGATCGCATGGAACGGGCCTTCATTGATCGGCGCGCGCAGCGCGGTGGTGCGACCAAAGTCGTCATCGTGCTGTTTTTCAACAAAACCGTTGTAACGCTCAAGCGTTGCGAGAAACGCATGGTGGTCCATACCCAGTTTATCCGCCAGTTCACGCGGCGAGCTGGCGCTGGTGACAAACCCACGACCGATATACTCATCCGCCGCTTTGTTTTTCGCTCTGACATGTTCGTCAAACACAATGTAGGCGTAATGCTCCGGCAAGGCGATGATAGCTGCCGAGACTTTGTCACGGGTCGACATCTCATTGAAGAAACGGTTGCCCTGCTGACTGACCAGGATAGCGCCGCCGCCGCGAATGGATTCCGAAATCAGATAGGAGGTATTTTGCTCAACCGTTGGGTGGATCTGAATTTCACCCATATCCACGGTGCCCGCACCAATGCGTTCCAGTAAAGCAATCCCACCGCCGGTCGCGCCTTTATGGTTGGTGGTCACAAAACCTTCCAGATCCGGGCGGTATTTCACCACCATTGCGCTGTTGGCGCTGAAACCACCGGTCGCAACAACCACGCTTTTCGCCTGAACGGTCAGGGATTCCTGCTCTTCGGTCAGCAGACGTACGCCACACACTTCGCCCTGCTCAAACAGAATGTCATCTACGGAGGTGTCCAGCATCACATCGATGCCACGTTTGTTCACGTTGCGCACCAGGCCGCTGATCAGATAGCCGCCAACAGCCGATCCGTCACGCGGGCGGTGAGTACGGTCAATGCTCATGCCGCCAGTCGTGGTGATGTCGTTCAGCATAATGCCGCGACGCGCCAGCCACTCGATGGCTTCCGGTGCGTTCTCAACAAAGCGATGCAGCAGTTCCGGATTGTTTTTGTTACCGCCACCTTTCAGGCTCTCCTGGTAGAACAGCTCTTTGCTGTCCTGGATGCCTTTCACACGCTGGAAGCGGGTTTCTGCGGCATTCATCCCGGCGGAAGCCTTAATGGTGTTACCGCCGATGGTCGGCATTTTCTCAACGATCAGCACACTGGCGCCTTCATCATGCGCCTGGATTGCGGCTGCCAGACCAGCGCCGCCGCTGCCGACCACCACAACATCATAACTTTTCGGGCCTGCAGGCTCGCCGCCCTCTTCCGCCACGCGTGCTTTACTGGATTTGAGCATGGCTTTCGAGACAGCTTTTTTCACTGCTTCGCTCTGGCTGGTCGCACCGGAGATGGCATCCACGTGCGGTGTATTTGCATCCAGAATGCGACCGCGGATCTCTTCAAAACTGCTGGTGAACTCCACGGTTTGCACCGGGCTGGACGCCAGTTCAATGTCAACGATGCGATCGGTTTCGAGGCTGACATTGATAACCAGTTCGTTAACGTCATCCTGCACGGTTTCAACAAACAGGCCCGGTTTAAATTTCGCTTCGCCCATGCTCATATCACGAATCATCGCTTCCACCAGCGAGAAACGCCACAGGGGTTCCGGGATCTGCAGCGCTTCGCGCTGGGTGCTGTCGATAAAGAGTTCCAGATTTTCACCGCTGGCGATGCGCGCGGTCCAGTCCGGATAAGCGATGCACGCACGGCCTACAGCGATCAGGTCATAACCGTGATCCATCCCCTGTACGGCATCAGCAATGTTCACCACGCCGCCTACGCCCATCACCGGAACCTGCGCTAATGTCGCTGAGCGCATCGCACAATATTTATCGATCAGCGGCGTCGGGTCGCTGGTGTCGTTAATCGACGGGCGCAGCGCAGCGCCAACGGAGAAGTGGAGGTAGTCCACACCGCGCGCCGCCAGTTTTTCCAGCAGGTACATGGTGTCATCAAAACGGATGCCGGGGACTTCCAGCTCTTCCGGCGAGAAACGGTAGCCGATGATAAACGCATCGTCGGCATACTGACGCGCCATTTTATGGGTGATCTCCAGCACGGCCAGCGGGAATTTCGCGCGGTTGTCGCGGCTGCCGCCCCACTCGTCGTCACGCTGGTTGGAGTTTGGCGAGAAGAATTGTTGGATCAGATAGGTGTTGGCACCGTGAATTTCGACACCGTCAAACCCCGCCTGGATGGCGCGACGTACGGCTTCACCAAATTTCCCTACCATCGCTTCCACTTCAGCGGTGGTCATAGCAACCGGCGTTGCAGCTCCATCACGCGGCGCAGCGATTGCGCTTGGACCAACCGGCGTGCGACCGCCGATCAGCTTCGGCTCTACCATTCGACCGCCGTGGTAAATCTGCAGCAGCGCTTTTGAGCCTTCGCCTTTAATAGCAGCGGCGATTTTTGCCAGTCCGGCAATTTTTTCGTCGTTATCAATACCAATTGCACCCGGGAAAGCCAGACCGAGATCATCGACAAAGCAACATTCGACTATAATAGTACCAATGCTACCGGCGCGGGCCCGATAGTACTCCACCAGCTCACTGCTGACGGTACCGTCGAAATAGCCTGTACAGGTGGTCATGGGTGCCATTAACAAACGGTTTTTCAGTTCTGCGCCATTCGGTAATGTAAAGGGGCTGAGAATGCGTTCGCTACTGGTCATATAAAAACTCCAAAGTCTTAAAATTAAAAATTCTGAATGGGGTGACAGATTTTATTTTTCGTTATGTTTTTCAATCTTTATGTCGTGTATTTAATATACCGCGAATTTTACTTACCAAATTAATTACGTTAGTTAATAAACTATTTAATACCCTGAATAACAGCACTACCACTACTGTATTATCATTTTTAAATAACACGTTCACATGGCATTAATTACCGGTAACAACATGATTACCATCGCTATAAATGAAACGGTTTTTTATTATTACATAAATGATTTAATTTCAATTAGTTGCAAACAATCACAGCGAAAATGAGATTTATTATCAGCACCATTTTTTAACATTTATCGAAATTTTCGCCAAATAACCCCATAACACTACAGGGGTATTCAACTTATTAAAAAGTCAGCTCGCTTTTTCGTTTTTTTGATCTCAATCAAGAGTATTATCGGGCGTAAGAGCAATATAGAAATACACACAAATTTTTATTTATCGCCGTAGAAATTGCGTTAAGTAACCGAAACTGGAATAAGAAAAAAGGCGTTTAATAACTAAAGAAACTTTTGTAACTAAATAAATCGCCAATCTGTTCCGTAACGCCAACGAATTTTTAACTACTCGTAGATGCTCATTATGAAAGAGAAAACAACCACCGCACCATCTGCTAACGCAGCCAGTGCAAAGGACGGAAATAAAAACCGCCTGCTAATGATGGCGCTGCCGATAGTCGTCGCAGTGCTCCTGCTGTTTGTTCCGGTGCCGGAAGGTCTTCCGCCGTATGCATGGCACTACTTCGCTATCTTCGTCGGTGTGATCGTCGGTTTGATCTTTGAACCGCTGCCGGGCGCAGTCATCGGTATGACCGGCGTGGTGGTTATCGCGCTGTGTAGCCAGTGGCTGCTGTTCAGCCCTGAACAACTGGCTGATCCGAAATTCAAAATGGCCTCTCAGTCCTTTAAATGGGCGGTCAGCGGTTTCGGTAACTCCACCGTATGGTTGATCTTCGGCGCCTTTATGTTCGCCGCCGGTTACGATAAGACCCAGTTTGGTCGTCGTCTGGCGCTGATCCTGGTGAAATATCTGGGTCGCCGCAGCCTGACGCTCGGCTACGCGATTACCTTCGCCGACCTGCTGCTGGCACCGTTTACGCCGTCCAACACCGCACGTAGCGGCGGGACCATTTACCCGATTATCGCTAACCTGCCACCGCTGTATGGCTCAAAACCGAACGATCCGAGCTCACGCCGCATCGGTTCCTACCTGATGTGGGTGGCAATCACCGCCGCGTGTATCACCAGTTCTATGTTCCTGTCTGCGCTTGCACCGAACCTGCTGGCGCTGGCGCTGGTGAAAAGCACCGTCGGGATTAGCATCTCCTGGGGCAACTGGTTTATCGCCTTCCTGCCGCTGGGCGTGCTGCTGATTCTGACCATGCCGCTGCTGGCTTACTGGTTCTACCCGCCTGAAGTGAAAGTGAATGATGAAGTGCCGCTGTGGGCGAGCCGCGAGCTGGAAAAACTGGGCAAACTGTCCCGTAACGAAATCCTGCTGCTGGTGTTTGTCTGCTGCGCGCTGCTGATGTGGATCTTCGCCGCTGACTTTATCGAACCTGCGCTGGCGGCTTTGCTGGTGGTGGTATTGATGCTGTGGACCGGCGTACTGAACTGGAACGATATTACCAGCAACAAACCGGCATGGAACACATTCGTCTGGTTCGCCACCCTGGTAGCACTGGCTGATGGCCTCTCTTCCACTGGCTTTATCGCCTGGCTGGGTAAAGAAGGCGGCGTGCTGATGGCCGGTATCTCTCCGGGTATGGCGACTATCGCCCTGCTGCTGGCGTTCTACCTGCTGCACTATCTGTTTGCCAGCACCACCGCACACACCACGGCGCTGCTGCCGGCCATGCTGACCATTGCCGCCACTATCCCGGGTATCAATATGGAAGTTGTGGTACTGGTGCTGTGTACCTCACTCGGCGTGATGGGCATCATCACCCCGTACGGCACCGGCCCGAGCCCGATTTACTACGGTAGCGGTTATCTGCCGACCAAAGATTACTGGCGTCTTGGCACCATCTTTGGCGCCATCTTCCTCGCCGCCCTGCTGTTGATTGGTTATCCGTGGATTTCCATGATGTTCTGATTCATAACCGTCGGGCTTTCCCGGCGGTTTTATTTTATGGAGTGAAGAGCTATGTCGAACAAACCCTTTGTATATCAGGATCCGTTCCCGCTGGCGAAAGACAATACGGAATATTATCTGCTGAGTCGTGAGCATGTTTCGATTGCCGACTTTGACGGCCAGCAAGTACTGAAAGTCGAGCCCGAGGCACTGACGCTGCTGGCGCAACAGGCCTTTCACGACGCGTCATTTTTGCTGCGTCCGTCCCACCAGAAGCAAGTCGCCGCGATTCTGAACGATCCGGAAGCCAGCGAAAACGATAAATATGTTGCCCTGCAGTTCCTGCGCAACTCGGAAATCGCCGCGAAAGGCGTACTGCCGACCTGCCAGGATACCGGCACGGCGATTATCATGGGTAAAAAAGGTCAACGCGTATGGACCGGTGGCGGTGATGAAGCCGCTCTGGCGCGCGGCGTGTATAACACCTATACCGAAGATAACCTGCGTTACTCGCAGAACGCCCCGCTGGATATGTATAAAGAAGTGAATACCGGCACCAACCTGCCTGCACAGATCGATCTGTATAGCGTGGATGGCGACGAGTATAAGTTCCTGTGCGTGGCCAAAGGCGGCGGTTCCGCGAACAAAACCTACCTGTACCAGGAAACCAAAGCGCTGATCACGCCGGCGAAACTGAAAAACTACCTGGTCGAAAAAATGCGTACCCTGGGTACAGCGGCCTGCCCTCCTTACCATATCGCATTCGTCATCGGTGGTACGTCGGCAGAATCCACCCTGAAAACCGTGAAACTGGCTTCGACGCGTTATTACGATGGCCTGCCGACCGAAGGTAATGAACACGGTCAGGCGTTCCGCGATGTGCAACTGGAGCAGGAGCTGATGCAGGAAGCGCAGAACCTGGGTCTTGGCGCGCAGTTTGGCGGTAAATACTTCGCGCATGATATCCGCGTGATCCGCCTGCCGCGTCACGGCGCATCCTGCCCAATCGGCATGGGCGTATCCTGCTCTGCCGACCGTAATATCAAAGCGAAGATTAACCGTGAAGGGATCTGGATTGAGAAGATGGAGCACAATCCGGGGCAGTATATTCCGGAAGCGCTGCGTCAGCAGGGTGAAGGCGATGTGGCGAAAATCAATCTGAATCAGCCGATGAAAGAGATTCTCGCGCAGCTTTCCGCCTTCCCGGTTTCTACGCGCGTATCGCTGAACGGCACCATCATCGTGGCGCGCGATATCGCTCACGCGAAGCTGAAAGAGCTGATTGATAACGGCGAACCGCTGCCACAGTACGTGAAAGATCACCCGATCTATTACGCAGGTCCGGCGAAAACACCGGAAGGGTATGCGTCGGGTTCACTCGGCCCAACCACCGCTGGCCGTATGGATTCCTATGTTGATCTGCTGCAATCACACGGCGCGAGCATGATCATGCTGGCAAAAGGCAACCGTAGCCAGCAAGTGACCGATGCCTGTGCTAAACACGGTGGGTTCTATCTGGGGAGTATTGGTGGTCCGGCGGCGGTTCTGGCGCAGCAGAGCATTAAGAGCCTGGAGTGTGTGGCCTATCCGGAACTGGGAATGGAAGCAATCTGGAAGATTGAAGTGGAGAATTTCCCGGCGTTTATTCTGGTGGATGATAAAGGGAATGACTTCTTCCAGCAGATCCAGAACAAACAGTGTGCTGGCTGCAGCCAGAAGTAAGGTAAGCGTAACCGGCGGAGAAATCCGCCGGTTTTTTTATGCGTACAATAAACCGCATGTCGTCAACAGCCGTCTGCGCTATACACGGCTCGTGCTGTGGCAGACCGCATCAGCACCGGTGCGTTTATTGCCAGTGACCAACGAGATCCCGCAACTTCCCTTTTTCCGCGTCAGAAAACGTGGCGAAATCCTGAAGGTCTTGCCGTCGTGCATAACCAGCCTCAGTCGAAGGCCATGTCACGCTGCCAGGGCTTAGTCATCATCAAAGTTAATATTGATACTGTCGACTTTACCGCCAACCAGTGAGAAAGCGATGTGTTTGTTGTTAAACGAATAGCTGATCCATTCGCTTCCGTCGCTGTTATCCGTTTCACCGGGGCCATAGTGACTGATAATGGCTTCTTTTGTGCTGCCAGGGCCAACCCCGCGTGCGGTATGCAGGGCAGGACTGTGCAAGGTTATCTGCCCGACGATATAGCTGTCGACGCTTTTCCCCTGATCATCCCACCACAGGTTAGCGCTGTAGATATCGAAGCCATCAAAGTTATGACGGTAGAATTTATAACTGGCGTCGCCAAAAGGAACTTCGCCGACAAAGCCGTCATAAGTCGTTTCCCCCAGAGAGGCGCTGAGCGCGTCATTCCATGCCTGGCCCAGCGCGACGGGATGCTGGTTCAGCTGTACGGTAAAGTCGCTTTCACTCAGCGGCGCTTGCGCCCACACACTAGCGGGCGCTGCCAGTAACAGCGAGACAGAAAAGAGGAAACCTTTAGTCATAACCTGCCACCGTTCAAAGTCTGTTGCTGATATACGTGATTATTTAAGCCAGTTTACAGGTTGATTCACCAGAATTTTCTTTATGTACGAGATTACCTGCGCAAAGAGTAACCGCATTTACCTTGCTGCATGTTGTACGTACCGGTTCTCTCATCGCCAGCCGGACAGCCAGAGATGTATTCATCCTGTTGAGAGGCGACCTATTTTTACCGATGTGGCACCCGGCAAACGTCATTCCCTGACGCGACGATTTGCAGCAGACATTTCGCTGGAGAAATCACGGATAGCGATGTTTTTTAAACATGAGGGTTCCGATTGGGCAAAGCCCAGGCCAATACCGTTGCCGTTTTTATCAACGGGCGCTACCCAGGAAAAGGTCTCGTTGACTGACTCACCGCGTGGCACCCACATCAGTTTTAATCCCGGGAACTGGCGTTTTGCCTCGCTTACCTCAATACACGTATTTACCACCTCAAAAGTTACAATGGCGATCTGCTGAGGGTGACCATAAGCCATGCGAATTTCTATGTCGTTAATGCCAGGTCCCCCCGCCAGCGTGAAGGAGCGGGCGGTTAAACGGTCGGCAAAATCAGGATTGATCCGCGTAACAGGTGTTTTAATGATGCCATTCAGCGAATCCGGCGCTGCTCCGATGGTGCCCTTCACCTGTTCTGCAAAGCGCCACAACGGTAGAGAATCGGGGTGCGGCGGCTGCGCGAAGCATTTGCTGGCGGCCACCGCCAGCAGTACCGCCGTGAATGTGATTGACAGGTTCATCGTATTCCCTGAAACCGACTAGGGTGCCAGCATCAATACCTTGAACTGGCTCGGCACAATGCGCATGCCGATAGCATTGGTGGAGTTTTGCAGGCTGACGCTGGTCAGGCGCGTGGCGGGCGTGCCTTTCAGCAGCACAGTAAATGCCCCGGTCAGATGGCGTGAAGGCCCCATCACCGTGCCGGAGGCCACGCCAGTGGCTACGCCGGGGTTGTCGCCATTGGTCAAAGGCGTGACGGTGGCCATATTGTGCGCCGGCATGCCCATAAACAGAATATTCAGCGCGTTGGGGATAGCCGTTGGCCCGAGCGCAATATCCGGATAGGGGATCGGCGTCGGTGCAGGCATTGGCGTCAGGCAGACGTCGGGAAAAGCGAGATCCACGCCCATTAGCTGGCAATTTGCAAACATAATCGTTCCTTACCCCATATGAATCTGTTCGGAATCCACTTTCGTGATCGCTTTGGAGGTGATCACCGTATTGTGCGCGTGCATACGCATATAGTCTTCGGCCTTCATATCCAGCTGCCCGGCGCGCACCTGCTCGGTCTGGCGCGTGGTGCGAAACAGGTTGTGACTTATCTGCGTGACGGTCTGCCAGACAGATTCTGCACGTTTGCCGACCACCCGCGACAGGGTCACCCATGCCGATACTTTCTCGCCGCTGTAAGTCATCTCGCTGATATGGCAGTCACCGGTACTGGCGCTGACGTTAAGCGCTTCGCTACTGAGACTTAATGCACCACGGCTGGAGATATGCAGATCTCCCGGCACATTCAGTTCGGCGCAGTGCGGGTTGGCGCGTTCCAGCACGGCCAACAGCCACATCTGGTTGTCCACACCGGCAATTAATACCGTATCGCCCGCCTGCGGTGCGATCACACAACTAACCGCCCGGCGACAGTGCCAACCGCGCCCTTCACTCTCGACCATCAGACTGCCATCGTCAAAACAGTGGGTGACCTGCGCAGAACATTGCCCGGCAGGCATCGCCGCTATTGCCAGTTGGTGGTTGATGTTGTTCATGCTTTATCTCCGTAGATTCTGCTCTGACGTTCGGCACTCCAGGCCTCCGCCGCCAGTAACTCTTCGTCATATTCAAGGATGCCTTTGCGATCGGCAAAACTCGCGCCGTCCTGACGGGCGCGATGAAAACGGGTACGGGAAAACGCTGCGCCCCGGTAATCCGCCTCACGCACATCCGCGCCGGAAAAATCGCTGTAGGTAAAATCACACAGGGTAAAATCCGCCTGCTGCGCATCCACCTGTTGCAGGATGCTTTGAAAAAAACGGCTCTGTTTGAAATTCGCCTGTCGCAGCACCGCGCCAACAAAAATGGCCTGGTCAAACAGACTGGACTGCGCATGCGCGCCGCTCAGATCGGCGTCCATAAACAGCGCTTGCGTAGCGTTAACATTACGTAGCTGCGCCGCTTTAAGCGATGCGCCTTTAAAGTTGCACTGCGTCAGCTGTGAGCCGGAAAAGTCCGCGCCATCCAGTTGACTATCGGTAAACTGGCAGCCGGTAAACTTATGCTGCGCGTAGTTTTTGCCTCGCTGATCGCAGTTGAAAAACACTGACCGTTCAAACTGACTACCGTTGAGATCGGTCTGCCGTAAATCAATACCGTAAAACGTGGTCATTAAGTGATGGCAGTTGTTGAGCATTGCCTCGCCAGACGGGCTTTCAAACAGGGTTGACCGCTCAAACGTCGATCCGGTGAACTGACTGTTCGCCAGCGGACTGCACATAAACTGGGTGGTGTCGAAGGTGCAGTGAGAAAAATTGCCGCCATCCAGCCCGCACTCGTTAAACACGCAGCGGACGAATGCCGATCTATTCGCGTCAATGCCCTGCATTTCACACTGGTTGAACACCGTTTCTTGCAACTGCGCCTCACAGAGTATCGCCCGGTTAAACAGACACTCGGTAAAGACGGATTCCGTCAGATTGGCTCCCGCAAGGTTAGCGCCCTGCAAGGAGACCTCCTGAAAGATCCCACCCGATAAATCACATCCCCGCAGGTCGCAGCCATCAAGATTAAGCTCTGCAATGGCTTCACCACCCTTCACTTTTTGTTGCAGCTCTGCCGCCGTTAATGCGCTCATATTACGTCCCCGTCACGTTTCGGCAGCGTTTTCACCCGCTTGCTATATGCGCCCTGAAATTGTGTCTGCTGATCGGTGATGGATTGCGAGAGATCGGCACGGAACAGGTTGGCATAGCTGAGATCGGCCCCCTCGAGACGACTTTTTTGCAGCATTGCGCCCATCAGATTGGCGTCGTTAAAACGCACACGACGGAAATCGGTACGCATAAACATGCTGCCAGTCAGGGTTGAGCCGCTGAAATCCGCCGCTTCACACTGCGCTTCGCTAAGGTCGCTGTTATCCAGCCTTGCCCTTGCGAATGTCGCCCTGTGCAGCACCGCCTGGCGCAGGTTGCTCTGCTTGAGATACGCACCGTTAAAATTGGCTCCGGCAAGCGTCCCACCGGACGCTACTGCGCAGGTGATCAACGTTGCCGCAGCGAACGATGCGGATTCCAGCTGGCTTTCGACCCATGAACATCCATCAAGATGCGCGCGGGCGAAAACCGCGCTGTGCAGTTCACATTTGATAAAACTGGTTTTGTTCATCTGCGCATGACTGAAGTCCGGTTGCGGCAATGTCAGTTCCATAAACACGCAGTTAGTAAGTTGCGCGTGCCGGAACAGGCATTGACTGAATCCCACTTCACGCAGCAGCAGATCGCTTATCCGGGCATTGCTGAAATCGCAGGCGTCAAACAGTGCGCCGGTCATCTCCGTTTCAGCAAATTGCGCGCCCTGGAATTGGGTTTCACGACATTGCGCCAGCGCGAGGCTGGCATTATCGAAGCAGCAATCGCGTAGTGATGCGCCCTGCAAATCGGTACGCGCCAGCATCGCCTGGGTGAAGTCTGCGCCATCAAGCTGGCAACCGCGAAGTGTTGCGCATTCCAGCAGAGCATTGCGGAAATTCGCCCCGCGCAGATCCATGCCGGAGAAGTCTGCACCCGTCAGATCCAGACTGCTAAAATCGCCCCCCTGCGCCATGGTGCGCTCAGCACGCTGACGGATAATTAACGCGATATCGCCGGTCAGTTTGATGGCAGGCGGCTGTTGCGCCACCGACATCAGATAGAGTTTGTGTAGCGCTTCACGGCTTTGCGCCAATTTTTTTTCACTGAGCTGGTCGCCATTTTTTGCCAGCAACTCCTGCATACGCAGCATCGATTCCGGCCCGCGTGGGCGATTATCCAGCGCAGCGGCCTCCGGGTAACGCGCCTCCATTTCAGCTTTACGCGCCTCGGCCTGCTGCTGCATCTCCTGCGCTTTGCGCTCCATCTCTTCAATAAACTCGGGAAGATCCTCGAGTTTAGGTAACGCAGGTTCCTCAAAGGCTTTTAGTAAGTCGCTGACATCACTGCCCTGCGCTTCCAGCCTGGCGCGGTGCTGCTCACGCAACTGCAATGCCCGGTTGTTCTGGTTATCACGCATCGGGCTGTGGCTTTCCTGAACATCGCTATCGATCCACGGACCAATGACGTCCTCCGGCAGCAGGTCTTTCTCGCGGAATGCAAAGAGTGCACCTTTCTCTTTATCCAGACGCTGATTGAGGACTTTGCGGTAGTGGTTCACCGAACGGGATGCGCCGGTTTTCTCCAGCGCAGGCATCAGGTGCAGCACATCCGCAGCGTCGTCTTCATTAATGCGTTGATTGCCCTGCCACATCAGTACCATCTGTTCCAGATGCGGAAAGAACCACACCGTCGTGGCGCGCAGCGCTATCTCTTCAAACAGGGTTTCATCACCGCGCTGGCGCTGGATAAAACAGCGAGCCTGCCACGGCGGCAATGTTCCTTCTTGCATGTGTTTTTGCGGGTGCATATTCCAGATCCGCCACCTGGCCTGCAGAGGTAACGTGTCCCTCTCTTCCCACCACTGGTCCGGGCTGGCGGCGTTAAACACCCGCCAGTCGATATCCGGTGCGAAACCGGGGAAATCATGCTGTAGCCAGTGCGCGTCGTAGTTTTTGCCCATGCGGCGGAAACGACGTGGCCACTGCAGGTCCAACGGACCAAAGCTCACCGGTTCCGGTTTTGCGCGGGGCGAAACAATACGGTGTTGCAGCGCTTCGATATTCGGCAACCGGCGAAATTGCGTACCGTTGTGGTTTTCCACTACCGCACCAATGCCGTGGGGGTTTTCATCAAAACCTTCGCCGCCGTAAGCGCGACTCCAGTCCAGGCGCATCTGTTCAAACGGCTGTGGCGCTGTCGGGCGTGAACCCGCCCAGTAACGGTCGCCAGTGACCGCCAGCGTCTTGCTGAGATCATCCACTTCAATGCGTACCGCGCAGGCGGTTTTATCCTGCTGATGATGCGTGTATGCGTAACCGGTGGCGAGAAACTCCGCGCGGGCTTTCGGCATCGCCATATCCAGCACACCGCCGCTGGTTTGCAGCTCGCTGGCGGCCAGTTGCCAGAGTTCCACTTCAGGCCGCAGTTGCGGCGTGGCACTCATATCGGCGAGCGCCATGACCGAAACACCCAGATAGTTTTGCCCCTGCAGACGAAACGGGCGGTTTAATACGCTCAGTCGCAGTGGTTTAATAATCTTCATGTAACATCCTTAGGAAGATTAACGATTTTATACTCTTGCAGTTTACGAAGTGTAATGCGCGTTTATATGACACAACGGCATTATCACGAGAATTGAATATCCGTGATGGCGAATCGGGGGAATTAGATAACGGTCGACACAAACCCCAGCGGGAAAATATAAACAAGGTATTTAAGCGAGTGCATGTATTCAATCATTATCGTCCGTTATTTCTCATTAAAGAGGACTTCTACAACCGCAATTCGTTTGGCATGCAACCCCTGATATTTCACCAGCACTGTTATTCCTCGTTTTAAGAGTCCAATATCGGCGCTTCTGATAATAAATGCCGCAGATTTTTGTTGCTTCAGCCTGGCTATTTCAAGGGTAAAAGTGAGAATAAAATAGTAATCGGATTGATGCATTGCGCCGGTTTGCAACCACGACTCCAGTTGCGCTTCCCGTAACGGCCCGTGCCAGTTGCTTTGTGCCATACACTCCGCGATCAATAATGCCTCCCCCTTTGGCGCAACGGTACGCATGCGGTACACAAAAAGGGAGATAACAAGGAGTGTCGCAGCCAATAACACCAGAAGCCCGGAAATATTAACCATTATGCCCTCTCATCCGTGCCCGTACGCGCAGGCACTTTATCGACTACCGGGGATCGGCGGTCTGTCGACATTGCTCGTTCGCTTAGTGATTATCGTGAGGTGATTTTTCATCATCGCCAGGCACTGTGGACGCGTTCACGGCAACAACCGCCATCTTTTTTGGGGACTGTGTATTGTATTTCACCACTATGGGCAGCCCCGCAGTAAGCGTTGCCGCCTCAGAAGCGGAAAGCACGGCAGCAGCGCGATAGCGCTTTTGCTGGCGTGCCAGCGTGGTAGTAAAGGTCAAAATATAATAGCGATCGTTGCCTTTAATAGCGGAGGTCTTTTTCCAGTGCAGTAATTGGCCTGGCACAGTTTCACTGGCGATTTTCGGCCTGGCTAACGCCAGCCAGTTTTTTTGCATCTGGTAGTCGTCGCCCTGCGCTTTCGCACTCCGCAAGAGGAAACAAAACAGCACACAGGCCAGTAACAGGCACAGGGCTGCAACGACATAGGCAACGATTTCCATAGTTTCCCATCTCAACGTACTGGTCGGTTTCATGGCTTCAGATATCGTGTTGACTCGCCGATTCGTCACGCCTATTCGTTAAACATCAGTACACATTGTTTATCATCCACGTAGATGATTTTTATGGTCATCCCTGGCTGCAACTGCGGCGCTAAACGGAAATACGGCAAAAAAGTAGATAGCGATCAGAGCAACGGCGATCACGATAAACTCCATCATAATTGGCTATCCCTGACATCATTAAAGATGTCTGCTGGCATTTTAAAACGGTAATAATTGTTATCGCTCTCAATGCCGTTTCATTAACTCAATCGTACTGGGGACGTCGAGCATATTTTTATGCGGATCGGCTGGCAGATAGCGTAATGGGATTTGTTCACCTGCTTGATATTTCTGCATGGAGAGCGCATCAATCACCGTATCCGCTTTACAGGCAATTTTTTCCCCCTCTTCGGTTTCAAAAACCAACTCCAGCGTGGCATTGATATAGCCTGAGTTGCCACCGGAACGACTAAAGGCACGTTTAATAGTCGCCAGCGTCAAATTTCCGTGTTCGCGGATCTCTTTTTTAACTTTCTCTTTTTTCGCATCGTTGCGCAGCATCACCACAATAAGGGTGATAAACCCTAAAAGAAAAAACGCGGCAAAGAAGATGCTGATACTCAGCATTACTATTTCCATTTCAGCCATTCCTGAACGGTAAAATTAAAATCTTTCGCGCATGCCGTAGCAGAGGTTCAACAATCCGCAACCGCCATGTTTGTCACCGCAATACGTTTTTTTGCTGCCTTTCTTAACCTTGATCCTGAGACCTTTTTTAAGCACATGCATTTGCCAGACCAGAAACGAAGCAATGCTTCGGATTTATACATTCTATTGCGGATCATAAATGACATCGATCACCGCTAACTTGTCCGGTGGGTTACCGGTGTATTTAAACGTCATTGGCAGGCCTTTTTTGAGTTTACTGATGTCAGTGACTTTAACAACAGCAGCGGCGTTATACGTTTTCTTCTTACCTTCAATCTCTGCTTCAAACGTAAAAATAAAATAGTAATCAACGTTATTCATCGTTGACGTTTGCTTCCAGCTAATCAACGTACCGATTGCCATCTCACCTTTTTTTTGTGGGTGTGATATGGCCGCCCAATTTTTGAGCAAGGTGAAAGTCTCTCCCTTATCCTTAATACCTCTAACACTGGTTATGAAAAAGAAAATAAAAAGAAAAAAGCCAAACAGCATCATTGAAACAGCGATTATTTTCATAGAGTTTACTTATTTGAAGCAGGAAACTGAGCGAATCCGTTAAACGCAAAAAACTGACTCAAACACAGCGCCTTACCTCGCACGAAACATAAGGTATTCAGAAGAATGGCCTATACCCCTAAAAAGCCTTTCGCACCTGAACTATCAAAAATCATCAGTGCATGTGCCATAGCAACATTGACTATAACAATTCGGAAGCACCTTTTATCTTTCATTCCCGATGACAGATTGCTATTTCCGTCAATACCATCCAGCCTTCTCGTATTACTCACTATCGTCGTTCTAAAGGCGATTTATTTTAAATTTAATTTTTTTTGGGTCTGATTTCGAATAAACCAATGGAACCATCGCACCTTTCTGGTATTCCGAAATTTGAACAACATCGATAACTGAAGTACCTTCGGTGATTATTACTCTATTTTGACGCGTGGTAAACTTCACCTGAATAACAACATTTATAAAGGCGGAATTTTCTCCACTGGCACTTCTTATGCTAACAATTTCACCTTGCGTATCGATTGCATCTTCCGGGTCAATCTTAAAACCTCCCGTGCTGGCTTTAATGATCGCATAGACAAAGAAAATCAGTGCTATCGATGATAGTAAAAATCAGGGGATAAGTCGTAAAATACGATATGTTCATTCTTGACCACTTAACGTAATTGCAATAATAGCCTGCATCCTTATTTCCGTGTTACCCACATTACATCACCACATCTGGCTTTAAAGCCATTATCCTAAAAATTGTAATAGGGGTATTATTCATTCCAACACCAGTCACATTAGTTGGTACACCGCATAACGGGTACCGGAAAGTTCAACGGCGCTGACCGCAACACGTGTGACTTTGCCGTTGATATAACGTGTTCCACTGATGCTCTGTGTCGGGATCGCCACCGTGACGGACTGACCTGGCAATTTGCTGCGATCAACGCGTGCATCGGTGCCTAATACCGTCAGCGACAGCGCGAACGACTCCGACAGCGCCTCACGCCCGGTCAGTTTCCAGAATAGTAAGCCGTCTACCGGCAATTTTACGGTTATTCTGTTCTGCATAGTATTTATTCCATTTCACCTGGTTCAGCATCAATATATTATTTCACCATGCCACACTTTATTTCGCCCGGTGAAATTTGATGCTTTGAATAATTTCCTGGTACTGTTTCTGGTGATATTCACTGAATTCCCCCGGACAGGTGCCAACATAGCTCACCATTTTTTTGCCCACAGAGGGATCCTCCAGCAGAATTAACGTTTGGCGTTGATAGATAACATGATTGTCATTTTTGAACTGGTAGAAAAGCTCGACAGCCGGATAACCATCCACTTCCAACATTTGTGACGACTCAAGGTGAAAGTCGGTTAAGGTCATTTCCAGCTCACGTGTTTTTCTGGCGGCGACCGTGTGAACTTTATCATCGGCTTGTGCACTGGCGCGAGACACGACAAACGTAAATTCACTGCCACCATTACCGCTGTGTGTTAATAAATTCATAGTTCTGTCTTTTAATATTTCGGGCTATGCAATCGTTATTTTTGAAATAAACAGTCATTGCATTATGACGCAATGGACAAATGAGAAGCATGGGGAGAGAGATATCTCCCCATGCATGACCGGGCAGGATAATGCCCGACGGGCAATGACTATTTCGGTTGCGGGTTAATCAACCAGGTGCCGGCTTTGGCGATATTGAAGGACTGGCTACGGGTTTGACCGTTGCCCTGCAATACCAGTTCGTAGTGACCCGGTTGCAGTTTCAGCGAGGCAAAGCCATTGGTTGCAGGCGTTACGGACTGGGATTCGCCGTTGAGTGTCAGTTTTTCGCCTTCGTTCATGCGCACAAAGATTTGCGCCACCGCGCCTTGCGTCACCACAGGCGTTGCACTCTGCGTGGAGGGCTGAGATTGCGCAGGCGGCGCTGAAGGTTGTGAACTGGTACTGTTTTCCGGTGCAGTCTGGTGGGATTGCGTTACGGAAGAGTCGTTCTGCGTGCTGGCGGTTTGCGCTGCGGCACTGTCATCGGACGAACCGCCGCTAAACAGCATGCCGCCCGCCACCAGCCCCACCACAACACCAGCAGCAACCAGGCCAGGCACTTTATAACGTCGCCAGTCGAGAACCGCCGGTTTCTCTTCCGTCTCTTCAACCGGCACCAGCATAGTGCCAGGCTGCTTCACGCTCAGCACATCGTCAAGACCGGCAACCGGCATCTCAATCAGGGCGGCAAACTCATCCACCGTTTGCGGGCGGTCTTCCATTTTCAACGCCAACGCGCGATCAACCGCCTGCAATAACGAGGGTGAATAACCCGGCAGATTGCGCTGGGTCAGCGGCATATAGGTGTCCTGAATGCTGCGCACCACGCTGACCGGCGGCGGAGAACCAATAATCAGCGTATGCAGCACCGCGCCGAGAGCGTAAATATCGGTCCACGGCCCCTGCTCGCTTTCATTATCGTCGGTGTACTGTTCGATAGGCGCATAACCCGGACGCAGCATGGTTTCGGTTTCATCCGAAATGGAGCCAATACTGCGGCGCGCAGAGCCAAAGTCCAGCAGCACCGGTAAGCCATTCTCCTGAATCTGGATATTGTCCAGCGAGATATCACGGTGCAGGTAGCCTTCGTCATGAATCGTTTTGATCGCCCCCAGCAGCATCGGCAGCATGCGGCGGATCCAGGCTTCATTCAACAGGGCGGGATTTTTCTCACGCAGACGTGAAAGAGTGGTGCCACTGTAGAACACCGTCCCCATGTAGGCAGTATCGTTTTGCACCCAAAAGCGCAACACATGCAGAAGATTCGGGTGATTAAAGCGCGCCAGCAAACGCGCCTCCTGAATAAAGCTGTTTAACCCGGCGGTAAACGCTTTGCTGAAGCGTTCACTGCGTAACACCAGCGTCATGTCATCGTTACGTACGGCCAGCGAAGAAGGCATAAATTCTTTAATCGCGATGGTTCGCTCAAGCTGGTGATCCCAGGCGCGATAGACGATGCCAAAACCACCGCCGCCGATCACTTCTTTAATTTCAAACTCATTGAAGCGATATCCCGGCGGCAGCGCATTCGGTACACTCCGGTTGTTATCGTGATCCGTCATATTGGAAAACTCTCTTGATAATGGCTTTACGCCGCAAACTGACAGTGAAACTCACCCTGCTCGAACGTTACACGTAAGCGCTTATATTGCTCGTCACGGGCGCTGGCGTCGAGTAATAGCTGGCTCATTAACGGCAGCAGAGTATTGGTAAGGATGGCGTCCACCATACGGCCGCCGGATTCAACTTCGGTACAGCGCTGAACAATCTGTTCCACCACGCTGTCGTCAACTTCCGACACAATGCCGTGGTTCTCTTGCAGGCGACGCTGAATACGCTTCAGTTGCAGCCGGACAATCATCGCCAGCATCTCATCGCTGAGCGGGAAGTACGGCACCACCAGCAAACGGCCAAGCAGCGCAGGCGGGAACACCTGCAGCAACGGCGGGCGCAACGCATCGCGCAGCGCATCCGGTTCCGGCATCAGGTCCGGGTCGGCGCACATCGCGGTAATCAGTTCTGTCCCCACATTGGAGGTCAGAATAATAATGGTATTGCGGAAGTCGATATGACGACCTTCACCGTCTTCCATCCAGCCTTTGTCGAAGACCTGGAAGAAAATTTCATGCACATCAGGATGCGCTTTTTCGATTTCATCCAGCAACACCACGCTGTACGGGCGGCGACGTACGGCTTCCGTTAAGACACCGCCTTCACCATAGCCCACATATCCCGGAGGCGAGCCTTTCAGCGTCGACACCGTATGTGCTTCCTGGAACTCACTCATATTGATGGTGATAACGTTTTGCTCGCCACCGTAGAGCGATTCTGCCAGCGCCAGCGCGGTTTCGGTTTTACCCACACCGGACGGGCCGCACAGCATAAACACACCAACCGGCTTGTTCGGATCGTCAAGCCGTGCACGCGAGGTACGCACCCGTTTGGCAATCAGTTCCAGACCATGACGCTGACCTATCACACGTTCGTTCAGGGTGTCGGCCAGTTTCAGCACCGCGTCAATTTCGTTTTTCACCATCCGGCCCAGCGGAATGCCGGTCCAGTCAGAGACGACAGCCGCCACCACGTTGGCATCCACCGAGGTAAACAGCAACGGCGCATCGCCCTGCAACGCGCGCAACGCACTCTGCTGTTGCGTCAACGTCTCACGTAAACCGGTCTGTTCCCCTTCCTGCGCAGTGTGCAGTTGCGCACGCAGGTCGATGATCGCATCCACCAGCGCCTGTTCCTGCTCCCAACGCCGGGTCAGCTCATCGCGCTGTTCGCTAAGTTTGCCAAGATCTGATTGCAAGCTCGCTACGCGACCACTGTCACCCGCCGCCATTTTCGCTTCACGGGTGGCGATGTCAATTTCCACCTCCAGCGCAGCCATACGGTGCAGGCAATCTTCCAGTTGCGGCGGCGGTGAACTCTGGCTCACCGCGACACGGGCGCAGGCGGTATCCAGTAGCGCTATGGCTTTGTCCGGCAACTGACGCGCCGGAATATAACGGTGTGACAATTTCACCGCTGCGACCACGGCCTCATCCAGCAGCAACACGCGGTGGTGTTTCTCCAGCGCCGACACGGTGCTGCGCAGCATCAGCACGGCTTTCTCTTCATCCGGTTCGGCGACCTGTACCGTCTGGAAACGGCGAGTCAGCGCCGGATCTTTCTCAATGTATTTTTTGTATTCCGCCCAGGTGGTCGCGCCAATGGTACGCAACTGACCACGCGCCAGCGCTGGTTTCAGCAGGTTTGCGGCATCGCCCGTCCCTTGTTGGCCACCTGCGCCAATCAGCGTATGGATCTCATCGATAAACAGAATAATCGGCGTCGGGCTGGACTGAACTTCGTTGATCAGCGATTGCAGACGGGCTTCGAATTCGCCTTTCATGCCAGCACCCGCCTGCAACATGCCGATATCCAGCAGCCATAGCTGCACTCGGGTCAGCGGTTCCGGCACATCCCCTGCGGCAATGCGCAACGCAAGGCCTTCCACCACGGCGGTTTTACCCACCCCAGCTTCACCGGTCAGCAGCGGGTTGTTCTGGCGGCGACGCATCAGAATATCCACCATCTGGCGGATCTCTTCATCACGCCCGACCACCGGGTCAATTTTGCCGTCACGCGCGCGAGCCGTCAGATCCTGACCATACTGCGCCAGCGTACCTTGCTGCTGCGGTACTGCCGCGCTGTTGTCATCCAGCGCCGCAACCGACTGCTGCGTCTCTTTACTGTCAGCAAAGATGCTGTCGAAATTATCCAGTAACGCGTCTGCGCTGATGCGTTCAAACTGCGGAGAGATGCCTTTCAGCACCGTCGCCAGGCTCCAGGTTTTCAGGATCCCGGCCAGCAGATGCCCGCCGCGAATACGGTTAACACCGAACTTCAGCGAACCGTAAACCCAGGCACGCTCCACGGCAGTATCAATATGTTCAGACAAATCAGAGACTGAACTGGCGCCGCGCGGCAATTTGTCCAGCGCCGCGACAATGTCACGGGTTAATGCTTGCTCATCCAGCGAGAAGTGGCGGATAACCTGTTGCAGATCGCCGCCGGATTGCTGCATCAATTGATGCAACCAGTGAACCAGTTCTACATAAGGGTTGCCACGCAGTTTGCAAAACGCGGTGGCGCTTTCCAGCGAGGTAAATAACAGCGTATCGAGTTTGCCGAACAAAACGGCGCGGCTGATTTCTGACATGAGTTCATCCGTTAGTTGTACGTCAGATTAAAAACAGGAAGGGTTACCCCTCCGGGCTGAAAACCAAATCTCCACGCGCTTCTGGCTGCGGTTGCGCTCCCAGCCAGGCGCTGTACCCCAGGCGACCTGCACCGCCCAGCGCTGCGCCAGCGACATCTTCGCTGCGCAAAATCACTTTCACCGCCCACTGATACTCAATGCCCAGATACTGGCGCACCCAGTCGCGCAACGCGGTGACATACTGTTCACCCGGCAAAAACCGACGATAGGTATCGACGGGTAAGGGACCAATTTCGATGCGAAATTTATGGCACACATCGCGTACCGCTTCCCCCAGAAATGCAGACTGCCCCAGACGTGGCGCATGTCGACCGCCCTGTAACCGCGCACGCTCGCGTTCACTGAGCGGCATCCATTGAGGGACGTTTTCAATAATTTTCACCGGCACATTAAAATAGCTGCGCAGGATCTTCTCCAGCCCTTCCGGATCGCGTCCATTACGGGTCAGATGCCCGGCCAGCGCAAAACGGGCGTGGGCGCTGAGGCTGCCTTTTTCCAGTTGTCCGGGTTGCCCCATCCCCACCAGCGAAGCGATATACTGCTCAAACCGTTTATTGTCCTGCCTGTCGAGTGACACCGTGGGCTGCGCATCAGCCCAGGCGCGGTAAAACAGCAGCGCCAGACGGTGATGAAACACATCGGCAAAGGCGCTCAGACTGGTATCCTGGTGATGATCGATACGCTCGCTGGCATATTCCGTCAGATGGACAGGCAATGGGCCATTGGGGCCGAACAAACCGAAGCTTAAGATCGAGATGTCGTACAGCGGCGAATCTTTGCGTTTGCTGACGCCCGCCAGCGTTGACGGCGCGAAGCCCAGCGACGGCTTCTGTCCAATGCGCAGCGATTCAAATCGCGGTAGCGGCGCACGCCCCAGCGGATAGCGCTCCCCTCCCCGCGCATCCACGCGGCGCAGCAAGGTAAAGAGATCGTAACGCCACGGTGTTGCCATCACGTTTTGCCAGAAGGACTCCGGCAGCGCATTTGCGCGAGTGATGACCGGCGGACCGGCAAGCGTATCGGTCATATCAGCGCCCTCTTGCCCATCCGCGGCGGCCAGTAGCCAATTTCACCACGCTGCTGACTTTTCAGCGTAAACTCGGTGAAGCTGTTCATTCCTACCAGCCGGGCGAATACGCGCTCCAGCACGCTGCCAAACAGATAGGGGCTGAAACCGGAAAATGCCTGCTCATCGACGGTCAGCGTGATGCCAGTACCGCGGGCAAAAACAATCGGCCCCGGCTCCGGGACCCGGCGATGTACCGGTTCCAGCACGCAGTGGCGCACGCCTTCAATCTGTCGCGCGACAGGCGCTTCCGCCAGTCGGGTATACAGTCCTAACAGCTGTCGCAGCGCGGCCGCCCCTTCACCATCATCACCGTCCATCAGGCTGAGGTAGTTCATCTGCAACTGGCTGATCAACCGCCAGGTACTCAACCCTTCCGCCAGCGCCGGTCGCGGTGGCGTCGGGCCTTTGCGTAACTGTAAGGATTTCACTGGCAAGGAATCCGGCATCACGAAATTACCGATTTCCTGTTGCAGCATCAGCGGCAGATCGCGACTGGTACAGAGCACTTCCGCGGTGATGTAACGTAAATCCTCACGCCATGGCGCGTGTTGCTCATCAACGAGTGAGGCAAATACCTCGGAGCCGATATAACCGGTGCGCGTACCGTAGCGCTGAGCATGCTCAGAAAGCGCGCGCTGTTCGCGGCGCAGCGAGAAATAAGCGCCATAATTGCCATTATCCTGGCTCCAGCTACTCCAGAACGGACGGAAAGTTTGCTCGTCGCGTTGTCCATCCACGCTGGCGTGAATTTTGGTGACGGCGTAAATTTCGTAATCCAGTGGGCGAATGTTATCCACCACCAGATGGTATTCGTGCAGGTTGTCGCTGAGTTTCTGCCGTTCAGCAATTTTCGGAAACAGATTCACCACTGGCGTACAGTGCAGCGCGAGGTGGGTTTTATCGACCACACGCTCCAGTTGCCCATCAGCTTTATCCAGCAGAATAATGATATCGAAGGACTTCGCTTCGCCGCTTTGCGCCAGCATCGGGCGCAAACCGTGCAGGCTGATAAACAGAAAACGCGCCGGGAAGGCAAAGTATTCCTGCAACAAGCGATAGCCATCAAAATTACGCAAATCGTCCGGTAACAGAGCCTGATTGGCGCTAAATCCCTCCTGGCGCAGGGCATCATCGGCCAGAACTAGCGGCGGCGTTTTTTGCCCATTTGCCTGGCACAGCATGCCAACCTGATGGCCCATCAGGAGTTCCAGCAGTTTCAGCGCCTGCATATCCGGGCCGCTGAGGAACAGTTCAAGATGATCAAAATCCAGATGGCTCAGGTTCACCGGACCATCACAGCTCAGGCGAATGCGCAGTGCGCTCTGTGCGCCGCGCTGGCTCAATCCCACCTGCGCCAGCGGCAGATCGGCGGGAACGCCCCCGAGTTCGACCTGAGTGATCGTCAGCGGTAGCAGCGTCACGTCATGCGCGGTGGTATAGCTACAGGTGACGCCATTTTTTTTCATCACCTGGCTGTCCATCATGGTGCCGCGCGGTACCACAAATCCGTGGCTTAAATCCCCTTTGGCGCTGTCCGGTTGCAGCACGGCAATCGCCATCGATGGCGTTGGCGCAAGATAATTTGGCGCGACCATTTCCAACAGACGCTGAGAAAAGCGAGGAAACTCCGCGTCCATCTTTAGCTGCACGCGTGAGGTGAGGAACGCAAAACCTTCCATCAGACGCTCGACGTAAGGATCGGCCACATCCATGCCGTGCATGCCAAGGCGCCCGGCCACTTTCGGATAGCGCCCGGCGAACTCCTGCCCCATCTCACGCAGCCAGGCCAGTTCGCGGTTGTAGTATTCGAGTAATTTGCTTTCCATCGTTACCCCGCGTCTTTCAATTCGAAATGCCCGTTTTCAAGGTCCACATCGGTGCGGAACAGAAACTCCAGCGGATAAGGCACGCACCACAGGCGGCCTTTGATTTCAATTGACAGGACGTTGTGCAGATCCAGTGACTGGGTATCAGAAACACAGCGCACCTGTAATCCCTGCGGTAAAATGCGCGGTTCAAAATGCAAAATCGCGTCGGTGAGCTTGCGCTGGATATCCTGCCATTCGATATCAGACATGCGCTTGCCCGCCAATGGCGAAACGCCGAAATTCACCACCGAGCGGCGCACTTCATCAAAACCAGAGAGATCCTGCTGGGCTTCATTGTTGATGGTATTAAATAGCCATTGCAGATCGCGCAGAACATGACGGCGCAGTGCAGCATGGGAAACCAGATTACTATTAACCGGTTCCTGCACTTTATCCAGCGCATCGTCGGTCAGGCGATCCAGCAGCGAAGGCTGCATCTTATCGCGCGCGCCGACCGTCTCTTTGCCACGACGGGAGCGCCAGCCGCTGCGCAGCAGATCGCTGTCCTGACCCTGCGCAGAGTTACTCATGCGTCGGTTCCACATTGAAACTGATTGTCGCGAGGTCCAGTAAGGAGAACTCCGCGCTGTCGTTCAGCCATACCTTCTGCCCGAAGCCAACATACTGCGACAGATCGCCCGGCAGCGTCTGCCACTCTGTCACGCGGGAGAGTTTGAAGCGATCCTCGGCATCCTTATTCAGCGGATAGCGCACCGGGATCTGGCACACCTGCTCGCTGCCATCCTGCAAGCGCACCAGCGTATGCCGCCACACCAGATCGGTTACGCTTGCGGGCGGCTGGAACTGCATGGCGGAAATGGCGCTGAACGGTAACCAGAAATAGCGGCCATTAACAATAGCCTCACATACCGGGCCCAAACGGCAATCGCCATCCATCAGCCAGTCAAACGTAACCGTCTGCCCATCCTGAGTGGTCAACTGACCGGGATTCGCTTCGGCCGCCTCCAACGCCGCTTCACGCAGTGCACCAGCCTCTGCGGATTCCGCTTCCAGCGCTGACATCATCGATGCCAGCCATGGCCACTGGCGGTCAGGTGTCACCGGGCGAACACGCCCTGCCATCACCTCTGCACGCTGTTGTTCACCACTGATCGCCTGCTCCAGCAGAGTCACTGTCGGTTGAGCCTGCGGCTTCAGAGCGGCCCAGCTTTTTAACTGCGCCAGCGCGCGCGGCCAGTTGCCATCAAGACACAGTAACTGCGCAAACGCGGCGCGTAAGTCCGCATCGCCCGGTTGTGTGCGGATACGGCTTTCCAGCTTAGCCAGACTCTCGTGCAGTGATTCACCCGCCAGTTGTTGTAACAGAGTGTTCATGACCGCTCCTTTAGTTCAGGGTTTTGTAGGTCCCGACCGCAGGGTCGCGTAACTGTGGGTGCAACGAATCAATCAGCAGGATATTCAGGCGGGTGCCCGGTTCAAACCATGGGGTCCAGACTTTACGCACTTCTTCAAGACGCGCGCGCAGACGGGTTTCATCGCTGGCAACATCGCGGGTGATTTCCACCGCAACGGTGCCGTTTGCCTTCCAGCCATTCAGACCGTGCACATAGGGCAGAATCATCCAGCTCTGCGCCAGCGTCCCTTCGCTGGCGACCATACGCTCGTTATTAACAGTGGTGATCAGCAGGCGATCGGCGTCAACGCTCTCGCTCAAACCGCTCACCGGGAAGCCATGAACAAAGGTCATAGTGGTTTTCTTTTCCACGCCATCGCTAAGCTGTGTGACTTCGTTGCGACCATTTAGCCAGCCGCCTTTCTCGCATTTGCCATCTTCTTTTGCGGGAATAAACAGCGCCGGCGCGCTGGCGTCTCCCTGCCAGAAGGTGCGCAGATGGCAACCGTCCTGCAAGGTGAACTCCTGCCACGGTGCACGGTTCGCCTGCGGCGAAAGATCTTCCGCACGACCGGTTGGCGGTGTCAGCACCGCTGAGGTAGCTGCTGAAGAGGACGATCCAGTGGAGGTAACAACAGGCGCCCACTCTTTCGCTTTATCTGCGGTCCCTTCCGCGAGCGTCGCGCCCTGCGGATCGGTCAGTTTCCAGCGAACCTGAGTCAGGGTGCCGCACTGGTTTTCCAGCAACGAGCCAACGCGCGGCAAAAAGTTATTCAACACCGACGTTTTTTTATCACCGTTGGCGACAATACGCAGAGGCAGTTCACGGGCGCACCAGCTTTTGGGGGTGTTATCCGCGATGTTGTCGATCCAGACATCTAATTTTTGTGAAGGCGATTGCACGATGCGGTAGTTTTCTGCATGGACGCTGGCGCACACAGTGAGCAGCGCCAATCCCGGTAGCCAAAGTTTCATAAAAGTCCTTGTAAGCTGTATCAATCACGAAGAGGGAAAAACTGAGCGGCTTCAGAGAGCGAATGCAACAGCGTCGTCTCCTGAGGCGTGCCCATCCACACCGCTACGGCGCTATAGTTGTCCTGCTGGGTTTGCGCCCCGACACTGTTTTTCAGCAGGAGTTGATTCATTAACGTCAGCCATTCGTCCGGCGTATTAACCATGTGCAGGGATTGCTGCATCTGCTCTTCCGTCACGCCGTGCCAAAAGCCATCGGTGCACAGTAAAAAGGCGTCGCCATCTTCAATCGGCACCACATCGCTGTAGCTGGGTTCCCGCTCGTCCTCGCCAAGGCCAAGCGCGAAGTAAAGCAAGTTACCGTTAATCCCTTCAACCTGATGGCCCGCATCTTTCATTTGCTGCACCAGGCTGTGGTCAGTGGTGACATGATACAACCAGCCGCGGCGGAACAAGTACAAACGGCTGTCTCCTGCGTGTGCCCAGTAGGCCAGCTTGTAATCCCTGTCGATAAACAAGCTGACCAGGGTTGTGCCCATGCGATGATAATCCTGCACCGCTTTCTGCTCTTCGCGGATAGCGCGGTTAGCGTCGTTCACATACCGACGAATGTACTGGGCATTCAGGTGCGCATCACCGTCAAACTGCGCGATGATCGCGTTACGCGCCAACGCCGCCGCCACGTCACCGCCGGGCAAGCCGGCGATACCGTCGCAGACCACAAAACACGCGGCGCGCTCACCGATGGTTTCACCGGTCTGATCCTGATTACTGGCACGTTCGCCTTGTCGGGATATTGAGGCGGTGCTGATATTCATTCTTCCGATCCGCTTTGTGAGTCTTTGTATTGGTTGACCTCCATGTCGTAAGCGTGCAGGAACGCTTCACCAAACAGGGTGTGGAAGTCATCGTCAATCTCACCGGCGGTTTGCGCGTACGTCCGCACAAAGTAGTCCCACAGCGCAGCTTTCCGGTTCGATAACACTCCGAGCCGCGCCGTCGCGCCGTCACGTTTGGCATCTTCTTCAAGTTGCTCCGGGTTAAACGACTGCAGCATCGCCGCGATAATGGCGCGGATACCGGAGATCATCCCTAACTGGTGCGCCTGCAGGTCAATCAGCGCATCACGCACGGATTTTTTCGGCGGCATAAAGCCCGGCATACGCGTGCCGAACATCTGCATCAGTACCGTTTTCCCGGAAGGCAGCAGTTTGAACGGGTTGTTGGCATCATCCAGCACCATCGTCATGTCCGCTTTCACACCGCGTTTCAGGATGGAGCGTGAGGATAACAGCGCAACGGTGCCCTGCGAAAACATACTCAGCATCTGGCCGAACTGGCGCATATTTTCTTTATCGAACTGCGGGACCGGTTGCATATCACCGAGCCCCATCCCTTCGAGCAAGGCATCCAGCAATTCGCCTTTCAGCACATCGCCGCTATCACCGGTGCTGCTGGTCGATGGCGTACTTTGCGCGGTATAGCTCTGTACCGGATCAATACGCAGGCGCCCTCTCGGCGTTTGAGCAGCGCTGCGTTGCACTGCCTGTGGCGTCGGCAACGTGATCCCTGCATAGTCCTGCGGTTCGCTACTCTCTTCTGGTGCAGTAACAGGCTCATCATCAGCAAACAGTGGCGTGCCGGTGAGATCGCTGGCGCTCAGGTCGGTAATGATCGGTTGCGGGTTTGCCGGGGGTTCACTGACAACCGGCTCAGTAATAATCGCGCGCGGCGCGGGCGGCTCTGAGAATGTCGGTTTTATCGGTGCAATATCGTCCACACTGGCTAACGGCGCCGCACCGCTCAGCAGGCCTAATGGATCGTCGCTACGTGCCTGCGGAGCACTGCTGCCGCCACCGCCGAACAGCGCCAACGGATCAAGTTCATCCTGATCGGCGGCTTGCGGTTTTGAGGCGTGCTCGACGGGAGGAACCAGCGCAGACGGGGTAGCGTCGTTGAAGATGCTGTCGTTTTTAAACAACTGCTCGTCGTTGAATAACTGGTCGGAAGCCAGCGATTTCGGTGTGACCAGTGGTTCGTTGTTGTTCAGTAATGAGAGCGGATCTTCCGGATTGCGTTCCGGCTCTTTCGGTGCCGCAAACGGGTTAAGATTCTGCGGCTCTTGCGGCTTGGTACGACTGCTGGAGATGCTGTCGGAAATGGAGAACTCCTGCATCAGGCTGTCCCAAATCTCCGTCGGTACTGACGCTGGCGCATTTTCAGACGAGGCGCCACGCGCAGCAGTCGGTGCACGGGCTGGCGCAGGTTTCGCTGCCTGAACCGGCGGCGGGAACATTTCCGCTTGCATGCTGGCGGCCATACGGCTTACCGGTTGCGTATCCTGGATAAGATCGGTGACTTCAATGCGATAGTCATCAATGCCAAGAATATCGCCATCCTGAAGCTCAACCTGACGTCCGCGCTCCAGCGGAATATCATTCAGCACTACGCGGGTTACGTTACCGCGGTTGGTAATACGGCACTCGCCGTTCCCGGCAATATGAACGATCGCTTGCAGACGAGAGATTGAGCGGTCATTGTCCGGCAACACCAGGTTGTTATCAGTGCCGCGGCCAATGGTGCCGCCCGGAGGATAAAAGTCACAGCGGCTTTGCGGCGGCTGGTGACCGGGCTTACTGGTAATAATAGTGAATCGCATCGCGTATTCCTGCTGGAGTTATGTGCACTCAAACGGCGCCGTTTTTTGTCAAAGCGGCTGCGTTTGACAACAACAAGTCTTTACGGTGGCGGTGTAACCCGGCGCGAACGCGCCAGGTCAAAACCTGTCCTTGTTTTATCGAACTGCTAATAAACCTTGCTCATGATCTCAGAGACGCGCTCACGCATGGCTTTCCCGATGCAGGCCGCATCACTCTGGCACTGATTACGTTTTGCCAGCCATGCCCGCTGCTCTGATTTCATCGTGTCCATTACCGCCTTATCTGCCGGCTGGATCTCTTCCTGCTCCGACTGCCAGGTCCGGTATGCATCGGTAACACTGCGATCCCAGGCAGAGAGTTCATCACTGTCACAAATGGTTTTTTCAACGGTGCTTAGCTTAACGTTACATGAAAAACCCGGCGCGGTTTTTTCGCCAAGTTTTACCCGTTGCAACATTAAATAACCATTTTCAGACCAGTTTGTGATCAACCGGTCAGCAGCGATCTGCGCGACCCAGTTTTTCATCACCACGCCGTCCGGCCCCAAACTGCCCTGCTTACAGCTGACCAGCAGCGGCGTAATTTTTTGATCACCGGGAATATTTAACTCGTAATCCTCCGCCACAGGGGTAACCGGCGCATCATTGTGTTCGCCGGACGTTTGTTGAATGGCGGCATTCAGCGTCATTTCTGGCTGCGAACGGTATGTCGGTTGCTGGCAGTCAATATCACCATCTGCATCGCCGCGAATGGCATCCTGACCGAAGTTCAGGACTCGCCCCACCAGCCGCGGGTCGTTGTATTTAGTGGCGGGATAGGTCATGGCGCGCTGATCGGTATTGACGCTAACAATGCGCCACTGTCCGCTAATCCCTTCTGCGGGTGTCGCTGCAATGGCGTTTGCCGCTGCGAAAAGTGCTGCTGCGGTGAAGAGCTGTGTGTAGTGCTGTTTAAGTTTATCTGTGCATCCGGGCATTTTTTATTACTTTTCCTCGGCCGGGCAATTAGTACACTCGCAATACGCCATTTTTCAGCGTCTGAGACGTTATGGCTGGCAGGGCGCAAAGCGCACTCAACATCGGCATACTGATTTTTTTTAGCATACCCTTGAACGTTCCTGGCCCGCCGCATTCATATGCTGGCCCTGGACGCTCAATACAATAACCTTTGATTGTGCATCCGGATATTTTGTAAGTCGAAATAGTAGAATTGTTGGTTTCCCGGAGGCGTTTTACAGAAATAAGAGAGTTCGCCATACCCAATTCCGAAAAGAGTAGCGATCCCTTACGGGATCGCCATGAGTGCTTACGCTTCTTTGTTTTCCTTGATGTTCCAGCCTGCGGAAGTTTCAGCACCTTTACCGCCGGAAGAAGACTGCTCCCAGTACTGCTGTTTCACTTTCGCAGCCTGGAATGCATAGGTAACACCCACGGTGTCGCCATTGTCTGCACCGGTGTACTGAACAGATGTTACCAGCACATCTTCCAGTGTAATGCGTGCATATTCCACCTGTTGGCCGCCTGCTTTACAAACAGACAGTTCAACTTTGGTCAGGTGTTTACCGCTGGCGCAGTGTTTCAGGATAGCGGTCGTCGATTTATCAATGAGTGCGTTAACATGCAGGTCGTTGAAATTGACTTTACCGGCACCGCCGCCACCGCCAACGCTCATATTTCCAGGTTGTGATGCACCCCAGGAAAAAGATGTGATATCAGTCCAGCCGGTGTGGTTAGAGTCTTTAGATTCACCCGTAACTCCATCGACCTTCAGAAACATATCAATAGCCATAATATTTACTCTTCGTTAATGATAAATATTGCTTTCGAAAAAGCGCTTATATGGCAAACGGGTAAGCATGGGGCCGAATAAAACCGTCCATATTTTACCTCTGCCTCTATTATTCCCGAATAGATGATATATCCATCCAGAAATACTCATTCCCTCGACATGAGAGGAATAATTCATCAATTCTGTGTGTAGCTTAATGTATCCGCACTTTATTAAAGAAAATGGCGCAATTTCGAAATCAGATAATTCCGACGTATCATCTTTTTCACGATTATTTTCTTTTATTGCATTTACCGTTTTGAGTCATTGCTTCAAGAATAAGCGTAGTGGCGCGTTCTTGCTGTAAACGCGCTGCCGGCTGCGCAGTAAAATACGAATATACCACTTCATGTATCGAAATCGTTTTTAGCCTGTTATAACCGCACCAGACTTTTCCTTCCGTGGTATCCAGTACCCCCAACAGATAGAGATCGGCTTTAATGCGCTCACGCTCGTTGGTTCTGGATGTCCACGCATTGAAAAAGCGTTCTCCACTCATGTGGAGATCCTGGTGGGTAAGCAATGCAGGATCACGCGGGAAAATCGACGTATCATCTTCCGGCAACGATTCGCTTCTGGGGTATTCATAACGTTGTGTCTGCGCGCAGGCCATCGCCGATAAAATCAGCAGACTGCTTGCTATCACTGTATGAATTTTCATTCCCTTTCCTCGATCCCTGACAAAATCCTTCAGGCCGCAAACGCACATGGTTTACGGCCTGTTTTACTTACGCTTCCTTGGTTTTCAGCGATGGCAGTTTAGATACCAGACGCAGAGATACCGTCAGACCTTCCAGTTGATAATGCGGACGCAGGAAGAACTTAGCGGCATAGTAGCCCGGGTTATCTTCGATTTCCTGCACCTGCACTTCCGCCGCAGCCAGCGGTTTGCGGGCTTTGGTTTCCTGGGAGGAGTTCGCCGGGTCACCATCGACGTAGTTCATCACCCAGTCGTTCAGCCAGCGTTCCATTTCGTCACGTTCACGGAAAGAACCAATTTTGTCGCGCACGATGCACTTCAGGTAGTGCGCAAAACGGCAGCAGGCGAACAGATACGGCAGACGCGAAGCCAGGCGCGCGTTGGCGGTGGCATCAGCATCGTGGTATTCCGTCGGTTTCTGCAACGACTGTGCACCGATAAAGGCAGCAAAGTCGGAGTTTTTGCGGTGGATCAGCGGCATAAAGCCGTTTTTCGCCAGCTCGGCTTCGCGACGGTCGCTGATCGCAATCTCGGTCGGGCATTTCATGTCCACACCGCCATCATCGCTCGGGAAGGTATGACACGGCAGGTTTTCCACCGCACCACCCGATTCCACGCCGCGGATTGATGTACACCAGCCGTACTCTTTGAATGAGCGGTTGATGTTGGTTGCCATCGCATAGGCGGCGTTAGCCCATGAATAGTTATTGTGGTTTGCGCCATCGGTTTCTTCTTCGAAGTCGAAGCTGTCCACCGGATTGGTGCGAATACCGTACGGCAGACGCGACAGGAAGCGCGGCATGACCAGACCGAGGTAGCGTGCATCTTCTGACTCACGCAGCGAACGCCAGGCAGCGTATTCGGTATTCTGGAATATTTTGGTCAGGTCGCGCGGGTTCGCCAGCTCCTGCCAGGACTCCATTTGCATTACGCTTGGCGCTGTACCGGTAATAAACGGGCAGTGCGCCGCCGCGCCGATGCGCGCCATTTCGCCAAGCAGTTCCACATCCTGCGGGCTGTGGTCAAAGTAATAGTCGCCGACCAGGCAGCCAAACGGTTCACCACCGAACTGGCCGTACTCTTCTTCATAGATTTTCTTGAACAGCGGGCTCTGGTCCCAACCCACGCCTTTAAAGCGCTTGAGGTTGCGGCCAAGTTCCTGCTTGGAGATGCTCATAAAGCGAATTTTCAGCATCTCGTCGGTTTCGGTGTTGTTCACCAGGTGGTTCAGACCACGCCAGGCGCTTTCCAGTTTCTGGAACTCTTCGTGGTGAATGATCTGGTTAATCTGCTGCGACAGTTTTTCATCAATACCGGCAATCAGATTCTGAATGGTGCGGTAGGTGTCGTTGGAAAACGTAACGGTGTTTTCCAGCGCTTGCTGGGCCAGCGTTTTCACTGCGCTTTCTACAGCGGAACGTGCCTGGTCCGTTTTCGGACGGAACTCTTTGCTCAGCAACGCGCTAAATTCATCCTGGCTAAAAGCCTGTGCGCCCTGCTGCTGTTCTTGCAGTTGAGAAGGATTGCTCATGGTTTACTCCTCTTTACCTTGCGCGGCTTCGTCACTATTGGGTAACTGGCTGAGGGACTTCAGCAGTGTTGGATCCTGCAACACTTTGGCGATCAACTCTTCCGCACCGTTTTTACCGTCCATATAGGTCAGCAGGTTGGACAGCTGAGTGCGTGCTTCCAGCAGTTTGTTCAGAGGTTCGACTTTGCGGGCGACGGCATCCGGCAGGAAGTCGTCCATGCTGTCGAAGGTCAAGTCCACATTCAGGCGACCTTCGCCGGTCAGGGTGTTGTCTACGTTAAACGCCACGCGCGGTTTCAGCGCTTTCATGCGCTCGTCAAAGTTGTCGACGTCGATTTCAAGGAATTTACGATCCTCAATGGAGGGTAAGTTCTCCACCGGCTTACCGACCAGGTCCGCCATAACACCCATTACAAACGGAAGCTGGATTTTGCGCTCCGCGCCGTACACTTCCACGTCGTACTCGATCTGTACGCGCGGCGCACGGTTACGTGCGATAAATTTCTGACCACTGTTACTTATTGCCATGATGTTCTCCATCGAATATGCGCGGTGAAGGTTAGACGGCAGGCGACGTGCCTGCGGTCATAACGCGGTACGCGTCAGTCCTGACGCCCAAAGATGTTTTGCAATTGATTCACGCCATCGGGCGCCAGATCGCGAATAATCTCCATAAAATCCAGTTCGATTAACCGCTGGACGCGGTCAATCATCAACGGCGCGGGGTGACTTGGCTCATGCTGGGTAAAATACTGCTTCACTTTTTCCAGCATCAGTTGCGCATCCGCCCGCGTGGTCACTTGTGCACTGCGCCAGTCCGCCATGGCTGGCAGTGGTACGGCAACGGGGTGCGGCTCATTGGTTGTTTGCGCCGGTTGTTCCGGCGTTTCCTGCAACGCATCGCTATGGTTTGCACGGCTGACGCCGGCAATGATCCCGACGCTTTTCAGTAATTGCTCCATTTCCGGCACCCCGCTTTCGCCAAGTTGTTCCAGAAGCCATGAACGGATCGTTTGCAAACGCCCTTCGATTTGCCCGATAGCCTCAATGCCCGGTTGACCACCGCGCGTCAGCTCATCAATCAGACGCACCCGCCCGCCCGGATAGCCCGCACATTCGGTTTTGCTCCCGTCGAGCAACGCCTGTGCATCACGCACGTTCAGCTCATCGCCATTACTGCGCAGCAAAGTGGCCTGGCGCAATGTGGCAGTCAGGTCCGATTTGTCGCTCAGCGCTGCCAGCGCGTTAATCCGGTAGAACGGGTCGAACTCGCCGCCATCGTTCAGCGATGGCCACAGATGATCCCAGTACAACGCCAGTGCCTGCCCCAACAACATCAGGCCGTCAGAATAACCCTCAAGACCACGGCGACGGGTCCATGCATGGGTTAGCGCCAGCATCACCCGGATATCTTTTGTCCGCTCCAGCAAGCTGGTGGCCAGTTTCTCCACGCGGTTCCAGTCTGCAGGTTCAGCCGGAATTATTGTGCTGCCGAATTGCTGCTCGGCTTTTCCCTGGCTTGCCTGTTCCATTGCCAGAAAGTCAGCGTCGTATTCCAGGTTTTCACCACAAGGCTGCTCCGGACTGACCGGAGTAAGTAAAGTTTCAATCGTCATCCGCAACCTGCTTATTCTTCAAACATGGGTGGGTAAAGACCGTGTCGTCCTGGCCTTGCCCCCCCAGCCGGATCAAACAACAGCGTAAACAACTGACCGGTAAAATTGCCGCTATGTACATGGGTGTAAAGCGGGTAACCGTCGCTGCGGTTGGTCCACCAAAAACTGATCTGACGCAGCGGATCAAAACACTCAGCGGCTTGTCGCCAGCCAATCGACGTTTCGCCATCGCCTTCGTAACCAATCACGTCCAGAATTTCCGAGCGTGATTCCGGCTCCACCAACTGCACTGGGGGGATCGACAACAAGGCCTGATCGAGCTGCTCCGGCGAGTAACCATTGCGAACAGCGTGCAATAAGGTCCGCCCAAGATGCTGGTACCAGTCGCCCGCCTGCGCCAGATGACGCGGAGACCACTCCAGCGGGTTAATCGCCATCAGCGCACAAACCGGATACTGCCGCCCGACGCTGTCGCGTCCTGGTAATAAACAGCCCATTTGCACCTGCTGGCCTCCCAGCATCGGCGGCACAACGAAATTCCAGATCGGTGCGTTGCCGAACTGCCTGTCGCTTGCACGTTGTTCCTCTTTTTGCCAGGTCATCAGCCCCACCTGAAACCAGTGGGACCACTGACGCTGCAGCGCGTCCGGAAAACGACGCTGTAAAAAATCGCCCGCACTGGGCAGTTTGCCATACCAGCTAATTGCAGAAGTCGTAGTCATTGGCGTTCCTTTGCAGTTCAAGGACATGCGAAGCGGGGAAGCTGGAACGGGTTGCGGATACTGTTCGGCGCAAACTCCAGCGTGACCTGATGCCCGTCAACCGTGAATGTTGCCTGGCGGCTAAGGCTGCTGCTGCCAGGGCTGACGCGCGCTTTATCAAAGAAGCGATTCAATGCCCAGGCCCCATTCGTGACCAGCGTCGCGGTAGTACCGTTGGTCAGGCCTAATTGCATACGCACCTGATTGGTGCCCCCTGAACCAGGCCAGCTCACGACCTGAACCGCCTGCGGACCGTGGCTGTAACGCAAGATCTGACCATCGACGTCCAGCGTCATAGTAAGGATAGTGTTATCCATCCGCACCGTACGCACCGTGGTACGGAATGACGGGGTCGCGCTGCCGTTGGCAAAGAAGGCATCGCGGATAGATTGCGCCTGCTGAAACGGCACCAGCACCCCTTCGCTTCCCGGCAGGGTTTTGCCATCAATACCCGGCATAAAGCGCCAACTGGACTGCGTGGTATCGACTTTATTCGTCAGGTTGTCGCGGAAGAACACGTCCATTAATCCGGTACCCGGTGCAAACATGCGCGCCAGATCGTCCGGCGTAACTTCTGTACTGGCGGAACGTACCAACGGATAGCGCCCGGCAATCGCCTGACGGCAGAAACTGCCGACTTCTACGCTAATGCGCTTACGCACATTTTCCAGATCCCGACGTTGGGTATCACTACTCGCGCCTACCGCCATATTACTGAACATGGTTTGCAGACCACCCGGTAAACGCCCGGCGCTGGCTTGTAACCGGCTAATGGCTTCACCGCCGGGCGGTGGCATGCCGCTGTTGGCGGCATCCTGCACGGCAGTAAGATAGCGATACAACTCATCCACCTGTTTCAAAAAATCATCAAAGACGATGGTTTTGCCACCTTTTTCCAGCGGCTGCGCCAGTTCGATGATCGGCGCGAAGTGTTCCGTCACCCGCTGTTCTGGCGTCTGACTTGCCGCAGCGTTGGTCACCGCTGCCGCGCCGTCGTGATTGCTGAACAAGGTTTCGAGCATCTGCGTACCGCGATTACCACTCTCTTGCGCTTTATCCTTACTGTCGCCCGGCTCTTCACGCGTAAGTTTGAGCATCTGGCTCAGGTTCATCACCAGACGGCGCAGCGGCGAGTTATTACCGGAAAGCAGACGTGCCGTATTAATTCGCTGGTTCAGGTCGGCACTGTTGTTAAGCTGAATATCGCTTAAGAAGCCATCCCACAGCGTGATGAAGTCGCGGGCATACAGTTGGCGGACAGCATTATCGGTCTGCTGCTTATCCTCCGGCTGCGTGGTGGAGCCCAGTACCCAGGCATCGTCCTCATGTAATGAAGTAGTGACCGGGACAATCTGCGCATTAAAAACGTTCCAGTAGCCATCCGGTGTATAGAGGCCAGGCAGCCCCTCACCAACCGGTTTACCGCTTTTACGCGAAAAAACCAGTTCGCTTTGCGGGCCACCTAACGTTGCCAGCGACACCAGTTTAAGGTTGTCGTCACGCTCCAGCAGACGTTTCAGACGTCCATAAACGCGCGTCGACAGCGGCTGTTGATTGATCATTGCCTGTTCACGGGCGATCAGCGCATCGTCTTTTGCATACGGCGACGACTGAATTTGCGGCTCCAGCAACTGGCGCAGATGCCATTCAAGCTGATTAATCTGTGCTTTGGTAACGTTTTGCGGCAAGTTGCGCTGCAGATTAAGCGTCACCCAAGAGAGCAGGAACTTGCCGTCATAATGCTTCGGCTGATACAGCATCTGGTAGGCTTTCAGCGCTTCATAGCTGTATTCCACATCACTACCGTTATCGTTGCGCAGCCAGGTGGTAATGCGCATTGCCACTTCCGGCAACAACATCTGCTGCAAGGCCTTCTGGTAGAGCGTTTGCGAGGCATCTGCGACATCATTACCGCGATACAGCCCCATACGGCGGGTGACTGGCGGGTTATTGATATCAAAGGCTTCACTTTGCGGTAATTCAGACAGGCCGTTGAGCAGCGGCAACAGCGCAAAAAGATCGCCCTGCTGGCGATTACGCAACGCCTTGATTTGCTGATCCAGCGCCGGGACTTTCGCCTGAACTTCATCGAGATAATTCCGGTTGTTGCCGTAACTGGTGAACCACAGCACGCTAATAATAATCAGCAGCGCCAGCAATGCCGCATAACCGGACCAGATGACGGCACGGCTACGCAACTCCCACCAGCGGTTTTGCCCGGCAATGCCCGCTTCCTGAAAAATCACATTTTGCAGCAGGTGCTTGATAAAGAAGCTCTGCCCTTTTCCTCCTGGCACCGGCTCATCTTTGCTGACCGAATCCCAGTTATCGCCGGACTTGCCCTGCGGCAGTGACAGCGCGCGGTTCAGCTCACCCATGACCCGGTCAAATGGCAGACCTTCCTGCGTACCGCTGGCAAAGTAGATACCGCGCGGTGAGAATTCGGTCTCAAAGTTGGAACGGGCAAAAATCGCATTCAGATAGTCAGATAGCAGTGGGCGCAGAGCGGCAAACTCCTGTGGGAACAGGAAACACTCCGCACGCGCCTGCGCATCGCTTTCACGCAGTAGCGTATCAGGCAATCCCGCATCAAGACGCTGTTGCAGCAGTGCAAATTCCTGAATAAAGCTCCCTTGCAGATCAAAATCCGCCAGCTTCGCTTTCTCCCAGGGGAAAGTGAAGCCCCAGATTTGGTCGCGCTGCGCTTTATCAAAACCAGCAAAATAGGCGCGGAAACCTTTTAACAAGTCGGCCTTAGTGACCAGCACATACACCGGGAAGCGAATGCCCAGTTGTTCATGTAACTCGGTCAGACGCTGGCGCAAATTCAGCGCCTGTTCGCGTGAGGCCTCTGCTGACTGAGTTAACAGATCAGCGATGCTGATGGTGACAATGACACCGTTAATTGGCTGGCGACGGCGGTATTTTTGCAACAGTCCCAAAAAATTGAGCCACTCACCCGCGTCTTGCGCCTGCTCACTCTCCTGGGTGGTATAACGCCCTGCGGTATCGAGCAACACGGCTTCATTGGTAAACCACCAGTCGCAGTTCCGCGTACCACCAATACCGCGCAGCGCGGTTTTACCGAAGCGATCCGCCAGCGGGAACTGCAGGCCGGAGTTAACCAGCGCCGTGGTTTTACCTGAACCCGGCGCACCAATAATGACGTACCACGGCAGTTGATAGAGATATTGCGTGCTGAAGCGTTGAGTCCACTGCCCACGTTGCCCCGGCTGGTTAAAGTGGGCTTTTTTCAGTACCTGAGCCGCTTCTTCGAAACGCTCATTCAGCACCTGATCTTCGTTAGTCAGGCGCTTACGCTCGGTGGGATCTTTCGCCTCTTCACTTTTCAGGTTGTCCATCAGCTTGCGGTTGAGCCACGCGTTATACAAACGCGGCACAATATGGCTGTGCACCCAAATGAGGTACATCACCGCAATGGTGATCATGCGGTTTTGCTCTGACTCCAGCGGTCGGGAATCCACGACGGAGAGCAGCGGGCCAATCATCCAGATCACGGCAGCCAGCCCGGTTACGCCAAGGAAACCCCACAAAATGCGGTTAGTCAGCAATGAAAGCAACATATTCATCCTTAGTTTCCTTGCGGCAGTCCGTTCAGCTCGGCGGCCGTGTTATCCGGCGACACCAGCAAAGTAATTTCCACACGACGGTTGCGGGCGCGGTTTTCTGCACTGTTGTTCGGCGCAACAGGATCCATCTCCCCTCGCCCTTCGGCTTTCACCCGTTCCGGACGCGAAAGATGTTTTTGCAACAGTGACTGCACCGAGCGCGCACGTTCGAGCGACAATTCATAGTTCGAGGCAAAACGCGCGCTGCGGATCGGTACGTTATCGCTGTACCCCACCACTAACACTCTGCCGCTGACGTTATTCATCGCTTGCGCAACCCGGTTAATCACCGATTCATAGCTGTCACGGGCTACGGTCGAACCCGACGCGAACAGGCCATCCCCTTTTAAAGTCACGACGCTGCGGTCTGCTTCGTCACGAACCGCGACCAACCCGGCCTGAATTTCCGGACGCAGGAAAGCGCGCAAATTGAGCACTGGCGGCAGACTCTGCGCTGGCTGCTGAATTGACGCTTCCGGCAACGCGGTCTGGTAGATCTTCGCCAGCACCGGATTGGTGCTGTCACCCAGACGCCAGTTCAGTACGATGTAAAACAGACAAGCGAGGAAACCCGCCAGCCCGGCGCACGCCCACAGCGGGATCACAGGACGCCACAGTTTGCGCATCACGGGTTGATCTTCCGGGTGCGGCGACAACGCCGGTGGATAATTACCACGGACACCGCGGATCATTTGCCACAAGCGCTGTTTAATGGTTTCCAGTTGCGTACGGCCATTGTCCATTACGCGGTAGCGCCCTTCGAAACCGAGCAGCAGGCAGAAGTTAATCAACTCCAGCAGTGCGATATGTTCGCGCGGGTTTTGCGACAACCGCGCCAGCAACTGGAAGAACTTCTCGCCGCCCCATGTTTCGTTATGGAACGTCACCAGCAGGCCGCTACCTGACCAGACACCGCGACTGCCCCACGGCGTAAGCGCTGCGGCTTCATCGAGTGCGGTGCACAAACAGTAGCGCGCGCCAACGATCACCTCGTAAGCCAGACCAGATTGCTGGCAGCGCACTTCAAAACGACGGATCTCATCAATCAAATGTTGACGCAGACCCGCCTGATCATCATGAGAAACCGAATGGCGGATTTGCGGTATCGCATTGAGCAGCGGATTCGCCGCTGCGACCAGGGGATTATTCCCGCTGGCTCCTGCCAGAGCGGCATCACTGCCGGAGGCTTGTTGTTCCTGCATATTGTATGCTCGCTGTATTATTCAGTCGGGCTACGGATGGCCCAAAACTCCATATCAAGACCCGGGAATTCACCTGCGAGATGCAGCGCGAAAGCCCCGGATTTCTCCATTTCGTTCCAGAGTTCGCCGCCTTTTTCCAGCTCGAAATAGTTATAACCGGCATGCCACGGAATTTGCGGCGGCGCGACGGGCATGGTGCGCAGTTTCATGCCGGGTAACTGCAACTGGACCAAATCGCGGATCTTCGTAACTGGCGCCACTTTCATCTGCGCAGGGAAATGGGTCTGCAGGATTTCGCCAGGCACACTGGCTTTTACCGCAAGGACAAAACCGAACTCCCGTGCCATGGTGGTGGTTGGCAGCGTGGCGATATTCAACCCGTGAGTACGCTCAGTCAGAGGCAGTTGGATCGCGTGTTCTTCCATCACCAGCGAGAGCCCTTGACGGAGCATCAACTGCAGTTTGCTAAAGCAACCGGCAAGATCGTCATGGTCATACACGGGCAACGTCTCATCCGGCGAGCGTGAAGCCGTCCAGGTCGTCAACTCGGTAGCAAATGCCAACCAACTGCGCCATAGCTCTTCCGGATGGATTGACGGGAGCGTCTTCAGATGCGCAACCTGTCCAACGTGATGGTTGATCAGCGCCAGCAGTGTGAACTCCACCATTTCTGAAGTATTAAAGCGGCCAGGCTGACGCAGACGCTGGCCGATCTGTTGACTACGTTGAGTCAGCAGGCTCTGCAGGTCATTCACCATGGCGAAGAGCGGTGCATTATTAACCGCGTTCAGCATCGGCGGAATGTAGCGGGTATCGAGGCGAATGTGGTTGTCATTACGTTTTTCAAGCACGTGCGCCACGCCGATGGCTGTCCATTCGGCGCTGAGATCTTTTTCCAGCATCAATTTCAGGCGTAAACGCCCGAACTGCACAGCAGCCGGCCCCACCGACAGAGCGTTATCATCATCCACTTCGCTTTCCCAGGTGACGTATCGCGCCAGCGAGTCTTTTTCCTCGCTGAAAATAACTTCATCACGCCCGCCGCGGCGGGCGGGCAGCGCAAGCACCACGCGCTCATTGCTGATGTTGTCGGGGATGGCCAGCGGTGTGGGCGCCTGGCGGGCATCATGGAAAGAGAAGAATGTACCATCCGGCAGCAGACCGCTGGCGTAGCTCAGTGCAATACAGCCCTGGCGAAGCATTGCGTCGTCCAGTTCGATATCAAGGTAGCCCCAAAGGTATGGACGTTGCAGTGTCCCCCACTCACGAATATGGTGTTGCAAGTAGCTTTCTGCACGCTGAAAGTGATGAGGACGCAGAAACATACCTTCGGTCCACACGACCTTTTCTGCTTTATTCATACTGTTTTCCTGTTAAGGCTGGCGCTATCTGGTAATCACGCGTATTCCATTGACGTCAAGGAAGATGTTGGCTTCCAGTTCATCCGACGACGATTTCCAGAATTCGTAGAAGCGAGTCTCTCCCTGGACAGGAAGAGGTAAGGACATCCGCCATTTTTTGCCGTCAAGCGACTGATATTCCGCCATCACGCCGATGTAGCGAGCTTCCGGCGCACTTTTCCCATTCAACGTTTTTGAAAGCTGACCGGGCATCAGGAAGAATTCATCACTGTTCAGCAGGTTGGCGCCAAGTACGCTATCTGCGTTGTTTTGCAGCGACCAGAAATCGGCTGACATAAAGGTCGCGTCCGATTTCAACAGCAACACCCTGACTTTAAGAGGGGCGGACTCATTAATTTGCGGATGAGCCCTGAACTGAAGGTTATAGCTGGTAGGTACGCTGTGTGAAGAAGATCCACAACCGCTGGCCAGGGTGGCCAGCACAAAGAAAAATACCAGGGTAATCTGGCGTACAACAGAGTTATTATTCATAGCTTGGCGCTCGTCACAGCTGGATTAATCGATGATCCAGGTTCCAGAGTTCGCGTTTTTGCAGGCCTTGCTGCTGCCATCGACAGAGACGCAAGTTTGTTTTTTCGGCGTCACCTTACGTCTTCTGTCTTTACGCAAGGTTTCATCGTAGAGCTCGCTTTTCACGACTGCACGCATCGGAACATACCCGATCAACTCTTCCTGACCGTCATCGGCCAACGCCATCCAAAAATGTTCAACCTGCCCCAACACCACGTAGGTTTTGCCGGCTTCCAGTTGACGGATCATTTTGCCGCCAAAATCCGGCGAGCTCATGACGGACGCAGGGTAAAGCGCGCGATAGTTTTGTTTGATGGGTTCAAACTCTTTCGGAGGATGGACCGCATAACGGTGGGTCAGGGTCACGCCGTTCACTTCGCTGGTGACAATAGTGTCATCAGTTGGAGCGGGTTTAGGTGGTGCTTTACACGCAGAAACGCTGAAGACAAAAAGAAGAGCCAATACCATTCGCATGTTCATAGAGTTTTTTCCATTGCAAATATATTACTGTGTTAAACAGGAGCGTTTTGGAAAGATTCATTCGGATGGCTCCGAATCACCCTTATCCTTGTCCAGCTAAACGCTCTGATAATGAATAAAAAGGCATAGCTACCGCACGAGTCTTGCCAGAGACAAGGCTGCAATAATATTACTTTTCATTGACTATCGTGACATGATTTTACAGAACAGATGATTCTATTCAATATGAAATCCGACCTGTCGAAATAGTATTATTTAATTTTTTAACAAAATAGGATTATTCCCAAGAGGGAGTTTCACTTAAGTTCAGCACCGCAAAGGAAACTTCTTAAATGAATTAATAATGCATAGAAACTAACGCATAACATCATGATAATTAATAGATATTTCAAATGAATGAGAGGTAGCGGATATATTGAATTTTGAGATAGGATGAATCCTAAAAAGCGGGGAGGTACTGAAAACCTACAATATCTGGTAGTTCATTACCCAGATTAATAGTATGGATTAGTCACCTAATCGGATTATTACAGTTATTTTTTGGATATTTTTTGAAATATATTTAACTAAAAAAAAGCTATTTCCTCCATGGATAGTTCCCTGAGTGACTGTTCCACCATGCAACATTTTTTATGCCCTGGCATGGTATTTATTACCGCCAAAGTATTAAGTCACGCTACATCCAAATAAAGAACAGATAAATGAAACCATTCAGCAATATTGACCTGACGCACACTTCAACCTGTTTTGGACTGTAAGCAAGATTGACTGCGGACAATATATCCAAACGAATTGCCTATGAATGATCATTATTGCGACACTTATCGGGTAAAAAGACACCGCCCTGTTTGCGGTTGGCTTTTTTCTGTTCATAGCCAGACGGGTAAATTATCTGGAAGAGCGCAAAATGCCAAACGCGACACGCTATACATCTGATATTCGACTAAGGTTTTCTGCAAGGTTGATGACAGCAGCACCGCTGTACCATTAAGGAGAATAATCGATGGCAAGACCTGTATTGCGACACCCGCGCTCCCTGTTGCTGGCGATGCAAGTCGCGTTTGGTGCGGCATTGCTTATTGCAATCCCTCAGGCGATGGCGGAACAAGCGCAAAACACCCCGCAACCGCCGGATGTTCTGCTCGGCCCCCTGTTTAGCGACGTGCAAAGCGCAAAACTGTTTCCGGATCAAAAAACCTTCGCCGATGCCGTGCCCAATAGCGACCCGTTAATGATCCTCGCGGATTACCGTATGCAGCGCAATCAAACCAGTTTTGATCTGCGCCATTTTGTAGATGTGAACTTCACGCTGCCCAAAGAGGGTGAAGAGTACGTTCCGCCCGCCGGGCAGAGTCTGCGTGAACATATTGACGGGTTATGGCCCGTACTGACGCGGACAACCAACAGCGCGGGTAAGTGGGATTCGTTGCTGCCGCTGCCGAAGCCCTATGTGGTTCCTGGCGGGCGTTTCCGCGAAGTCTATTACTGGGATAGCTACTTCACCATGCTGGGCCTTGCGGAAAGCGATCACTGGGACAAAATCGAAGATATGGTAACTAACTTCGCCCATGAAATTGATACGTGGGGACATATTCCTAACGGCAACCGCAGTTACTATCTGAGTCGCTCGCAACCGCCTTTCTTCGCTCTGATGGTGGAATTGCTGGCCACGCACGATGGCGATGAAGCCCTGAAAACGTACCTGCCGCAGATGGAAAAAGAGTATCGCTACTGGATGGATGGCGTTGATAATCTGCAAGCGGGCCAGGCCAATAAACGCGTGGTAAAACTGAGCGACGGCTCGGTACTGAATCGCTATTGGGACGATCGCGACACGCCCCGCCCTGAGTCATGGCTTGACGATGTCACCACGGCGAAAAATAACCCTAACCGCCCTGCCACCGACATCTACCGCGATTTACGCTCTGCGGCGGCGTCCGGCTGGGATTTCAGCTCGCGCTGGATGGACAATCCCAACCAACTCGGGACTATCCGCACCACCAGCATCGTGCCCGTCGATCTGAATGCCCTGATGTTTAAAATGGAGAAGATGCTGGCCCGCGGCTGGCAAGTCTCCGGCGATGCGGCAAAAGCCAGCCAGTATGAAGCGCTGGCGACGGCGCGGCAGAAAGCCATTGAAGCCAATCTGTGGAACGATAAAGAAGGCTGGTATGCGGACTACGATCTGAAGAGCAAAAAAGTGCGGAATCAGTTGACCGCAGCCACGCTCTATCCACTTTTTGTTAATGCTGCCGCCAAAGACAGAGCCGATAAAGTCGCCGCGGCAACGCAGGGGCGTTTGTTAAAGCCTGGCGGTATTTCCACCACTACTGTCAGCAGCGGGCAGCAATGGGATGCCCCGAATGGCTGGGCACCGTTGCAATGGATAGCAACCGCTGGCCTGCAAAACTATGATCATCAGAAACTGGCGATGGATGTGAGTTGGCGTTTTCTCACCAATGTGCAGCACACCTACGATCGCGAGAAGAAACTGGTCGAAAAATACGACGTCAGCAGCACCGGAACCGGCGGTGGCGGAGGCGAATATCCGTTGCAGGACGGTTTTGGCTGGACCAACGGCGTCACACTGAAAATGCTTGATTTGGTGTGCCCTAAAGAAAAGCCGTGTGACAACGTGCCGCAAACGCAACCCACTCAACAACCGGCGCAGACCGCGCCTGCTCCACAAAAAGTGGCGCAATAAATACGCCCTGATCTCTTCCTGAAATGAGTACCTGGTTCAGGAAGAGATCACGCCTCCTCCTCGTGAAGCAGCGCGGTTAAAACCATGCCAAGCTGAGCGAGCACTTCATTCGCTGGCCTGCCCATTTGCATATGCATAATGGCGCCATCCAACGCCATAACACTGGCTGACAGTAGCGTCGGGTCGGCACGATTCCAGTGAACGCCTAAGGCCTGTTCAACCGCAAGCTTATGCGTGCGGGTCACCTGTATCACATCGGGTAACGCTTCGCCCATTTCCGAGGTGGCATTCAGAAATGCGCACCCACGAAAATCAGGCGCATCCGCCCAGTCTTGCAGTGTGGAAAGTAGCGCACTGATGTCGCCTGCCCCTGCCTGCATATGCCTGGCCATCGTCGTGTTAAACCAGTCGATCCAACGCGAGTGCCGATACTCCAGATAAGCCAGGATCAGGGCATTTTTGCTGGGGAAATGACGATAAAACGTCACTTTCGTTACCTGGGCGCACTCAATGATTTTATCGACGCCGGTGGCCCGAATGCCGTACAGATAAAAGAGTTCATGCGCGGTTTGCACGATTTTCTCTTTCGCACTGCGTTTTTCCGGTATGCCTGTTTTAACGTTCATCGTGAGTGACTGTTGACAAGTTTATGTTGGAGGTCCAGATTATCACCGGTAGACAGATCTGTCTACTTACCATTATCGAGGATCTCGCCATGACTAACCGCCCTCCATTACCCCCGTTTACGCGTGAAACGGCAATTCAAAAAGTTCGTCTGGCCGAAGATGGCTGGAATAGTCGCGATGCGGAACGTGTCGCCCTTGCCTATTCACTGGATACCCAATGGCGCAATCGTGTGGAATTTGCGCAAAACCGCGACGAGGCCAAAGCATTTCTGCAACGCAAATGGAAAAAAGAACAGGAATACAGGTTGATAAAGGAGCTGTGGGCTTTTGAGGGAAACAGGATTGCTGTTCGTTACGCCTATGAATGGCATGATGATTCCGGCAACTGGTTTCGTTCTTACGGTAATGAAAACTGGGAGTTTGCCGCTGACGGCTTAATGCAACGCCGTTACGCCTGTATCAATGATATGCCGATTAACGAATCTGAACGTCTTTTCCACTGGCCTCTGGGGCCTCGCCCTGACGACCACCCCGGTCTGAGCGAACTGGGTTTGTAGTCCACCTCGCCAGTGTCTCTATTTAATCGTTATCGCAATAGCGCTAATTTACGTTAGCCAGTAAACGCCGCTTTCCCTTCGCCAAAGGTGAGTGGAAGGCTGGCGTCCCTTTTCACAGCCGACAATGCTTAAGAAGCTTCAGGAGGTGATGGCAACGCTTCCCGTTTTTCTGCCCATTTCAGCATGGAATCGAGCGCAGGACACAGCGCTTGCCCCCACTCCGTTAATCGATATTCAACCTTAGGCGGCACTTGCGGATACAGCTTCCGCGATACGATTCCGTCGGCTTCCAGCTGCCGGAGCTGCTGGCTCAGCATCTTTTGAGAAATGCCGGGGATCAGTCTGCCAAAATCGGAGTAGCGCTGCACCTTCCCGTCGAACAGATGAAACAGGATGACCAATTTCCATCGACCTTCCAGAAGCCGGAGTACCTGTTCTACGCCAAGTGCCGCGGTGTCAGGGGTGTAAATCTTACTCATTAGGCTGTTACTCACTTTTTCGTGCGTTCTTGATGATTTCACACTATATGGCGAAGATGACGGCATCACAAACCAACGGGTACATAACCCTGCACGGGGAGCTCATCTGATGACCATGAATCTGGAATTACAAGGAAAACGTGTACTGGTGACCGCGGGCACCAAAGGTGTCGGAAAAGCGGTGGTCGGCCTGTTCCACGAACAGGGGGCGCAGGTGTTAACCACGGCACGAACGCAACCTGATGAAACCTTCGCGGATCACTTCGTCACAGCAGACCTGACAACTGCCGAAGGTTGCCGCCAGGTGGCGGAAGCGGTAAAGGCCAGATTGGGGGGCGTTGACATCATTGTTCATGTGCTTGGCGGTTCAACAGCACCAGGTGGCGGATTCGCAGCGCTCGGCGAAAAAGAGTGGCAGCAGGAGCTAAACCTCAATCTCCTGCCAGCGGTCCGACTGGATCGTGCATTGCTGCCTGGCATGCTTGAGCAGGGAGCCGGTGTCATTATTCACGTCACATCAATTCAGCGCGACCTGCCCTTACCGGAATCGACGACAGGATATGCGGCAGCGAAAGCGGCACTGTCGACGTACAGTAAAAGTCTGTCGAAAGAAGTCTCGCCAAAAGGTATTCGCGTACTGCGTGTGGCGCCTGGTTGGATCGAAACAGAGGCATCAGTGGCACTGGCCGAGCGGCTCGCCCTGCAGGCAGGAACCGACTATGAAGGTGGGAAAAAGATCATCATGAACTCGCTCGGGGGTATACCGATAGGGCGTCCATCAAAACCCATTGAGGTCGCAAATCTCATCCTGTTCCTGGGTTCACCACGTGCAGCAACGATCACAGGGACGGAGTATGTTATTGATGGTGGCACAGTTCCAACGGTGTAAGCAGAAGGAACGCTGCGGCCGGCGCTGCAGCGTTGAAATCATCAGGGAACGCTGGCCAGGGCAGGCTTTCAGCGAAGATGACGGCAATAGCGGTTGAACGTTCAGACCATACATGGCGGTTTCACGACACGGGTCTGTGAAACCGGAGCCAGACTACCTGCGCAGCAGTCTGAATACCGCCAGCACCACGATGGCGCCAACTACCGCAACAATAAAACTGTGTAAATTGAACCCCGTGATATCTCCGCCATAACCAAGCCGGGTGGCGAGCCAGCCACCTACTACAGCGCCAACGATCCCCAGAATACAGGTCAAAATAAACCCACCGCCATCCCGCCCGGGCATAATCAACTTGGCGATAACGCCTGCAATCAGGCCAAAGACAATCCACGCGAGAATACCCATATTATTCAACTCCTTTTACTCGTCTCGTTTAAGCGCACTAGCCACAATGGTGATGCGTTGACTACAGTATAGTTGGCGATGGTAAAAGCATTTTCTTCTCACGGACTTAATCCAAATCTGACTTAAAAAAAATTGTGTCGGTTTGTATTAAGTTCTCCGATGAAATGCCGATATAACAACGACGGTGTGTCAGTCATCAAGGAGCCATTCGGCGTGAGTAATTACAGTGAGCAGTTCCTGAAACAAAATCCGCTGGCCGTGCTGGGAGTATTGCGCGATTTGCAGAAAAACCAGGTGCCTGTCTGCATCACCTGGGGCGGAGGCCAGTTCATCAGTAAAATACTGGACGCGAATCCAGAAGAGCTGATCATGGATTTTGGTAGTCAGGATTACGAGAATAATGCGGTACAGCGCGCCGGGAAAGTCACCGTAACCGCCGAAACGCAGGGTGCAAAAGTTGAATTTACGTTGGGTGCACTCTCGGCGGGAGATTATCAGGCCTTACCGGCCTTTCTTACCCCACTGCCGGAGACGTTGTGGTTTATCCAGCGCCGTGAATATTTCCGCATCATCGCCCCTTTGCATCCCGCTTACTTCTGTAAAGCGCTGATGCCCGATAAATCAGAGATTCGCTTCCGCCTCTACGATCTTTCGCTGGGCGGGATGGGTGCATTACTGGAAGGCCCGGTACCTGAAAAGCTGGAACCGGGGATGCGCTTTACAAAAATTGAGCTGGATATGGCATCCTGGGGACAGTTCTATTTTGATGCGCAATTGATCGCCATCGGCGAGCGTAAAGTGGTGGACGGCAAAAACGAAACTATCAGTACGCCACGTCTCAGTTTTCGCTTTTTAAATGTCAGCCCGGGCGTGGAGCGCGAACTCCAGCGCATCATTTTTGCCCTGGAGCGCGAGGCGCGCGAACGCGCCAGCCGGGTGCGCTAATTACATCGCGTCCATCGCTTTTTGTACTTTCCAGATATAGCGCGGCGCCTGTGGCGCGGGGTGGTTATCCACCACATGTTTTAAGAAGGCGTCTGCGCTCAAATCATTAATTTCTTCAATCGCTTCGCTTCTGTCGGAGGAGAATGTCCGCAGTAGCGCGCCGGCGCCGTTCACGTATGAAACGACCAGCGCGTACTGCATCACTTTCTCATCGCGGATGCCAGCAAGCGCCCCATGTTCGAGAATACTGAGATAGGCAGCGCCCATTGAGATATTGCGTTCCGGGTTTTTCAGTTCGCTGGTGGACGGTTGACCACTCCATCCCATATGGCGGTAAACTTCGCGCCCCGCAGTCGACGCTTTTAACTGCATCAGGCCAACGGCGTTAGATTTGCTCACCAGATCCGGGTTGCCGCCCGACTCGACCGCGATCATTGCGGTGATAAGCCGTGGGCTCACGCCCCACGCTGCACCGGCTTTTTCGGTTATAGGCATCCACTGCATCGCGCGTTTCACCGGGACTTCCGGGTTCCAGTCCGGCTTACGGTAATCCTGTTTTGAGCTACATCCGGCCAGTAAGACCACTACAAAAGCAAACCATCTCAATTTCACACCAGCAATCCTTATTCGGGGTATTCATCACTGCGGATGACAACGACACAGGTAAGCGGCATGATAACTGTTTCGCTATAGATGTCAGCAAGGAAATGCCATGTCCACCTTCCACCTGATCGCCCCTTCCGGTTATTGCATCAATCAGCAGGCTGCTGCCTCTGCCGTTAAACAGCTTGAACAACAGGGGCATCATGTCCGCAATCAGCAGGTGATTACCCGCCGTTGCGAGCGGTTTGCCGGTAGCGACGAACAACGACTCGCCGATCTCAATGCGCTGGCGCAATTGCCCGGCGAGAACCTGATAGTTATGCCGGTACGTGGCGGTTATGGCGCCAGCCGCTTGCTTAGCGAGGTTAACTGGCAGGCGATAGCGGAGCGACAGCAGCAGCAGCCACTGCTGATTTGCGGTCACAGCGACTTCACGGTTTTTCAGTCAGGCCTGCTGGCCACGGGCAATGTGATCACCTTTAGCGGGCCGATGCTGGCGGGTAACTTTGGCGCAGAGCCGCAGGATGCATTCACCGTTGAACATTTTTGGCGGGCATTACGCAATAAAACCTATACCGTGGAGTGGCAAGGCGAAGGCCCGCATTGCCGTACTGAAGGCCAGCTTTGGGGTGGCAACCTGGCCATGCTGACTTCGCTTATTGGTACACCCTGGTTACCTCAAATCGAAGGCGGCATTCTGGTGGTGGAAGATATCAATGAGCACCCCTACCGCGTGGAGCGCATGTTATTACAACTGTTACAAGCGGGTATTCTGGCGCGACAAAACGCACTGGTGCTCGGCAGTTTCTCGCATGCACAACCCAACGAGTACGATGCAGGCTACAATCTTACTACGATGGTTGAATACCTGCGTTCACGGCTGGACATTCCGCTGATCAGCGGACTGCCGTTTGGTCATGAGCCGCAAACCGTCACCTTACCGTTAGGCGCCCACGCTGTTTTGCAACATGCTGAAAAATCTCAACTGACCCTGTCGGGTCATCCCGTGATGTCGGTATAAAAAAAGCGCTTAATGCCCTTATTAAAACGTTGTTTCTGCCGTTATTATAAATGCGTTGAATGGATCCAGGCTGCCGGACGCAGCCCGGGTTTCGGATTTGTCATGACGGGATAAGGAGAGGCATAACATTGGACGCTGAGGCGATAATCAGTCTGTTTATTCTGGGTTCAGTTCTTGTAACCTGCAGTATTTTATTAAGTTCCTTCTCATCACGCCTCGGAATCCCGATTCTGGTCATTTTTCTGGCGATTGGTATGTTGGCCGGCGTAGACGGCATTGGCGGCATACCGTTCGATAATTATCCGTTCGCCTATATGGTCAGTAACCTCGCGCTGGCGATCATTCTGCTTGATGGCGGTATGCGTACTCGCGCCAGTTCCTTTCGCGTTGCCCTCGGCCCGGCCCTTTCCCTGGCAACCGTTGGGGTACTCGTGACCTCCAGCCTGACCGGCATGATGGCGGCCTGGTTGTTTAAACTCAACATCATGGAAGGGTTGTTAATCGGCGCCATTGTCGGCTCCACCGATGCAGCAGCGGTGTTTTCACTGCTTGGCGGCAAAGGGCTGAACGAACGTGTGGGTTCGACGCTTGAAATTGAATCCGGCAGCAACGATCCGATGGCGGTATTTCTGACCATTACGCTGATTGAGATGATTCAGAAGCATAAGGCTGATCTCGATCTGATGTTCCTGGTGCATATTGTGCAGGAGTTCGGTCTCGGCATTCTGCTTGGCGGCGCGGGCGGCTATCTGCTGCAACAGATGATCAATCGCATTGCCCTGCCGCAAGGGCTGTATCCGTTGCTGGCGCTCAGCGGTGGTATCCTGGTGTTTTCCCTGACCACCGCCTTACACGGCAGCGGGATCCTGGCCGTGTATCTGTGTGGTTTTGTGCTTGGGAATCGCCCCATCCGCAACCGTTTCGGCATCTTGCAAAACTTTGACGGGCTGGCCTGGCTGGCGCAAATTGCGATGTTCCTCGTGCTGGGGTTATTAGTGACACCTTCCGATTTGTGGCCGATCGCCCTCTCCGCGCTGATCCTCTCAGCATGGATGATTTTTGTTGCGCGTCCCCTGTCGGTGTTCGCCAGTCTGTTGCCGTTTCGCGGCTTTAACCTGCGCGAGCGCGTGTTTATCAGTTGGGTGGGGCTACGTGGCGCGGTGCCGATTATTCTTGCCACTTTCCCGATGATGGCGGGGCTGGACAATGCCCGTCTGTTCTTCAACGTGGCGTTTTTCGTGGTGCTGATTTCACTGCTGTTTCAGGGGACCTCACTCTCCTGGGCGGCGAAAAAAGCCAAAGTGGTGGTTCCGCCGGTAGGCTGGCCGGTCTCACGCGTGGGTCTGGATATTCATCCGGATAATCCGTGGGAGCAGTTTGTTTATCAGTTGAGCGCCGATAAATGGTGTGTCGGCGCAGCACTTCGCGATTTGCACATGCCGGAAGAGACACGCATTGCCGCGCTGTTCCGTGGTAACAGCCTGCTGCACCCGACGGGCAGCACCCGGCTGCGTGAAGGCGATGTTCTGTGCGTCATTGGCCGTGAGCGTGACCTGCCCGCGCTGGGCAAACTGTTCAGCCAGTCGCCCCCGGTGGCGCTGGATCAACGCTTTTTCGGCGATTTTATTCTTGAAGCGAATGCCAAATTTGCCGACGTGGCGCTGATTTACGGCCTGGAAGACGGACTGGAATACCGTGATAAACAGCAGACGTTGGGCGATATCGTGCAGCAGTTGCTGGGTGCTGCGCCCGTGGTTGGCGACCAGGTGGAATTTGCCGGGATGATCTGGACCGTGGCAGAAAAGGCGGACAACGCCGTGGTGAAAGTCGGTGTCCGGGTAGCAGAAGAAGAGGCGGAATAACCGCCTCAGGGTGTTTTACACTGTCACTACCGGGACGCGCGGTGCTAATGCGCACATCAATTCATACCCGACTGTGCCGGACGCCGTAGCCACTTCATCGATTTTAATCGCCTTGCCCCATAGTTCGACCGGCGTACCAATGCCGGCCTGTGGGCAAGGGGTTAAATCCACCGTCAACATATCCATCGAGATCGCCCCCACGGTAGTTGTACGGATGCCATCCACCAGTACGGGGGTCCCCGTCGGCGCCAGTCGCGGATAACCATCAGCATAGCCACAGGCGACCACGCCAATGCGCTGCTCTGAACCGGCGCGGTAGCGTGCGCCATACCCCACAGTATCGCCAGCCTTTAGCGTTTGTACGGCGATAATTTCACTGCTCAGCGTCATTACCGGACGAATACCACTGGTGGCCACATCCTGCCAATCGCCCGAGGGCGACGCGCCATAGAGCACAATACCGGGTCGCACCCAGTCAAAATGTGCCTCCGGGTGCCAGAGCGTGGCGGCCGAGTTTGCCAGCGATCGCGGTGCGGCGATGCCTTCAGCGGCCTGCGCAATACGCGCCATCGGCGCGATAATGCCTTGCGGGTGTTCCGCCTCAGCAAAATGGGACATCAGCGTGATGTCACCCACGTTTGCCAGGCCACGCAACTGCTGCCAGACGCCATGCACGCGCTCGGGCTGAAAACCCAGCCGGTTCATTCCGCTGTTAATTTTCAGGTAGATATCCAGCGGTGCTTGCAGACGCGCATTTTGCAGTGCGTTAATTTGCCAGTTGCTGTGCAGGCTGGTGGTCAGGCGGTATTTATCAAACAGCGGCAGCTCATCCGCATGGAAAAAACCCTCCAGCATCAGAATCGGTCCTTTCCAGCCGCGCTCACGCAGCAGGATAGCTTCTTCCAGATTCAGCATGGCGAAGCCGTCTGTGGTATTAAGCGCACGCCAGACACGATCGATACCGTGCCCGTACGCGTTTGCCTTAACGACCGACCAGATTTTTGCTGATGGCGCTGCGCGGCGAACAACCTGCAAGTTATTGGCCAGCGCCTGTAAATCCAGGGTGGCCAGAACCGGACGAGACATCACTATTCCTTATATCAGTTATGAACGCCGTGTAAGTGTTGCGCACGCGCAGGCGTAAAACCCGACAGATAGCGCGCCACGCCAAGATCATCAGACGGAATCGCGGGCGTCGTGCCGGAAATCAGATCGCTTATCAACTGACCGGAACCGCAGGCCATTGTCCAGCCCAGCGTACCGTGTCCGGTATTGAGCCACAGATTTTTAAACGGAGTACGCCCGACAACCGGCGTGCCGTCCGGCGTCATTGGCCGCAACCCCGTCCAGAAGGTAGCCTGTTCAACGTGGCCGCCGCGCGGGAACAGGTCGCGCACCACCATCTCCAGCGTTTCACGGCGCGGCTTCAACAACTCGGTGTTGTAACCCACAATTTCCGCCATTCCGCCCACGCGGATGCGCTGGTCAAAACGGGTAATGGCAATCTTGTAAGTCTCATCAAGGATGGTCGATACCGGCGCGCCATCTTCTTGTGCAATCGGGATAGTCAGGGAATAACCTTTAAGCGGATAGACCGGAATATCAACAATCCCTTTCAGTAAACCCGTGGACCAGGATCCAAACGCCATTACGTAGGCATCGGCTTTGATCACCTCGTCGCCACATTTCACGCCGTAGATTTTCTCGCCTTCGTACAGCAGGCGATCCACCGGTGTGTTAAAGCGGAACACCACTCCCGCCTGGGCGGCCATCTGCGCCAGATGTTGAGTAAAGAGCTGGCAGTCGCCGGTTTCATCATTCGGCAAGCGCAGCCCGCCCGTCAGTTTACCCGCGACTTCCGCCAGCGCCGGTTCAACCTCCGCCAGACGTGCCGCCTCCAGCAATTGATAGGGCACCCCGGCATCCTGCAAAACGGCGATATCGCGGGTCGCATTTTCATACTGTTCAGCGGTGCGAAACAGTTGCAATGTACCGCCCTGCCGCCCTTCGTACTGAACATTGGTGGTTTCCCGCAGCATTTTCAGACAGTCGCGGCTGTATTCCGCCAGACGCACCATGCGTCCTTTGTTTTCCATGTAGTGGCGGGTGTCGCAGTTACGCAGCATTTGCCACATCCATTTTAACTGTGATGATGTGCCATCCAGGCGGATAGCCAGCGGCGCATGGCGCTGAAACATCCATTTAATCGCTTTCAGCGGTACGCCTGGCGCAGCCCAGGGCGCAGCATAGCCAGGTGAAATCTGCCCGGCATTGGCGGCGCTGGTCTCCTGCGCGGGGCCAGGCTGCCGATCGATCACCGTCACGTCATGACCCGCCTGACGCAGATACCATGCGCTGGTGACGCCCACCACCCCGCTACCTAAGACAACAACTTGCATATCCCTCTCCCATGAGTAAAGCACAATCATCTAATTACAAATTGATAACCCAGATGAAAATATTATTCAACATATGCCTTTTTTATGGTGACATCTCTCACAGCTTCGCCCTATTACAAGGGCTAAACGTATTTAGCATCTCCTGCTGAACGCCTTTTAAGCGCAGAACAAAAAACTACAAAACAGCCTTTCAGCGCCGCCTCGAGAAGAAAAAATCGCGAAGAAAAACCTATGGCTTAGCCACAGATTTTATTGCGTGTTCTATGCTTGAAATGAGACGCTCCATACAGAGAGTGTTGTTAACAACGAGGGCGCGCTAATGGCTACGATTGACTCAATGAATAAGGACTCTATTCGTCTGAGCGATGGACCCGATTGGACTTTCGATCTGCTGGATGTTTACCTGGCAGAGATCGACCGGGTGGCGAAACTCTACCGGCTGGATACCTATCCGCATCAAATCGAAGTGATCACCTCAGAACAAATGATGGATGCCTACTCAAGCGTAGGTATGCCAATTAACTACCCTCACTGGTCGTTCGGTAAGAAATTCATCGAGACGGAACGCCTTTACAAACATGGTCAGCAAGGGCTGGCTTATGAAATTGTCATCAACTCGAATCCCTGCATCGCCTACCTGATGGAAGAGAACACCATTACCATGCAGGCACTGGTGATGGCGCATGCCTGCTACGGGCATAACTCGTTTTTCAAAAACAACTATCTGTTCCGAAGCTGGACTGACGCCAGCTCGATTGTCGATTACCTGATCTTCGCCCGCAAATACATTACCGATTGCGAAGAGCGTTATGGCGTGGATGAAGTGGAAAAACTGCTCGACTCCTGCCATGCGCTGATGAACTACGGTGTGGATCGCTACAAACGCCCGCAGAAAATCTCGCTGCAGGAGGAGAAAGCGCGCCAGAAAAGCCGCGAGGAGTATCTGCAAAGCCAGGTGAATATGCTGTGGCGTACGCTGCCGAAACGCGACGAAGAGGTGGCGGTGGCCCAGGCGCGTCGCTACCCGGCGGAGCCGCAGGAGAATCTGCTCTACTTTATGGAGAAAAACGCGCCGTTGCTGGAGTCGTGGCAGCGCGAAATCCTGCGCATCGTGCGCAAAGTCAGCCAGTATTTTTACCCGCAGAAACAGACTCAGGTGATGAACGAAGGATGGGCGACGTTCTGGCACTACACCATCCTCAACCACTTGTATGACGAAGGCAAAGTCACCGACCGCTTTATGCTGGAGTTCCTGCACAGCCATACCAATGTGGTGTTCCAGCCGCCCTATAACAGCCCGTGGTATAGCGGCATCAACCCCTATGCGCTGGGCTTTGCCATGTTCCAGGACATCAAGCGAATTTGCCAGTCGCCGACCGATGAAGATAAGTACTGGTTCCCGGATATTGCCGGTTCTGACTGGCTGGAAACGCTGCATTTCGCGATGCGCGACTTTAAGGATGAAAGCTTTATCAGCCAGTTTATGTCACCGAAAATCATGCGTGACTTCCGCTTCTTTACCGTGCTGGATGACGATCGCAATAACTACCTGGAGATTGCCGCTATTCATAACGAAGAGGGCTACCGGGAGATCCGCAACAAACTGTCGTCACAGTACAACCTGAGCAACCTGGAGCCGAATATTCAGGTCTGGAACGTGGATTTACGCGGCGATCGCTCGCTGACGCTGCGTTACATTCCGCACAATCGCGCGCCGCTGGATAAAGGTCGCCGCGAAGTTCTGAAGCATGTGCACCGGCTGTGGGGATTTGATGTGCTGCTGGAGCAGCAAAATGAAGATGGTAGCGTGGAACTGTTAGAGCGCTGCCCGCAACGCTCTAACACACTGTAATGGAAATCCCCTCTGCGCCGCAGAGGGGTAACTTTGCTTATCGCCCTTGTAAGGCCAAATCGCCTGGCATCGTTTTTTGCATACGGTGCCAGATTTCACCGCTCTCATGACCGTAGCGACGCACCAGTTCGTAAACCTGATCGTGCTGCGCATGCTCACACACTTCCGCCAGCTTGTGATAGAAACCCAGCGCCAGGCTACGTGCTTCCGGGCTGGAGAAGTAATGGCGACCAATGCGCGTATACAACCCTTTCATACCGTTCAGGATCAACCCGTAAATCGGATTGCCGGAGGCAAAAGCAAGCCCGCGGAAAACGTTGTAATCGAGTTCGGCAAACGCGTCAGCGTGGTCTTCCACCTCGCGCGCGCTGGCCAGCACTTTCAACGCGTCATCAGGGTGCTGACGGAATGCAGTACGAATGAAGATAGTGGAAATGTTGGTGCGCACCGACAACAAGTTGTCGATCAACTGCGGAACGCTTTCGTGATCGAGACGCGCCAGCGTTTCCAGAATGTTCAGACCCGACGTTTCCCAGAAGTTATTCACTTTGGTGGGTTTGCCATGCTGAATAGTGAGCCAGCCATCGCGGGCCAGACGCTGTAAAACTTCACGCAATGTGGTACGGGTGACGCCAATCAGTTCAGAGAGTTCGCGTTCAGCAGGAAGAATGGATCCCGGGGGGAAGCGATTATTCCAGATACTTTCAATGATGTACTCTTCCGCGAAACCCGCCGGGCTCTGCGCCTTAATGACCATAGTGAGATTTCCATTACACAGCATTAGCAAAGAGGACTCATCATACCAGACCCCGTCGGGGGCAGGTAGCATGCGAAAAGAAGAAAAAAGGGGATCGGTACGCCATTTTGACTATTTAGCAGCGCTTAACCTCATAAGTCATATGGCTTTCATCCGAAACTGATGCAGCGCAAAATGCCCGTTCTTTTTTGCCGGATATGACATCGCTTGGTGGTCTGGTTTGACTTTTCGCATGATAAACATTCAATTACGTAATATTTTACCAGCCGCTAGTGGCCTGTAGAGAGATTTCGTTTACACTGCTTTTTCAAAGCATCTCCCAGGGAAATGATTATGTTGCGATACTTGAACAAGTGCTCGCGCGGGCGCGGCGCGTGGTTATTAATGGCGCTGACGGCGTTTGCACTTGAAATGGTCGCGCTGTGGTTCCAGCATGTCATGCTGCTGAAACCCTGCGTACTCTGTATTTATGAACGCAGCGCGTTGTTTGGCGTGATGGGTGCCGGAATTGTCGGCGCGATTGCGCCAAAAACGCCGCTACGTTACGTCGCTCTGGCGATCTGGCTCTATAGCGCATGGCGCGGCATCCAGCTTGCCTGGGAACATACGATGATTCAGCTGCACCCTTCCCCGTTTATGACCTGCGATTTTGCCGCCCGTTTTCCAACGTGGCTGCCGCTGGATAAATGGCTCCCGCAAGTGTTTGTCGCATCCGGCGACTGTGCTGAGCGTCAATGGTCGTTTCTGACGCTGGAGATGCCGCAGTGGCTGCTGGGCATTTTTGTGGCTTATCTGGTCGTTGCGCTGTTGGTGCTGATTGCCCAACCGTTCAAACCGAAAAAACGCGATCTCTTTGGTCGCTAACAGAACGCTCCCTCGGGAGCGTTTTTTTGCATTACCTTCCCGGTTCCAGCCCATAGCGCAGTTGCCTGAAGTTTACCGCCCGGACATTGCTGCGATTTAACAACACCACACTGGAACCAACATACAAGCGTGAAAAATTGCCCGCTCTCGTAAACGGCGTGTAGCGAGGCGTTTTTTACTTTTCCCTGCCCTGCTGGCTGCTTATCGCGTCGGTAATTATCGACGTTTTTTGGGGTGTCTGAACGTTAATCCGCCCATTCCGGTTTGTTTAAAATGTGCTCCTGCCAGTCGCGGACTTCAGACTCTTTCACGGCAATATGGCGCACGGAAATGCGTTCGGCGTGCATTGCCGCTTTGGAGCCAGTGCGCAGCGGGTGCCACAGTGGTAACGCTTTACCCTCGGCCAGTAAACGGTAAGCGCAGCTCGGCGGCAGCCATTCAAAGGTCGGGAGATTTTCGCGGGTCAGTTTGATGCAATCAGGTTCATACTCGAACCGACGCTCATAGTTACGACACTGGCAGGTTTTGATATTCAACTGACGACAGGCAACATTGGTAAAGTAGATTTCGTCGGTGTCTTCATCCATCAGTTTATGCAGGCAGCACTGCCCGCAGCCATCACATAACGACTCCCACTCCGCGTCCGTCATTTGGTCGAGAGTTTTGCTTTGCCAGAAAGGAGTGTCGTTCATGATAAAATCCGCCATTAAAATCCAGGGAGCACCTTATAACCAGTCTGGCATGCGGATGCAAGTTTTGCCGCCCGTTCCAGGCGGCAAACTGTGTCAAAGTACGCGGGTCGTCAGGGAAAGGCCGTTAAAGCTCACGTCCAGCTCATCACCGCTTTGCAGCGGGCCGACGCCATCTGGCGTGCCGGTCAGGACCACATCGCCTGCTTTCAGCGTGAAAAAGCGGCTCATATAGGCAATCAGCGGCACGATTTTGTGGATCATATCGGCAGTCGTGCCTTGCTGGCGGACTTCGCCATTCACTTTCAGACCAAGCGTCGTGTTTTGCGGGTCGCTGGCAAACTCCGCCGCCGGGATAAAGCCAGAAATCGGGCATGAATTATCAAAACCTTTGGCTTTTTCCCACGGCTGCCCGGCTTTCTTCATTTTACTTTGCAGATCGCGTAGCGTGAGATCCAGCGCCACGCCGTATCCGGCTATGGCCTTACGGACATGTTCTTCCGTGGCCTGGCGCAGCGTTGCGCCAATCAGCACCGCCAGTTCCACTTCATGGTGCACAGAACCAAAATCCTGTGGCAAGGCGAGCGGCTGGCGGATGTCGCACAACGCCGTTTCGGGTTTAATAAACAGAACCGGCTCTTCCGGGGTAGCGCTCCCCATTTCCTTAATATGTTTCGCATAGTTGCTGCCAACGCAAACCACTTTACTCACCGGGTAATCCAGCAGAGCGCCCTGCCAGTTGTGATGCTGATACATTTATTCCACCTCCGGTAACACATTGAACATGAGCGAAAAATGACTATCCGCGCCACCCGGCAGTTTGTCAAATACCAACGCGTTGCCGCCTGTGTCGAAGGTACAAATAAGAAACGGCTCAAAGAGCCGTCCTTTCACGTTTCGGGTTTATTGTTTGCCTAAACCCGCGAGGTGTTGTTTCAATAAGTTTTCTTGTGGTGGCGGTAACTGCAAATAATAGCCTTGCGTGACCAATGCTTCTTTTACTTTATCCAAATCCGCGCCAGCCAATTTTTTACGACCATCAAGCGGAAAAAGCATCGTCAACTGCGGTGGACCGAAGCTCTGCATTAACGCTTCCGGTACGCGGGAAAAATCGTCTTTTTTTTCGACATACAGATAAGTCTGTTCACGACGGGCACTTCGATAGATCACACAAAACATACTTATTACTCGGAATTAGCGGGTGGTTACTTGCCTGAATATAACAGTGACTATAACATGCCTGATAGTCTTCGGAATATCACTCAACGATCGGGTGATAATAGCAAAATGAGTAAGGTCAGGATGTCAAACACGCCCATCGAGCTAAAAGGCAGTAGTTTTACCTTATCAGTGGTTCACTTGCATGATGCAAAACCCGAGGTTATTCGTCAGGCGTTAGAAGACAAAATCGCTCAGGCTCCTGCTTTCTTGCAACATGCTCCCGTTGTCATCAATGTCTCCACGCTGGAAGGCCCGGTTAACTGGCCCCGGCTACAGCAGAGTATTACCGAAACCGGTCTGCGCGTCGTGGGTATTAGCGGCTGTAAAGACAGCGAATTGAAAGCGGAAATCGAGCGCGCCGGGCTCCCCCTACTGACAGAAGGTAAAGAGAAAGCGCCGCGTAAGGCCATCGCTCCTGAACCCACTCCCATTGTTACCCCGGTCACAAAAACACGCTTGATTGACACCCCGGTTCGTTCCGGTCAGCGGATTTATGCACCACACTGTGATCTGATTGTCACCAGCCACGTCAGCGCAGGCGCTGAACTGATTGCCGACGGCAATATCCATGTCTATGGCATGATGCGTGGGCGAGCGCTGGCGGGAGCTAGCGGCGATCGCGAGGCACAAATTTTTTGCACACACCTCACGCCGGAACTGGTTTCCATCGCGGGAGAATACTGGCTGAGCGATCAAATCCCGGCCGATTATTATGGCAAAGCGGCACGTTTGCGGTTAGCGGACAACGCTTTGACAATTCAACCCTTAAATTAAGCCCTTTTAACAAGGAACTCCTATGGCACGCATTATTGTTGTTACTTCGGGTAAAGGGGGCGTTGGCAAGACCACCTCCAGCGCGGCCATCGCTACTGGTTTAGCCCAGAAGGGCAAGAAAACCGTCGTTATCGATTTCGATATTGGGCTGCGCAACCTGGATCTCATCATGGGCTGCGAACGCCGCGTCGTGTACGATTTCGTCAACGTTATCCAGGGTGATGCAACGCTGAACCAGGCGTTGATCAAAGATAAACGCACCGAAAATCTCTATATTCTTCCGGCATCGCAGACCCGCGATAAAGACGCGCTGACCCGTGAAGGCGTGGCGCAGGTGCTCGAAGATCTGAAGAAAATGGATTTCGATTTCATTGTCTGCGACTCCCCTGCGGGTATCGAAACCGGCGCGCTGATGGCGCTCTATTTCGCCGATGAAGCCATTATCACCACCAACCCGGAAGTGTCGTCAGTGCGTGACTCTGACCGCATTCTCGGTATTCTTGCGTCGAAATCACGCCGCGCCGAAAATGGTGAAGAACCGATTAAAGAGCACCTGCTGTTGACCCGTTACAACCCGGGGCGGGTTAACCGCGGCGACATGCTGAGCATGGAAGATGTGCTGGAAATTCTGCGAATCAAACTGGTTGGCGTGATCCCGGAAGATCAGTCCGTGTTACGCGCGTCAAACCAGGGTGAGCCGGTTATCCTGGATGTCAACGCAGACGCGGGTAAAGCCTATGCCGATGCCGTGGAACGTCTGTTAGGAGAAGATCGTCCTTTCCGCTTCATTGAAGAAGAGAAGAAAGGTTTCCTCAAACGCTTGTTCGGAGGATAAGTTATGGCATTACTTGACTTTTTTCTCTCCAGAAAAAAGAACACTGCCAGCATTGCTAAAGAACGCCTGCAAATTATTGTTGCAGAACGTCGCCGCAGCGACGCTGAACCCCATTATTTACCGCAGCTTAAGCGGGATATTCTGGAAGTGATTTGTAAGTATGTACAAATCGATCCAGAGATGGTGACGGTTCAACTGGAACAAAAAGGGGACGATATTTCCATTCTGGAACTTAACGTTACCCTGCCGGAAGCAGAAGAAACGAAATAAATAACGTTTCGCGCAGGCATTAAAAAAAGGCAGATAATTTCTGCCTTTTTTGTTTATTACACGGAATACCCTGTAATTATTTACAGTTATTATCGTGGATATTCATCCAGTAATTTTTTCAGCTGATCGGCCATCATTTCTCCCCGCCAACCGCTAATTAATTCCGGTGCGGTTGTCTGCGGTTTCAATTTCCAGTGCCAATTCAACAACTGATTAATCTGCCGGCGTGAAGCCAGCAGCTCAACGCTCACTTTCTCGCTTTCACCAATGGTTTGCACCAGCGCTTTAATGGCCTTGAATGCCTTGCGATAACCCGGCATATCCATCAGATTCAATAGCGGTTCCGGCAACGCCTCTTCCGGTAGCGCCTGAGCCTGCGCAACCAGCGCCAGCAGCGTTTTGCCATGGAAACGAATTTCACTGCCGGAGAGACCGATGCTGTCCAGTTCGCCCATGCTGGCAGGCATGTAGCGCGCGACCGCCCACAGGTTCTCTTCCCGAACGACAAAATTCACCGCCAGATCACGCTCGCGCGCCTTACGCAACCGCCAGTCCGCAAGCAAGCGCAGGCAGGCAAGCTGACGCGTACGCAACTGCCAGGCGTTGGTGATATCGCGCCATGCCTCTTCCGGTGCCAGCACTTCCTGGCGACGCTGCATCATCAAGCGACATTCGTCCAGCGCGGCATCCAGTCGACCGGCCTGTTCCGTTTCCGCCAGCAACTTGCCGGCGATCGGCAGCAGATACCACACGTCTGCGGCGGCATAGTCGCACTGACGTTCCGTCAGCGGGCGCGCCAGCCAGTCGGTACGTGACTCGCTCTTATCGATAACCAGTCCGGTGAACTCCTCCACCATGGCGGCAAAGCCCCATGAAAGCGGACGACCGCAGAATGCAGCGAGAATTTGGGTATCGATCATCGGTTGCGGCTGTACGCCGAACGCGTTCAGGAAAACCTCCAGATCTTCGCTCCCCGCATGCAGGTATTTGGTCACCTGCGTATTGATCAACAGGTTGCGAAACGGCGTCCAGTCGGTAATAGACAGCGGATCAATCAGCGCCACATGCTCACCGTCATAGAGCTGAATCAGCCCCAGTTGCGGGTAGTAAGTACGGGTGCGGACAAATTCGGTATCCAGGGCAATGGCCGGAAACGCACTGGCGGCTTCACACAACGCCGCCAGTGCGTCGTTCGTCGTGATCATCTGGTAATTCAAATCATTATCTCTTTAGTTTGCACCCATAAAAAACGCCGGCTTAACCGGCGTTCGGGCGATTAATGCATAGCTCAGGCTTTATTGTCCACTTTGCCACGCGCTTCGTCACGTAATTCTCGTCGTAAAATCTTACCGACGTTCGATTTTGGCAATTCACTGCGGAATTCCACCAGCTTCGGCACCTTATAGCCCGTCAGCTGGCGGCGGCAAAACGCAATCAGCGCATCTTCCGTCAGGCTGTCCTCTTTTTTGACGACGAAGATCTTCACCGCTTCACCGCTGTTTTCAGACGGGACGCCCACCGCAGCCACTTCCCGTACCCCGGCATGCTGCATCACAACGTCTTCAATCTCGTTCGGGTAGACATTAAAACCCGAGACCAGAATCATGTCTTTTTTGCGATCGACAATACGCAGGAAACCTTCGTCATCCATCACGGCAATGTCACCGGTGTAGAGCCAGCCGTCACGCAGAATTTCATCCGTCGCATCCGGTCGCTGCCAGTAGCCCAGCATCACCTGCGGCCCTTTCACACACAGCTCCCCGGGTTCGCCCGGCGCGACTTCATTCCCCTCATCATCCACCAGTTTGGCCTCGGTGGACGGCACCGGCAGACCAATGCTGCCACTGTGATAATCGATGTCGTGCGGGTTTACACTCACCAGCGGCGAGCATTCAGTCAGGCCATAACCTTCCAGCAAATACTGCCCGGTCAGCTTGACCCAGCGATCCGCCACCGCTTGCTGCACCGGCATCCCCCCGCCTGCGGACAAGTGCAGCGAGGAGAAATCCAGTTTGCGAAACTCGTCATTATTCAGCAGCGCGTTAAACAGCGTATTTACCCCGGTCATCGAGGTGAACGGGTATTTCGCCAGCTCTTTAACCAGCCCCGGGATATCACGTGGGTTGGTGATCAGCAGGTTTTGCCCGCCCAGTTCAATAAACAGCAGGCAGTTCATGGTCAGCGCAAAAATGTGATACAGCGGAAGCGCCGTCACCACCAGCTCTTTGCCGCGGTGCAACAACGGCCCGTAAGTCGCATTAACCTGCTCCAGGTTCGCCAGCATGTTGCGATGGGTCAGCATCGCCCCTTTCGCTACCCCGGTGGTTCCGCCGGTGTATTGCAGGAAGGCGAGATCGTCCGCAATCACCTCAGGTTTGACGTACTGCATGCGATAACCGCTTTGCAACGCGCGGCGGAATGAAATGGCATCCGGAAGATGGTATTTCGGCACCAGACGCTTAACGTATTTGACGACAAAGTTCACCAGCGTGCCTTTTGCCGACGACAGTTGATCGCCCATGCGAGTCAGGATCACATGGCGCACCTGGGTTTTATCAACCACCTTCTCCAGGGTGTGGGCGAAGTTCGAGACAATCACAATCGCGGACGCGCCGCTGTCATTCAGTTGGTGCTCCAGCTCGCGCGGGGTATACAGTGGGTTGACGTTCACCACAATCATTCCGGCACGCAAAATACCAAATAACGCGACCGGATATTGCAGCAGGTTTGGCATCATCAACGCGACGCGATCGCCTTTTTTCAGCCCCAGACCTTGCTGAAGATAGGCGGCGAATGCCCGGCTGCGCTCTTCCAGCTTCCGGTATGTCATCACCTCGCCCATATTGATAAACGCGGGTTGATCGGCATAACGTGCGGTGGAGTGTTCGAATAATTCAACCAGGGATTGATAACGGTCGGGATTGATCTCCGCAGGAACATCTGCGGGATAACGGTTAAGCCAAACCTTCTTCAATGCATCACCTCTGAAATGAGTATTTTTGGTCATCACAACCCCAGTTAATAAACAAGCCGTTAACATAATATTAACTCAGCGTACCAGTTTATTAATTAAGCGAGCCGAAGGTTGCGAAGCGCGTCACTAATTATTTTTCTTATAAACCGCTATAGACAGAAACAGCGGCCAGGCCGCTGTCTCTTTCTCTTGTTATAACAAGGAATTACTCTGTCACGACAGTCTCAACACGGGCAGGCTCAGGCGGATACCAACCCCAGCCCCCTAACCCGGAGTGCCAGTGGCGTGGCCCTGGCCCCGGTCCCCAAAACCAGGGATCGACAGGCTGCGGCGCCATCACTACCTGCTGGGTCAAACGCCAGCGTTTGTAGCCGTTGGCCTGCATCACCATATATTTATAGGGTGCGTCGCCCACTTTCCCTTCTTCGGTACCGGTGATAGGACCGACGACGGTAACTAACTGATTGCGGAAGTCGACAGGATCAAGAAAGCCGTTCACGTCTGCATAAATACGACCAACAGAAGGCTCACCCAGCACCGGGCGAGCACCGCTATCCAGCGGTACAGCGGCGATTTCCAGCCGGGTTTTCCCTTGCTGGTTCTTAATATCAACAACCTTACCGCCAAAACGCCCTTCCTGACCGACATACAGCGTGGGTGCATTCATTACCCGCACCAAATCTTCTTGCGGCGTTGGACTGGTTCCTTTAATCGCGTCAGGCACAGAAACACAACCGCTTAACACTGCCGATGCCAGACCGGCCAGCAACCAGCGCATACCTCTTTTTTGACCCGCCATGATGCGACTCCTCAACTCAGTTTGTACTACTGAGATTCATTCCCGGCCCGGAAGTTTCTTCCATGCCACTTCGTTACGCAAATAAACAGGTTCAGCATGCTCAACGGCAACCGTGCGTTGCTCAGTAAACAAGCGACGGGCAATCGGCAGCATATCTTCGGCGGCTGGCAGCGTGGTTTCACCCTCGATGAGCGACAGCGCACACGTGCTGGCCATCTCCGGCCAGGCAGCCCAGCCAGTGCCCACCGTGGCCCACTGCCCATCAAGCTGTTGCAGACGCGCCATCACGGCTTGCGGATTGAGCACAGCTTCGCTCTCTTCCCCCTGCCAGACGCCCTGCTCATCACGCTGATACTCAGCCCAGTAGACTTCCCCCATGCGTGCGTCGATGGCTGCCAGCACGCGGGTTGCGCCGGTCTTTCGCCATGCGCCTTCCGCCATGGTCGCCAGCGTTGAAACGCCAATCATCGGCAGTTCTGCGCCCAATGCCAGCCCTTGCGCAATACCGATGCCAATGCGTACACCGGTAAAGCTGCCTGGCCCGCGGCCAAACGCCAGCGCGTCGAGTTGCGTGAGGGATATTTTTGCATCGTGCAGGACATCCTGAACCAGCGGCAGGATGCGTTGAGTGTGTTCGCGAGGGCAAAGTTCGAAGTGCGCGAAGGTCGTACCATCGTTCCACAGCGCGACAGAACACGCTTCCGTGGCGGTATCAATAGCCAGAATTCGCATGGGTATAACAGTCCACTATCAACAAAATGGCGCGCATCTTACCACAGTCCGCAGCAAATTACTGCGCCGGTGGCGATGCGAGGAATTCGACTGCGCGACGAATATCCCGGGTGCGGGGCGCAGGCGGAAGACTCGACAAGAACACCGCACCATAAGGGCGCATCACCAGCCGGTTATCACAAATCACCAGCACGCCGCGATCGTCCACATCGCGGATCAGTCGCCCGACGCCTTGTTTCAGCGTAATTACGGCATCCGGTAACTGCACCTCGTCAAAGGGATCGCCGCCGCGCAGGCGACAATCTTCCATGCGCGCTTTCAGAAGCGGATCTTCCGGCGAGGTGAACGGCAGTTTGTCGATGATCACCAAAGACAGGGTATCGCCGCGCACGTCCACCCCTTCCCAGAAACTGCTGGTCGCCACTAAGAGTGCATTGCCGGCACTGACGAACTCTTGCAATAACCGGCCTTTACTGGTTTCACCCTGCAACAGGACGGGCAAGGTCATGGTGGCGCGGAACTGTTCCGCAAGATCGCGCATCATGGCGTGCGAGGTACAGAGCATAAAGCAGCGGCCATTGTTTGCTTCAATCATTGGCCGCAACATGGCGGCAAGCTGGCGCGCAGCACCCGGTTGATTGGTCTGCGGCAAATTGCGCGGGACGCACAATAACGCCTGACGCTGATAATCAAAAGGGCTTGCCAACAGTAACGACTCCGCACCTTCAATACCCAACCGCGCCGTAAAATGATGCAAATCGTCATTCACCGACAGCGTCGCAGAGGTAAAAATCCAGCTGCCTTTTTTCTGCGCCATCACTTCGGTGAATTTATCCGACACCGTCAGCGGCGTGAGCGCCAGCGTAAAATGGCGGGATGTGCATTCGTACCAGTAGCTGTAACCCGGCTGGTTGATCTCTTTCAGCCGTTTCAGGCGCGCGCGATAGAGCGTAGCGCGTTCAAAAGCGGCATCCAGCAACGCCGAACGCCCGAGGGAGAGCTTTGCCACGTCGTAACACAGCTCAAGCGCATCATCGAGCAGTAACAATGCGCGTTGAATGTTCGCATCCGCCAGCAATTCGCGCAGATTACCGCGATAACCCGGTTCCCCCAGTTGCAGGCGGAAGTCCTGCGCGCTCTGCGCCAGCCGGTCGGCGCACTTCTGCAACTGAGCGGTATCTTTCAGTTCAGTCCGGTAAGCGATGGTGAAATCTTTCGCCAGATCCTGTAGCTGGCGGCTGGAGAGCGACTGACCAAAATACTGGCTGGCGATATCCGGAAGCTGATGCGCTTCGTCAAATATCATCACCTCAGCTTCCGGAATAAGTTCACCGAAGCCGCTCTCTTTCACCACCATATCGGCGAGAAACAGATGGTGGTTAACCACCACCACATCGGCATCCATCGCTTTTTTACGCGCTTTCACCACAAAACAGTCTTTATACATCGGGCAATCGCTGCCAAGACAGTTGTCATTGGTGCTGGTGACCAGCGGCCAGGCTTGCGAATCTTCCGCCACGCTGACACAGGTGCTGATGTCACCATCGGTCGTTTGGTTCGACCATGAACGCAGCAGAATCACGTCGCTGAGTGTCTGTACCGGCAGATCGCCGCCCGCCAGCGCTTGCTGCTCAAGACGCTCAATGCACAAATAGTTGGAACGGCCTTTCAGCAGCGCGGTGCGCCCGGTAAACGCCAGCGCTTTAGCAACGGTGGGTAAATCACGGCTGTAGAGCTGATCCTGCAATGCTTTTGAGCCGGTGGAGATGATCACTTTTTTCCCCGAGCGTAGCGCCGGGGCCAGGTAGGCGTAGGTTTTTCCGGTGCCGGTTCCGGCTTCGACCACCAGCGGTTGGGTATGGCGAATCGCCTCTGTCACCGCGTGCGCCATCTGGCGCTGTGGCTCGCGCGGTTTAAATCCCGGAATCGCTTTGGCCAGTTGGCCGTCTGTTGCAAAATCGTCCGTCACACTACCCCCTGGTTAAATCGACAGTGATTATGTCAGGGTGTGCGGATTTACGCCAGCCAGGTTTATGTGGCACTCTTGCCTGCCCGCTATGGAGAATAAGAAGGAAAAGGTTATGACAATTGTGCGAATTGACGCAGCAGCCCGCTGGTCAGATGCGGTGATCCACAATCAGACGCTGTACTACACCGGCGTGCCGGAGAACCTGGACGCCGATGCATTTGAACAGACCGCCAACACACTGGCGCAAATCGACGCGGTGCTGGCAAAACAAGGCAGCGATAAAACGCGTATCCTCGACGCGACCCTTTTTCTTGCCGACAGCAGTGATTTCGCCGCGATGAATAAAGCCTGGGATGAGTGGGTTGTGGCAGGCCATGCGCCAGTACGCTGCACTGTGCAAGCGAAACTGATGAACCCGCGCTACAAAGTGGAAATTAAAATTATCGCCGCGGTGTAATTACTCGTCTTCGTCTTCGAAGCGCGCCACGATCCGCTCGCCGGTATGGGTGGCGCGCAGCTCTTCTGCAACCTGTGCAATCGCCTGTCCGCTACTCATGCCGCCGGCCATTAATTCCTGGATGCGTTCCACCGCTTTTTGCTGTTGCTCGTGGCTAAGGGAAGGTAAACCTGCAAACATCGTGAACTCCTGCTAAATTGTTGACGCTAATTATTCCACGCGGTCGCGCTATTCACCAGCAAAGACGCACATGAGTCAGGTTCAATGAAGACGTTATCCCCCGCCGTAATCTCTCTGCCGTGGCGCTCCGACGCTGCCGAACACTACTTTGCCCCGCTCAGCCATCAGCCGTGGGCCATGCTGCTGCATTCAGGCCATGCCGATCATCCGCACAATCGCTTTGATATTCTGGTGGCCGAACCGTTGACGACGCTCATCACGCGCGGCGAGATCACCACCCTTAACGATACACAAGAATCGAGTGATGATCCGTTGCAGCTGTTACAACACGCCCTCGACGAGTGTGGCTTTCGCAGCGCTTCTGACCCGGAGCTGCCGTTTCAGGGCGGCGCGTTAGGCCTGTTTGGTTATGATTTAGGCCGACGTTTTGAAAAACTTCCCCGGCATGCCGAACAGGATCTCGCCCTGCCAGAGATGTCCGTGGGAATTTATGATTGGGCACTGGTGGTGGATCATCAACGCCAGCGGGTGACGCTGCTGAGTCATGGCGATGTCAATGCACGTCTGGCCTGGCTGAACGCGCAAACCGCGCCGCAGCGGGAGGATTTCCGCTTAACCTCGGCCTGGCAGGCGAACATGAGCCGGGAGGAGTACGGGGAAAAATTTCGCCAGGTACAGGCCTGGTTGCACAGCGGCGACTGTTACCAGGTCAATCTCGCGCAGCGTTTTCAGGCGCATTATCAAGGAGATGAGTGGCTGGCTTTTTGCCGCTTAAACCGTGAAAACCGCGCCCCGTTCAGCGCATTCCTGCGCTTGCAGCAGGGCGCGATACTCAGCCTCTCACCGGAGCGCTTTATCCGCCTTGAGGGTGACAATATCGAAACACGGCCGATCAAAGGTACTCTTCCACGGCTTGCCGACCCACAGGCTGATGCGGAACAGGCGAAGAAACTGGCGTCGTCGGCAAAAGATCGCGCTGAAAACCTGATGATTGTCGATTTGATGCGTAATGATATTGGCCGCGTGGCGCTACCGGGTTCGGTGCGGGTGCCGGAACTGTTCGTGGTTGAGCCATTTCCTGCCGTCCATCACCTGGTCAGTACCGTTACGGCAACACTCCCGCCCGGTCGGCAAGCCTGCGATCTGTTACGCGCAGCCTTCCCCGGCGGCTCGATTACGGGTGCGCCCAAAGTCCGCGCGATGGAAATTATTGATCAACTGGAGCCGCAGCGTCGCAATGCCTGGTGCGGCAGCATTGGCTATATCAGCGTTTGCGGCAATATGGACACCAACATCACGATCCGCACGCTGACCGCCTGCGACGGGCAGATTTACTGTTCCGCGGGCGGCGGCATTGTCGCCGATAGTCAGGAAGAGGCGGAATATCAGGAAACCTTTGATAAAGTTAATCGTATTCTGCGGCAACTGGAGAAATGATTCGTGGAACAACCGGCGTTAACCCTGGATGATTTTTTATCGCGCTTTCAACTTTTACGGCCACAGCTTAGCCCGCAAACCATTCACTCGCGCCAGGCGGCAGTGCTGGTGCCTATCGTGCGGCGCGAACAGCCGGGTTTGCTGTTAACGCAACGCTCCCCACTGCTGCGCAAACATGCAGGTCAAGTCGCCTTTCCCGGCGGCGCGGTCGACAGTAGCGACGCCTCATTAATTGCTGCGGCGCTGCGTGAAGCGCAGGAAGAGGTCGCCATTCCTCCCGACGCGGTGGAAGTGATCGGCGTGCTGCCGCCGGTGGATAGCGTCACCGGTTTTCAGGTCACGCCAGTGGTTGGCGTTATTCCGCCGGATTTGCACTACCACGCCAGTGAAGATGAAGTCTCCGCTGTGTTTGAGATGCCGCTGGCGGAGGCGCTGCGCCTGGGCCGTTATCATCCGCTGGATGTGCATCGTCACGGCAACGCGCATCGCGTGTGGTTATCCTGGTATCAGCATTATTTTGTTTGGGGCATGACGGCGGGCATTATTCGTGCGCTGGCGCTGCAGATCGGGCGCAAGCCATAGACTATACTTTGCACAACGCCTCTTTTTGACAGACTGAGATCAACTTCGCGTTATTAGTTTAATCAGGGTTACGCATTAGTTTAATTCATGTGAATAGTTAAGCTGACAGTGACCTTCCCTCTTACACTATGCGCAGTTATTACATCGTTACTGGAACCCCCGGTAACCCTGTCAGGAGTGTTAATGTGATTAGTATATTCGACATGTTTAAGGTGGGGATTGGTCCCTCATCTTCCCACACTGTTGGCCCGATGAAGGCCGGTAAGCAGTTCGTCGATGACCTGGTCGAAAAAGGATTGCTGGACGATGTCACCCGCGTAGTGGTGGACGTTTACGGCTCACTGTCCCTTACCGGGAAAGGCCACCATACCGATATCGCCATTATTATGGGGCTGGCGGGGAACGAACCCGCTACTGTGGATATCGACACCATTCCCGCCTTCATTCGCGATGTAGAAAACCGGGGTCGCCTGCTGCTGGCGCAGGGTCGCCATGAAGTGGATTTCCCGCAGAATGATGGCATGCGCTTTCATAGCGACAACCTGTCGTTGCACGAAAACGGCATGCGCATTACCGCCTTAAACGGCGATCGAGTCACGTACAGCAAAACCTATTACTCCATCGGCGGTGGCTTTATCGTCGACGAAGAGCATTTCGGCAAAGAAACCCTCGATACAGTCAGCGTTCCCTACCCGTTCAATTCCGCGACGCAAATGCTGGAATATTGCAAAGAGACCGGCCTATCGCTTTCCGGCATGGTGATGCAAAACGAGCTGGCGCTGCACAGCAAAAAAGAGATTGAAGAGTACTTTGCGCATGTGTGGGCGACCATGCGCGCCTGTATCGATCGCGGAGTGAATACCGAAGGGGTACTGCCAGGACCGCTGCGTGTTCCACGCCGTGCTTCCGCGCTGCGTCGCATGCTGGTGTCGAGTGACAAGCTCTCCAACGATCCGATGAATGTGGTCGACTGGGTGAACATGTTCGCGCTGGCGGTCAACGAAGAGAACGCCGCAGGTGGCCGCGTTGTTACCGCACCAACCAACGGCGCATGCGGTATCGTGCCTGCTGTGCTGGCGTATTACGATCACTTTATCGAGTCTGTCAGCCCGGACATTTATATCCGCTATTTCCTCGCTGCCGGGGCAATTGGCGCACTGTATAAGATGAATGCATCAATTTCCGGTGCGGAAGTGGGTTGCCAGGGTGAAGTGGGTGTTGCCTGCTCCATGGCAGCGGCAGGGCTTGCCGAGCTGCTGGGCGCCAGCCCGGAACAGGTGTGCGTTGCAGCGGAAATCGGCATGGAACATAACCTTGGCTTAACCTGCGACCCGGTTGCAGGTCAGGTTCAGGTACCCTGCATCGAGCGTAACGCGATTGCTTCCGTAAAAGCGATTAACGCCTCGCGCATGGCGATGCGCCGCACCAGCGCGCCGCGTGTCTCTCTCGATAAGGTTATCGAGACCATGTATGAAACGGGCAAAGACATGAACGCCAAATACCGCGAAACATCCCGCGGCGGGTTAGCCATCAAGGTTCAGTGCGATTAACCATCACGCCCATCAACGCCGTTCAGCCGAACGGCGTTTTTTTTTGCTCTTCTGCCACAGATCGATCATATATCGCCGATATTCTCGTTGTTTATTGGATTCCCCACTACACTTTTAGTGTGCTGGCATGGAACTCAAGCCAGGGATTCCACAGGCGACAATGGCATGCAAACGGCTCAACGGATCATTCAAAGCTACCGACATAAACGGGCCATTTTTTGCGTGGTCGTGGCCACCGTCGCCCTGATTTGCACCTTGGCGTTTCGCTTTATTTCGGAGCGGAACATAAATCAGCAACGCATTGTCGCGTATACGAGTCATGCCGTACAGACGCTCGATCGGCTCATACAACCGTTAATCGCCGGGCGTGATGTCGTAACGCCGCTCGTTGGCATGTCCTGCGACGATGCCCATCAAACGTTGCGCAAACAAGCTGCCTCTCTGCAAACCGTTCGCGCCATTGCGCTAATTGAAAACGGCATACTGTACTGCTCCAGTATCTTTGGTCATCGGAATGTGCCGGTTCATCAGTTACAGCCCTCCTTACCAGCCAGCCAACCGCTGATGGCGCTCTCCACCGATCAATCACTGCTGAAAGATCAACCTATTCTTATTCTCTGGTATCCCACCCGCGAAGATGGACAAAATGGTGTGCTGGAGGTGGTGAATATTGAGTTGTTGAGTAATTTAATGCTCGAACCCCAAGAGCCGTTAATCACGCGCGTCAACCTGAGCGTTAATGGTCGGCATCTGGTGCAAGGTAAAGGTGTGATGGACCAGTTGCCGCAGCAGCAGGATGAAAAACACTATCAGCAATCTTCCACACAGTTTCCCTTTGCCATCAGCGTGAGCGGCCCTGGCGCAGATCAACTGGCGCTACAGCATTTGCCTTCCCAATTACCGCTGGCCTTGATGATGAGTTTTTTGACCGGTTTTATTGCCTGGTTTGCGACCGCCAGTCGCATGAGTTTTTCCTGGGAGATCAACCTCGGACTGGTCGCCCATGAATTTGAACTGTTTTGCCAGCCAGTGATAAGCGCCAGCAACCTGCAGTGCACCGGGGTGGAAATATTGCTGCGCTGGTATAACCCGCGTCAGGGGTGGATTTCACCGGAAGTGTTTATCCCGATTGCCGAAGATCACCACCTTATCGCCCCGCTCACCCGCTATGTTATTACTGAAACAGCACGCCAACGGGAACTGTTCCCTGACGATCCGCAATTTCATATTGGTATTAACGTCGCACCCAGTCATTTGCGCCATGGCGAGTTATTAAAAGACTTGCACAACCTCTGGTACAACTTGCATCCCACGCAGCAGTTAGTGATTGAGCTGACCGAACGCGATGCATTGTTGGATGCGGATTCCCGCATGATGCGCGAACTGCACCGCAAAGGCACAAAAATCGCGATTGACGATTTTGGCACCGGCAACAGCTCCCTGGCCTGGCTGGAGAAACTCCACCCGGACATCCTGAAAATTGATAAATCCTACACCACAGCAATTGGTACCGATGCGGTGAACTCAACGGTCACCGATATGATTATCGCCCTCGGGCAGCGGTTGCATATTGAACTGGTGGCGGAAGGGGTGGAGCAGCCGCAGCAGGCGCTCTATTTGCGCCAGCAGGGCGTGCAGTTATTGCAGGGGTTTTTGTTTGCCAGGCCGATGCCAATTAACGACTTTCCAGCCTGGCTGGCGGAAAACAACTCACCGCCGGCCAGGCATAACAGCCACGAATTACCGCTGACACAGGGGTAACGGTTACTCTTCTTCGTCGTGATCCACTAGCTCTTTAACAACACGAACCAGATCAACACGGTAGTCGTTGGCTTCGACAACGGTGATATGCAACGGCGCTATTTCCAGCACCTCGCCGGGCTGAGGGATCTGACCTTTTGCCGAGATGACAAGACCTGCAACGGTGGCTATGTCTTCATCGTCATTGACCAGACTGTCCAGACCCAGCGTATGTTGCAGCGCATGCAAATCGGTGGTCCCTTTGACCAACCAGCCATCACCATCGGTGATAATCTCCGGCGTTTCATCAGCGTCCGGGAACTCACCGGCGATGGCTTCCAGGACGTCCAGCGGAGTGACCAGACCCTGCACAACGCCAAACTCGTTAGTCACAATAACAAAGCTGCCGCGTGCACGGCGCAGAACCGCCAGCAGTTTGATCGGATCCAGCGTTTCCGGCACCACAATTGCAGGCGTGGCCGACGCGATAGCGGCGACATCCGTCCCCTCTTCCAGCGCCACCAGCATCTCTTTGGCGCGCACGATACCGATCACTTCATCCAGTTCACCGCGACAAACCGGGAACAGGCTGTGCGGCGATGACAGCAATTGCTGGCGAATCTGATCGACGCTCAGGTTCGCGTCCACCCAACTGATATCGCCGCGCGGTGTCATGATGCTACGCAGCGAGCGGGAAGCCAGCGTCAGCACGCCGTTGATCATATAGCGTTCTTCTTCCGCGAAAGCGCCTTCAGGCACCGGCACTTGCGCCTGGCTGTCCGCTTCAATCTGCGGATTTGTCTGGCGACGACGGCCGCCCATCAGACGCAAAATGGCATCCGCAGTGCGGGCGCGCAGCGGCAGATGCGACTGGTTGCGGATAAAGTTACGGCGCGCAATCTGGTTGAAGAACTCAATGATGATGGAGAAACCGATCGCGGCGTAGAGGTAACCTTTCGGAATATGGAAACCGAAGCCTTCCGCCACCAGACTTAAACCAATCATCAGCAGGAAACTCAGACAGAGCACCACCACGGTTGGATGTTGATTGACGAAACGCGTCAACGGTTTGGATGCCAGCAACATCACAGCCATAGCGATAACCACCGCCGCCATCATCACCGGTAAGTGGTTCACCATGCCCACAGCGGTGATCACCGCATCGAGGGAAAACACAGCATCCAGAATAACGATTTGCACCACCACCACCCAGAAGCTGGCGTAGCCTTTTCCGTGCCCGCTATCGTGCTCGCGGTTTTCCAGCCGCTCGTGCAGTTCGGTTGTTGCTTTGAACAACAGAAAGACACCCCCAAACAGCATGATCAAATCACGACCGGAGAAGGTGAAGTCCCAAACGGAAAACAGCGGTTTTGTCAGCGTCACCATCCACGAGATCAGCGACAGCAGTCCTAATCGCATCACCAGCGCCAGCGATAAACCAATCAAACGCGCTTTATCGCGCTGCTTTGGTGGCAGTTTATCGGCAAGGATGGCAATAAATACCAGGTTATCAATACCCAGTACGATTTCCAGAACAACCAGTGTCAACAATCCCGCCCAGATAGAGGGATCCATCAGGAATTCCATAACAAGCTCCAGCTTAAGGAATGGCTAAACGGCGTGCGGAAACGCACAGGCGTGATGACATCGAACGTATTTGGGAAATGGCGGAAAACGCCGGAATGCATGGCACGGGAAGGCCAAAAGGTGAACTGACGTCGGTGACGGTCCATACGGCGGGCTGCTGCCCTTTACTCCTGACAAATTAAACGGAGGGTAAACATAACAGACAGACTTTACATTTTGCAAAGATTTACCAGACTTTGCAGTTTATGGGGATATTTCGCGGTTCGAAATTTCCAAAACAGTAAACCTAAATTACGGATCTTCATCACATAAATTATTTTTTCGCTCTCTAAAATAATTCTCGAAAGTCATAGGTGTTCTCTTAAACCCTTATCTGAATCGATTCGGTCCGTCAGGCCGATTCACAATACATCGAGTCGCGATGTGTTTACGACAAGAAGAAGGAGGTAGCAAGTGACCATTGCTATTGTACTAGGCACACATGGTTGGGCTGCAGAGCAGCTGCTCAAAACCGCCGAGATGCTGCTGGGCGAGCAGGAGAACGTCGGTTGGATTGATTTCGTTCCCGGGGAAAACGCGGAAACGTTAATCGAAAAATACAACGCGCAACTGGAGAAACTGGAAACCAGCAAGGGCGTGCTATTTCTCGTTGATACATGGGGCGGCAGTCCGTTTAATGCTGCCAGCCGCATTGTCGTCGATAAAGAGCATTACGAAGTGATTGCCGGCGTCAATATTCCCATGCTGGTAGAGACACTGATGGCCAGGGATGATAACCCCACCTTCGACGAGCTGGTGGCGCTGGCGGTTGAAACCGGACGCGAAGGCGTGAAAGCGCTGAAGGCGCAACCGGTGGAAAAACCCGCTCCAGCCCCTGCCCCGGCAGCGAAAGCCGCCGCTCCCGCAAGGCCGATGGGGCCAAATGACTACATGATGATTGGCCTCGCGCGTATCGATGACCGTCTTATCCATGGTCAGGTGGCGACACGCTGGACCAAAGAGACAAACGTGACACGCATTATCGTCGTGAGCGACGAAGTGGCGGCGGACAACGTGCGTAAAACACTCCTGACACAGGTAGCGCCTCCGGGCGTGACGGCGCATGTGGTGGATGTGGCGAAAATGGGCCGCGTCTACAACAACCCAAAATATGCGGGTGAGCGCGTGATGCTGTTGTTCACCAACCCGACCGATGTGCTGCGCGTCGTTGAAGATGGAGTCAAAATTACCTCCGTCAACATCGGTGGCATGGCGTATCGTCAGGGAAAAACCCAGGTGAACAACGCCGTTTCGGTGGATGAAAAAGATATCGCTGCGTTTAAGAAACTGAATGAGCGCGGTATTGAGCTGGAAGTCCGTAAAGTTTCAAACGACCCGAAACTGAAAATGATGGATTTAATCAGCAAAGTGGCGAAATAACCGCGGCGGCCTGATTGACTCAGTTTTCACACTTACGTCTGATTTAGCTATAGGAGAAGTACAATGGAGATTACCACTCTTCAGATTGTGCTGGTGTTCGTTGTCGCATGTATTGCCGGTATGGAGTCGATACTCGACGAATTCCAGTTCCACCGTCCGTTGGTGGCATGTACGCTGGTGGGTATCGTCCTGGGTGATATGAAAACCGGTATCATCATCGGCGGTACGCTGGAAATGATCGCACTGGGCTGGATGAATATCGGTGCGGCGGTTGCGCCGGATGCGGCGCTGGCGTCCATTATCTCGACCATTCTGGTTATTGGCGGGCATCAGAGCATCGGCGCGGGTATCGCACTGGCGATTCCGCTGGCGGCAGCAGGTCAGGTGCTGACCATTATCGTTCGTACCATCACCGTTGGCTTCCAGCATGCGGCGGATAAAGCAGCGGAAACCGGCAACCTGACGGCGCTTTCCTGGATCCACGTTTCTTCTCTGTTCCTGCAAGCCATGCGTATCGCCATTCCGGCGGTGATCGTGGCTATCTCTGTCGGAACCAGCGAAGTACAGAGCATGCTGAACGCCATTCCGGAAGTGGTGACCAGCGGCCTGAACATCGCCGGCGGCATGATTGTGGTAGTAGGTTATGCGATGGTCATTAACATGATGCGCGCAGGCTACCTGATGCCGTTCTTCTATCTCGGCTTCGTAACAGCGGCCTTCACCAACTTTAACCTTGTGTCACTGGGGGTTATTGGCGCGGTGATGGCGATTCTCTACATTCAGGTTAGCCCGAAATATAACCGCTCTGCAGGCGGTCCTGCTCAGGCGGCTGCATCTAACGATCTCGACAACGAACTGGATTAACAGGTGAGCGACATGGTTGATATGACTAAAGCAACGACTGAGAAAAAACTCACTCCTGGTGATATTCGCGGCGTGTTCATCCGTTCTAACCTGTTCCAGGGTTCATGGAACTTCGAACGTATGCAGGCGCTGGGGTTCTGCTTCTCCATGGTGCCGGCGATTAAACGCCTGTATCCGGAAAATAACGAAGCGCGCCGCCAGGCTATCAAACGCCATCTGGAGTTCTTTAACACCCATCCTTACGTTGCCGCTCCGGTGCTGGGCGTGACGCTGGCGATGGAAGAGCAGCGTGCAAACGGCGCAGAGATCGACGACGGTGCCATTAACGGTATCAAAGTAGGTCTGATGGGACCGTTAGCCGGTGTTGGCGACCCGATTTTCTGGGGGACTGTCCGTCCTGTTTTCGCCGCGCTTGGCGCCGGGATCGCAATGAGCGGCAGCCTGCTTGGCCCATTACTGTTCTTTTTCCTGTTTAATATTGTCCGTCTGGCGACGCGCTACTACGGCGTGGCGTACGGTTACCGTAAAGGTATCGATATCGTTAAAGATATGGGCGGCGGTTTTCTGCAGAAACTGACTGAAGGTGCATCTATCCTCGGGCTGTTTGTGATGGGGGCGCTGGTCAACAAATGGACGCACGTGAACATTCCGCTGGTGGTGTCACAAATCACCGACCAGACGGGTAAAACGAATGTCACCACTGTGCAGACCATTCTTGATCAGTTGATGCCGGGCCTGGTGCCACTACTGCTGACCTTCGCCTGTATGTGGTTGCTGCGTAAGAAAGTGAACCCGCTGTGGATCATTGTTGGGTTCTTTGTCATCGGGATTGTCGGCTACGCCATTGGCTTGCTGGGTCTGTAATTCGCAATGCTGTAACCGGGGGCTTATGCCCCCGTTTTTTATGTTCCGGAGGAAGAATGACGATTACGGATATCGTGCTGATACTGTTTGTTGCCGCTCTACTGGCTTTCGCCCTGTATGATGAATTCATTATGCCGGGACGCAAAGGCCCTTCTCTGCTTACCATTCCGCTACTGCGTAGAAGCCGTACCGACGGCGCTATCTTTGTCGGCCTGCTCGTCATTCTTATCTATAACAACTCGATAAATGGCGGTGCAACATTAAGTATGTGGTTATTATTTGCACTGGCATTACTCGGCGTTTATCTCTTTTGGATCCGCACGCCAAAGATCATCTTTAAAGCTCAGGGGTTTTTCTTCGCCAATGTCTGGATTGAATATAACCGTATTAAAGAGATGAATTTATCGGAAGACGGTGTACTGGTAATGCAATTAGAACAGCGTCGCTTGCTTATTCGTGTGCGAAATATCGACGACCTGGAAAGAATATATAAAGTTCTCGTTAAAACTCAATAGCTTAAGATATAGCAAAGACTATATTCAGACGTACAAAAAACACGCACAATCATAGCCTTTGCTATATTTCCGAGCAAATATACTTATATTATTTAACGTTATTTTCACGCCTAAATCTAAATGACAATCGTTATCAATTGGTAAACAGAATTATATTTTCCTGTTATTGTTTTATATTCTCAAAATATGTTAAGGTGCGTCCGTCGTTGGGGAGTAGCCGATTTCCACCACCCGGAAATGTACGTGTCAACATACTCGTTGCAAAACGTGGCACGTACGGACTGAACATTATCAGTCAGGCGAGACCATTGGCACACCAACTGCTATTTACTGGGGGCAGTGGTGTGTTATATGGAACCCCGGTCTGGACGCTCCTATGAACTTATCTGCAACTATCCTTCTCGCTTTTGGCATGTCCATGGATGCATTTGCCGCTTCTATCGGCAAGGGCGCCACACTTCACAAACCCAGGTTCTCAGAAGCCCTGCGCACTGGCCTTATCTTTGGCGTGATCGAAACCCTGACACCGTTAATCGGCTGGGGGCTGGGCATGCTGGCAACCCAGTTTGTGCTGGAATGGAATCACTGGATAGCCTTTGTACTGCTGGTCTTTCTCGGCGGACGTATGATACTGGAAGGCTTCAGCGGTGATGATGCCGAAACGACTGAGACCCCACAACGCCACGGTTTCTGGTTGCTGGTCACTACAGCTATCGCGACCAGCCTGGATGCCATGGCCGTCGGTGTCGGGCTGGCTTTCCTGCAGGTTAATATTATCGCCACTGCGCTGGCAATTGGCTGCGCCACACTCATCATGTCCACGCTGGGGATGATGATTGGTCGTTTTATTGGCCCGTGGCTTGGCAAACGCGCCGAGATCCTCGGCGGGATCGTACTGATTGGTATTGGCGCGCAGATCCTGTGGAGCCACTTCGCAGGTTAGTTGTCCCGCTGTAAGCAGTGAATGCTGAAATCCGTCTGGCAGCGGAAATGTTCCGTTGCCGCTAATGTTTCCCACACGTCCGCTTTCGCGCGCCACGCAAACGGCGTCATCTGCAATAACGCTACGGCCTGTTGACCAGTTAACGTCATCTCATAAGCCAGTGATTGCTGACCGATAACGGTAAAACCCGCGATCTCGCCTGTATTTTCTGCGTGCAACTGCACATCATCATAGATAAGGCCTTTAAGCTCCATCAGATGGCGCGGACCGGGTGCGGCAGTGATCACCACCCCGCCGGGTTTAACAACACGCACCAGCTCATCGGCTTTACAGGGTGCGTAAATACGCACCAGCGCATCGATACTGTTATCTTCGAACGGTAAACGATGGCTGGATGCCACACAGAACATCACCTGCGAATACCGTTTCGCGGCAGCACGAATCGCAGCTTTCGAGACATCCAGGCCAAATGTGCGTGCCCCGTGCTGCTCTGCAATTGCGGCAAAAGCCCGCGTGTAATATCCCTCCCCACAGCCAATATCCAGCACTGCATCCGCCTGCTCTGGCAGTCTCGCGTGCAAAAGGGCGCTAATAGCATCACGTAACGGTTGGTAGTGCCCGGCATCAAGAAATGCACGCCGCGCCTGCATCATCTCTGCGCTGTCTCCGGGATCGCGTGAACGTTTGTGCTGCACTGGCAGCAAGTTCACATAGCCTTCTTTTGCAATATCAAACTGGTGTCGTTGCGGACAAACAAAGGCATTCTCACGACGATTTAACGACGCGTGACACAGCGGGCAACTGAAAGGCATAAAGACTCCGGAGGGGATTTCTCAAAAGGCGAAAGTGTACCGCCATTTGCCGTACCGGGGAAATTAAAAAGCCCCGCACAATGGCGAGGCTTTATCGCTGACATTGATGCGCACGAGGCGCTTCAAGCTCAGAGGTGTCGAAATCAGATAGCAGTTACGTTAACTGCAGCCGGGCCTTTCTGACCGTCCTGAATTTCAAACTCAACGTTCTGGCCTTCGGCCAGAGTTTTGAAACCGTTACCCTGGATTGCAGAGAAGTGTACGAACACGTCTTTGCTGCCATCAGCAGGAGTAATGAAACCAAAACCTTTGGACTCGTTGAACCACTTAACTTGACCTTTAATCTTTGCCATTTGCTAAATTCCTTAATGTATATACTTCGCCCGCAGGCATTGACTGAGAAAACTGAGACATTACTGCTTGAGGCACTAATATAAGGTTCGGCAGAGAAGCTGTATTCAACGAAACGTGTTTACTCAGGACTTCTTTACTGAAAATGCCACACATAAACAGAACTGTACCTCGTTTGACCCAAAACGTGTTATCACACAATACGTAATTTAAGGCAAGCCATTTTTAAACATGTCTGGATCCGTCGCACAAATTCTAAGGTTATCAAAGTATCAAGCGCACTTTTATGCATTACTTTGAACGTTATAGCAGACGATTCAATGCGTCAGAACCACGCCCCGTATTGGGTGTTTTTTTACCATAGCTCAATAAGTTCCATGCGTCCACGTCCGCTAAGAAAAAGCTATGCATATACTGTATATCGTCAGTACTTTTTTAGCATAGTTATGCTTTCTTACTTGTCCAGGACGATTCTTAAAACAATTATGCCCAGGGAAGAAACTATCCCCCGGGTTTACTATCGAATATTTGTTGTGCAAATAAGTTAATGCTTGCACCAAAATAATGAAATTATGATGACAATGCCTCACAAAAAGGCAATAAAAACGTTTCGATAAAAATAAAACAGTGCAATTTTATAACAGCTCACATTTTTTTAAGTAAAGCTGCATAATGTGTAAGGGATAAATACTGACCGATTTTCAGGATCCTAAAGTTATCATTATCTGTTGCCGTTTCGTTTAATGCGCTTTGCAATTCATTTACCGGCTCATCCAGTGATTCATCCGCAAGTTCAAACACGCCCCAATGCACGGGAAACGTCAGCGGCATCCCAAGTTGTTGCCACAGCGCAACGGCATCTTGCGGATCCATATGATGTTTTGACATGAACCAGCGTGGCGCAAACGCGCCCACTGGCAGTGCTGCAACAGTCAGGGCACCTAATTTTTCAGGAATCTGTAACAGCTCCGGCGTATAGGCCGTATCGCCTGCAAACCAGAATCGAAGGCAGTCGGAAGCAACAACCCATCCACACCAGAGTGAACGATTACGATCCCAGAACGTTCGCATACTCCAGTGCCGGGCAGGCACAGCCGTCAGCGACAGTCCCTTAAAAACAACAGATTGCCACCAGTCCAGCTCAAAAACATGGCGTGCGCCAAGCCGACGAACCCAATGACCTAAACCCAGCGGCACAAAAAAGTGCACCTCGGGAAAACGGCGCAGCAACTGGCGCAGCGTCCATTTATCCAGATGGTCGTAATGGTTATGAGAAATCAGGATAGCGTCGAGTTGTACAAGATCGGCAACGTCAAGCGTTGGGGGAGTACGCCGTTGAGGGCCTGCAAAACGTACGGGCGATGCGCGGTGAGAGAAGACCGGGTCAGTCAGCAGATAGTGTCCCTGCAACCGCAAAAGAATGCTGGCATGCCCCAGCCACCACAGACCATCAGTTTGTTCATGATCCAACACCGCCTTTTGCCACCACTGTTCAGTAAAGCAGTCGTAACCATTCGCGGGAGGTTTGGGAAGCCCGGCGGCTTTGCGCTCATTGCGCCAGCGTTTTAGATCTCCGGGCTGATTGACGACAGGCGTCGTGTTGGTGAAGCCTTCTGGCGTGTGATGTGGGAGAGCAGGATTATACCAGGGATTTTTCCAGGCCATCTCGCCCTCCTGCGCGGTTAGCGTTCTGCCACCAGGCGAATGAAATCCTCATCATCCTCTTTTGCCTGCGCTTTTACCGGTTCAGGCGTCTCTTCTTTCTCCGGCTCGTTAGATTCACACAGGCGGCGCAGCAGCGCATTTTGCCGTTTTTGCTGATCTAACAGCGCTTCAAGCAGTTCAATCTGCTCGTTTGAACGCGAACTGGCGCGATTGATAAAAAACCACAACACCAGACCAACAACCAAAACCACCAAAGAAACCACGAGGGACGCAAAATTAAGCGCACCCGAATTCATTACTTCGTTCATTTCACCACCTCAATGTAGACGCGGCATTTTACCACTGGCGTCAAGGAAGGAAATCTCTCACTGAAAAAATGCCATTACCAGGGGATGAATTTGTTGATGACGCAGATGCCGCTGAAGAATTGTACATCCTGATCGCACATCACGTTAATCATTTGAGTCCAGAGCAGCAGGCAGACCACCAAAACGGCAGCCAGGATCAGCCATCTAAATTTTCTCACTCCACTCTCCGCAACGTTGCAAGGTGTAACCAGGTTATCATGGCTTCCCTAAACCGCGACTAACTGTATCCCCTTTCGTTTTTTTTAGGAATGCTCGACTTGTTTCACAAGGTAAACTTAGTAGCCTAAGCGTAACGTTTTCCACAATGCAAGGAGCTAATATGCGTACACTTATCCGGGGCGTGATCCTTATCGCACTCGTGTGGATTGGGCTTTTGCTGAGCGGCTACGGGGTGCTGATCGGAAGTCATGAGAATGCAGCAGGGTTAGGTCTGCAGTGTAAATATTTAACCGCGCGCGGCACCAGTACCGCACAATATGTTCATTCCGATAACGGTTTCTTCGGTCTGGCAAACTGCCCATTGATTCGCAAAAGCGATACCGTGATCGATAACGGTTAATGCGAAAACGAAAAAGCCGCCCTCAGGCGGCTTTTTTATCAGAACGGGTAGTCGTTATACCCCATCTGTTCGGAGATTTTCCGCGCTGCCTGATGCAGCATTTCCACGTATTCGTGCAGACGCTCTTCAGAGAAACGCAACGTCGGGAAAGAGATACTCAAGCCCGCAATCACCACGCCGAAACGGTCAAATACCGGCACACCGATGCAGCGTAAGCCCTCTTCCTGCTCTTCATTATCTTCGCCATAGCCCTGCTGACGTACGATATCCAGCATCGGCAACAGATCTTCCGTACTGGTGATTGTGCGATCGGTGCTGCGTTTGTATTCAACACCGTCCAGAATTTGCAGTACTTCTTCCTTGTCACGCCACGCCAGCAGTACTTTACCAATCGCGGTGCTGTACAGCGGGTTACGACGACCAATACGTGAATACATACGCAGGTTATACATTGAGTCAATCTTGTGGATGTAAACAATGCTGTCTTCATCCAGCGCACCCAGGTGGATGGTCTCTTTCGTCAAACGTGAGAGTTCACGCATCTGGATATCCGCACTGCGGATCAAATCAACGTTTTGCAACGCACGGGCACCCAGTTCGAACAGTTTCAGGGTCAGAGAATATTTTTCAGATTCCCCTTCCTGCGCGACATAGCCCAGAGATTTCATTGTTTGCAAAAAGCGATAAACGGTGCTTTTTGACATCATGACACGCTGCGAAAGCTCGGTGATACCGATCTCACGCTCTTCGCCGAGCGCCTGCAGAATGCCAAATACCTTCAATACTGAAGAGACAGAATCTGGCTGCTTATCCAAATCTGCGATTGCCATTAATCACCTCATCGCCTGTGTTTTATAAAAATCAGAATCGGTTTTTATTATAAATTCGTCGACCAACCGCCGCAATGCGCGTTTGCCAACTTCGTTACAAATCTGCGACATAAAGCCGGAATACCAATGATAGAATCATTATACAAATAACTCTGTGATTATAGCCCTGAAATTTATATGGATAAAAGTTCCACAGACGGCCTGCCCGTGCCGCTGCGCTATGGCGCGATTCTGACTATCGTCATCGGTATCGCCATGGCGGTGCTGGACGGTGCCATCGCCAACGTCGCCCTGCCAACTATCGCCCGCGATCTGCATGCCTCCCCTGCCAGCTCCATCTGGATCGTTAACGCTTATCAGATTGCTATTGTCGTCTCGTTGCTGACGCTCTCTTTCCTTGGTGACATGTTCGGTTATCGCCGTGTGTACCAATGTGGGCTGATATTGTTCACCTTAACCTCCCTGCTTTGCGCGCTGTCAGACTCGCTTCTTACGCTCACGCTGGCGCGCGTGGCGCAAGGTTTTGGCGGCGCTGCGCTCATGAGCGTCAACACGGCGCTGATACGCTTAATCTATCCCCAGCGCAACCTGGGGCGCGGGATGGGCATTAACTCGTTTGTCGTCGCGGTCTCTTCTGCCGCCGGGCCAACGCTGGCCTCAGCAATACTCTCTGTGGCATCCTGGCAATGGTTATTTTTGGTTAACGTACCGTTGGGCATTATTGCCCTGTTACTGGCCATCAAATTTCTGCCGCCAAACGGTGCACGCAGTACCATGCCGAAATTCGATTTACCCAGTGCCGTGATGAATGCCCTCACATTTGGGCTTCTGATTACCGCACTCAGCGGTTTTGCGCAGGGGCAATCTATCACCGTGGTCTCGCTGGAGATCATTGCACTGTTGATAACGGGTTGGTTGTTTGTTCGCAGACAGCTACGGCTGCCTGTACCGCTTCTGCCGGTTGATCTGCTGCGCATTCCGTTGTTTTCGCTCTCTATCTGCACCTCGGTTTGTTCGTTCTGTGCCCAGATGCTGGCGCTGGTTTCTCTGCCCTTTTTCCTGCAAACCACGCTCGGGCGCAGTGAAGTGGAAAGCGGCATTCTGTTAACGCCCTGGCCGCTGGCCACCATGGTGATGGCACCGCTGGCCGGTTATCTGATTGAGCGGGTACATGCAGGAATGCTCGGCGCACTGGGCCTGGCAATGATGGCCGCGGGGTTGTTCGCACTGGCAATGCTCCCGGCCGCACCTGCCGATATCGATATTGTCTGGCGCATGGCGCTGTGCGGCGCTGGCTTTGGTTTGTTCCAGTCGCCTAATAACCATACCATCATTACCGCCGCCCCCCGGCAGCGCAGTGGCGGAGCCAGTGGAATGCTGGGTACCGCCCGTTTACTGGGACAGAGTTCCGGCGCCGCGCTGGTGGCGCTGATGTTTAACCTGTTTGATACCAGCGGAACACACTCTTCACTGCTGCTGGCGGGAATACTGGCTCTGCTGGCAGCGGTGATCAGCGGATTACGCGTTACGCAACCGCGCACGGCATAAAAAAAGCGCGTCGGTTGACGCGCTTTTTTACTTTCTGCAGGCGGCTTACTTCAGATATTCGCCGGTGCGTAAAGCCTCAATACGTTTGTCCAGCGGCGGGTGCGTCATAAACAGTTCGCTCAGCGATTTAGACTTACCGTTGATGCAAAACGCCATCATGCTGCTGGCTTCCTGCGGCTCGTAGCTGGTTTTCAGACGCTGCAAGGCAGCAATCATCTTCTCACGCCCCACCAGTTTTGCTGAACCGGCGTCCGCATGGAATTCGCGATGGCGGGAGAACCACATGGTAATAATGCTCGCCAGAATACCGAATACCAGCTCCAGCACGGTGGCTACGGCGAAGTAGATCAACGGGTTACCATTACTCTCTTCACCATCATCACGGTTTCCGCTCAGGAAACCTGCAGCAATCTGCGCAATGATGCGGGAGATAAAGATAACGAAGGTGTTCACAATGCCCTGAATCAGCGTCATGGTCACCATATCGCCGTTCGCCACATGGCTGATTTCGTGCGCGATAACCGCTTCAGCTTCATCGCGGCTCATGTTTTGCAACAGTCCGGTGCTCACGGCAACCAGAGACGCATCGCGGCGCGCGCCGGTTGCAAACGCATTGATATCCGGCGCGTGGTAAATTGCCACCTGCGGCATAGCGATACCTGCCTGGCGGGACTGCTGTGCAACAGTATCCATCAACCAGCGCTCCATATCGTTGCGCGGTTGCTCAATCACTTCCCCACCCACGGATTTCAACGCCATCCATTTCGACATCAGTAATGAAATGAATGAGCCGCCAAAACCAAACAGCAGCGCCATGATTAACAAGCCCTGAACGCTGCTCGACTGAATGCCCGTCAGGCTAAGCACCAGGCCGAACACCAACATAACGGCCAGGTTAGTCAACAGGAAGAGCGCGATTCGCATCATAATTTTCTTTTAACCTCGATTTAACAAAACGCACTATGCGATTACCCACATCGTATGGGTATACACGGTATTTTCAAGCATCGGGACAGCGTAAGTCACCAGAAAGACACAACTTTACATTTTGTAGCACAATGCTTACGCCAATGGAGGATTGTTAAAAAAACAGGCACAATTTCTTGTGCCTGCTTGATTTTACTTCGCGGGAGCGGGTTGTTCCGCCGGTTTGTCTTTATCCAGATGCGCGAGGTCAAGCGCAATATGAACCGTCTCGTCAAGGTACGGATCCGGCTCCTGGTAATCTTTCGGCAAATCATCCAGCTTTTTCAACAACGGCTTGCCTTCACGTTTAAAGCGATCGTTGAGACGGGAAAGACGAATAGCATCATCTTCCGCATTCTCTTTTTCACGCTGTGCCAGGTTCAGCGAGACGAGATTGCGTTTATCTTTCAGGGCATTAAAACGGGCAATGTCCTTCATGATGTACTGGAACTCAGGATCTTTCGCGATACGCTCGTCATGATCTTTGAGGAGTTCCGCGCCAAACGGTTTCAAATCGCCAGATTTCACAAAGGTGGCAGCATTAATGCTGTCCCACGGCAGTGCGTTATCTTCAAATTTTTCACCGGTTTCCGTCACCTGCGTCCCGGTCGGCATAATAATGTCCGGCGTTACGCCTTTGCGCTGCGTACTGCCGCCGTTCACACGATAGAATTTCTGGATGGTGTACTGCACCGAACCCAGCGCTGGCCACTCAGGACGCAGCATCTGATCGTAGATACGGTTAAGTGAGCGATACTGTTGAACAGTACCTTTACCGAAAGTCGGTTCACCAACAATCAGCGCACGTCCATAGTCCTGCATCGCCGCAGCGAAGATTTCCGATGCCGAGGCGCTAAAGCGGTCAACCAGCACCACCAGCGGGCCTTTGTAATAGACGACACCGTCGGTATCGCTGTCTTCACGAACCTTGCCGTTATTATCACGAACCTGCACAACCGGACCGGATGGAATAAACAGACCGGAAAGCGAAACAGCTTCCGTCAGCGCACCGCCGCCGTTAGTACGTAAATCGATAACCACACTGCTAACGTTTTGTTTTTCCAGTTTTTGCAACTGGACTTTAACATCGTCAGTCAGACCGACATAAAAACCCGGAATATCCAGCACGCCGACTTTTTCTTTGCCAACGGTCTTCACGGACATTTTCACGGCCCGGTCTTCAAGGCGAATACGTTCACGTGTCAGCGTCACAATGCGTGTTTTCGTGCCCTTGCCCGCAGGCAGGACTTCGAGACGCACTTTGCTGCCTTTCGGCCCTTTGATCAGCGCCACGACATCGTCAAGACGCCAGCCGATAACGTCGACCATATTCTGACCGGTCTGCCCAACGCCGACGATGCGATCGCCCACGCTGATGGCTTTACTTTTCGCCGCCGGACCGCCTGCCACCATTGAATTGATCACGGTGTAGTCGTCGTCCATCTGCAATACCGCGCCAATACCTTCAAGCGAGAGGCTCATTTCAGTATTGAATTGCTCAGTATTACGTGGAGAAAGGTAATTGGTATGCGGATCGATTTCACGGGCAAACGCCGTCATGGCCAGTGAGAATACGTCTTCGCTGTTGGTCTGCGCCAGGCGGCGAATAGCAAACTTATAACGACGGGCCAGGGTTTCACGCACTTCTTTTTCGTCTTTCCCTGTGAGCTTAAGACTCAGCTCGTCATACTTCACTTTGCTGTCCCACAGCGCATTCAGCTCGGCTTCATCTTTCGGCCAGGGCGCTTTACTGCGATCCAGATTGAACGTGTCATTGCCCGTGAAGTTCATCGGGCGCTCCAGCACTTTCAGAGCGTATTGATAACGTTCAAAGCGGCGCTTTTGCGCCAGGTTATACAGGTCATAAAAGACGTCGAGCTTACCACTGCGTAGTTCGTCGCCAATTTGGCCTTTCTTCTGCGAAAACTGATCGACATCACCAGCCAGCAACACGTTGTGGCTGTAATCCAGCAGATTCAGATAACGGTCGAAAATCTTCGCCGAGAACGCCTGATCCAGGTCGAACTGGCGATAGTGAGAGCGGGTGAAACGCGAGGTTACGCGTTCGCTCACTGTCGCGTGCTGCGTCTCTTCCTTTAACACCGGAATTTGATCGGCACGGGTGATATCTTCCACAGCCAGGGCATGGCCTGTTACAAGTAACAGGCCAACCAACGCTGTGCGCTTAAACAAAGTGTTCATGCCAGGCCAGGCCTCCGTTTCAGAACAAGAGATGTTCTGCGCGTACAATCATCGACATACCCGAACTAAGCTGTACGCGAACGCCATCTTTGGTGATTTCCAGTACGGTGGCGTCCATCGCATTGTTCCCCGCCTTCACTTTCAGGTTCTGTCCTACGCTCAGCGCAGATAAATCTGAAACTGGCGTATGACGCTCTTCCTGCTGTGGTGCGCGTTGGGTTTTCGCGACAGGTTTGTCAGCACGAGGTTTGCGCTCGCCGCCTTCTTTACGACGCGGGGCCGGGCGAGGTTTACGTTCACGACGCGGCGCCTCTTCCTGACCGGCAGCAGCAGCGGCTTCTCGTTTTTTCGCTTGCTGTTCAGCACGCTGTGCCTGAACGCGAGCTTTGGCTTCTTCAAGCTGTTTACGCGCATGCTCTACATGCTGCTCATCCAGCACGCCGCACGGGTTGCCGTCGAGATCCACACGAGCAGCGCCCGCTTTGATGCCGTACAGGTAACGCCAGCTTGAAGTATAAAGACGTAAAGCGGAACGAAGTTGGGTTTTACTGAGACTCATCTCACCCTCAACACGCTCAACTAAGTCCTGAAAAATGCCGATTTTCAGGGGGCGTGCTTCGCCTTCAGCACTGAAACAGTGAGGGAAACGTTCGGCCAAAAAAGCGATAACTTCTTTACTGCTATTCAACTTAGGTTGATTTTCCATGAAATTTCCTGATTACAACGGACGTTGCCAACAAGCGCAGGCATGAACAGGCGTCATTATAATGACGCTATCCGTAAATGCTACGTTATCCGTTGATTATCCTGCGACGGGCGCAAAGATTTTTTTAAAATCAGTCCCCGCGAGGACATTTTCCAGATGCGACACTAACTCGCGCAGCCCTTGTTCATCCTCAGCGGTGAAACGCGAGAAGACAACGCTGTCGATATCCAGCACACCAATTATCTGATTATTCACCGACAGCGGTAATACGATTTCAGAATTACTGGCGGCATCACAGGCAATGTGCCCATCAAACTGATGCACATCTTCCACGCGCTGCACGCGATTCTGCGCCACTGCCGTGCCGCACACGCCACGACCAACGGGAATACGCACGCAGGCAATTTTCCCCTGGAACGGGCCTAACACCAGCGTGTCGCCTTCGAGCAGGTAAAAACCGGCCCAGTTCACCCCATCAAGACGTTCAAACAGTAATGCGCTGGTGTTCGCCAGCGTCGCTAAAAAACTGGTTTCGCCTGCCATTAACGCCTGAAAATCGCGGTTAAGGTCCGCGTAAAATTCTGTTTTGTTCATTATCCAACCACTTTGGTGTCTTACTTTGAAAAACTGCTTAGCCTATTAAAATAAGCATTAAATGCGTTGATGCTCAAGATGTTCCCGACATGAGTTAAGATAGATTTATTCAAACCTTTCCTGATGTACGCAATGGCACTGAAGATTCGACAACTCGCGACCAGGCAAAAAATCGCCGTTCACCGGGTGGGTGAAGCGTTACCCCGCGCACATTATCAGCGCTGCCCGCAATGCGATACGCTTTTTGCGTTACCGGTTATGAAATCGCACCAAAGTGCATTTTGCCCCTGCTGCGACGCCAAAATACGCGATGGTCGCGACTGGTCGCTCACCCGGCTTGGGGCCATGGCGGTCACCATGATTTTGCTGATGCCTTTTGCCTGGGGTGAACCGTTGCTGCACCTGTATCTGTTAGGCGTGCGTATCGACGCCAATCTGTTGCAAGGAATCTGGCAGATGACCGCCCAGGGCTCGCCGCTCACCGGCGCCATGGTACTGTTTTGCACGGTAGGCGCACCGCTGGTGCTGGTTACCGCGATTGCCTATTTATGGCTTGGCAATATTATCGGCATGAATCTTCGCCCGGTATTGCTGATGCTGGAGAAACTGAAAGAGTGGGTGATGCTGGACATCTATCTGGTGGGCATCGGCGTTGCATCGATTAAAGTTCAGGATTACGCCTTCTTGCAGCCGGGTATCGGCTTGTTTGCCTTTGCCGCGTTGGTGATCCTGAGCGTAATGACGCTTGTCCACTTAAATGTGGAGCAATTATGGGAGCGTTTTTATCCGCAACGTCCGGCGAAACGCCCCGATCCACAATTGCGCATTTGCCTGGGGTGCCACTTTACGGGTATTCCCGATCCGCGCGGCCGCTGCCCGCGCTGCCATATTCCCCTGCCTTTGCGGCGTAAGCAAAGCCTGCAAAAGTGCTGGGCATCGCTGATTGCATCATTAATTCTGCTTTTTCCGGCCAACCTGATGCCGATTTCAATTATCTACGTCAACGGCACGCGCCAGGAAGACACCATTCTCTCCGGTATTGTTTCACTTGCACACAGCAATATCGCCGTGGCGGGTGTGGTATTTATCGCCAGTATCCTGGTGCCATTTACCAAAGTGGTTGTGCTGTTTACACTGCTTCTCAGCATCCATTTCAAATTTGAACAGGGGTTACGCACTCGTCTGCTGCTTTTGCGCTTTGTGACCTGGATTGGGCGTTGGTCGATGCTCGATCTGTTTGTCATTTCACTGATGATGTCACTGATTAATCGCGACCAGCTACTCGCTTTTACAATGGGACCGGCCGCGTTTTATTTCGGCGCGGCGGTAATTTTGACTATTCTTGCTGTGGAATGGCTGGACAGTCGCTTACTTTGGGATGCACATGAGTCAGGAAACCCCCGCTTCGCCGACTGAAGCGCGTATAAAATCTAAACGGCGCATTTCGCCGTTCTGGCTGTTACCGGTGATTGCCTTGTTGATCGCAGGCTGGCTTATCTGGAGCAGTTATGAAGACCGGGGTAATACCATCACTATCGATTTTATGTCCGCCGATGGCATCGTTGCCGGGCGCACCCCCGTACGATATCAGGGCGTGGAAGTCGGTACCGTGCAGGATATTCGCCTGAGCGACGACCTGAAAAAAATTGAAGTTCGCGCCAGCATCAAAGCCAATATGAAAGATGCCCTGCGCAGCGAAACCCAGTTCTGGTTGGTCACGCCGAAAGCGTCGCTGGCTGGGGTTTCCGGGCTGGATGCGCTGGTTGGCGGCAACTATATCGGCATGATGCCAGGAAAAGGCGACCCGCAAGAGCACTTCACCGCGCTGGATACTCAGCCGAAATATCGCCTGAATAATGGCGAATTGATGATCCATTTGCATGCCCCGGATTTAGGCGCGCTGAACAGTGGGTCGCTGGTCTATTTTCGCAAAATTCCCGTCGGGCGCGTCTACGATTACGCCATCAATGCCAACAAACAAGGCGTGACCATTGATGTGCTGATTGAGCGCCGTTTCACTAATCTGGTCAAGAAAGGCAGCCGTTTCTGGAATGTGTCCGGCGTGAAAGCGGACGTGAGCCTTAGCGGTGCGAAGGTGGAACTTGAGAGCCTGGCGGCGCTGGTGAATGGCGCTATTGCCTTTGATTCCCCGGATGACTCGCAAGCGGCCGCGCAAGATGATGAGTATGGGTTATATGAAGATTTAGCGCATAGCCAGCGCGGCGTGCTGGTGAAACTGGACTTACCCAACGGACAGGGGCTGAAGGCCGGTTCGACGCCACTGATGTTCCAGGGGCTGGAGGTGGGCGAACTGACAAAAATCGATCTCAACCCTGGCGGTAACGTCACTGGCGAGTTGACCGTTGATCCGGGCGTCGTCAACCTGCTGCGCGATACCACCCGCATTGAGATGCGTAGCCCAAAAATCTCCCTTGATAACCCCAATATCAGTTCGCTGTTAACCGGTAATACGCTTGAGCTGGTGCCAGGCGAAGGTCAGCCGCGCAACCAGTTCCCGGTGTTGCCGGCGGATAAAAACCTGCTGCAGGCTCCGGGGGTACTGACGCTGACGCTGACCGCACCGGAAAGCTATGGTATCGACGCGGGACAACCGCTGGTATTGCATGGCGTACAGATAGGCCAGGTGCTGGAGCGCACCCTCACGAATGAAGGCGTCTCTTTTGCGGTGGCTATCGATCCGCAATACCGATCGCTGGTGCACGGTGACAGCAAATTTGTGGTCAACAGCCGCATTGACGTGAAAGTGGGTCTGGACGGCGTTGAGTTCCTTGCCGCCAGCGCCAGCGAGTGGGTCAGCGGCGGGATCCGTATTCTGCCCGGCGATAAAGGGGAGATGAAAAAAAGTTACCCGCTGTTCGCCAACCTTGATAAAGCGCTGGAAAACAGTCTGAGCGACCTGCCGACCACCACCCTGACGCTGACGGCAGAAACCCTGCCAGACGTTCAAACCGGTTCCGTGGTGCTCTACCGTAAGTTCGAAGTGGGTCAGGTGATCACCGTTCGCCCGCGCGCGAATGCATTCGACATTGATTTGCATATTAAACCGGAATACCGCGACCTGCTGACCACCAACAGTGTGTTCTGGGCAGAGGGTGGCGCGAAAGTGCAACTCAATGGCAGCGGTCTGACAGTTCAGGCGTCGCCGCTTTCCCGGGCAATTAAAGGTGCGATCAGTTTCGATAACCTCAGCGGTGCCAGCGGTCGCGTTCGCAAAGGCGATAAACGCGTGCTTTATGCCTCCGAAACCGCAGCGCGGGCAGTTGGCGGTCAAATCACCCTGCATACATTCGACGCCGGTAAACTGGCGGCGGGAATGCCGATCCGCTACCTGGGCATTGATATCGGGCAGATCCAGAACTTACAGCTGATCACGGATAAGAACGAAGTGCAGGCAAGCGCTGTGCTCTATCCGGAATATGTGCAAACCTTCGCCCGTGCGGGTACGCGTTTCTCGGTGATCACGCCGCAGATTTCTGCCGCAGGCGTTGAGCACCTTGATACGCTATTGCAACCATATATCAATGTCGAACCGGGTCGCGGCGAGCTGCGACGTGATTTTGAAATATCCGAAGCCACTATCACTGACTCCCGTTACCTTGATGGGCTAAATATTGTGGTTGAAGCACCGGAAGTGGGCTCGATGAACATCGGCACGCCAGTACTGTTCCGCGGTATTGAAGTCGGCACCGTGACAGGATTAACGCTCGGTACATTGTCGGATCGTGTGATGGTGGCCATGCGTATCAGCAAGCGTTATCAACACCTGGTGCGCAACAACTCGGTATTCTGGCTGGCGTCGGGCTACACGCTGGACTTTGGTTTGACCGGCGGGGTGGTGAAAACCGGCACCTTTAATCAGTTCATTCGCGGTGGCATTGCCTTCGCAACGCCTCCAGATACACCGTTGGCGCCGAAAGCTCAGCCAGGAAAACACTTCCTGTTACTGGAAAGCGAACCCAAAGAGTGGCGTCAATGGGGGACGGCCCTTCCGCGTTAAACCTGCTGGCTCCGGCGTGCCTGCGCCGGAGCCTTTATGCTACACTGCGCGCCTGTTTTACTCCTTGTGGTGCGCTCCGTGGCTCAAAACACTGTCTACTTTCCTGAAGAATTCCTGGCGCAAATGCGCCTCGCAATGCCGGAACATCTCTCTTTCGACGACTTCATTGCTGCCTGTCAGCGTCCGCTGCGCCGCAGCATCCGCGTGAATACGCTAAAAATCACCGTCGCGGATTTTCTGGCGCTGGTGTCACCCTATGGCTGGCAACTGACGCCGGTCCCGTGGTGTGCAGAAGGCTTCTGGATCGAGCGGGATGATGAGGAGACGCTGCCACTGGGCAGTACTGCGGAACACTTAAGCGGCTTATTTTACATTCAGGAAGCCAGTTCCATGTTGCCGGTCGCGGCGCTGTTTGCCGACGGTGAGATGCCGCAACGGGTGATGGATGTCGCAGCCGCGCCGGGGTCGAAAACCACGCAAATCGCCGCAAAGATGGAAAACAAAGGCGCTATTCTCGCCAACGAGTTCTCCGCCAGCCGGGTGAAAGTGCTGCATGCCAATATCAGTCGTAGCGGCATCCGTAACGTTGCGTTGACCCATTTCGATGGGCGCGTATTTGGCCCGGCGCTACCGGGGATGTTTGATGCGATTTTGCTTGATGCCCCCTGCTCCGGAGAAGGCGTGGTGCGTAAAGATGCCGACGCGCTGAAAAACTGGTCCGTCGCCAGCAATCTGGAGATCGCCGCCACCCAGCGCGAACTGATTATGAGCGCGTTTCACGCATTGCGCTCCGGCGGGGTACTGGTTTATTCCACCTGCACGCTCAACCGTGATGAAAACGAAGCCATCTGTCATTGGCTGAGAGATCAATACCCAAACGCCGTTGAGTTTCTGCCACTGGGCGACCTCTTCCCCGATGCCGGGCGCGCACTCACCGCCGACGGTTTCCTGCACGTTTTTCCACAAATTTACGACTGCGAAGGTTTCTTCGTCGCCCGATTGCGTAAAACTGCCGATGTCGATGCCCTGCCCGCCCCCACCTACAAAGTGGGGAATTTCCCCTTCACTCCGCTGAAACCACGTGAAGCCGCATTGGTGGAAACCGCTGCGAAGTCTGTGGGGCTGAGCTGGGATGATGAACTGCATCTGTGGCAGCGGGATAAAGAGATCTGGCTTTTCCCGACCAATATCGAACCGTTGATCGGGAAAGTCCGTTTCTCCCGCATCGGTATCCGCCTCGCGGAAACACACAACAAAGGCTATCGCTGGCAGCATGAAGCCATTATTGCGCTGGCAGGACATAACAATCCCCTCGCCTTCCCACTGACGCAAGCGGAAGCCGAAGAGTGGTATCGCGGACGGGACATCTACCCGCAAGCCACGCCACCACGCGATGATGTGATTGTCACGTTCCAGGGGCAACCACTGGGGTTGGCCAAAAAAGTCGGTTCGCGACTGAAAAACAGCTACCCCCGCGAACTGGTGCGTGATGGGCGCTTGTTTGCCGGGAATGCGTGACCGCGCGCAAAAAAATAGCACGTTCTGACTGGCAACTTGCTCTGTGTTGTACCAGGCTGAATTTTGGGCGACCTTACTGGTCGTACCACAATATCAGCGATCAATGGAGAGCATTATGACGAAGACCAGCGTGCGCATAGGCGCATTCGAAATCGATGATGCCGAGCTGCAAGGGGATAATCAGGGGGAACGAACGTTACATATCCCCTGCGATTCTGACCCGGATTTATGTATGCAACTTGATGCCTGGGATGCGGATACCAGCATACCAGCAATTCTCAACGGCGAACATTCGGTCCTGTACCGGGAGCATTACGATCAGAAGTCTGATACCTGGGTTATGCGTCTTGCCTGATCCAAAGGGAACCCGTCCGTAAGACGGGTTATTTACCCGCCTGATTTCCCCTGCCCTCATTCATCCCCTACACTTATCGTTACGTTGTACTGTACCGAGGATGGAATGTTCGCTCTGGTCTTATTCGTTTGCTACCTGGACGGTGGGTGTGACGATATCGTCATTGATGTGTTCAATACCGAGCAACAGTGCCTGCGCGCCATGGACGATCAGCGTTTGCGCCACGGAGGCTGCTACCCCGTTGAAGAGTTTATTGACGGTTTCTGGCGTCCGGCCAACGAATTCAGCGATTTTTGATCACTGCACCTGAACCAGCGTTAGCGCACCGCCAAACACCGCCCCCGTATCGATGTAGTGCAGATTATACGCATCATAGCGCTGCTTCAGCGGCGTATGTCCGAACCAGAAATGGTCCGCCCCGGATATTTTTCCGCCTTTGCCGGACAAGAGCTGATTCAACCTGTCGCGTCGCCACAACACGGACTCGCGGTCTACTGCTTTATCCCACTGGTACTCCTCAGACGGATAATCGGCGTGAGCAATGACATTAATGCCGTTGTCGCAGCGCAATTCAAGGATATAGGGTAGTGCTGCACAGGTGTGCAATGCCTCCAGCGCCTGCTGCTGCTCTGCATGAGAGAGCTCTGCGAACCATCGCCCCCCGTTGAGTTGCCACATCGCCGTATCGCCGTAACGCACTGCATCAATCGCCATCTGCTCATGATTTCCGCGCACGGTTTTAAACCATTTTTTATTCAGTAACCTGAGGCACTGAAGACTTTGCGGCCCGCGATCGATCAAATCACCGACGCAAATGAGCAGATCCTGATAAGGGTCAAATTGGCGGTCGCGTAATGCCCCCATTAATTGCGGGTGACAACCGTGTAGGTCACCCACAATCCAGATATGCCGCCAGCGTGTGCCGTCAATACGTTCGTACATATTTCTCCCCCTTATTTTTAGTATAGAAAAAGCCTTGACGAAGGGAATAATATTCGGGCCATGTTAATAATCTAAATCATCCCTAAACGAAGCGTAAATAAAGTACCTGACAGCGTTAATTTGTATTTTGCGGATCTCTAAAATGAGCAGTGAAACAATAAGAGGTCCTCATCGTGTCAAATATCAGCCTGCGCACAGAACTTAATGCAAATTACAATCGGCATATTATTTCCGATTTAGTCACCGGTCGTCTTATTCCTGGCCCCATCTGGAAAAAGCCCAATTATCGTATTAAGTTTTTACTGCGTTCGTTGCTTTTCTGGTCACCGACGACCCGCATGCTGAACAACCTATCGCATCGCCCGGAATTTGACCGTCTGCTTAGCGCGCAGGTCACACTGCCAAGCAAGACGCACCGCCAGTATCTGACCCGCGGTTTGAATGCGGCACAGCGTGCTGATGCCATCATTGCGCATTACACCTGGCTCGACGAGCAGGTTCCTCCTGTGCTGGCAGATGCGTTGAGTGCGGCGGAATCGTGCCAGATCATTGAATTTACAGGCAAAGATGATAGCCGTTTTTGTCTGTACGCTTCCTGTGCCAGTAAAGCAGAACGTGAGGGCGAAAGTACATTGTGGCTACGTGATGCTGATAATATCTTGCTGGCCAGTGCGACATTCAGCGTAATGAGCGAAAACGGTCAGCGCGCACTGGTCATTGGCGGATTACAAGGGCCGCGTAAAAACGTTAATCATGACGTCATTAAAGTCGCTACCCGCGCCTGCCACGGCGTGTTCCCGAAAAAGATGCTACTGGAAGTATTGAGCCAGCTGGCAGCACAAACTGGCGTAACGGCACTGTATGGCGTCAGCGATAACGGTCACGTTTTTCGTGCACTGCGTTATCGTTTAAGCAAAGGTCGTCATTTCCACGCCAGCTACGATGAATTTTGGGCTTCTATTGAAGGCGAAAAAGAGAATGCCTGGCGCTGGCGTTTACCCACGCAATTTACCCGTAAACCACTAGAAGCGATCGCCAGTAAAAAACGTGCTGAATATCGCCGTCGTTTTGAATTACTGGATGAGGTGACGGCGAAACTTAACCAACTGTTTCTCTGATAAATATTAAAAGGCGGAGTATTACACTCTGCCTTTTAATATCACCAACCGCTGGCTATATTTCTCGCTTGCCATCTTCCAGAAACTCCCACGCCATACTTCAGGCGTCTCTTCACAATTTAATCACAATTTTTTAAGATTTACCTTAAGTTAACCCCATGAATTAATGATAAATTGACGCTCCCTGTCGAGGAGTTTATATGAAAAAAGTCATTTTTCTGGTTATCGCGCTTAGCGCAGCGCTTTCTCTTTCTGGTTGTATTGGCCCCTTCTGGGGACCAGGCCCTGGCGGCGGACACGGCGGAGCCCCAATGCAAGGACCAGGTGGTGGTGGACCGGGAGGTTGGTAAGGGAATAATGCCTGCGCACCGTATTTGCGGAAGAGACAGAACGCCCGGTCATTTCTGCGCGTTTCGTTTTAATTGCCTTTCAAACGCCAGTGCAACAGTCGCGAGATAACCGCTTGAATTCGCGCTGCCGGGCTGGTATTACTGGAGTGCCCAAAAAAAAGACCGAACACGATTCCTGTATTCGGTCCAGGGAAATGGCTCTTGGGAGAGAGCCGTGCGCTAAAAGTTGGCATTAATGCAGGCTAAGTCGCCTGGCACTTTAAGAATAGATGACGACGCCAGGTTTTCCAGTCCGCGACAAAAGTGGTCAAAAAAATCAGGTTATCGTCACGCTTCAAAATGTTAAAACCGCAAGACTTGTTAATACAGGCTTGCGGTTTTTTATTTTAAATCAGTGCGTTAATAACTTATATTAACAAAGCGTCTCGGCCCGGGCGATAAACGGAGCAAGACTCATCTTTTCACCAGGCCGGTTGGGATCGTCAATCTGGATAATGCTAATCGGCTGACCACTGCTTTTGCCGCTGGCAACCTGCTGTTGTGCAACATCGTTCAGCGGATATTGCACCAGCGTGCTCGGGTTAATCGCGTACAATGCCTTGCCCGGCCGGCAGGTCAGCATCACTTCTTCACGATTAAACGCCCACTTGTCTTTACCGATTTCAAAACGGCTAACGGTGATCACCTGCGGTGCCGCCAGCGCAGCGCCCGAACAGGCTAACAGTAACAATACCAATACACTTTTTTTCATTCTTTCCGCCAGGTTCAGTCAAAAAGGTTCCCAGGTTGCAAATACGCTTACCGCCGCCAGCACCAGCGCGCCGAGCCCCACTTCGGCCCATGTCATACGTATAAACTGCTGCCGGGCAATGTCATTTTTCAGGCTCAGTCGTGGCACCAGAACATACCGATTCACAAGGGCAATTACCACCATCAGCGCCACAAGCGCACATTTCAGCAACAGCATTCGCCCCCAGGCACTGTTCCACGGCAAAACGCTCCCCTGAACCATCAGGGTATTGATGATACCGGTCAGAATAACCCCGGCGACGGCAAAATGCCCGTAGCGAGAAAAGCGCATCATTGTCGCTATCGCCGCAGCATGCCAGCGCCCACGCGCCAGTTGCATGCAAAACAGCACCGGAAGCAATCCGCCAAGCCAGACCGCAGCACAGAGCAAATGCAAAAGGTGATTACCACGTTGCAATACACCCGCCATTCCCTCTCGCATCGCAGCATGTCCAACGCCTGCCGCCAGCAAAAACTGGATAGCCCCCAGCAACAGCAGTCGTTGCTGGTTCTGCGGTTGCAACAGGGCAACAGTCAGGGTTAACAAGGCTATCAGGATTTGTAGCGTCCAGACCGAACCGAACTGTGTGCCGGTCAGCGCCAGCCAGATTTCCGGGCGCAAAACATCCTGCCAGCCGTCACCTATCATTCCGCCCTGCACGCCGAATATCAGCACGGTACTCACCGCATTCAACCACAAACAGACGTGTTGCAGCGTGCGAAAACGATGCGTCAGCAAACGGCGCAGGTTATGCGGAGCCAGCCACGCACTGAACAGTGCGCAACCGAAAATCATCATCAGGGCTGCAAAATGAACGAATCGCAGCGCAACATACCCCGTCGCCAGCATGGTTACTTCACGGAAAATTGATACTGGCCGTGAGTTTTGTGCCCGTCGACGGAAACTACATGCCAGTTAACAGTATAATGGCCCGGCATGAGCGGCTGCTCCAGCGGCACGATCATTTGCGTTTTGTCATTCTCATTGCGTTTGATTGTGCCGGTCGTGATAATTTGTTGCTGACTCCCGGTGACGCTGATACCGCTGAACTGCGGTTCGATACCTTCAGAAAAGGTGAGCGTTAGCTCCTGCGGTGCTGCAGTAACCTCCGCCCCCGCTGCCGGATACTGGTTTTTCAAATGCGCATGCGCCAGCGCGGCGGGAGCGGCAAAAAGCGTGGCGATCAGCGTGATCGTGCGCCAGCGGCGAACAGCAGATGTGAGCATATTGTTCATTCCTTTTTGTTATACATATGGGACAGAGAATAACCCTGTATAATAATCGCGTCGAGTATCATCGTCGGCGTGCTTGTCTTTATGTGGCAGGCTTAGTAACTTTTGCCGCGTGAACCCAGGAGAAAATCATGACAACGAACCTTGCGCAACTTGAGCAGGACGAAATGGATAAGATCAATGTCGATCTTGCCGCGGCAGGCGTCGCATTTAAAGAGCGCTATAACATGCCTGTGGTTGCTGAAGCCATCGAGCGTGAACAGCCAGAGCACCTGCGTACCTGGTTTCGCGAGCGCTTGATTGCGCATCGGCTGGCCTCAGTGTCGCTTTCCCGCTTACCTTATGAGCCTAAAGCGAAATAACGGAGTCGGGTATGTTGCGTGTTATCGATACCGAAACCTGCGATCTGCAAGGGGGCATTGTCGAAATTGCCTCCGTTGACGTCGTGGACGGGCAAATCGTCAATCCGATGAGCCATCTGGTTCGCCCTGACCGCCCCATCAGTTCACAAGCCATGGCGATACACCGGATCACCGAATCGATGGTAGCCAACCAGCCATGGATAGAAGAGATTGTGCCGAATTATTACGGCAGCAACTGGTATGTCGCCCACAATGCCAGCTTTGATCGCCGCGTCCTGCCGGAAATGCCTGGCGAGTGGATTTGCACGATGAAACTGGCGCGTCGCCTGTGGCCGGGCATTAAATACAGTAATATGGCGCTGTATAAATCCCGCAAGCTCAGCGTGCAGACGCCGCCGGGTCTGCATCATCACCGGGCGCTTTACGACTGCTATATTACCGCCGCCTTGCTGATTGATATTATGCAGGTATCAGGCTGGTCCGCAGATGAAATGGCGACGATTACCGGTCGCCCCGCGCTGCTGACGACGTTTACGTTCGGTAAATACCGGGGCAAACCGGTATCCGAAATCGCCGATCGCGATCCGGGCTACCTGCGGTGGTTATTCAATAACCTTGAGCGCATGAGCCCGGAACTGCGTCTGACGCTGAAACACTATTTAGGCGAAGAGTAATCCGCGCTTTGCCCCGGCAGGGTTCCCTGCGCCAGGGCTATCAGGAAGGCATATTCCAGCGCTACACCTTCATAGGATTTAAACCGTCCTGATTTCCCGCCATGTCCGGAATCCATGTCTGTGCAGAGTAACAGTACGTTGTCATCGGTTTTATACTCCCGCAGTTTGGCAACCCATTTTGCCGGTTCCCAGTATTGCACCTGCGAGTCATGCAGGCCGGTAGTGACCAGCATGTGCGGATAACCGTGCGCGCCGATGTTGTCATAGGGACTGTAGCTTTTCATGTACCGGTAGTAGGTTTCATCCTGGGGATCCCCCCACTCCTCAAACTCACCGGTGGTAAGGGGGATCGACTCATCCAGCATGGTGGTAACCACATCGACAAAGGGCACCTGGGCAATCACACCATGAAATAACGATGGCCGTTCGTTAATTACCGCGCCAATTAACAGTCCGCCCGCACTCCCGCCCATGCCATAACAGAACAGCGGCGAACCGTACCCCTGCGCCAGTAAGCTGTCGGTAGCGTCAATGAAATCGTTGAAGGTGTTTTTCTTACGAAGAAATTTGCCCTCTTCGTACCATGCCTGCCCCAATTCTCCCCCGCCACGCACATGCGCAATCGCGCACACAAAACCGCGGTCAAGCAGGCTCAACCGGCTGCTGCTGAAATCGGCATCCATACTGGCACCGTAAGATCCGTAACCATAAACCAACAACGGATTTTGCCCGGAGCGGAAATGATTTTTGTTGTACACCAGCGATACCGGCACTTCGACACCATCCCGTGCATGGATCCATAAATGCTCGCTTTGGTACTGGCTGGCGTCAAAACCCGCCACATCAATCTGCTTGATGACGCGCCGTTCACCGCTGTCCATATCCAGCTCAAACAGTGTGTCCGGGGTGGTCATCGATGAGTAACCGTAGCGTAGCCGCGACGTTTCCGGCTCGGGGTTATAAGCAAGCCACGTGACATACGCCGGATCATCAAACGCAATGCCAACAACTTCGCGCGTTTTCCGGTTAATTTGCCGCAGACTGGTCAACCCGCGCTGCCGCTCTTCAACCACCAGCCAGTCGGTAAACAAGGTAAACCCTTCCAGCATCACCTGGTCTCGGGCCGGGATCAGCACTTCCCAGCGCTTTTCATCACGTACTTTGGTGCGATAGAGACCAAAGTTTTTGCCGTCCCGATTCGATCGCAGATAGAAAGTGTGCTGGTAGTGATCGAGGCTGTATTCATGGTCTTTACGCCGCGGTAAAAAACGCAGCGGTTGGGCATCGGGTAATTCCGCATCAAGAAGCAGAACTTCGCTGGTCGTGGCGCTGGCCAGATGGATAGTGATGTAGTGCTGCGAGGTGGTTTTGCTCAATCCGACATAGAACGCTTCATCCTGCTCTTCGTAGACCAGTTCATCATGTTGCGCGGGCGTACCAATAGTATGTCGCCACACCTGATACGGCAGCAGCGTGGTCGCATGTTTGCGTACATAATAGAGCGTTTCAGAATCATTGACCCAGACGAACTCTGGCGAGACATTATCGAGCATCTCCGGATACCAGTTCCCAGTGTCAAGATTGCGAAACCGCAGGCCATATTGCCGACGGGACAGGTAATCTTCCGCAATCGCCATAATGGTGTTATCCGGCGAAACGGACATGCCGCCGAGGGTATAAAACTCACTGTGCGCCGCGCGCTGGTTCGCATCAAGGAGCACCTGCCACTCATCCCACTCCGCACTGAGCGCGGACTGACGCTGATAGATAGCATATTCGTTGCCAGGTTCGTAAATATGCCGGTAACGGTAGCCATTTTTGATATAAGGTGCAGACATCTCACGCTGCGGAATGCGCGAGATGATCTCCCCAAGCACACGGTCCTGAAGCGCCTGTTGCGACGCCATCACCTCATGCCCGTAGCGGTTTTCCTGTTGAAGATAGTCCAGAACATCTGGCTGCGAACGCGCGTCGTCCCGCAGCCAGTAATAATTATCGATACGAGTATCACCATGCACAGTCATAGCATGGGGGATTTTTTTCGCTTTCGGCGGCATAGCACTGTTCTTTTTAGTTTTACATACCTATAAGGGTGGCAAAACCCACGCGCGATGCAAGCGAAACGTCGCAGTTGTTATTGCGGGAGAGCATGTTTTTGCTGCTTAAGATCCTCTTCAATCCCTTCACGCACATCGGCAGGAATTTTTAGCGCATCGCCCAATGCGTTAAGGTAACTCCGCTCCATAAAGTGATCGATATCGATAGCGGCGCAGCTGAGGAAATAGATTTCCAGCGCTTCTTCTTCGTTGGTGACTCCTCGTGCCAGACGCTCTGGATCAAGAGGTTGCTCAATGGCCTGCGCGACCAGCGCCCGTCCCTGCTCTTCCACGCCCGCTTCGCGAAGTTGTTGTTCGATAGCCGCGCGTTCTTTGTCATCAATATGACCATCACTTTTGGCTGCAAAGACCAGCGCCAGGATCAGGCGCTCTGTGCGCACATCTAACGGTGAAGGGTGTTGACCAAACTGGGGGTCATTCTGGTGAGCATCGCGGATACGGTCTTTGTATTTATTCCACAGCACGCTACCGGCCACCGCACCGCCACCGACCAACAACGCGCTGGTACCATATTTGGTCAGAAGTTTACGCGATGATTTACTGGCAACCAGCAGCCCGGCAAGACCACCCAGCGCGCCGGGCACCAGCAGTTTGCTTAACCCCTGCTCGCCAGAGGATGAAGATGCTGCTCCGTCTTTCTGACCAAGCAGCGATTGTAATTGATTTAACCAACTCATGATGTCCCTCGCCTACTGATAATGGTGCGCTCAGAGTAAGCGAGGGGATGTCAGGAAATGTCTGACTCTGCAAAAGATGGGAAAATTGTGTCAGTTGGGTTGCGGTTGATAGTCCGCCGTACCGGCTTTGCAGTCGATAGCCACTTTATAGTGGATATCGGTGCTTTTCCCGCGCACGGTTAACGGTACAGTCCACTTATCACCCTTGCCGACAATATCCTTGGTGCTGATCCAGGCCACCGGATCGGCCTGGCCAAGTTTTTTTTGATCGTCTGCCCAACGAACGATGCGATTTTGCAAATAGTCACGCTTAACGCTGGCGGCAATGCCTTCAGCGTTAAGCCCCTCGCACGAGGGAAATTTCACCGACTTATCGTTTGCGGCATGCGCCGCCACACTGCCCGCCAGCAAAAGAAAACTGGCGAAAACCCCTGCTATTTTCATGCTTATCTCCTGGTTTTTACCCCTTCAAAGCATGGTACAAATTACAGGCAGTGCAAGATCAGGCGACTTTTGCGCGTTTGGCTGCGCTTTTAATATCGACAGTATCTGTCGGCTCACTCTCATCATCCGTTGCCGGAGACGCTGCAGGTTCTTGCGCTTCTGCGCCAGGCAATTTACCGGACTTAAGAATGCTGCTAAGCGCCTCTTTTTGTTCGGCAAGCCACAGCGCCATTTGGTCACGTGTTTCATCTTCCAGCGTGACCGGACCTGCGCCTAACCAGTCACCCAGCACTTCCGCCAGATCGAGCATCTTATCGTAAGCATCCGCTTCCTTTTTGCTGGCAAAAGACATTTTTTCCTCACCTTCTCTAATGACTACGTATTTAACTTCTACCGCCATGATGCAGCCTCATTTAACTGTTTATTTATACAGTATAGTAGCGCGATGAAAAAACCATCGCAAGTGATAAAAGACAGACGCAAACGTTTTCGTTTATACTGCGCGCAGTTTTTTTCCCAACGGTAAGCTGCTATGACTCTTTTAGGTACTGCGCTGCGCCCTGCAGCAACTCGCGTGATGTTACTCGGTTCCGGCGAACTGGGCAAAGAAGTGGCCATTGAGTGCCAACGTCTCGGCATCGAAGTGATTGCCGTTGACCGCTACGCCGACGCTCCGGCAATGCATGTCGCCCACCGCTCGCATGTCATTAACATGTTGGATGGCGAAGCGCTGAAGGCGCTGGTGGCGCAAGAAAAACCCCATTTCATTGTGCCGGAAATCGAAGCCATCGCCACCGATACGCTGATTGAGCTGGAAGCACAGGGCCAGCACGTTGTCCCCTGCGCCCGTGCTGCAAAGCTGACAATGAACCGTGAGGGCATTCGTCGTCTTGCGGCAGAAGAACTTCAGCTCCCGACGTCCAGTTACCGTTTTGCCGACAGTGAAGCCGCGTTCCATCAGGCCGTTGAAGAGATTGGTCTGCCGTGTATTGTTAAGCCGGTAATGAGTTCGTCGGGCAAAGGCCAGAGCTTTATTAAACGCGCTGACCAGTTAGCCAAAGCCTGGGAATATGCGCAACAAGGCGGGCGCGCCGGCGCCGGTCGGGTGATTGTCGAAGGCGTGGTCCACTTTGATTTTGAAATCACGCTTCTGACTATCAGCGCGGTAGATGGCGTGCATTTTTGCGCCCCGGTCGGCCACCGTCAGGAAGACGGGGATTATCGAGAATCCTGGCAGCCGCAGCAGATGTCCACTGTCGCACTGCAACGCGCGGAAGAGATTGCCCGCAAAGTCGTACTGGCGCTCGGTGGTCACGGTCTGTTTGGCGTGGAGTTGTTCGTGTGTGGCGATGACGTCATCTTCAGCGAAGTTTCTCCGCGCCCACATGATACCGGCATGGTCACGCTGATTTCGCAGGATCTCTCCGAGTTCGCGTTGCACGTGCGTGCCTTCCTCGGCTTGCCTGTTGGCGACATCCGCCAGTATGGTCCGTCTGCTTCTGCGGTCATTCTGCCTCGTCTGAGCAGCCAGAATGTGACCTTCGATAATGTGCATAATGCGGTGGGCGCAGGCGTACAGTTGCGCCTGTTCGGCAAGCCGGAAATCGACGGTTCCCGTCGTCTGGGTGTAGCGCTGGCGGTGGCCGACAATGTCGAAACCGCCGTGCAACGCGCGATTGCAGCGGCGAAGGCCGTTGACGTTCAGGGATAAAAAAGCCCGCTCAGTGTTAACACTGAGCGGGCTTTATGTCTGGCGGGGTTATACCCGCCGCACGGTTACTGTTTCGCGCCTTCTACCGCTTCACGCGCCAGTTTGGTGATACGGTCATAATCACCCGCTTCCAGCGCATCCGCCGGCACCAGCCAGGAACCGCCGATGCACAGCACGCTTTTCAGCGCCAGGTAGTCACGGTAGTTTGCCGGAGAAATCCCGCCAGTCGGGCAGAAACGCACATGCGCAAACGGACCAGCAATGGCCTGCAGCGCTTTAGTGCCGCCATTCGCTTCAGCCGGGAAGAATTTAAACTCTTTCAGACCGTAGTCCATGCCCAGCATCAGTTCGGAAACGGTGCTGATACCCGGGATCAGCGGGATGGTTCCTTCAGTCGCCGCTTTCAGCAGCGGCTCGGTCAGACCCGGGCTAATGGCGAACTGCGCGCCAGCGGCGGTCACTTCCGCCAGTTGCTGCGGGTTCAACACAGTCCCCGCACCGACGATCGCGTCCGGCACTTCTTTGGCAATCGCGCGGATAGCGTCAATGGCACAAGCGGTGCGCAGAGTCACTTCCAGAACGCGAACGCCACCGGCAACCAGCGCTTTCGCCATCGGCACCGCGTGTTCCAGTTTGTTCACTACGATCACCGGCACAACCGGGCCAGTTTTCAGGATTGTTTCTGCACTCGTTTTCCAGTTTTTCATCAGGTTTTTCTCTCGCCAGAACTAAAATCTTGTCGTCTTAAAAAGTGATACAGGTTGCGCCCTGCTCCGCACCGGAAAGTTTCTCCCGCAGTGCGCCAAACATTTCGCGCCCTGTGCCCACGCGCATCGCGCTCAGGTCAGGAATATGTGGCTGACGTGCGGCAAGTTCGTTTTCATCCACCAGCAGCGTTAATTCTCCCGTCTGCCCGTTGACCCGGATGATATCGCCATCACGCACTTTCGCCAGCAATCCACCATCAAAAGCCTCTGGTGTAACGTGGATCGCCGACGGCACTTTACCCGATGCACCTGAGAGCCGTCCATCGGTTACTAAAGCTATTTTGAAACGGCGGTCCAATAATACACCAAGTGGCGGCATGAGTTTATGTAATTCTGGCATTCCGTTCGCTTTCGGTCCCTGATGACGCACAACAACCACGCAATCGCGGTCCAGCAAACCCGCATCGAAGGCCGGTAACACGTCATGCTGGCTTTCAAAAACAATCGCCGGCGCTTCGATAACCTGATTTTCCACCGGTACGGCGGAGGTCTTCATGACAGCGCGCCCAAGATTACCGCTCAGTACTTTGGTGCCGCCGTGTTTGGAGAACGGTTTATCAAAGGTGGCAATGACATCGGCATCGAGCGAGGCGTCAGCGCCCGGACGCCAGTCAAGCTCGCCATTATTCAGCCACGGTTCGTTGGTGTAGCGAGTCAGACCAAAACCCGCCACCGTATTCACGTCTTCATGCAATAAACCGCCTTTGAGCAGTTCTCGCATCAGTACCGGAACCCCGCCCGCCGCCTGGAAGTGGTTAATGTCGGCCGGACCATTCGGATAGAGACGCGCCAGCAACGGCACCACATCAGAAAGGTCAGAGAAATCATCCCAGTTGATAATGATGCCCGCCGCGCGAGCCATCGCCACCAGGTGCATGGTGTGGTTGGTTGAGCCGCCCGTTGCCAGCAACGAAACGATACCGTTGACCACCACTTTCTCGTCGATCATCTTGCCAAGCGGCATCCATTCATTGCCATTGCCAGTGAGACGCGTTACCTGCCGGGCAGCCGCTTCTGTCAGCGCCTGTCGCAGCGGCGCATCCGGATGCACAAAAGAGGAACCCGGTAACTGCATGCCCATAAATTCAATCACCATTTGGTTGGTGTTGGCCGTGCCATAGAAAGTACAGGTACCCGGCGCATGATACGAAGCGGCTTCAGATTCCAGCAGTGCCATGCGATCGACTTTGCCTTCGGCATACAACTGGCGGATACGCACTTTTTCTTTGTTCGCCAGACCGCTGGCCATCGGGCCTGACGGCACGAACAGCGCGGGTAAATGACCAAATGAGAGCGCCGCCATCGCAAGGCCGGGAACAATTTTGTCACACACGCCGAGATACAACGCGCCATCGAACATATTGTGCGAGAGGCCTACTGCGGCTGACATGGCGATAATTTCACGGCTGAGCAGTGAAAGCTCCATACCGTCCTGCCCCTGAGTAACGCCATCACACATCGCCGGTACACCGCCGGCAACCTGCCCTACCGCATTAACAGAATGCAGCGCTTTACGAAGGATATCCGGGTAGGTCTCATAGGGCTGGTGCGCAGAAAGCATATCGTTGTAGGAGGTGATGATAGCGATGTTGTTACGCAACATGCTTTTGAGCGAGGCTTTATCGTCGGGCTGGCAGGCGGCGAATCCGTGCGCCAGATTGCCGCATGCAAGCGATGAGCGGCGTACGGTGTTGCTTTTCGCCTGTTCAATGCGTGCAAGGTAGGCTGAGCGGGTTTCGCGCGAACGTTCAACAATACGATTTGTTACGCGTAACATATTCGGGTTCATAGAGGCTCCTGAAATTTATCTGTCCGGGGAAACAATGCGCACGGTATGAACGGTTTATCCTGCCAGCCCGAAAACACCGGAGTACTGCGCCCCAAAGGCAAAATCGCTTCAGCCAGTGTAATAAAAAAAGCCCCGCTGGTGAATCCAGTCGGGGCCTGAAAGATGAAAAATTGTCCTGATTTCTGTGTTAGATCATGTTACCGGTAAAATAACAGAGTCTGAACGGCAGCACAGTTACTCAAACTCGTTCCAGGAACGGCCATCGCGGGTGATCATTGCTACGGAAGCAACGGGGCCCCAGGTGCCTGCCTGATAAGGCTTCGGCGAGTCATTATCCGCAGCCCAGGCTTCGGTAATGGAGTCCACCCATTTCCACGCCTCTTCCACTTCATCACGACGCACAAACAGCGCCTGGATCCCGCGCATGGTCTCCAGCAGCAAACGCTCATAAGCATCTGCAAGGTGCGTCTGGTTAAAGGTTTCCGAGTAGCTGAGGTCAAGTTTGGTGATCTGCAGATTATGCTTGTGATCCAGACCCGGCACTTTGTTAAGTACCTGAATATCCACGCCCTCATCCGGTTGCAGACGGATAGTCAGCTTGTTCTGCGGCAGATCCTGCCACGACTCTTTGAACAGATTCAGTTCCGGCGTTTTGAAGTACACGACAACTTCAGAGCATTTCGCCGGCAGACGTTTGCCGGTGCGCAGGTAGAACGGCACGCCAGCCCAGCGCCAGTTGTCGATATCCACGCGGATAGCAACAAACGTTTCGGTATTACTGGACTTGTTAGCACCCTCTTCTTCCAGGTAGCCCGGCACTTTTTTGCCTTGCGCAAAACCGGCGGTGTACTGACCGCGTACGGTTTTTTCACGCACGTTGGTGCGGTCGATGCGACGCAATGATTTCAGCACTTTCACTTTCTCATCGCGGATGCTGTCAGCACTCAGGTCTGACGGCGGCGACATCGCAATCATGCACAGGATTTGCAGCAGGTGGTTCTGGATCATATCGCGCATTTGACCTGCCTGGTCAAAATAGCCCCAGCGACCTTCAATACCCACCTCTTCCGCCACGGTGATTTCCACGTGGTCGATGGTGCGATTATCCCAGTTGTTCACAAACAGGGAGTTGGCAAAACGCAGTGCCAGCAGGTTAAGCACCGTCTCTTTACCCAGGTAGTGGTCGATACGGTAAACCTGGCACTCTTCGAAATATTCACCCACCTGGTCGTTGATTTCCCGCGAGGTCGCCAGTGAGGTTCCCAGCGGTTTTTCCATCACGACACGCGCCGGTTTGGCGTTCAGTTTGGCTTCACCCAGCCCTTTACAGATGGCGCCGAAGGTGCTTGGCGGCATCGCAAAATAGTTGATGGTGGTGCGATTTTTTTGATCCAGCATGTCGCCGAGGCGTTTAAACGCAGCAGTGTCGTTAACGTCGAGATTGCAGAAATCAAGACGGCCGCTGAGCTTGTCCCACAGGCTCTCGTCGATCTTCTCCTTCATGAAGGTTTCGAGCGCTTCACGGATCACCTGGGTATAAGCTTCTTTATCCCAGTCGGCACGCCCGACCCCCAGGATACGCGTATCCGGGTGGATCTGACCCGCTTTTTCCAGTTGATACAGGGAAGGCAGCAATTTCCGGCGTGCGAGGTCGCCTTTCGCGCCGAAAATGACCAGGTCACACGCCTGGGCTGTTTGTATTACCGCCATGTCATTCTCCTCAGTTGGCTATCCTGGTACTTTAGCCAGGTCTTAGTTGTAATTTTATTACAGTACAATGTACTGCTTTTACGTCATTCCCGAAACTGTTAAGCCTTGTCAGGAAGTGCGTTATTTTGTTGTGACGAAAAATACGTTTTTTCGCCCTGAAAATGCTGGATGTTTGCCCAGGACGCAGCCGATAAAATCCGACGTTGATCAAGTAATGAAAAAAAACAACATCGTTTTTCACAACCGCTTACTTTTCTGCGACGCGCAGGGGTAATATCAGATTCAATCGCATCACGATTTCCCCTTGTGGAATCGTTTTACCATGAGCGCTTTATCACCCATGAATATGCTGGAAAAGATCCAGTCGCGACTGGAAAACCTTAGCAAATCCGAACGTAAAGTGGCGGAAGTGATCCTCGCAACGCCGGAGCAGTCCATTCACTCCAGTATTGCCGCGCTTGCGCAAGAAGCGGGGGTCAGCGAACCGACGGTGAACCGTTTCTGCCGCAGCCTCGATACGCGCGGTTTCCCTGATTTTAAACTGCATCTGGCGCAAAGTCTTGCCAACGGCACGCCTTATGTTAATCGCAATGTCGATGAAGATGACAGTGTGGAAGCCTATACCGGCAAAATCTTCGAATCGGCGATGGCCAGCCTCGATCACGTGCGCCAGTCGCTGGATATGGCGTCGGTAAACCGTGCCGTAGATTTACTGACCCAGGCGAAAAAAATTGCGTTCTTCGGTCTTGGCTCGTCCGCCGCCGTGGCGCACGATGCCATGAACAAATTTTTCCGCTTCAATGTTCCGGTGGTCTATTCCGACGACATTGTCCTGCAACGCATGAGTTGTATGAATTGTAGCGACGATGACGTGGTCGTGCTGATTTCACATACCGGGCGAACCAAAAACCTGGTCGAACTTGCGCAACTGGCGCGTGAAAACGACGCCATGGTCATTGCGCTGACCTCCGCCGGAACCCCGCTTGCACGTGAAGCGACGCTTGCGATCACGCTGGATGTTCCGGAAGATACCGACATTTACATGCCCATGGTTTCCCGTCTTGCGCAACTGACGGTCATCGACGTGCTGGCAACCGGGTTCACGTTGCGCAGGGGAGCAAAATTCAGGGATAACTTGAAGCGAGTCAAAGAAGCACTGAAAGAATCGCGCTTTGATAAGGAGTTGCTTGTCAAAAGCGATAACCATTAATAGTTAATAATAAAGCGGTAACCTCTTACGCTGTTCGGCCAGACGAATTGCTCTTCACAGCAGGGCGCTAGATGACCGAATTCATGTTCACGCAACACCAAGTTGTTTCAGTCAACGGAGTATTACATGTCCAGAAGGCTTCGCAGAACCAAAATCGTTACCACCTTAGGCCCGGCAACCGATCGCGATAACAACCTTGAGAAAGTTATTGCCGCCGGCGCTAACGTGGTGCGTATGAACTTCTCACACGGAACACCGGAAGATCATAAATTACGTGCCGACAAGGTGCGTGAGATTGCGGCAAAACTGGGACGTCATGTTGCTATCCTCGGCGACTTACAAGGGCCAAAAATTCGCGTTTCCACCTTTAAGGAAGGTAAAGTCTTCCTGAATATCGGTGATAAATTCCTGCTCGACGCCAACCTGGGTAAAGGTGAAGGCGACAAAGAAAAAGTCGGCATCGACTATAAAGGTCTGCCGGCTGATGTCGTGCCCGGCGATATCCTGCTGCTGGATGATGGTCGCGTGCAGCTCAAAGTGCTGGAAGTTCAGGGCATGAAAGTGTTCACCGAAGTCACCGTCGGCGGCCCGTTGTCCAACAATAAGGGCATCAACAAACTCGGTGGCGGTCTGTCCGCAGAAGCGCTGACGGATAAAGACAAAGCGGATATCGTTACCGCTGCGATGATTGGTGTTGATTACCTGGCCGTCTCCTTCCCGCGCTGCGGCGAAGATCTGAACTATGCGCGCCGCCTTGCGCGCGACGCAGGTTGTGACGCAAAAATCGTGGCAAAAGTTGAGCGTGCGGAAGCCGTTTGTAACCAGGAAGCGATGGATGATGTGATCCTCGCATCCGATGTGGTGATGGTTGCCCGCGGCGACCTCGGTGTTGAGATTGGCGACCCGGAGCTGGTGGGTATCCAGAAAGCGCTTATCCGTCGCGCCCGTCAGCTAAACCGCTCGGTGATCACCGCAACCCAGATGATGGAGTCAATGATCACCAACCCGATGCCAACTCGTGCGGAAGTGATGGACGTCGCCAACGCCGTCCTGGACGGCACCGATGCGGTCATGTTGTCTGCGGAAACTGCCGCCGGTCAGTACCCTTCTGAAACCGTTGCTGCGATGGCGCGCGTTTGCCTGGGCGCAGAGAAGATCCCCAGCATCAACGTCTCCAAACACCGCCTGGATATTCAGTTTGACAACGTGGAAGAAGCCATCGCGATGTCGGCAATGTATGCCGCGAACCACCTGAAGGGTGTCACCGCTATCATCACCATGACCGAATCAGGGCGTACGGCGCTGATGACGTCACGCATCAGTTCTGGTCTGCCGATTTTCGCCCTCTCCCGCCACGAGCGTACGCTGAACCTGACCGCGTTGTACCGTGGTGTTACGCCGGTTTATTTCGATAGCTATACCGATGGCGTTGCCGCAGCCAACGATGCAGTTATCCTGCTGCGTGATAAAGGCTACCTGCTCTCCGGCGATCTGGTCATTGTGACTCAGGGCGATGTGATGAGCACCATCGGCACCACCAATACCACGCGTATTCTGACCGTCGAATGATGACCGTGTAGAATGCAAAAGGCCTCCCGTTTCAGGAGGCCTTTTTTATGCCGTTATTTTTTGGGATACAGCTCTTTGCGCCTGTACGGCTCGGTCTCGCCAGGTTTGCGCGTTTTCAGCAATTTCAGGATCCAGGTGTATTGTTCCGGATGCGGACCAACAAACACCTCCACCTCTTCGTTCATCCGGCGGGCAATGGTGTTATCGTCTGCGGTCAGCAGATCGTCCATCGGCGGGCGCACCTGAACAATCAGACGATGCGTGCTGGCATCATACACCGGGAAAAGCGGCACCACGCGTGCGCGGCAGACTTTCATCAGACGACCAATGGCCGGCAACGTCGCTTTATAGGTGGCAAAGAAATCAACAAACTCACTCTGTTCCGGGCCGTGATCCTGGTCCGGAAGATAATAGCCCCAGTACCCCTGACGTACAGACTGGATAAAAGGCTTGATACCGTCATTACGTGCGTGCAGACGCCCGCCAAAACGGCGGCGCACCGTGTTCCACACGTAGTCATACACTTTATTGCCCTGGTTATGGAACATCGCCGCCATTTTCTGCCCCTGCGATGCCAGCAACATTGCCGGAATATCCACGCCCCAGCCATGTGGAACCAGAAAAATCACTTTCTCATCGTTGCGGCGCAACGCATCAATGATCTCTTTTCCCTGCCACTCCACACGCGGTAAGATTTTTTCCGGGCCGCGAATCGCCAGTTCGGCCATCAATACCATGGCCTGCGGCGCGGTGGCGAACATCTCGTCAATGATCGCTTCCCTTTCCGCTTCGCTTTTTTCCGGAAAGCAGTAATACAAATTGATTTGCGCCCGACGACGCGCGCTTTTACCGAATTTCCCCGCCAGGCGTCCCAGTTTACCCAGCAGCGGATCGCGCAGTGAAGGGGGGATCATCGCCACGCCAGCAAATGCCAGCACGCCCAGCCACGCGCCCCAGTTGCGCGGATGCCGGAATTCAGGTTCGAATTCCGGAATGTATTCACCGTTATTTTTTTTCGTTTCCATGCATCTTCCGCAGGCCAAAAATCAAGTCAGAAAAGATAATCAGATAGTGTAGCGAGCCGTTATCTTTCACACAAAAGAAAAAGCCGACGCGGTTAAGGCATCGGCTTTATACGCACATTTCTTAGGCGAATCAGTTGAGACCGAGCTGCGGTACAACCTCTTTCACCTGCGCCAGGTAATCTTTACGATCCGACCCTGTCAGCCCTTCCGTCCTTGGTAACTTCGCCGTTAACGGGTTTACCGCCTGTTGGTTGATCCACACTTCATAATGCAGATGCGGACCCGTAGACCGCCCGGTATTCCCGGAGAGCGCAATACGATCGCCACGTTTCACTTTCTGCCCGTCTTTCACCAGCAGTTTACGCAAGTGCATATAGCGTGTGGTGTAGGTGCGACCGTGGCGGATAGCGACATAATAGCCTGCCGCGCCGCTACGCTTCGCCACAACCACTTCACCGTCGCCCACAGACAGCACAGGCGTACCCTGTGGCATAGCGAAATCGACGCCTTTATGTGGCGCAACACGCCCGGTTACCGGGTTCAGACGGCGCGGGTTAAAATTCGACGAAACGCGGAACTGTTTCGAGGTCGGGAAACGCATGAAACCTTTCGCCAGCCCGGTGCCGTTGCGGTCATAGAACTTACCGTCTTCAGCACGGATAGCGTAATAATCTTTGCCGTCTGAGCGCAGACGCACGCCCACAAGCTGACTCTGCTCCTGCTTACCCTCCAGCATCTCGCGGGACATCAGCACAGAGAACTCATCCCCTTTTTTCAGCTTACGGAAATCCATCTGCCACTGCATGGCTTTGATTACTGAGCTAATTTCGCTATTGGTCAGCCCGGCGTCGCGTGCGCTGGCGACAAAACTCCCGCCAACGGTGCCTTTCATCGCCGTATTCACCCAGTCGCCCTGTTGCAGCTCACTGCTCATTTTGAACGCACCGCTTTCGGTACGATCGTATGTGCGGGTTTCACGACGGGACATCTCCCAGGTCAGGCGTTGCAGATCGCCATCCGCGGTTAATGTCCAGGAAAGCTGCTGACCAATTTTCAGGTTGCGCAACTCTTTATCCGCATCGGCGAGCTGACTGATATCGCCCATATCAATGCCGTATTGATTGAGGATACTGCTCAGGGTATCGCCTGTAGAAACCACATATTCATGCACACCAGCTTCGCTGGCGGTTTTGTCATCCAGGTCATCCTGCGGGATATCTTCCACTTCGTCAGGCATGGTCTGATCGATAGGTTCGCTGGCTTCGGGCAGCAGAGAACGGATTTCGTTCTTTTTGAGTTCAATGGTTTTGACGATCGGCGCGGAAGTCGCTTCCGGATGATAAACATAAGGCCGCCAGACGGCGACCGTGAGAGTGAGAACGGTAAGCGACCCCAGCATGACGCGATGGGGTCGCGGTAAATTGTTAAATGCCAGGGCGACAGAGCGGGCTATCTGTTGCACGTATTCACTTCCTCGTTATTCTCCTTTCAGGCAGCTCGCATACTGGTTAGACAGTTGGGCAAGGAACTGCGGATAGCTCTCTTTGCCTAACTTGATACTGATCCCGAGTGGATCCAACGTCCCCATTCGAACGGATGTCCCTCTGGCAACAGCTTCAACGACCGCTGGCCTGAACTGTGGCTCAGCAAAAACGCAGGTTGCTTTTTGCTCAACCAACTGTGTTCTGATTTCATGTAAACGCTGCGCACCGGGTTGAATTTCGGGGTTGACGGTAAAATGGCCGAGTGGTGTCAGCCCGTAGTGTTTTTCAAAGTAGCCGTAGGCGTCATGAAAAACGAAATACCCTTTCCCTTTCAGCGGTGCCAGCTCGTCTCCGACCTGTTGATCGGCCCGGGCTAATGATGCCTCAAATGCCTGCAGGTTGGCGTCCAGCTTTGCTCGACTTTGCGGCATAACTTCCACTAATTTATCGTGGATTGCAACCGCTGACAGCCGCGCTATCTCTGGCGAGAGCCACAGGTGCATGTTGTAATCGCCATGATGGTGATGTTCGTCACTTTTTTCGCCTTCATGGGAATCACCTTCGTGATCATGCTCGTCGTCGTCAGCCCCTTTCATGAGTAGCGTTTTCACGCCGTCAAGTTCCGCCATTGTCACTCTTTTATTCGCCGGAATTTGCTGCGCGGACTTCGCCATAAACGCTTCCATATCCGGTCCGACCCAAAAGACTAAGTCCGCGTTCTGTAAGCGTTTTACATCAGAAGGGCGGAGTGAATAATCATGCTCTGAGGCACCATCGGGTAGCAAAACTTCCGTCGTGGTGACGCCATCTGCAATGGCCGAAGCAATAAAACCCAGCGGCTTTAACGAGGTTACGACGGCAGCGTTAGCAGTTTGTGCTGCCCCGCCGAGGAGAGCAGCGGATAACGCTGCGCAAAGAAGCGTATTTTTATGTAACATAATGCGACTATTGATCGTAATGAGTGTGTGGGATGTGATATTATAACATTCGACAACTTGTGCAACCCCTTAAATGCTATGACGAATCTTGTAACGCTCGAAAAAGTCACCGTCGCGTTTGGCCAACGGCGCGTTTTATCTGACATTTCGCTTAAATTATGCCCCGGTAAAATTCTGACCCTGCTCGGTCCTAATGGCGCGGGCAAATCCACGCTGGTGCGTGTGGTGCTTGGGCTGGTAGCACCCGATGCAGGGGTGATCAAGCGCGACGAAAACCTGCGTATCGGCTATGTGCCGCAAAAATTGCAGTTGGACACGACCCTGCCGTTGACCGTGGGGCGTTTTCTGCGCCTGCGTCCGGGCACACGCAAAGACGAGATCGTTCCGGCGCTGAAACGGGTACAGGCTGCCCATCTGGTTGATGCGCCGATGCAAAAACTTTCCGGCGGGGAAACTCAGCGTGTATTGCTTGCCCGCGCATTGCTCAACCGCCCGCAATTACTGGTGCTTGATGAGCCCACTCAGGGCGTGGACGTCAACGGGCAGGTCGCACTGTACGATCTGATCGACCAGCTTCGTAAAGAGCTGGATTGTGCCGTACTGATGGTGTCGCACGACCTGCATCTGGTGATGGCGAAAACCGACGAAGTACTGTGTCTGAATCATCACATCTGCTGTTCCGGTACGCCGGAAGTTGTCTCAATGCACCCTGAGTTTATCTCCATGTTTGGCCAGCGTGGTGCCGAACAGCTCGGCATCTATCGCCATAACCATAACCACCGCCACGATTTACAGGGACGCATTGTATTGCGCCAGGGTAATGGACGCTCATGATTGAATTATTACTGCCCGGCTGGTTTGCCGGGATTATGCTGGCCTGCGCCGCCGGGCCGCTGGGCTCATTTGTGGTCTGGCGTCGGATGTCCTATTTTGGCGATACGCTGGCACATGCCTCTCTGCTGGGTGTGGCATTTGGTTTTCTGCTGGATGTGAATCCTTTTTATGCCGTTATCGTCGTGACGCTGTTACTGGCGGCCGGTCTGGTTTGGCTGGAGAAACGCCCGCATCTGGCGATCGACACGCTGCTCGGTATCATGGCGCACAGTGCGCTGTCGCTGGGTCTGGTCGTGGTCAGTCTGATGTCGAATATTCGCGTCGATCTGATGGCGTATCTGTTCGGTGACCTGCTGGCAGTCACACCGGAGGATTTACTTGCTATTGCGCTCGGCGTGGCGATTGTTCTGGGGATTTTACTCTGGCAGTGGCGTAACTTACTGTCGATGACCATCAGCCCCGAACTGGCCTTTGTCGATGGCGTAAAACTGCAGCGCGTAAAACTGTTGCTGATGCTGGTTACCGCCCTGACCATCGGTGTGGCGATGAAATTTGTCGGCGCGCTGATTATTACATCGCTGCTGATTATCCCCGCCGCCACTGCACGCCGTTTCGCCCGCACGCCGGAACAAATGGCGGGCGTGGCTGTTGGGATTGGAATGATTGCGGTGACGGGGGGACTGGCTTTCTCCGCGCTGTACGATACCCCGGCGGGCCCGTCCGTGGTGCTGTGCGCTGCGCTGCTGTTTATCTGCAGTATGATGAAGAAAACCGCCAGTTGAATGGTGTGCCGGGAGCGATGCGTTCTGCTCCCGGCATTAAGTTTTACGGCATTTCCGGCGGCGTAATACCGAAGTGATTCCACGCCCTGACCGTTGCCATTCTTCCGCGCGGGGTACGTTGTAAAAAGCCCTGCTGGATAAGATACGGCTCCAGCACATCTTCGATGGTTTCCCGCTCTTCACCAATGGCCGCCGCCAGGTTATCCAGACCAACCGGCCCGCCGAAGAACTTATCAATCACCGCCAGCAGCAGTTTGCGATCCATATAATCAAACCCTTCGGCATCCACATTCAACATATCGAGCGCCTGGGCGGCAATGTCAGCGGAAATATCGCCGTTATGCTTCACCTCGGCAAAATCACGCACCCGACGCAAAAGGCGGTTCGCGATACGTGGCGTACCACGCGAGCGACGCGCCACTTCCAGTGCACCTTCGTCGCTCATTTCCAGCCCCATATACCGCGCGCTGCGACCCACAATGTGCTGCAAATCCGCCACCTGGTAAAACTCCAGCCGCTGCACAATACCGAAACGATCGCGCAACGGAGAGGTCAGCGAGCCCGCACGGGTTGTCGCGCCAATCAGGGTAAACGGTGGTAAATCAATTTTGATTGAGCGCGCCGCCGGGCCTTCGCCAATCATAATATCCAGCTGATAATCCTCCATCGCCGGATAGAGCACCTCTTCCACAACGGGTGAAAGACGGTGGATTTCATCAATAAACAACACGTCGTGTGGTTCAAGATTCGTCAGCATCGCCGCCAGATCGCCCGCTTTTTCCAGTACCGGACCGGACGTTGTGCGCAGGTTGACGCCCATTTCGTTCGCCACAATATTGGCCAGCGTGGTTTTCCCTAACCCTGGCGGGCCGAAGATCAGCAGATGGTCCAGCGCATCGCCGCGCAGTTTAGCCGCCTGGATAAAGATCTCCATTTGCGAACGCACCTGCGGTTGACCAATATACTCGTCGAGCATTTTCGGTCGAATAGCGCGATCCGCAACCTCTTCTATGTTGCTACTGGCAGGCGCCACCAGACGGTCTGCTTCAATCATCCTCTACCTCACAACGCCGCGCGCAGCGCTTCACGGATCAGGGTTTCACTGTTAGCGTCCGGACGGGCGATTTTGCTGATCATCCGGCTGGCTTCCTGTGGTTTATAGCCCAGCGCCACCAGCGCGGCAACCGCTTCCTGCTCCGCATCGTCAGTCACCGGGCTTGCCGGCGAAGCCAGCACCAGGTCAGCAGCAGGCGTGAACAGATCGCCATGCAGACCTTTAAAGCGGTCTTTCATTTCCACAATCAGGCGCTCAGCGGTTTTCTTGCCAATACCTGGCAATTTGATAAGCGCGGCGGGATCTTCACGCTCGACCGCGTTGACAAACTGCTGCGCCGACATGCCAGAGAGGATCGCCAGCGCCAGTTTCGGGCCGACGCCGTTGGTTTTTATCAGCTCGCGAAACAGCGTCCGTTCCTGTTTATTGTTAAAACCGAACAGCAGTTGCGCATCTTCACGCACCACGAAATGGGTAAAGACAATGGCCTCTTTACCGGCATCCGGTAACTCGTAAAAACAGGTCATTGGCATATGGACTTCATACCCCACCCCTCCTGCTTCCAGCACCACTAACGGGGGTTGTTTTTCGACAATAATGCCTCTGAGTCTGCCTATCACGTGACGCTCCTGCGCTAAGGGCTGAAGTTGTAATGCTGTATCATAAAAAAAGGCTGGATAGATATCCAGCCGAATATACGGGAAAAGCGCGAGCGCGATTCAGGAATTCGCGTAATACGCGGCCTCTGCAAGGTCCGTAAGTAAATCACGCTGCTCAGGTTGCCAGCCCAGAACGTTGCGGGTGCGCTCGCTGGACGCCGCCATTTCCGTGGCGGCAAAAGCGGCGAACCAGCCAAAATGTTCCGCACCGCGTGATTCTGCTGGTATCCCGAGCATAGTGCCTATGGCGAAAGCGATGTCGCGCATCGGGATCCCCTCTTCCGCCACGGCATGGTAAACCGACTGGGTGACACCCGTTTCCAGCGCCAGCCGGTACACCTTTGCTGCATCCAGCCGGTGAACCGCTGCCCAGCGGTTTTCCCCATTTCCCGGCCAGGCGGCAACGCCGGTTTTTTTCGCCAGTGCAATCAGGTTCGGCACAAAACCATGATCGCCAATGCCATGAACCGTTGGAGCGAGACGAATGCTGGCGGTGCGTACACCTTTTTCCGCCAGCGCCTGTGCGGCCTGTTCCGAACGGCGCAGGTATTCGGGGCCCGTGCCCGGTTTATCGTCTTCCGTCGCCAGACGCCCTTGCACCAGCCTCGCAAGGCCGGAAGTTACCAGCAACGGGCGTTCGCTCCCCAATAAAGCCTCGCCCAGGACCTCAATGGCACGCTGGTCCTGCGCGCAGTTATCCGCAAAACGGGAGAAGTCATGATTGAAAGCCGTGTGGATTACCGCATCCGCCTTTGCTGCGGCATCAAACAGCAGTTGATGGTCATCCAGCGTTCCGTATACCGCCTTCCCCCCGGCGTTCAGTAATGCCTGCGCTTTGCCCGGGTTCCGCGCCAGTCCGCTCACCTGGTGCCCGGCAGCCAGTAATTCCGCCGCCACTGTTGCGCCAACCCAACCGGTAGCGCCTGTCAGAAAAACATGCATGCGTATGTCTCCTTATGTTGACTCGCGCCGTTATCCTGATGAATATCCATAACGGAGAAAAGTAGTGACATTATCGTGGTATAAGGACTAACAGGATGCAAAGCGTGACTCAGCCGAAAGATCTCGGTCAGTACCTGAAATCCCGCCGCGCGCAGCTTGATCCTCTCGCGCTGGGTTTCCATACCGCGCGCAGGCGCACGCCCGGGCTGCGTCGGGAGGAAGTGGCGCATCTGGCCTGTATCAGCGCGACATGGTACACATGGCTTGAGCAGGGACGTGGCGGTACGCCTTCCGCAGAAGTACTGGAACGGATTTGCCAGGCGCTACACCTCTCTGAGCGTGAGCGCGAGCATGTGTTTCACCTCGGGCTGGGGCGAGCGCCTGGCGTGCATTACAACCCGACGGGAACCGTGAGTGAACGCCTGCAAAAGGTGCTGGATCATATGCCGCTCAGCCCGGCGATGATCCGTAACGCCACCTGGGATGTAGTGGCATGGAATAAAGCGGCCACGGTGGTACTGGCGGATTACCCCTCCCTCCCCCCTCAGCAGCGCAATATCTTGCGGCGCATGTTTCTGGATCCTCATGTGCGTGCCATGCAAACGGACTGGCACGGCCTGACGCGTTTTCTGGTGGCGGCTTTTCGCGCCGATGCAACCCGTGCCGGCGCTTCCGCTGAGATCCGTCCGTTGATCGAGGAACTGAGCGCCGCTTCACCGGAGTTTGCCCGGCTATGGCAGAGTAATGATATCGAGGAGATGGCGGAAGGGACGAAGATCCTGCTGCACGGTCATGTTGGCAGGCTGTCGCTTGAGTACTCGAGTTTTTCCGTTGAGGGGCAACCCGATCTGACGATGGTGGTCTATAACCCTTCCAGCGAAGATGATGCGCAAAAAATCAGTTCGCTGTTATAAAAAAAGCGCCAGCATGAGGCGCTTTTCAACGTAATCTTCCGCGCGCCAGATTAAGCCGGGAACTGCTTACCTGTAAGGCATTCTGGCTAACATGGCAGTGGGTAATGGCGATAGCCAGCGCATCTGCGGCATCCGCCTGCGGGTTAGCGGGAAGTTTCAGCAAGGTACGCACCATATGCTGCACCTGGCTCTTTTCCGCGCTACCGATGCCAACAACCGTCTGTTTCACCTGACGGGCGGCATATTCGAATACCGGTAACGCCTGATTCACGGCAGCAACAATCGCCACGCCGCGCGCCTGTCCCAGCTTGAGCGCCGAGTCGGCGTTTTTCGCCATAAACACCTGTTCGATGGCAAAAAAATCGGGCTGAAACTGGGTGATGATTTCCGTCACGCCTGCATAAATCAGCTTCAGACGCGACGGTAAATCGTCCACTTTTGTCCGGATACAGCCGCTACCAAGATAGGTTAACTGCCGCCCGGTCTGGCGGATCACACCATAACCGGTGACGCGTGACCCCGGGTCGATACCGAGAATAATCGCCATCATGCGTCTCCGGTTTTATGCGGATTAAGCGACATCAGAGCGTCGCTGCGACCTCATCAGAGATCTCACCGTTATGGTAAACTTCCTGCACGTCGTCGCAATCTTCCAGCATGTCGATCAGACGCAGCAGTTTCGGCGCTGTTTCTGCATCCATGTCCGCTTTGGTAGACGGGATCATCGACACTTCCGCGTTGTCGGCTTTCAGACCGGCCGCTTCCAGCGCGTCGCGCACAGCACCCATCTCTTCCCACGCGGTGTAAACGTCAATTGCGCCGTCATCAAAGGTCACCACATCTTCTGCACCGGCTTCCAGCGCCGCTTCCATGATGGTGTCTTCATCGCCGGCATTAAAGGAGATCACCCCTTTTTTGCTGAACAGATAAGCCACAGAACCGTCGGTGCCCAGGTTACCACCGCATTTGCTGAACGCATGACGCACTTCGGCAACGGTACGGTTACGGTTGTCACTCAGGCACTCCACCATCACCGCGGTGCCGCCAGGGCCGTAACCTTCATAAATGATGGTTTCCATGTTCGCGTCGTCATCACCGCCGACACCGCGTGCAATGGCGCGGTTCAGGGTGTCACGGGTCATGTTATTGCCCAGAGCTTTATCCACTGCCGCACGCAAACGCGGGTTGGAGCCGATATCGCCGCCACCCAGACGCGCCGCCGTGACCAGCTCACGAATGATTTTGGTGAAGATCTTACCGCGCTTGGCATCCTGTGCTGCTTTGCGGTGTTTGGTGTTGGCCCATTTACTATGACCTGCCATAAAAAACTCTCCAAGAAACCGCCCGATCAGGCGGTATGAATTACAAACTCTTCAATCGCCTCCCGGTTGCTCCACGACTTGGTTAATGCAGCCGCTTGCGGCGCATCAACCCAGCGGTAGGCCAGATGTTCGCTAAAAACAATCTGCCGCTCGTGTGGCAACGCGAGACAAAACCAGGACTCGCTGTTATGCGTAATGCCTGGTGCGTAGCGATGACGTAAATGACTAAAAATTTCATACTCCACCGTGCGCTGACAGTCGACTAAGGTCAGTTGCTCAAGAGCAATATCGATGTCGACCTCTTCCTTTACTTCACGCACAGCGGCCTGCAACGCGGTTTCCCCTGCTTCCAGGCTGCCGGTTACCGACTGCCAGAAATCGGGATCGTCGCGTCGCTGCAGCATCAGCACCCGTTTCGAATCCTGCGCGTAAATCACGACCAGCACGGAAACGGGATGCTTAAATGGCATGTTACTTATTCTCCGCAGACTCTTTTTTCAGTACCGCAATACCCAACTCGGCCAGTGCCGCCGGATTGGCGAAGCTCGGTGCTTCGGTCATCAGACACGCAGCCGCCGTTGTTTTCGGGAAGGCGATAACGTCACGGATATTGTCCGTGCCGGTCAGCAACATGGTCAGGCGATCCAGGCCAAACGCCAGGCCTGCGTGCGGCGGCGTACCGTATTTCAGCGCGTCCAGCAGGAAGCCAAACTTCTCACGCTGTTCCTGATCGTTAATGCCCAGAATACCGAACACGGTCTGCTGCATTTCGCCGTTGTGGATACGCACGGAACCGCCGCCCACTTCATAACCGTTAATGACCATATCGTAGGCGTTGGCAACGGCATCTTCCGGCGCTGCTTTCAGCTCTGCGGCAGACATGTCTTTCGGTGAGGTGAACGGGTGGTGCATTGCCGTCAGACCGCCTTCACCGTCATCTTCAAACATTGGGAAATCAATCACCCACAGCGGCGCCCATTTGGCTTCGTCGGTCAGGTTCAGGTCTTTGCCCACCTTCAGACGCAGCGCGCCCAGCGCATCGGCAACCACTTTTTTGTGGTCCGCGCCGAAGAAAATCATATCGCCATCTTGTGCGCCAGTGCGTGCCAGGATTGCATTCACAATATCGGCATTGAGGAACTTCGCCACCGGGCTGGTGATGCCTTCCAGGCCTTTTGCCGCTTCATTGACCTTAATATAGGCCAGACCTTTCGCGCCGTAGATTTCGATAAATTTGCCGTAGTCGTCAATCTGTTTACGGCTGATCTGTGCGCCGCCTGGCACACGCAGCGCGGCAACGCGACCTTTTGCGTCGTTCGCCGGACCGGAGAAGACTTTAAACTCAACCTCTTTGAGCAGGTCAGCAACGTCCACCAGCTCCATCGGGTTACGCAGATCCGGTTTATCGGAACCGTAACGACGTTCAGCTTCAGCAAAGGTCATGATCGGGAAGTCACCCAGATCCACGCCTTTGATTTCCAGCCACAACTGGCGAACCAGCGCTTCCATCACTTCACGCACCTGCGGTGCGGTCATAAAGGAGGTTTCCACATCGATCTGGGTGAATTCCGGCTGGCGGTCAGCACGCAGGTCTTCGTCACGGAAACATTTTACGATCTGATAGTAGCGGTCAAAACCGGACATCATCAGCAGCTGTTTGAACAACTGAGGGGACTGCGGCAGCGCGTAGAATTTGCCTTTATGCACACGGCTTGGCACGAGGTAGTCGCGCGCGCCTTCCGGCGTGGCTTTGGTCAGCATCGGGGTTTCGATGTCGAGGAAGCCATGGTCATCCATAAAGCGACGGACAAAGCTGGTGATTTTCGCACGCGTTTTCAGGCGCTGAGCCATTTCCGGACGACGCAAATCGAGATAGCGGTATTTCAGACGCGCTTCTTCGGTGTTGACGTGGTTGGAGTCGAGCGGCAAGGCTTCGGCGCGGTTGATAATGTTCAGCGCAGTCGCGAACACTTCCACTTCGCCGGTAGCCATATCTTTGTTGACGTTTTTCGCATCGCGGGCGCGTACGGTGCCGGTAATCTGAATGCAGAACTCATTACGCAGTTCGGAAGCGAGCTGGAACGCATCCTGATGGTCCGGGTCGAAAAACACCTGCACGATGCCTTCACGATCGCGCATATCAATAAAGATAAGGCTACCGAGGTCACGACGACGATTGACCCACCCACAAAGCGTTACTTGCTGTCCCACATGGGACTGATTGAGCTGCCCGCAATATACTGTACGCATGAGATATCCCTTAATTAGCTGCGTGCGACCCGTCACCTGCGGTGCAGGCGCTTAGGTAGCAGCTATTTTCGTATGTCACAACTGGATGAAAAAAGGGGGCTATTATACTGGAAATTCTGCCTGACGATAAGCCCGCGACTGACTGTACGCGCGTTTGCTGCGCGCTTATTGCGCATTCTCACAAAATTTAACAAAATTTGTAAACCGCGCACGACGCCAGAACGCGTAAGGTAGCTACCGACGTCATTCATTTTTCAGGAGTTATTATGCTGGAACTCAACGCTGAGAAAACCGCGCTGGTGGTGATCGATTTGCAGGAAGGCATTCTGCCTTTCGCCGGTGGCCCGCACACCGCGCAGGATGTGGTGCAGCGCGCCGCTGTGCTGGCGGAAACCTTTCGCGCCAAAGGCGCGCCGGTCGTGCTGGTGCGCGTGGGCTGGTCAGCCGATTTCGCCGAAGCGCTGAAACAACCGGTAGATGCACCAGCCGGTGGTCACGCCCTGCCCGCTAACTGGTGGGATTACCCGCTCGCGCTGGGTAAAAAAGCGAGTGACATCGAAGTGACGAAACGTCAGTGGGGCGCGTTCTACGGCACCGATCTGGAGTTGCAATTACGCCGTCGCGGCATTGACACCATTGTGCTGTGCGGTATTTCGACCAATATTGGCGTCGAGTCCACCGCCCGTAATGCCTGGGAACTCGGCTTCTCGCTGGTGATCGCAGAAGATGCCTGCAGCGCGGGCAGCAGCGAACAGCATCAAGGCAGCATCACCCACATTTTCCCGCGTATTGGCCGTGTTCGCAGCACGGATGAGATCGTCAACGCATTATGATTTACATCGGCCTGCCGCAATGGTCGCACCCGAAATGGGTGCGCCTTGGCATCACCAGTCTCGAAGAGTATGCCCGGCATTTTAATTGCGTCGAAGGCAATACCACGCTCTACGCACTGCCCAAAGCAGAGGTGGTGAGCCGCTGGCGCGATCAAACCACCGACGATTTTCGCTTCTGCTTTAAATTTCCTGCGACCATTTCCCACCAGGCAGCGCTGCGCAACTGCGCCGACCTGACCACGGAATTCTTTACCCGCCTGTCGCCGCTGGCAAACCGTATTGGTCAGTACTGGATCCAGTTGCCTGCCACGTTCGGCCCGCAGGATTTACCTGCACTGTGGGCTTTTATTGACACCCTGCCGGCCGCGTTCACCTATGGGGTTGAAGTCCGCCATCCGGCTTTTTTTACCAAAGGTGAGGAAGAAAAAGCGCTGAACCAGGGGCTACATGCCCGCGGCGTCAATCGAGTGATCCTGGACAGCCGTCCGGTGCACAGCGCCGTTGCGCACAGTGAAGCCGTTAAAGAAGCACAGCGTAAAAAACCCAAAGTACCAGTGCATGCGTTGGTCACTGCTAACAACCCGCTGGTGCGTTTTATCGGCAGCGATAATATGCAACAAAACCGTGAATTGTTTACCGTATGGCTAAGTAAATTGCCGCTCTGGGAACAAACCACCACGCCCTATCTCTTTTTACACACGCCGGATATTGCCCAGGCACCAGAACTGGTGGAAACGCTATGGCAGGATTTATATACAGTACTGCCCTCCATTGGCGACGCGCCCGCCATTCCCCGGCAATCTTCTCTTTTCTGAATGAACCACCTATCATTGTAAAGCGGTCACCAGAGCCTTAAAGGGAGTTTGTATGGTTAGCGCGCTTTATGCCGTGTTGGGTGCGTTGTTACTGCTGAAGTTTTCATTTGATGTTGTCCGCCTGCGTATGCAGTATCGCGTGAGCTATGGGGATGGCGGATTTAGCGAGCTACAAAGCGCGATTCGAATCCATGGCAACGCGGTGGAGTACATCCCCATCGCGCTCATCCTGCTGCTCTTTATGGAGATGGACGGCGCGCAAACCTGGATAGTGCATGTTTGCGGGCTGCTGCTGATCGCGGGTCGCCTGATGCATTATTATGGCTACTATCATCGGCTGTTCCGCTGGCGTCGTTCCGGCATGAGCGCCACCTGGTGTTCACTGGTGCTGATGGTGCTGGTAAACCTGTGGTATATGCCCTGGGAGTTGGTTTTCTCCCTGCATTAGCGCACAATACGCCCCTTTGTTTTCCCGGATATTTACACTATGTCTCACCGCGACACGCTTTTTTCCGCGCCTATCGCCAGCCTGGGCGACTGGACTTTTGATGAACGGGTAGCTGAAGTCTTCCCGGATATGATCCAGCGTTCCATACCGGGTTACTCCAATATTATCTCGATGATCGGCATGCTGGCGGAGCGCTTCGTGCAGCCCGCTACGCAGGTCTACGATTTGGGTTGTTCACTGGGTGCCGCTACGCTCTCCGTGCGCCGTAACATTGCACAGCCGGCGTGCAAAATTATCGCGGTGGACAACTCCCCGGCGATGGTCGAACGTTGCCGTCGCCATATTGATGCCTATAAAGCCCCGACACCGGTCAGCGTTATTGAAGGCGATATCCGCGATATTCCAATCGAAAACGCCTCGATGGTCGTGCTCAATTTTACCCTGCAATTTCTCGAACCCGACGATCGTCTGGTGCTGTTGAAGAAGATCCACCAGGGGCTGAACCCCGGTGGCGCACTGGTGCTATCGGAGAAATTCAGTTTTGAAGACGACGTCGTCGGCGAACTGCTGTTCAACATGCACCATGACTTCAAACGTGCAAACGGTTACAGCGAGCTGGAAATCAGCCAGAAGCGCAGCATGCTGGAAAACGTCATGTTAACGGACTCCGTTGAAACGCATAAAGCGCGCCTGCGTGCCGCCGGTTTTGAACACAGCGAGCTGTGGTTCCAGTGCTTTAACTTTGGCTCTCTGGTGGCCCTGAAGGCGGATGCGGCATGATTGAGTTTGGTCGTTTTTATCAGCAAATTGCCGTGGGTCCCTTAGCGCACTGGCTGGATACCCTGCCCCCCCAACTCTCCGCCTGGCAGCGTGAAGCACTGCACGGGCAGTTTAAACAGTGGAATAACGCCGTTGAGTTTTTGCCTCTTATCACACCGGCGGAACGGGATTTGGTTCATGGCGTGAGTGCGACCAGCGCTGAACCACTGAGCGCGGGGCAACTGAAAGGGATGGAAACCCTGCTGCGCAATCTGATGCCATGGCGCAAAGGGCCGTTTTCACTCTACGGTATTGATATCGATACCGAGTGGCGTTCCGATTGGAAATGGGAACGCGTTCTGCCGCATCTCTCCGATTTAACCGGGCGCACTATCCTCGATGTTGGATGCGGTAGCGGCTATCACCTGTGGCGCATGATTGGCGCGGGCGCATCGTTGGCGGTGGGGATAGACCCAACGCAACTGTTCTTATGTCAATTTGAAGCGGTACGTAAATTGTTGGGCGACGATCGCCGTGCCCATTTGTTACCGCTGGGAATCGAACAACTGCCGGCGCTCAACGCCTTTGACACCGTCTTTTCGATGGGCGTGCTCTATCATCGCCGCTCACCGCTGGAACACCTGTGGCAGTTAAAAGATCAACTGGTGAAAGAGGGTGAACTGGTACTGGAAACGCTGGTGATCGAAGGTGATGAGCATGCCGTTCTGGTGCCAGGCGATCGCTATGCGCAGATGCGCAACGTCTACTTTATTCCTTCCGCGCTGGCGCTGAAAAACTGGCTGGAGAAATGCGGTTTTGTCGACGTGCGTATCGCCGATATGAGTGTCACCAGCACCGATGAGCAACGGCGCACGTCATGGATGACCAGCGAATCGTTGGCGGATTTCCTCGACCCGGCGGACAACACAAAAACCATTGAAGGTTATCCTGCTCCGCTGCGCGCTGTACTGATCGCCCGTAAGCCGTAAGACAAAAAAAGGCCCCTGTTAATGGCAGGGGCCTGGTACGAGCAAGCATCACATTGGGCGACATGATGCGCGGTAAAAACGGGTTTCAGTGGCGATAATCAACCATCATTTGCTTCATCAACGCCACGGCATTTCCGTCAACGCCATAGCGGGCATATTCATCCGCACTGGCATCGGAAGACATCGACAATCCCTTGTTGCGATAACGCATCGGCGACGCTGTCCAGCAACCTGCCGAGCTATGCACCTCTTTCACACCCGCGGTGAGAAACAGTGAGAGGTTATCCGGGCGCACCCCTGCGCCTGCCATAATGATTGGAGCACCGGACCGGGCATTAAGTTCCGTGATTAATGAAAGTCCTTTTTCCGCCGATGCCTGTTGCCCGGAGGTCAGAATGCGCGAAACGCCTAATTCTGCCAATGAATCAATTGCTTGCGCAGGATCGGCACACATATCAAAAGCCCGATGAAAAGTGACCGCCATCCCTTGCGCCGCGCTCATCACCTCACGCATTCGCGCCATATCAACATCACCGTCCTCATTAAGAACGCCAGTGACCAGGCCAGGAAAACCGAGTTGATGGAGAAAGTGAATATCGTCGAGCATGGCGGCAAACTCATCTTTGCGATAGCAAAAATCACCGCCGCGCGGCCGCACTATCGGATGCACCGGAATCGTCACCGCCTGGCGAATGCTTTTCAGCGCGCCATATGACGGGGTTAACCCCCCTTCTTTAGGCGCGGCACAAAATTCAATGCGATCTGCGCCGGACTGCTGGGCGATTACCGCGTCTTCAACGCCATAACAACAAATTTCCAGTATGCTCATCTCTCCTCCCTTTTCTTTATCATGGCATGCTTCGTTCAGCCGGGTTCTGCGCGCCTTCACAGGCTGGTGTTTCAATCCTCGCTGGCGACGATTTCTTCAATCGTCCAGGGGTGAAACTTCACCGTCACTCTGCCATCTGTCACCGCCAGCGTCGGGTTTGGCAGCCGCTCGCGGTCGCCTTTAGGTGAGCTGGTTTTTACTGCCACCCCCGGCTGGCTCAGGCCTTCGTCCGCCAGAAGCGCCAGCGCGCGCGCATTCAATGTCTCCGGCGCACCCGGCAGCACGATCTCGATATGTTCCCAGCCTTCATGGGGATAGCGTTTTTCACCTGGCCACGGCAGCTCAACGACGGTGAATTGCCAGTGCGCAACGCACAGTGGTTCATGCAGTTTAAACAGGCAAATCGGTCGACCATTGATCATGTTCTCTGAGAGCAGTTCGCCGCACTGTTCAAAACCGCGCCGCCAGCGCTCTGCAGTGGTATTTTGGTGGCAACGCAGTGAAATATGGTCGGCGTTTAATGGTGCGATATTCAGTCCAAGACGGGTAGTGAATTTCTGCAAGTCGTTAGTGAAACGCGGCAAATCTTCCACGATATCCTGCAACTCTTCGATAGTTTGCCAATTACTCATAACAGTGCTCGTAAGTCATAACAAAGCGCATAATCTACCGTGTTATGCAGTGCTGACGCCACCGGGCATTTGCAGTATACTCCCGCCTTTATTAAACACCCGGACGCCGCCCCTGTTACGCGGCGTCCTAAATGTAAGGTATCCCGGTGAATATTCAGGCTCTTCTCTCAGAAAAAGTCAGTCAGGCCATGATTGCTGCAGGCGCTCCCGCAGATTGCGAAGCGCAGGTACGTCAGTCCGCAAAAGTTCAGTTTGGCGACTATCAGGCTAATGGCGTGATGGCAGTTGCAAAAAAACTGGGCATGGCGCCGCGACAACTGGCCGAGCAGGTTCTGACGCACCTCTCTCTTGACGGGATTGCCAGTAAGGTTGAAATCGCCGGTCCGGGCTTTATCAATATTTTTCTTGCGCCGGAATTTCTTGCGCAGCAGGTCACCCTGGCGCTGGCGTCGGATCGTCTGGGCGTCACCCGTCCACAGCCGCAAACCATCGTTATCGATTACTCTGCGCCGAACGTGGCAAAAGAGATGCACGTTGGTCACCTGCGTTCCACCATCATTGGTGATGCCTCCGTACGGACACTCGAATTCCTCGGTCATAACGTGATTCGCGCGAACCACGTCGGCGACTGGGGCACCCAGTTCGGTATGCTGATCGCTTATCTGGAACTGCAACAGCAGGAAAACGCGGGCGAAATGGCTCTGGCCGACCTGGAAGGTTTCTACCGTGAAGCCAAAAAGCATTATGACGAAGACGCCGCCTTTGCCGAACGCGCACGCGGTTATGTGGTGAAACTGCAAGGCGGCGACGAGTACTGCCGTGAAATGTGGCGCAAGCTGGTTGACATCACCATGAGTCAGAACCAGAAAACCTACGAACGCTTAAACGTCACCCTGACCCGTAAAGATGTGATGGGCGAAAGCCTGTATAACCCGATGCTGCCGGGTATTGTTGCCGATCTGCGGGCGAAAGGTCTGGCGGTCGAGAGTGAAGGCGCGACGGTGGTATTCCTCGACGAATACCAGAATAAAGAAGGTGAGCCGATGGGCGTCATCATCCAGAAAAAGGATGGCGGCTACCTCTACACCACCACGGATATCGCCTGCGCCAAATACCGCTATGAAACGCTGCATGCCGATCGCGTGCTCTACTACATCGACTCCCGTCAGCACCAACACCTGATGCAGGCATGGACGATTGTGCGCAAAGCGGGCTATGTGCCGGATTCCGTGCCGCTGGAGCACCATATGTTCGGCATGATGCTGGGCAAAGATGGCAAACCGTTCAAAACCCGCGCGGGTGGCACGGTTAAACTCGCCGATCTGCTGGATGAAGCGCTGGAACGCGCTCGTCGCCTGGTGGCGGAGAAAAATCCGGATATGCCTGCCGATGAGTTGGAAAAACTGGCAAACGCTGTCGGTATTGGCGCCGTGAAATATGCGGATCTGTCGAAAAACCGCACCACTGACTACGTGTTCGACTGGGATAATATGCTGGCTTTCGAAGGCAACACCGCGCCGTATATGCAATATGCATATACCCGCGTGCTGTCGGTGTTCCGCAAAGCGGGCATTGAAGAGAGCGTGCTGGAAAATGCTCCGGTGGTCATTAACGAAGAGCGCGAATCACAGCTGGCCGCACGTCTGTTGCAGTTTGAAGAAACCCTGAGCGTGGTTGCCCGCGAAGGCACGCCGCATGTGATGTGCGCTTATCTGTACGATCTGGCCGGTCTGTTCTCTGGTTTCTATGAGCATTGCCCGATCCTCAGCGCGGAGAGTGACGAAATCCGTCTTAGCCGCCTGAAACTGGCGCTGCTGACCGCGAAAACGCTGAAGCTGGGTCTGGATACGCTGGGGATCGAGACCGTCGAGCGTATGTAAGCGTTAATGCCGGGTGGCTGACACGCGTGTTACCCGTCCTGCCCAATCGCACTTGCCCTTATCGTCAGGCATAAAAAACCCCGGAATTCCGGGGTTTTTCTTTTACCGTATTGTCAGAAATATTTGCGTAAATACTCCGTCAGACAGAGCATCGCCATCGCCTGGCCATACGGCATGGAGGTCAGTGGGATCTCACGATAAAACGCCAGATTACTGCCCATCCCGGTACCAAACGACACCTGCAACAACTCCCCTTCCGGTGAAATGTGGCCGACAATCGCCTTCACCGCTTTCTCCGCCACTTCTGCGTAATCGGCGCGGATATAGCGCTTACGCAGCGCTTTCAGGATGCCGTACGCAAACCCGGCGGTGGCGGAAGCCTCGAGATAAGAGTCGGCATCATCCAGCAGCGTATGCCACAACCCGCTCTCATGCTGACAATTGGCCAGCGCGGCGATCTGCGCATTCAGCACTTGCACCAGATAGCGGCGCACCGCGTTATTTTCCGGCAGATCCACCAGTTCGAGGAAGTCCGGGATCACGATGGTCAACCAGCTATTGCCGCGCGCCCAACGGGCACGTGCGAAGTTGTGCTGCCCGTCGTAATTCCAGCCGTGGAACCACAAGCCAGTTTCTCTGTCCATCAGGTTCTGCACATGGAGCAGGAACTGATACACCGCCTCTTCGACATACTCCGGCCGGTTAAGCAACTTACCGATTTTTGCCAGCGGCAGAACGGTCATCATCAGGGTGTCGTCCCACATCTGCTGGTGGTTTTCCTCCGCCAGCGTGATGTGCTGCATACCGCCATGCTCAGTGCGCGGCATCTCGTACATTGCCCACTCAGCCCAGCTTTCCAGCCACGGCAGATAGCTCGGGTTGCCGGTTTCTTCATAGCGATACGCCAGCGTCAGAAAGGGCGCCATGGTGTTGACGTTCTTCGTGGTGGCGCCTTCGGCAAAGCGGTCGGCGAACCAGTTATCAATCACCTCGCGGACGGTTTCATCCCCTGTCTGGCGATAATACTGATACATGCCGTACAAACCGACACCGTGTGTCCACTCCCAGCCGGCCCAGCCTTTGGTATCAATCACACGCCCATCGTCGAGCCGCAATAAAAACTCGCCGGTGTTATCGTGAATATTCACCAGGTTATGCGTGATCTTGCGGATCAACGCCTTCAGTTCATCACGGGCGATAAAACGCTCTGGCTGACGCAATAACGGACTGTGTTTGACAGGCCAAACCTTCATATTTCTCACCTCAGTTATAAGTCGATTTCAGTGACGCACCTTTCTTCAGGGAAGGCGCGGCAGGTTTATTACGATTCAGGTAGCCGATGTTGTTATTGCCCCACAGCGATTCGTATGGCATCCCCGCCAGCATCTCCACGGTTTCACGCGCTTGTGGTGTGATGTTTTCCGGCATGGCGCGACCGCTTTGGCGCATTTTGGCCGTCTCTTCGCGCAACACGCTGTGCGTTTTCAGGTTCAGTTTAAAACGCAGCGAGACAAGGAAGCCGCAGCACAGCACCGCAATGGTGCCGAAGCACATGATCATCAGGATGGTATGACTCACTTCCGGCACCTGCGTTTTTTGCCCGGAAACAAAGCCCGACGCCTGCATCACAATCCCCACCAGCATCACCGCACCTGCCTGCGAGGCTTTGCGTGTCAGGGTCATGATGCCAGCGAAGATACCTTCGCGACGCTGACCGGTCACCACTTCGTCAATATCGGCAATGTAGGTGTAGGTATTCCACGGAACATAGTTGATACCGCCACGGCCCAGGCCCGCAATGGCGGAAACCAGCAGCAGCAACGCATAAATGTCGCTTAATCCCGCCCAATAAAGGACGCCGTAAGAAGCAGCACTCAAACCAAACAACACCACGACCATACGGTATGACGGCGCAGGTCCGAAGCGGATGCACAACGGGATCATGGCGATAACGGCGATAAACTGGAAAATCGCCATCGTGCCGAGCAGGTTAGATGCGAGGGAGGCTTCCTGCATCAGAACAAACACCACGTAATAGGTGAATACCGCGTTAAATACGTCTTGTGCGATGTAACCGCCGAGGTACATACCAAGGTGCTGGCGGAAAATTTTGATACGCAGCGTCGAGCTAAGCTCAACAAACAAGCGGCGCAGACTCTGCCCAAGAGTGAGGCTCTTTTTCTCTGCCTCTGCGCGCAGAGCCGCTTCTGTCCACTCTTCACGCGGGCGTTCCCAGGTGAAACACCAGACAAACGTCAGCATCATTGCACACAGTACCGAGAACACCAGGCTTGCGTAGAAGAAGGAGATCGGGTTTTCTTTACCGAAGTGCGTCAGCAGAATACCGGGCAGGAAAGAGGCCAGAATGGCTGACATTTGCGCCATAGAAATGCGCGCCCCGGAGAATTTGGTTTTCTGTTTAAAGTCATCGGTCATTTCCGGTACCAGCGTTTCGTACGGTACCAGAATCATGGTGTAGACCACATCGAACAGCAGATAGGTCAGCAGGTAATACCAGAAACTCATCTCCCCTACCCACATAATCGAGTAGCTGAAGACGCAGGGAATACCGAGCAGGATAAAGAACTTACGACGACCGAAGCGTTTACCCAGCCAGGTTGTGCCAAAGTTATCGGTTAAAAAGCCCATCAGCGGACTGACGACAGCATCCAGCACCCTCGCGGCTGCAAAGATAAATGTCGCTTCGATAGGCGTCAGGCCACAGAAGGTTGTGTAGAAATAAAGTAACCATGCTGCGGTCAACGCGGTCGTGCCCGCCCCCAGAAAATCGCCTGAGCCGTAGGCGAGGTAATTAGCCAATCCAATTTTTCGTGTTTTCATTGCCGTCAACCCTATTCATTATTGGGGACCCCTGGCATTACGGCTGCGCCAAAGGAAATTCTTACACGGCTAAAGTAAGAGGATGCGCCATGGGAAACCTTTCTGTTTCTGCCAGTAAAAGGGCGGCACTGGCAAAAATGCAAAGAGAGCCATCACGCGCTTCACTGATTTATAAAACAGCGTTTCTTTTGCTTCAAAAGACGGGGTCAAAAATGAGATGCCGACAGCAAAATCCTGCCAAACGGCAGGATTTACACGACGAAGAAGACTAACTGATTGAGAGGGTTAACAACGAAACGGCTACCCGTTGTTAGCGGGCTGGCGGTAATTGACGATCACCTGATTACTCTGCACTTTCAACGCCGGTATCAGGCGCCCACCACCAGGGACTTCCCAGACAAAACGCAATGGTTCAATGGCCGGGACACCGGTAAAGCCGGTGGTTGTGCCATTCTGACCATCAAGCTCAACACAGCGCGTTTGCGAACAGAGGCGAACTAATAAGCCCGCCGGGGTCGGCCCGTTCAGTTCATAACGCCAGGCAACCAGCGTCATTAAGCCGTTCACCGGCTGAGATGAAGCCAGCGGCGCTGACGAGGCGGACACACCACGATTATTCAGCGTAATGCCAATACTGCTGGCCTGCCACGCGCCCTCTCCGGCGGCGTGAGCAAACAGCGGTAACGCAAGTAACCAGGCAAAATAACGCATTACTTCCCTCCGATAGTGGCCGTCATACGGATATTGCGGTTATCCGACATTTCCATATTCGACAACACCACCAGTTGCGGCAGACTGCGACGTAAGAAGCGGGCCAGCAACGGACGCAACGCATGGTTGACCAACAGCACCGGCGGCGCGCCCAGCATTTCCTGGCGTACCAGCGCTTCCTGAGTCTGTTCGAGCAGACGATCGGCCAGCCCCGGCTCCAGACCGCCACCGCCCTGAAGGGCCTGCAGCAGCAAACGCTCCAGCGGGGTATCAAGGCCAATCACCTGAACTTCGTCATTGCCAGGGAACCACTGTTGGGTAATAGCACGCCCCAGCGCCACGCGCACGACGGAAGTAAGTTCGTGCGGATCGTTCTGCATCGGCGCGTGTTCCGCCAGCGTTTCCAGAATCGTGCGCATATCGCGAATCGCCACTTTCTCGGCCAGCAGATTTTGCAGCACTTTATGCAGGGTGGTCAGCGTGACCACGCCTGGCACCAGATCTTCAGTCAGCTTCGGCATTTCCTGGCTTACCCGGTCAAGCAACTGCTGTGCTTCCTGGCGGCCAAACAGTTCCGATGCAAACTGACCAATTAAATGGTTGAGGTGCGTCGCCACCACGGTACTGGCTTCCACCACCGTAAAGCCCTGGATCTGCGCCTGCTCTTTCAGCGCGCTCTCGATCCAGATAGCCGTCAGACCAAAGGCCGGGTCAACGGTCTGTTCACCAGGTAACGTGCCGGCTGCGGTGCCTGGGTTTATCGCCAGCCAGCGGCCCGGATACGCCTCACCGCTACCAATTTCAACACCTTTCATCAGGATGCGATAACGGGCCGGTGGTAAATCCATGTTGTCACGGATATGCACCACTGGCGGCAGGAAGCCCATATCCTGCGCGAATTTCTTACGAATACTGCGAATACGCCCCAGCAGTTCGCCATCCTGCTGGAAGTCCACCATCGGGATCAGACGATAGCCGACCTCCATGCCCAGCGAGTCTTCGAGCTGCACATCGCTCCAGGTGGCTTCCACCGCCTGCGTGTTTTCCGGTAATTTGACCGGCGCGGCTTCCACTGGCGCTTTCTGTTCTTTACCACGTAACCACCAGGCAAGGCCAAGCAACGCACCGGTAAACAGCAGAAACACAAGGTTCGGCATGCCAGGCACCAGACCCAACAGCCCCAGAACGCCTGCACTCAGCATCATCACGCGCGGGTTGGAGAAGAGTTGCCCCACCATTTGCTGGCCGACGTCTTCGTCGGTGCTGACACGCGTAACGATAACGCCCGCCGCGGTGGAGATAACCAGCGCCGGGATCTGCGCAACCAGGCCATCACCGATGGTCAGAAGCGTATAGCTTTCAGCCGCGTCGCCCATTGACAGGCCATGCTGCAAAACCCCTACCAGCAGACCGCCGATGATGTTGATCACCATAATCAGGATACCGGCGACGGCATCCCCGCGAACAAATTTACTCGCACCGTCCATTGAACCGTAGAAGTCCGCTTCTTGCGTCACTTCTGAACGGCGGCGTTTTGCTTCGTCTTCGCCAATGATCCCGGCGTTGAGGTCCGCATCGATCGCCATCTGTTTACCCGGCATCCCGTCGAGCACGAAACGCGCGCCAACTTCAGCGATACGTCCGGCACCCTTGGTGATAACCATAAAGTTGATGATGACGAGGATCACGAACACCACAATACCGATGGCGAAGTTACCGCCAACGAGGAAGTGGCCGAATGCTTCTACCACCCGCCCAGCCGCAGCGGAACCGGTATGCCCTTCCATCAGGATGATACGGGTCGAGGCAACGTTCAGTGCCAGGCGTAGCAAGGTCGTGAACAGCAGGATGGTCGGGAACGCAGCGAATTCCAGGGTACGCTGGGTGAACATGGCCACCAACAGCACCATGATCGACAGCGCGATGTTAAAGGTAAACAGCAGGTCGAGGACAAACGCTGGCAGCGGCAGCACCATCATCGACAGAATAAGCATGATGAGCACCGGCCCGGCAAGGATCTGCCATTGGGTCGATTTCAGATTGCTGGGCAGACGCAGCATTGCTACCAGATTAGCCATCAGTGTCCTTCTCGTTCAAAAAGTCCAGCGCCTCTGGCACCGGAAGATTCTCAGGTTTAACGGGTCGTTGTCCGCCTGACAAACGCCAGCGTTTCAACTGCCATACCCACGCCAGCACTTCGGCAACCGCCGCATAGAGCTGACCGGGGATTTGCTGACCGATCTCAGCATGGCGATAGAGTGCACGCGCCAATGGCGGTGCTTCCAGAATCGGTACGCGATTTTCAGTGCCCAGTTCGCGAATACGCAGTGCCACCAGCCCCTGCCCTTTCGCCACCACTTTGGGCGCGCTCATTTTGTTCTCGTCATACTGCAACGCCACGGCGTAATGCGTCGGGTTGGTGACAATCACATCAGCTTTTGGCACATCGGCCATCATCCGGCGGCGCGCCGCCGCGCGCTGCATCTGGCGAATACGGCCCTTCACATGCGGGTCGCCTTCGCTCTGTTTAAATTCATCGCGGATATCCTGACGGGACATGCGCAGTTTTTTCAGGTGGCTGTAGATCTGCCAGAACACGTCAAATCCCACCATCGGGATAATGCTCAACGCCACCAGTAATGCGCACAGTCCGGTCAGATTAAGGGCGCTGGCCATCGCTTTAAACGGCGACTCGCTCATCAGACGCATCATGTCTGGCCAGTGGTGCCAGAGAAACACGCCCGCCACGCCGCCCATAAACAGCGCCTTCATCAGCGCTTTAACAAGCTCGGCCCCGACCTGCGCAGAGAACAAACGCTTAATCCCGCTTAACGGGTTCAGTTTGGAGAACTGAAACGCCAGTGATTTGGTGCTGAATACCAGCCCCCCGAGCATCACCGGCGCAACTAATGCAATGATCACGACGCCGGTCAACAGCGGCAACATGGCTATCAATGCGTTTTTCAGCATGATGATAATTTGCCCGAGGATCAGGTTCTGGTCGTTGACGATATGGTGATCAAAACGTAACCCGGTGGAGAGCATGATTGACAACCGGCGACCGAATGATTCCCCGCCAAACCACAGGATGCAAATGCCCGCCAACATGATAAGCACGGATGTCAGCTCTTTGGATCGGGGGATCTGCCCTTCTTCGCGCGCCTTTTCTAGTCGGTGCGCTGTGGGGGCTTCTGTTTTGTCGTCGCTGTCTTCAGAGGCCACGGCGTACATCCACGGGTTACAGGTTTGATGACATAATGCCAGAGTCAATACGGTCTAATGGGCAGAGTAAGGCATAAAAACGGGGGGTTTTCGCCATTTGAGCAGAGCAATCGTTGCGCTGTTGCAGCGATAAATGTGGAGTTAAAACGGCGGGAAAGCCAAAAATCGGGTAGTCTCTCCCCTACCCGATTTTTGGTAAAATACTGATTCTAAAAAGATTAGAAGCCCAGGCTGTCCAGCAAATCGTCCACCTGGTCCTGGCTTGCCACAACGCCCGCTTTGGTGGCGTCGAGCTGAGGTCCGTTGAGCAGGCTGTCGTTTTCGCGTTTCGGACGCGCGCTCTGATCCGGAATGTTTTCCAGCAGAACCATCAGCAACTGACGTTCGATCTCCTGAACCACATCCATCATGCGTTTGATAACCTGACCGGTAAGGTCCTGGAAATCCTGCGCCATCATGATGTCCATCAACTGTGCGTTGGTGAAGCTGGTATGCCCCGGGACGTCACCCAGATATTTACGGGTATCGGTCACCAGTTCACGGGCGTCCGCCAGCTCGATGGGGTTTTCAAACCACTCGTCCCAACGCTTGCTCAGGTCTTTCGCACCACGTTCCATCTCATCCTGATGTGGCTGAGAGGCTTCCACGCTGTTCAGCGCACGCTCTGCCGCTTGCGCGGTCATTTGTACTACATAGTCCAAACGATCACGGGCATCGGGAATCGCTTCCGCTGCTTCAGCAATCGCCTGGTCCAGACCCAATTCGCGCAAGCTGTCGCGCAGCATGCGAGTCAGACTGCCGATCCGGGCAATAATATCGCTGGGTGAATGTTCTTCCACTGGTTTAATCGAAGGTTGAATCATTTATCCAGTCCTCACATGCCAAGTTTCTCGAAGATCTTGCCGAGCTTCTCTTCCAGGGTTGCTGCCGTAAACGGTTTCACTACGTAGCCGCTGGCACCCGCCTGCGCTGCAGCGATAATGTTCTCTTTTTTCGCTTCGGCCGTTACCATCAATACCGGCATGGAGGCCATGTTGCTGTCCGCACGGATGGTTTTCAGCAACTCCAGACCGTCCATGTTCGGCATGTTCCAGTCAGAGATGACAAATCCAAAGCCGCCGGCCTGGAGTTTATTCAGCGCGTCAACGCCGTCTTCGGCTTCTTCGACGTTGTTGAACCCCAGCTCTTTTAACAGGTTGCGTACGATTCGACGCATCGTGGAGAAATCATCCACAACCAGAAATCTGAGCTCTTTATCCGCCATAAAATTTTACTCCTAGTTCAAATACGTATTGCCTGTCCGGCACTGATTTTCGCCAGCATCTGCTGGCTTACCTGGCTAAGATCGACCACTTCGCTGACGCCACCCATATTGATAGCTTCGCGCGGCATGCCGAACACCACACAACTTGCTTCGTTTTGTGCGATGGTCCAGGCGCCTGCCTGGTGCATCGCTAACATTCCGGCTGCGCCGTCGTTGCCCATCCCCGTGAGAATAACCCCCACGGCGTTGCGCCCCGCATATTTCGCCACCGAATGAAACAGCACATCCACAGCCGGACGGTGCCGATTCACCGGCGGTCCGTCATGGATCTTAATTTGATAGTTTGCCCCGCTGCGCGCCAGTTCCATATGCCGATCGCCGGGCGCAATGTAGGCATGTCCTGGCAAGACGCGCTCGCCATCTTCGGCTTCTTTTACGCTTATCTGACACAGCTTATTCAAACGCTCAGCAAATGAGCGGGTAAAACCCGGCGGCATGTGCTGAGTGATAAGAATACCAGGACTTGAGAGAGGCAATGGCTGGAGTACATGCCTAATTGCCTCTGTTCCTCCGGTTGACGCGCCAATTGCCAGCAATTTTTCCGAGCTGAGTAGCGGCCCGGCTTTTAATGTGGCCGGTACTGCCATCGGTTTATGCGCCGACAGACGCGCACGTGAAGCCGTACGTACCTTCTCGGCGATCATCTCGCTATAGGCCAGCATCCCTTCACGAATACCGATCTGGGGTTTGGTGACGAAGTCAATCGCCCCCAGTTCCAGCGCACGCAGTGTCACTTCCGATCCTTTTCCCGTCAGGGAAGAGACCATCACAACGGGCATCGGGCGCAGGCGCATTAATTTTTCAAGGAAATCCAGTCCGTCCATACGCGGCATTTCCACATCCAGCGTTAAGACATCCGGGTTAAATTTTTTGATTAAATCCCGGGCGACTAACGGGTCTGGCGCCGTCGCAACCATTTCCATATCACTGTGGCTATTGATTATTTCTGTCATGATCTGGCGCATCAATGCGGAATCATCGACGGACAATACCCTGATTTTACTCATGCTTTATCCTTACTCAGCGCATAAACGGTTTGCCCACGCAGGGTAAACTCACGCACGAGGTTGCTGAAGTTCTCCGAATGCCCGGCAAACAGTAATCCGTCCGGCTTAAGCAGCGGAGCGAAACGATGCAGAATGTCCTGTTGCGTCGTTTTATCAAAATAAATCATAACGTTACGGCAAAAAATTGCGTCAAACGGCCCCGGTACGTTGTATTGCTTGTCCAGCAAGTTCACCGTGGTGAAATCAACGTAATTCGCCAGTTCCTGCCGGACGCGCACCAACCCGGCATGAGGGCCAGTGCCACGCATAAAGTAGCGTTGCATCTGCTGGGGCGAGAGCGTCTTCAGTTCATCCTGGCGATACACACCGGCGCGCGCTTTTTGCAGCACTTCGGTATCGATATCGCTGGCAAACACTTTCCAGCGCCCGGGTGCCATGCCCAGAGCATCGGCAAGCGTGATGGCAAGAGAGTACGGCTCTTCTCCCGTTGATGCCGCCGCGCTCCAGACCCGGTATTCACCCGTACGCTTACGCGCATGTTCAGCCAGCACAGGAAAGTGATGCCCTTCCCGGAAGAACGCGGTGAGGTTGGTGGTGAGCGAATTAATAAACGCCTGCCACTCAGCGCTGTTCTGGTTCGCTTCCAGCATGCTCAGATAACGACCAAAATCATCTAATCCTAGCGAACGCAAACGGCGGACAAGTCGGTTGTAAACCATGTCGCGTTTGTGATCTGCGAGGACAATCCCCGCACGCTGGTAAATCAATTGACATATCCGACGAAAGTGCGCGTCGGACAGCGCCAGGCGTTGTGTCATCTGCTGTAATATTGATGACGTCTGCCCGCTGGGCATAGATGATGTCATAGCGCCTTCTCAACTAGGTTCAGTATTCAACAGGCACAGCGTTGGGCGGTGCCGCTTGAGGTCTTTCGACCCACTCTTTAATCTTTAACACCGCCGTCAGTACAGTCATAAAATATGACGACAGGTTATTATCACGACAGATCAACTGATGCTCCTTGTCGTTACGCAGGCCTGATAAGCGGCTTGCGTACTTCGCTGTGATGTTAAGTCTTCAAGCGGCAAACTATCCGCAAAAAAAGGGTTAAAACGTTTCCCAATTTTCTTCTTGCCCGGCTGTTTGCGGGCGGTTTCTCGCCGGGGTCTGTGCCGCCGGTGTAGAAGCGCGTCGCGCCGGAGCGCCGGATACTGCAGAGAGGCGGAAGGCCGATACCGCCATCGTCAGTAAACTGGCTTGTTCTTCAAGAGCAGCCGCCGCGGCTGCCGATTGCTGCACCAGCGACGCGTTCTGCTGCGTGACGCGATCCATTTCGGATACCGCCAGCGCAACCTGGTCGATGCCACGACTCTGCTCATCAGACGCCGATGCAATTTCACCCATGATGTCGTTCACCCGCGTAACCGCATTAACAATGTCCGACATGGTTTCCCCGGCGCTACCAACCAGTACAGATCCGGTATCGACACGGGAGACAGAATCTTCAATCAAAGCTTTAATTTCTTTGGCTGCCTGGGCACTACGGCTGGCAAGATTGCGCACTTCTCCCGCAACCACCGCAAAACCGCGCCCCTGCTCGCCTGCACGCGCGGCTTCTACCGCTGCGTTTAAGGCAAGGATGTTGGTCTGGAATGCGATACCGTCGATGACGCTAATAATATCGGCGATTTTCTGCGAACTGGCTGCGATGTCGTGCATTGTTTTCACTACGCTATCCACCACTTTGCCGCCGCGCTCAGCCGTTTCGGAGGCGCTTTGTGCCAGTTGAGAGGCCTGACGAGCGTTGTCAGCGTTCTGTTTCACCGTGGCGGTTAACTCTTCCATACTGGCGGCGGTTTGTTCCAGGGCGGATGCCTGCTCTTCAGTACGGGAAGAAAGATCGTTGTTACCGGCGGCAATTTCGCTGGTGCCGGCATAAATCGCATCGGACCCCTGGCGAACATTGGTGACCGTTTCGATCAGCGCGTTTTGCATATGATCAACGCTTTGCGCCAGTTCGGTCATCTCACTACGCCCGGCAATGGTCAGCGTATGCGTCAGGTTGCCGCCGGCAATCTCACGAATATGACGGATAACAGACGATAATGGCGACAGGAGAATTCGACGAATGCCATACCAGACTGCCGCCAGCACGATCACCAGCGCCAGCGCGAGGATCGCCATCTGCCATTTGGCAAAAGTATAGTCACTGACGCTCTGATCCCAGGCGTTGCGATACAAGTTTTCACTCAATCCTGCGTATTTGGTCATCGCATCGCCGAGGGCGTTTTGCATCCCCTGAGTCGGTTGCGCCATAAAACCGTTGATATTGCCGTTTTCAAGGAACTGCACCAGCTCGCTGAGGGCGGCATTATAGGTGCGGTATTTTTCATCCAGGTTCTGGCGCGCGTCATCCATTTCCGGCAGCGAAGGCAGTGCACGGAAGGCGTCGTAATGTTTTGCGGCGTCCGCCAGTGAGTTTTTCGCACTGTTCAGCAGATCGGTTTTCGCACTGCTCTGCTGGTTACCCGGATCGAGCAGCATACGTGCGGAAGAACGACTCAGGTTAATGCGGGTTTGCAGCATTAACTCCCAGGCTTTGCCCAGCTCAGTTTGTTGCATACGCAGGTCATTGGAGACTGCGAAGCTTTGCTGGTTTTGCTTAAGTGACGAGAAAAAAAGACCGCCAGAGACGAGCTGCAACAGTGCAAACACCACCAGCACGCTCATAAGCATTGTAACGACGCGGATACGGTTCAACATGCAACACCTTCTTGATAAGTTCTTAACGGTGTTATCGGCATGCAGCCAGGGAACTTTACATTTGCGAAAGGGAATTAAATTGTGACTTAAAACGCAATATCCACAGTTAATGTATCGCTATAAGCTCCCCCGGCAGGTGTGGTCTGGGTGGGAAGGACTTTGGCGGTGTAATTGTAAGTGCGCAGCAAACCATCCGTGCTCACTTGTGATGATGTGCCGCTGGACCAGCGCTCTGCCCCGCTGCTCCCCCAGCGGTTCGTGGTCGCCGCTTTATAGATCTCATAACTCAGACGATTACTGCCACTGGCCATATTGCGTATGCCGCCGCTGGCATAACCTCCATCATTAATCCCGACCGTATAGGTACTGCCTTTGGTGCAGGTCACTGCAATGGATTGTGAAACTGTCGGGAAATTGCGTACCAGCGGGGCGCTACCGAAGTTGACATTCGGTGCTCTGATGGTGGTGCAGTCATTGGTGACCGTCATGTTCAGTTGCAAGCTGGTTGTCGCCGTTCCGGTTTGCGCCGTTGAGCACAGGTTCAGGACGCCCACCGAACAGACGCTATAGGCCACGCTGAAGTTGAGCGTAACCTGATAGGGACCGGCCGTTACATTCTGCCCGGCAACCGTCTGAAAATAGAGCGGTAAGGTGTAGGTGCGCGTTCCCAGCAGCGCCAGTAATACTGCGCCGCTCCAGGTATAGCTGTTGCCGCTGATCGTCGCTTCGCTGCTATTTGCACAACCGCTTTGCCCGCAAACTCGCACCGGAATTGCATCCGTTATGGTTGCGTCATCGGTTCGCTTCAGGGTTCCACGGTTCGATGCGGTCGCCGATGCGCCCGTCAGAGTGAGCGTGACGGAGTCATTCGTCAGCAGGTTGAGGGCCGCATCACACCTGACGATCAGGTTAGCCGTTGTTGTCTGCACATTACTGTTCAGGACAAATGAGGTCACGGAGCCAAACGCGCCGTTGGTGGTGCTGACGGTACACGCCGACCATGCCGGAAATGCGCTGCACAGCAGAACCAGAATCACTATCAGCCGTCGCATTATGGGCTCCTCTGACAAATAAGCGGTCCGTAGGTTTGCAATTTATGATCGGGATTGGCGAGAAGCGTAAAGCGGGCATCGCAGCTGGCGCCATCCGGCAGCATGACGCGCAGCGTATTGACTTCATCCAGATTTTCCAGCCACGCTATCCCGTCGTACCCCACCGTGGCGTTGGCCTTCCCCTGACGTATCACCTGGCTGGCAACCGGAATGTCTTCGCCCTGTTCATCGTGAAGGATCACGCTGGCAACACGCTCCTGCACCATCGGGAATTCCACCAGATAGCCACTGCGACGACGCAGTGCAATCTTGCGCTCGGTATCTTTTATCTGCGTGTCAGCGGGTAAATCCAGCGTATCGATACGGTAACTGGCCGGGTAATAAGCAGAAACGCCGCTCACCAACAGGTAACCATTATGGTTAGTCTTACCAACCGGCTGGTTCTCATAGTTTACCGGAACCCCGGCGTGGCCTTCGGTACTGATCACCGCAAACGCGTCGTTAATGCGGTTGGCGGCAAACAGTTCGCCATCCATGAATACCACCGCCCCCAGTGCTTCCCCCCACCAGGTCATCATGGTGTTTTCACCGTAGCCCCCGCCCTGGAACTCGACATTATTGTTGCGCCAGCCCACCGTGCCTTGTTGATAAAAGCGTGACTGTGACTGATTGGCCAACGCCATATTCCAGCTAAAGCCGCCATCGGTAGGCATGACATGGTTGTAGTTGATACGCTGCGTTGACCCTGCGTTCGGCGTACTTTCCATGTTGATAGCGGTGCTGTCGCTGTCACCAAGCGGGATTTGCAGTGACATAGCGAATGTCCAGTCACCTTGTTGGTTATCGCGGCTTGCCGCCAGGTAAATACTGCTGTCGCCCCACAGATTCCGGCTCCATGACAGGTTCAACAGTTCCGTTTTTTTATCATCAAAGCTGCGCACGCCAATCCAGGCTGCGCCGACATTGCCATAATCCCCCATCGTAAACGTCAGCGAATATTGATCGGTATTGCGGCTCAGGCTGGCAAACGCGTACTGCCCGGGATCGCGCACATTGTTATAGACCGCGCGCTGGTCGTACAACGCCAGGTTACCGAAGCCGCGATTGCGTCGACTGTGCTGTGTGCTGACGCTGAACCGACTGGTGTTGTATTGATAACCCCAGTTGAGCTGGTTACCACTGGCGCCGAACATCCGGCTCTCTGTCCATGCCCCGTTCACGACACCCAGACGTCCGAGTTTCAGCACGGCACCGGCACCGCCAAGCACCAGCGATTCTGCCGCTTCCGCATGCCCCTCCAGCGTCAGATAATCGGTCATGCCATAGCGATACGATCCACTGCCCACGGGCGGCCCGTAATCAAAATTTTCAACGCCGTAGCGACGCCGCAAGGCACCCACCGTGATTGCGCCATCGCTCAACCCCGGTTTCAGCAAATTGCTGGCAACATAAAAAGGAAGCGTGGTGCTCACCTGCCGCCCCAGTGCGTCTTTCGTTACCAGCACCGCGTCCCCCGCACCGTTGATGAATGGCATATTGGTGAGGGTAAACGGGCCAGGCTGAAGCTGTGTGTTACCCGCGCGATAACCGTTAATAAAGACATCAACCGAGGTCGGCACCGCCGCTTCCCCGGAGAACGCAGGCAGTGGCCAGGTGACGAGATCCGGGCGCAAAGAGAAGTCGCGGCCATAGCTGATACCGCCAACACGAACGCTGCTGCTCCAGCTTAATGCATCCGAGATCACATCTCCGATGTTCCATTCAATGGCGTCGTCTTCATCGCTGAAGGTCAGCGTAGAGTCGTAACGCACGTATCCCTCTTTTTGCCGCAGATCGCCGGTGAGCGTCTTGCGTACGGTCCCCGTTGAGGAGAGCACACCATTACCATTGAAATAGCGGAATTCATGCCAGAGCGCCACCTGACCACCCACATGTTCGGTGGTGCTGGTATAGACGTCGTAATTCATTAACGCCCCACGGCCGTAATGGAGCAGGCTGCGCGGTCCCTCATTATTAAAGTCAGTGAATCGCTCAGGAACCCACTCTTTGGGCACGGACAGCATTAATCGCTGGCCTTCGCTATCGTAGTCAGCATGCACGTCCGGCATGTTTGAGAGATTGACCTCGCCCGGCGGCACATGTTCTGCCGGAATACCTGCCCGAAGCAGGTCGGCGCTGGCAATATAAAAATCCTGCTGACGCCGGGTAACCGGCACCACCTGTTGCGTGTCAAAGTGGTTAATCACCAGACTCAAATGAAACACCGCCTGCTCATTCATCGCGTTTGCAGAGGGCGGCGGCGGTAGCATATCGTCACCCGGCTCAGCCCGAACGGCACTCACCAGCAGCATCGCGGTCAACGCCACGATCAGTTGCCTGCGGATGACTGCCATTGGCTTTCCCGGGCATTGATCGTCGCATTCAGCTCTGTGGGGCTGGTCACGCCTGCTGGCAACGGCCAGCTACGCGCACTGTGCGGCAAAACATACCCGAGTAGTCCCTCGGCAATCTGGCGTGTTTGCCCGCCCTGGCGCGCCGTCACTTTACTTAACCGGACATGCACATCCCCGTTATTGCGAATTTCAAGCGCAGGTTGACCTTTGTCACGCACAATACGCCAGTGTAAGTCACTGGCATCAACCAACGCAGGGTGAGCACGCCCGGCATACGTGGCGATACCCTGACCGTAGACAAACAGCGGAATGGAGTAACGCATTTGCAGTTTCAGGCCAATCTTTGGCGTCTCCGGATCATCCTTCTGCGGGATTTCGTCAACAATGATGCGATAAGCTTGTTCAACACCTGCCGGGATTTGTGTTTGTTTAATCAAGCGGATCAACTGCTTACTGCCCTTTTCGATTTGTACGATCGGTGGGCTGGCGACCACATCATGTTGTTGCTGGTAGCGTTCAAGTCCCCCCTCCTGACGCCAGCGCACAATGCGCACCTGCATGGTGGCCGGTGTTTCACCCTGATTCTGGATCCACAATTCAGTCGCATTCGTGTTTGCCCCCATCCACGGATCGATGGGCCACAATAAAATCGTCGCCGTAGCCTGCACATAGCCTGCTGTCATCAGCCCGGCTGCCAGCATGAATCCTGCCACCCGGGCGGATAAGGTCGCTTTCATGCACGTCTCCCTTATTACCATGACAAGGTCACGGTCAGTTGATCGGTATAGGTTCCCGCCGGGCTGAACCCGGTCAATGTTGCCGCGCCAAAAATGGATAACGCGATGTTATTGCTATCGGTATAGGCAACAGAAACGGACTGGTTAACGCCGATTTCCGTGTTCGCCGCCAGCGTACTGCTGCTGTAGAGCCGATAGGGCACGCGGTCGGTGCCGCCAGTGCGTTGCAGGTTGCGCACCGTGGAGTAATTCTGCCCGCCGTTAATGCTCATGCTTAGCGCCACGCCTGGAGTACACCCCAAAGACAGCGCTGCGCCAGGCACAAAACTGGTAGAGACTTGCCCGCTTTGAACTCCGGTACGGGTACCGAAATTGAGCGTGCCAAACACACCGCCGCTGCCGCTCGCGACCGAACAGCCCGGCGCTATTGTCGCCCCCACGGTGAACGTCTGCGTCGTCACCGCAAGCGCATCCTGCCGCGCCAGCATTACCAGCAATATCACGCCTGAAATTGCGCGCAGGATCCCCCCGCTTCCCGTGAAGGAAGCGCCAGTGCCGGCTGATATCATGTGCAGAGAATTAGTACGTCACGCTCACGTTGATCGTATCGGTGTACGTACCCGGCACGACGCTCACGCTGTTTCCACCGCCGGAGATCCGGCCATACAGGGTGTAGTTGTCTACACCACCGCTGGTCGATGCTCTCGGGATATTGGTGTTATTGGTGATGACGTTACTGAAGCCGCTATCGCTGTAGAGGCTGTAGGCAACGCCCTGGGTGGTGTTGGCAGTATTCACTAAATAACGTGCGGGCGTACCAGGTGTTCCGACGACGGTCCCTGGCGCTGTGGAGTTTGTATTGCCCGTGATCTGTACGGTGTAATCCGTGGTCGTGCATTGGATGCCAAAGCTGTTGCCGCCGCTGGCGCCCGTTAATTGTGTGGTTAATTGCGAAAATGTGGCCGGGTGTGTACCAAAATCCAGCGTACCGAAGTTGATGCCATTCTGGCTGGGAGAGCCGTTAATAAGGCAGCCATTCGTCAGCGTCAATGTTGCACCAATAGTGCCGCTGCTGTTTACCGCCTGGGCATTATGCCCGATCAACGCCAGCGTCCCACCTGCAAGGACAATGAGAAGTTTTCTGTTCATCGCTATCGCCTCCGGAAATAATAAAGCGTGCCGTTAACCACGAATGAATAAGCCACCGGGAAAACACGCCAAAAAACAAAGCTGGAATAACTGAAATTTAGTTTACCCCGGACGCTTCAACCACTTAGCGAAAGGTTGCAGAATGTAACGAAGTTTTTCTTTAATTAAACCAATAAAATCAATTAATTAACCATGAAAAACACTGTCTGAATGGCTTTATGCAAAGGATATATGAATTAAAATGTGATAAATGTCACTATATATTTCAAAAGCAAAACACAGCCTGCGAAAGCATTTATCCGCATTCCATTTTGGCTACAGAATATATTTTGGGAAGGGAGTGGAGAGAAGAGAAAATAAGGGCGAGTGACGACTGTCACTCGCCCGAATAATTACGCTACGTGGGTCGCAGCGATGTCCAGCAGCGCCATTTCATCGCTGTTGAGCAGTTTTTCGATGTTTACCAGAATCAGCATACGGTCGCCGAGCGCGCCCAGGCCCGTCAGGTATTCGGTAGACAGGGTAACGGCGAATTCCGGCGCCGGACGAATCTGATCGGATGCCAGAGAGAGCACATCAGACACGCCATCCACCACAATCCCCACCACACGCTGGCCGAAATTCAGCACGATAACCACGGTGTTGTCATCATACTCAACGTCGCCCTGGCTGAACTTCACACGCAGGTCGACAATCGGCACAATCACACCACGCAGGTTGGTGACGCCTTTGATAAAGTCGGGGGTATTGGCGATACGCGTCACCTGATCATAGCCACGAATTTCCTGCACTTTGAGAATATCGATACCGTATTCTTCATCGCCCAGAGTGAATACCAGGAATTCCTGACCTGATGGCTCGCCCGCCAGTTTTGCTACATTACTCATACCGGTCATGTTTTATACCTTTTTAACTAAATCAGGCAGCTGTGTGCGCCATACGATGTTCACGATTTAATCCCTGCAGCGCCGATACGTCGACGATCAGCGCGACACTACCATCACCAAGGATGGTGGCCGCAGAAATCCCCGGCACTTTGCGATAGTTACTTTCCAGGTTTTTAACCACCACCTGGTGCTGACCAATCAGTTGATCAACCAGCAGTGCATAACGACGACCAGCACTCTGCAGAATCACGACGATACCTTGCGTGGCTTCGGTTTTCGCGCCCATGACGTCAAACACTTTCCACAGTTCCACCAGCGGCAGATACTCACCGCGCACTTCCAGTACACGTTCCCCACCCGCGAGCGGGTGCAGATCTTCTTCACGCGGCTGCAAAGATTCCATTACTGCGTTCAGCGGCAGAATGAAGACTTCGTCGTTCACTTTCACTGACATCCCGTCGAGGATCGCCAGCGTCAGCGGCAGCAGAATACGAATTGTTGTGCCAGATCCTTGCTTAGACTTGATCTCAACGTGACCACCCATTTCCTGGATGTTACGTTTCACCACGTCCATACCGACACCGCGACCGGAAACGTCAGTCACCTGTTCTGCGGTAGAGAAGCCCGGTGCAAAAATCAGCATCCCCACTTCTTCATCGGTCATATTTTCGTGGACGGCCATACCCTGAGAAATCGCCTTCGCCAGGATACGTTCACGGTTCAGACCTGCACCATCGTCGGTCACTTCGATGCAGATGTTCCCGCCCTGGTGCTCCGCCGAGAGGATCAGGTTGCCCACCGGAGATTTGCCGGCTTCAACACGTTTCTCCGGAGACTCAATCCCATGGTCGAGGCTGTTACGCACCAGGTGCGTTAACGGGTCAATAATGCGCTCGATCAGGCTCTTATCCAGTTCAGTTGAACTCCCCTGCAAGGTCAGCTCAACCTGTTTATCCAGCTTGCTGGCCAGGTCGCGAACCAGGCGAGGAAAACGGCTGAAGACATATTCCATCGGCATCATACGGATGGACATCACCGATTCCTGCAGGTCGCGGGCGTTGCGCTGAAGCTGACTCATGCTGGTGATCAGATCGCCATGGGTGACCGGATCCAGTTCGTTGGAACGCTGCGCCAACATTGACTGGGTGATAACCAGCTCACCCACCAGGTTAATCAACTGGTCCACTTTCTCAACGGCAACACGAATACTGGTGGATTCGCTGGCGCGAGCGGCGGGTTTTTCACGGCCTGCCGGTTGCTCTTTCGCCACCGCTTTCAGCGCAGGCGCCGCAGCAGGTTTCACTACCGGCACAACCGCTTGCGGCGCAGCTTCTGTCGTATCGTCGACAGCCGCAGTAGCAGCCTCCGCCGTTTCGGCCGCAGCAGGCGCAGATGCCGCCGCAGATTTTTCAAACGCGATTTGGTCGGCTTCAATCACAAAGCACAACACCGCAATGATATCGTCTTCGCCAACACCGCCATCCAGCGTCACGCTCAGGGTATCAGTGCCCTTCACGACATCGCTGAGCGTACCCAGATTGCTGAGCTCTTCTTCCAGTAATCCAATTTCGCTCTCTTTCAGGCGAGACAGAACAATACGCAGTTTACCGTCGCTTTCAGCGGCCGGCGCGGCAGCGGTTTCAGATTCCGGCGCAGCAGCATCAACAACGGAGAGTTTCGCGGCGCTCGCAGCGGCGGGAACAACCTCTCCTTTTGCTTCCAACGCCAACTGGCGCAGAGCATTGCAGATGTATTCAAAGCTGGCGGCATCTGGCTCTTGCGAGCTTTTATAGGCGTCGAGCTGTTCCTGCATAATATCTTTGGTTTCCAAAAACAGGTTGATAATATCGGTGTTGAGCTGCATCTCTCCACGCCGCGCCTCATCGAGCAGGTTTTCCATTAAATGGGTGGTTTCCTGCAAGATGGTGAAGCCAAATGTGCCAGCACCACCTTTTATTGAGTGCGCAGCACGAAAGATGGCGTTGAGCTGTTCTGAATCCGGTGCTTCGGGCACCAAATCCAACAAGTGTTGTTCCATATCGGCCAACAACTCGTCAGCTTCATCAAAAAATGTCTGATAAAAATCGCTAATATCCATGCTCACGCTATCACCTCGGTTCGGCTTGTGGCGATGTGGAAACTGCTGCCGGAGACGCTGGCGCGGTTGCACCCGCTGCCTCTGGCTGTGTAATCGCGCTTACTGGCGCATTCTGACTTTCGGCGTTTTCATGCAGAATGGCCTGTTCTGCCTGCTTATTAAGAACCAAAAGACTAATTCGGCGGTTGATTGCTTCATCCGGACCTGCGTCAGCCATGCGCATTGTTGCTGCCATGCCGACCACCCGAAGGATCTTGCCGTTGTCCAGCCCTCCGGCAACCAGCTCACGGCGCGACGCGTTGGCGCGATCGGCGGAGAGCTCCCAGTTGCTGTACCCTTTCTCGCCGTTGGCGTAAGGGAAATCATCGGTATGGCCCGACAGGCTGATCCTGTTGGGGATCCCATTTAGTATTGGCGCAATCGCCCGTAAAATATCTCGCATATAGGGCTCAACCTCCGCACTGCCGGTCTTAAACATCGGCCGGTTCTGGCTGTCGATGATCTGAATGCGTAGCCCTTCCTGCACCAGGTCGATTTTCAGATGCGGACGTAATGCGCGCAGCTTGGGATCGGCTTCAATTAACTGGTCCAGATCACCGCGCAATTTACTCAGGCGCGATTGCTCCATGCGTTTTTTCAAATCATCAATGTTGGGCTGTTTTTGTATTTCGCCCTTTTGCTGTGTGTAGTCATCGCCACCGCCCGGAATCGGGCTGTCGCTGTTAGAAATTCTCGGCCCACCCGTGACCGCAGTTGCCAGCGGCGTGCGGAAATATTCCGCAATCTGGATAAGTTCTTTCGGGCTGGAGATGGAGATCAACCACATCACCAGGAAAAACGCCATCATCGCCGTCATAAAGTCGGCATAGGCTATCTTCCAGGAGCCGTGACCGCCGCCGCCGTGGCCTTTATGTTTTTTTCGTTTTACAACAACGATTGGATGGGACTGATTTTTCATGCGTCCTCAGTCGTCGTCTGTTGGTTAGGGTTTCTCACCGCACGCACGTGTTCATCCAGTTCGACAAACGACGGACGCTCACTGGAGTACAGCGTTTTACGACCAAACTCGACCGCGATTGGCGGTGCGTAACCGTTAAGATTCGACAGCAATGTGATCTTCACGCACTGCATCATTTTGGCAGTTTCAGCACTCTTCTGGCGCAGTACGCTGGCCAGCGGAGAGATAAAACCGTACGCCAACAGAATACCGAGGAACGTCCCCACCATCGCGTGAGCAATCAATGCACCCAGCTCAGCCGCCGGACGGTCCGCCGACGCCAGTGCGTGCACCACGCCCATAACCGCCGCCACGATACCGAATGCCGGGAGAGAATCCCCTACCGCCGCCAGCGCATTCGCCGGAACTTCGGCCTCGCTTTCGTGCGTTTCGATCTCCTCATCCATCAGCGCTTCAATTTCGAAGGTATTCATGTTGCCACTGATGATGAGTCGCAGGTAATCCACGATAAATTCAAGCATGGTTGCGTCCGCGAGAATCCGTGGATAACTGGCAAAAATCTCGCTCTCTTTGGGGTTTTCAATATCGCGTTCCAGAGAGAACATACCCTGTTGGCGTGATTTCGCCATCAGGCGATAAAGCAACGCCAGCAAGTCCATATACATGCTTTTGGTGTATTTCGAACGGCGAAACAGCAAAGGCATCGCTTTCAGCGTTCCTTTGATGGCTTTACCGTTGTTGCCTACAATGAATGCACCAACACCCGCGCCACCGATGATGATCAGTTCAGACGGTTGATAAAGTGCGCCGAGTTCTCCGCCGGTCATCATATAACCGCCAAAGACTGCGCCAAGAACAACCAGGTAACCTAATACGATAAGCACGACATCATCCTTCTGCTAATGACTAAGGCTAGGGATAAACATTTCAGAGAGTTAACGAATCGGAGGCAAAAAAAAGCAGCGGCATTACTGCACCGCTGCTGGAGTGTTTTCCACCTGATTCGGTCAAACAGCCTGATCGATCTGTTCATCCAGCAGTTGTGGAATAATATCGGCAGCATCGCGGGAAAGTTTACGTCTTTTTACCGCGCGAGACGGCGGCTGGCATAAACTGCAGGCGAAACTACCAACAGGCTGGTGTGCATGAGTAATAAAATTACCACCGCAGCAATTACAGCGAGACAACTCCAGCATTCCGCTTTCCACGAAACGAACCAGCGTCCAGGCGCGGGTCAGCGCCAGCAGTGGTCCTTCCTCAGCTTGAGGGCATTGTTCGAGGTAGAGTCGGTATGCTTTGATGACCGCATCAACACCGCTGCACAGACCTGTTTTCAGTAAAAATTGCCAGGCGTTACAGAACATGGATGCATGGATATTTTGCTCCCAGGTCATGAACCAGTCGGTGGAAAATGGCAGCATGCCTTTCGGCGGCGGGCTACCACGCAACTCTTTGTAGAGTTTAATGAGACGACCACGGCTCAGTTGCGTCTCACTTTCCAGCATTTGCAAACGTGCGCCCAGCGTGATCAGTTCCATTGCTAACTGGATGTCGCGGGCTTCCTGAACAATGCTTTTTTCGCCCATCTTTAAGCCCTTTTCTTTCTGGCCGCATCGCCGGTCTGTGAAGACTCATTAAGCAGGCGTGTGGAAAGTAAAATCCCGGTGTGGACTTGCTGTAAGTCATCCACGCGTGATTCCTGGGTCAGACGAGTAATGGTCTGGTGACTGTCAAAACGGAACTGGCAGATAAGCTGGTTAGTTTCAGCCAGTTTTACCATTTGCGGAAGGGTTAACTCACCCAGTGTGGTAGCCATTTCTTCGTTAATGCCAAGACGGAACATTGCGGACGCTTTGTCCTGGCTGATCAAACGCTGAGCAAGGAGTAAATACGACAGGTTGATGTCGTAAACATGTTTCAGCAACTCGGATGTATGCATTTTTCCCATCCCGAATAACCAACTTGTATCTTATGCGGCTAAGCCGCACCCCGTGATGTCGCCGGGAAAAAACCCGGTATAAAAAAAGAAAGGCTAAATGCATAACTGACTTAGGATCACATGTGCAAGGGCGCTTCGCTCAAATGTTATTGCCCTGCTAAGTTCTTAATCATTTCTTACAAAGAACTAAGATTTTTCCTAATTCGACGCAACTGTACTCGTAGGTGCTGCCACATACAATCTGACTCGTGCGAAATTTTGAAATTTTTGTGATCCACGTCACATAATTTAAGTGATTCCGGACAATAAATCTATCAGTCACGCTTCATATTTGATGTTTTTTTATCCGATTGACCACCTTTTCTATTCCTTTCTGACGAATACTCATGCAACCCTGCGCCTAAACATTGTTAACTGGTCGGAGGTTTACCCTGCTGCGTCATTTACATTCAGACAAATGTATCTACAAAAGACACAAAAACAAAAACCAATACAAAACAACAAATTACGCTTTAAGCACCGCTACATAATAAAGGTACGTTATCATTCAGATACACTTAGTCAGCGCTATCAATAATTTAACAATTTGATCTTAAATTCTCTTAATTTTAGATAAGATTTTAAATTCGATTAACCCGCTCAAACCGCGACCATGCCATTACGTAAGAATAATTAATGAATATTTATGATAACCTTCACATCGCAGCAATATTTCCGGGTTGCACTGCCTGCAGAAAGGGAGTAATGGTGAGAAAAATTTGATTCAAATCGGGGAGAGAGACATGTCTTATGCTCATCTTCTGGTCGCAGTGGCGGTCACGCCAGAAAGCCGGCAACTGCTGGCGAAAGCTATTGATATCGCCCGTCCTTTCAACGCCCGCATCACCCTCATTACCCTCGCAGCCGACCCGGAACTGTATAATCAACTCGCCGCACCGATGATGGAGAATGTGCGTGAAGTTTTACAGGAAGAGACGCAACAGTTTATGGATGAACTTGTCAGTAGTGCGGGTTATCCGATTGAACGCGTGATCATTGCCTCAGGTGAGCTAAGCGAACATATCCTGCATACCTGCCGCAAACAGGCTGTCGATTTGGTGCTGTGCGGCAACCATAACCAGACGTTTTTCTCGCGTGCCGCCTGTTCCGCGAAGAGTATTGTCAGCGCCAGTGAAGTCGATGTGCTATTGGTGGCATTAGCCCGCTAACAGGCTCCCGTCAACACGGGAGCCTGTATCCTTATGCCAGCTTAGGAAAGGTCGCCACTTTACTTTGTAGCTGGCTTTGCGCGCTACGTGGCGTGATGCGCTTTAAATCGCTAATAAACCTTTGTTGCCAGTGGTCTATGTCATTGTCCTTGATGATCTCCAGCATCTCCGCATGACGTGAAATGCGCTCAGCAAGCGGCATTCTGAGCGCGCAGTCCATCGCTGCGGCCACATCATCCCTGTCATACGGGTTCACAATTAACGCCGAGGTGAGCTCATTTGCCGCACCAGCGAATTGCGACAGAATAAGCACCCCCGGATTGGCAGGATCCTGAGCCGCAACATACTCCTTCGCCACCAGATTCATGCCATCACGCAGGGGCGTTACCAGCCCGACTTCCGCATAGCGGAACACTTTCATCAGCACCTTACGGTCAAAATGCTGATTCAGATAGTAGAGCGGTGTCCAGCCAAGCTGACCGTATTTGCCGTTAATCCGCCCGGCCTCGGTTTCCAGTTGATGACGAATGTCCTGATACGCCTGAACTTCCCCCCTTGAGGTGGGCGCAATCTGCGTATAACGGATTTTGCCGTGGTGCTGAGGATATTTCTCCAGCAGCGTTTCATAGGCAAGAAAACGCTCCGGCAGCCCTTTGGAGTAATCCAGACGTTCTACCGAAAAGATATTCTTCACATTTTTAAGTTCGTTCTTCAGTTGCGCCAGTTTTGGCGGCAGCGGTCCGGCGGCCTGCTGCGCGATCTCTTTTGGCTCGATCCCGATAGGGTAGACTTCGGTACGGAAGTTTTTGCCCCACGCCACATGGTTTTTACCGCTGCGCGTAGTCAGGCGAGTCTGGACCGACAAACTATCAAGAAACGCCAGTCTGTCGCTTTCCGTCTGGAAGCCGATAAGATCGTAATCGCACATCTGCTCCAGCAATTCCGCATGCGGCGGCAAGGCGTTGAAGATCTCCGGCGTCGGAAATGGAATATGCAGGAAAAAGCCAATCTGGTTATTGACCCCACGCTGGCGCAGTTCACTGGCAAAAGGCAGCAGATGGTAGTCGTGGATCCACAGAATGTCATCAGGCTTCAGCAATGGCAGGAGTTTATCCGCTAACAGGGCATTCACCTCCCGGTACCCTTCCCAGGCTTCGCGCTGATAATTCACCAGGTCCAGGCGGTAATGAAATGCGGGCCATAATACGGCGTTGGAAAACTGCGAATAATATTGCTCGTAATGTGCTTCACTTAGGTTAAAAGAGGCCCAGGTGATATTGCCCTTAGTGACCTTTTTTAGCGGTTTGTCCTCGTCGCCAATGTCACCGCTCCAGCCAAACCACAATCCACCGGTGGCTTTTAATGCGCCCAGAATCCCTACAGCCAGCCCGCCAGCGCTGGCTTTTTTATTATCAGGCGGTGCAATACGATTAGATACTACGACTAAGCGACTCATAGTCATCTCTCCTGTTTGTTAGCGCCCGTTGTTCTTGTTGTTGATAGTCGGCAAGACGTTCAAGCCACTGGTGCACATCGCTGACGCTTCCCAGCCGCCATTTTGCCTGGGTTGCCCCGGCACCGACTTTAATCGACACGCCTCCCAGCCGATTGACGACGATAAAACCATGCTCATCGGTAAGGTCGTCCCCGATAAACACTGGCTTTCTGCCGCAAAACGGAGGAGTTTGTAAAAAAGCCTCAATCGCCGCGCCTTTATGAATACCGGACGGTTTCAGCTCCACCACGCATTTTCCCGGTTGCATAGCCAGTTGCGGGAAGCGTGCGACCATTTTTTTCGCCAGTGCAAACACCGCGTCCTCATGCTGCGGTGCCTGGCGGTAATGCAGCGCAAAGGCCATCCCTTTGGCTTCCAATTCAACGTCGCTTAGCGTTGATACACCTTGCCGGAGCTCACGTTCCAGCGGCAACAATACATTTTCCGGTAACGTCACCCGTTCGGTTTGACCGTTGATATCGCGGCGTTCCGCCCCATGCACCCCGGCGAGGGGGAAGCTATACGGCCTGGCGAGCCTTTCCAGCTCGGCAATTGAACGCCCTGAAATCAACGCCAGCGCACCGTCGTTCATCTCTGCAAGCAATGCAAGTCTCGCCAGCACCTCATCCGGGACACAGACATCGTCCGGATGCGGTTTAATGTCCGCGAGGGTGCCATCCAAATCGAAAAAAAAGGCAAAATTACCGGAAAAGAGAGGCGGTACAGATAATGCGTTTTCCACCCTGGTTTCCTCCTTACAGTCATGATGAGAGTCTTTATTCAAAAACATCTCATTTTCATTAGCCATGTAAGTATAGACAGTGTGACGCTGCTCGCCATTTTAAGCATGACTTACCAGCCGGATTAGCGGCTGGTAAGGAGTAGACGTAAACTAAAAGACTGTGTCGGGAATTTATGCGGGATGTATCAGACGGTACGTTTGGCTTTTTGTTTGTAGCGGTCGAAAATAACGGCCGCCAGCAGAATCAAACCACGCACCACATATTGCGAGAAAGGCGAAATATTCAGCAGGTTCATGGCATTTTCCACCGTGCCGAGAATCAGAATCCCCGCCACCACGTAAGAAATTTTACCAATCCCCCCCTTCAGAGACACGCCCCCCAGCACACAGGCTGAAATCACGATCAGCTCGTAACCAATCGAGGTCATCGGCTGGCCGCTGGTCATGCGCGAGGCAAGGATAATGCCCGCCGCTGCCGACACCAGACCAGACAGCACAAAGATGATGATCTTGGTTCTGACCACCGGAACCCCCGCCAGACGGGCCGCCTCTTCATTACCGCCTATCGCCAGAGTGTTACGGCCAAAGGTGGTTTTGTTGAGCAGGAAACCAAAAATAATCAGGCATCCGACGGTCAACCAAATCGGCGCAGGCAGCCCCAGCCAGTTGGCATAGCCCAGCGCAAAGAAGCGTTCGTCTTCGATGCCCACGGCTTTACCATCGGAGATAATATACGCCAGCCCGCGCACAATCTGCATGGTGGCAAGCGTCGTGATCAGGGCGTTGATTTTTAAGCGTGCAATCACAAAGCCGTTGATTAACCCGCTGACGATGCCAAGCAGCAAACCGGCAAAGACGCCAATCCACAGGCTTTCTGTCACGTTAATGACCACTGCCGTGGTCACCCCGGCGCAGGCAATAACGGAGGCAACAGACAGGTCAAAATCCCCGGAAGCCAGGCAAAATAACATACCGCAGGCGACCATGCCCGACATGGAAATAGCCAGCCCCAGCCCTTTCATATTGACGAAAGAGGCAAAGTTCGGCACAAAAACGGCGCAGCCAATAAACAGCACGGCGAAGACCACCAGCATGCCAAACTGATCCCAGATGCGACCGAAACTAAAAGTCGACTTTGATGCGCGGGACGTAGTTAAAGATGACATCATTTTCTCCTCACTCAGGCGACAGCCTGGCTAACTTTAGGCATCGCGAGGCTCAGCGCCTGCTGTTCATCGCCCTGACCGTGTAACAGCTCACCGGCGATTTCGCCTTCGCGCATCACAACAATGCGGTCGGCAACGCCCAGCACCTCCGGCAGATCGCTTGAGGCAAACAACACCGCAACCCCCCGGGACGCCAGCGCATAAATCACGTTATAGATTTCATGTTTCGCCCCGACATCAATGCCGCGGGTTGGCTCATCCAGCAAAATGACTTTCATCTCTTCAGAGAGCCAGCGGCCCAAGATGGCTTTCTGCTGGTTTCCCCCGGAGAGATTCATAATCAGCTGATCCGCGCCCGGCGTTTTGATATTGAGTGAACGAATATGGTGCTCGGCATTCTGGCTTTCCCAGCCATTGTCGATCAGGCAACCGGCGCGGATATATTTGCGTCGGGCGCTGATATTAATGTTCTCCTGCACGGAATGAACCGGGATGATGCCCTCCGCTTTGCGATCTTCCGGGCACAGCATCATGCCGGCATGGATGGCATGCGCCGGTTTCTGGATATCCACCGCCTCACCATCAATGAACACGCGCCCTTCGGTGATGCGCGAGCCGCCAAACAAGCCTTTCATCAATTCGCTGCGCCCGGCGCCCACCAGCCCGAACAGGCCGACAATTTCACCGCTGCGAACGCTCAGGCTAATCGGCGTTCGCACGCCCGGTGCTTTTACCTGTTCGAGACGCAGGCGTTCCTCGCCATATTCCCGCGGCTGCCAGCCGTAAATATCACCCAGCTCGCGCCCGACCATCGCCTGCACCAGTTGGTCATGGTTGACCTGCTGCATATCAGTGAAGGTGCGCACATAGCGACCATCTTTAAAGACGGTGATCGCGTCGCTCAGGGCGAAAATTTCTTCCATGCGGTGCGAAACATACAGGATCACCCGCCCCTCTTTGCGCAGTTCGCGGATCACGCGGAACAGGTTGTCGATTTCGCGCGCCGAAAGTGAGCTGGTCGGTTCGTCAAAAGCGATGATTTTGGCATTGCGCGCCAGCGCTTTGGCAATCTCCACCATTTGCCACTGCCCAATGGAGAGATATTTCAGCGGAGTTTGCGGATCGATATCCAGACCCAGATGCTGAAGCTGCAAGCCCGCTTCGTAATTCAGCAGCGAACGATTTACGATGCCGCTTTTATGGGGGAGTTGCCCGAGATAAATATTCTCGGCAACGGTCATTTCCGGCACCAGGTGCAATTCCTGGTAAATAATCGCCACCCCGGCGTTAAGCGCCGCCGTGGTATCAGCAAAAGAGACCTCTTCACCTTTGATGGCCAACGTTCCGGTGGTCGGCGCATAGTTGCCGCTAAGAATTTTTAAGAGTGTCGATTTACCTGCGCCGTTTTCACCCATCAAGGCGTGGACTTGCCCGGCGTGGCAATCAAAACTGATCTCACTGAGCGCTTTCACACCGGGAAATGTCTTGCCGATGCCGCGAAAAGAGAGATAAGGGGTAGACTGTTGCATACCGTCTCCGTAAAGCAGTTCATTGTACGTCTGGCCCCCCGCCAGCGCGGGGAGCACAACCAACAGAGAATTACAGTCCTTTTTTCGCCAGCTCTTCTTTGAAGTTGTCGCGGGTGATCAGTACAACATCCGTCACCGCTGTAAATTTCGCAGGTTCAACGCCTTTGGTTACCCAGTTGTACAGCAGCTCACTGGTTTTATAACCGTGTACGTCCGGGCTTGGCAGCAGAGAACCAAAGAAGCCAGTGGCCTGCGCTTTCGACAGTTCGCTTACCGCATCAACACCGTTAATACCGATACCAATCACATCGGCTGCTTTAAAGCCCTGCCCTTCTGTTGCGCGCACACCGCCAAGAACGGTGTTATCGTTCATCCCCAGCACCAGCCAGTGTTTGACTTCCGGGTGTTGAACTAACAGGGAGTTACCGGCATCGAATGCGCCCGGGATATCGTTAGATTTGGTGGGAACCTGGTAGATCTGTTTTTCCGGGAAACCGGCTTTTTTCAGCGCATCCATGGAACCGGTCGTGCGGCGGCGAGCAGTATCCAGCTCATTGGCGGTAATAGCCATAACTGCGGTATCTTTCACGTTCCAGCCGCGTTTTTGCATCTCTTTATAGAGTTCCTGACCCTGGCGGGCGCCAATTTCACTCGCCGCCATCATCACCAACGGAACACTGGTCATCGGTTCGCCTTTGGCGTTCACGAACTGGTCATCCACGGCGATGACTTTCATATCGTATCCGCGCGCTTTCGCGACAATTGCCGAGCCCAGTTTCGGGTCCGGAGTACAGATAACAAACCCTTTCGCACCGCTGGCTGCGAGGCTATCGATAGCGTTCAGCGTTTTTTCGCCGTCCGGCACCGCAATTTTAATCACTTCAAAGCCTAAATCTTTACCTGCCTTATCAGCGAATTTCCATTCTGTCTGGAACCAGGGTTCTTCCGGTTGTTTCACCAGAAAACCCAGCTTCATTGTTTCAGCGATAGCGGATTGTGACATAACGGCAGCCAGACCGATGGCCGCCAACGCTTTAGTGAATTTGTGCATGGTAAACTCCAGCTTCAGCTTTCTTTTATGTAGGGAAAATTAAAAATCGGCATATTTAAAAGTTCATAAAACAAGGCATTAGAGTCCATGTATCCCTGGACCTCTGTGCTGGAAATAGTTTTAGCGGGAAATTGATTCTCCATAGGAGAGCGCCATCACACCGCTGAATTACAGTAATTCCGTACATAAATTCAGCGATATTGCACATAAAAACGGAGGTTTTTGTCGGACAAATCGAAAGGGTAAAAGCAGAATTATCCATAAGGTCAGCCAGCTTATCCTTGTGCCCGAATGCAGGTCTCATCCGGGCGGAAAAATTACCAGCTATAGTAGATATGATCGGCGTGATCTCGCGCCGGCGTTTCGTCCCCCCGTAAACGGGCAGCGACGGTGAAAGCAAAATCGAAAGCCAGCCCTAACCCTTTTCCGCTGATCAGGTTGCCATCTTCCACAACCGGTGCATCGACGTACACCCCATCCGCCACGGTTTCATACAGATCGCCTGAGCACACATAGCGGCGACCTTTCAGTAAACCATTGCCGCCAAGCACGCGGGCGGCGGCCGAGCAGATCGGGCAAATCAGTTTGCCTGCCGCATCATGGCGCTCAACAAAAAGCACCACCTCTTTACTGGCGGCAAGGTTCACACTGCCCTGCGGGCCGCCAGGCAATACCACAGCGTCGTAAAGCGCGTCCATACGTTCAGTAAGTGTGCTGTCTGCGACCATGGGAATCGCGTGATAACTGACAACCGCACGGGATCCTGCACAGGCCAGAGTTTCCACCTCAATATTCAGGCGGCGTAAAATATCAATGGTAATAATCGCTTCCGCTTCTTCAAAACCGGGCGCCAACAACACCGCCACTTTTTTCATCTCTGACTCCTCACGTTGAAGGTTAGTTAACCAAACGGAGGGTATTGTTGATCAAAACGATGTTTCAAAATCCTCGTTTCGTCACAACCCAGGCAGTCAGCACGTATGATGGCGATATTGTTGGGTGATGAATCAGTGGGCTTCGCCTTGCGGGGTGAACTTCAGCTCAATCAATGCAATGGCTTTCTGGATTGCGCGGCGCGTAACCGGGTCGGCAGCGGCGGCATTATTGGAAAAATCAATATTTTTTAGCTGGTTAGACATTTTTTCACGCACTTCAACCGGCGCGATAACGTCAATGACATCAAGGATTTGTTTGATCACTAACTGGCAGGCTACAACGTCCGATACCAGCTCCTGGTCAACCGAGAGATTTTGCGACATAGGAAGCTCCTTTTATAAAGGGCGTCATAGTACCGGGAATTGCCGGGTAAAAGTAGTTTTGCTGGTCAGGCGTAGCGGATTGCGGGCATAAAAAAACCTGCTTCAGCAGGTTTTTTTATCATCAGAACATAGCGCCTGGCGGTACGTCTTTGAAGGTTTTGCAATAGGTTTCGAACATGTGCTTCAGAATTTTACGCAGTTTCATTTGTTGCTCCGGCGATTTGTTATGCAGGTGTTACGTCTCTATGCGTACATAATATGACCTTCATCACAGAAATCAAGCTATATGTGATAGAAATCACGTTTCAAAAAACACATATGCAGTAGCTTTGTTAAAAATTCAATTATAAATCCTGCAGTTAGGATGCTAAAAACTTCTTTGGCATTATCAAATATTTTTGCAAATGGCAGACACATAAATGACTGAAAGCACCCTTTCGCGGAAGACAGGAGGTCTTTCTCCCGCTGCGCTACTGGTAGCCGGCGCTTTCTTTATGGAGTTTATCGACGGCACGGTGATAGCCACCGCGCTGCCGGATATGGCAAAAACCTTCGGCGTGGAAGCGGTGGCGCTGAATATTGGTATTAGCGCGTATCTGATAACCCTTGCCGTTCTGATCCCGGCCAGCGGCTGGATTGCAGACCGCTTTGGCGCACGCAATGTGTTCTCGCTGGCGTTATTGATTTTCACCGTTGCATCGGTGCTGTGCGGGTTGTCTACCAGCGTCGATATGTTTGTGTCAATGCGTATCTTACAGGGCATTGGCGGCGCGCTGATGGTGCCCGTTGGCCGGCTTGCCGTACTGCGCACTACGCCAAAACATCAATTAATTACGGCCATCGCCACGCTGACCTGGCCCGCACTGGTCGCACCGATCATTGGCCCGCCGTTAGGGGGGTTTATTACTCACTATGCAGACTGGCGCTGGATCTTCTTTATTAATGTGCCGCTGGGCGTACTGGCCATTGCGCTGGCGCTGCGTATTATCCCCAATATTCGCGAAGAGGAGCGTCGTCCGTTCGATCTGCCAGGCTTTATCGCCACGGCGATCGCAATGGTGAGCCTGGTCTATGCCATGGAAGCCTTAGGCTCCGAGCATCCTCAGGGCATGTTAACGCTGGGTCTGCTGGCACTGGGTGCGGTGACGCTTGCCTTCACATTGCGTCATTTCCGGCGCGCCCAATGGCCAATGATTCGTCTGGATGCGATGGCGGTCGCCACGTTTCGGGTAACGATGTATGGCGGCTCGCTGTTCCGCGCCTCCATCAGTGCGGTACCGTTCTTGTTACCACTGCTGTTCCAGGTAGGGTTTGGAATGGATCCTTTTCACGCCGGGTTGCTGGTGCTGGCGGTCTTTGCCGGGAATCTCAGTATCAAACCCGCCACAACGCCGCTTATCCGCTGGCTGGGCTTTAAGAAGCTGCTGCTGATCAATGGTGGGTTGAATGTGCTGGGGCTACTGGCTTGTGCATTACTAACGTCGCATACGCCTGTATGGCTGACCTTTGTGATCCTCTATCTCGGCGGCGTTTTCCGTTCCGTACAGTTTACCGGCGTCAGCACGCTGGCCTTTGCGGATGTGCCCGCATCGCAGATGAGTTATGCCAACACGCTGTTCAGCACCGCCACACAACTGGCCGTAGGGTTAGGCATTACACTTGGCGCGATTGGCATTCGCATTGGAGAGTACGTCAGCCAGTGGTTGCATATTACGGCGGTTGAAGGGATCAGTTTTCGACTGGCGTTCGTCTTTATCGCACTGATTTGCCTGGTCGGGATGGTGGACACGCTACGGCTGACAAAAAATGCAGGCAGCGCGGTATCGCAGAAAAAAGCAGCGTAAAACAGGCCGCAATGGTGCATTGCGGCCTGCTGATTATCAGGCGAGAACTTCGCGAACGAACGCTTCGATCTCTTTGCTCTGGCAGTTTTCAAAGAAGCACTGCTGGAAGCGTTCACCCGAAACGGCGGTTTTCACCAGTTCACGGTCAATCGCGCGCAGGGTATCAAGATAATTCTCTTTGACCACAGCGGCTTTAACCTGATTCAGAATACCAGCGTTACGTACCTGCGGCTCTTTACGCTCTGGCGGATAGCCTTCACCTTTACGGCCAGTGAACGCTTTTTCAAAGATAAAGCGCACATTGAGTTCTGCTCCCCAGCCAAAGCCTTTGGCGAATGGCAGCGCCAGCGCGTTACCGTTGTTGATCTGCGCGAACAGGAACGCATCCGCCGGGTCGATACAGTAGCCGCACACCACACCAGGATGAATATTCAGCGACATCAGCGCACCCTGCCCGGTACCGCAGCCGGTCACCACAAAATCAACCGCTTTAGAATTAAGCAGAATGCTGGCCATAATCCCCAGATGGATGTAGGTCAGATGATGGTCATTTTCGTCACTCATGCCCACGTTGAATACCGGGAAGTCCTTCTCATCAGCAACGGTTTTCAGCTCTTTGAGAATGATGGCGTTCTTCGCCGCCTGGCTGTTTTCCATCATCAGTGCAATTTTCATTTTTGATCTCCTGTAAGCATGCTTCAGATAGCAAAGGTTGAGTAAACCTTACTACCTGGCAAACATACTTTCAAATTTAATGAAAAATGGTTTTAAAAAGCAAAATGCCGCTCACAGTTTTGCCGTCCCGTAGAGGTCACCTGCAAACGGATCGCATATCCGTTTCCATGAATAGCGGCAGTTCCGCTGGCTATTCCACCGATTGCCTCCAAATCAACACGATAAGATGAGATCATGCCAAAATGAATCAGGGCGATTTTATGAAAACAATTGCTTTAGTTGCCTCACTGGTACTGCTCAGTGGCTGTACCATCACCAAAGAGGCGAAAATCAGTGAAGTGGATACCACCAGTGGGCTGGTGCGTCTGAGCTTTGACCAGCAGATGATGCAGAATGCGACCTATGATCAAGACAACGCGCAAAGGACGGCGAATAAACAGTGCCAGCAGATGGGGTACGCCACCGCCTTCTTTTATGGCAAACCGGTAGAAACCTGTAGCCTGATCAGCGGTTCTGCCTGCATGAACAAAACAGTGACGCTGCAATACCAGTGTCGCGGCATGGCTTTTAATCACACAACGCCCACCTGGTAATTTCCTGAGCCAGCGACACTACGCTGGCTTTTTCTTTTATTAATAATCAAAACAATTCTCATTTATTTATTACTGCCCCGCAATGCGTGTTATTCTCATTCTCTTTTTTAAGAGATGTATTTTTTATTTTACCTTTTGCAAATAATTAAATAACAAATTATAGTGGCCGCTCTTATATCAATGATTTATTTCCTGGAGCGCACCATGTTAAAAGCAGAGATGATTGAAAAATTAAATGAACAAATGAATCTGGAACTGTTTTCTTCCCTGCTCTATCAACAAATGAGCGCATGGTGCAGCTTCCACAGTTTTGAAGGCGCGGCCGCATTTCTGCGCCGTCATGCACAAGAAGAAATGACCCACATGCAGCGCCTGTTCGACTACCTGACGGATACCGGAAGTCTCCCGCGTATTAACGCTATTGAATCACCGGTGGCAGACTATGCTTCGCTGGATGTCCTGTTCCACGCGACATATCAACACGAGCAACTGATCACGCAAAAAATTAACGAACTGGCCCACGTCGCGATGACCTCGCAGGATTACCCAACCTTTAATTTCCTGCAATGGTACGTGGCGGAGCAGCACGAAGAAGAGAAACTGTTTAAATCGGTGATCGATAAATTATCGCTGGTTGGTAAAAGCGGTGAAGGTCTTTATTTCGTCGATAAAGAGCTGGCAACTCTCGACGCGCAGAACTAATAAAATGGGCGGTAAGGTATCCCTTTACCGCCCGCTTTATTAATGGTTGCAGATTTTACTTTTGTGAGTGGAAAACCCATCGTCAACGGGAACAAATTTTCCTTTGGATGCAAGAAACGCAACCAGTTCCACCGCTGTCATTCCCTCGGCTGAGCACGTGTGAAAACGCGTATCCGCGCCAAAGCGGGTGATAATTGCCGCCGCCAGACTCTCATTTGAATAGTGCTCGCCCGATGCAATCATCATATTCAGTACTTCGTGACCGTGAACCGATGCCATAAATCCTCCTCGCAAAAGATGCATCATAAACACAACATTAGGGACGAATGTTGCGCTAAAACAGGTTTACATGCATCCGGCGCAGCTGGTGCATCGCCAGTCCTGCTTATTAACCGCCTGATAAAAATAACGGTAATTTTCCGTTTCCAGCGCGATGCCATGGTCATAAAACAGATCGGTTAGCCAGTCGACATTTTCAATAATCCACGCGTCTTCTTCCAGTCCCTGCGCAAATGTCTCATCATCGGGATCGATAATGGAATAGATGGCCCACGTGCCCATATCTTTCTCTCGCCGCGATTCCGGCAATTCGACCGGCTTGTCCATCCAGCGAATGATCCAGTGCCCATGGCAAAGTAAATTTCCGTTGCGCGACCACGTTGCCGTGAAGGGATTGACGCTCTGCATCCGCTTCCTCTTTTTTTTGATAATTTATCATTATTTTTTAAAGTACTGCGAATTGTCGCGCAAACCTATTCCCCTGATGAAGTAGTCAAACACCCTGATTCCACCAGGCAAATGACCGAAAACCGCATGCGTAAACAAATAATTACACCTATTGTAACGGTCGTTTGACGAAATCACTGAATTCCCTTACTCTGCGCGGCATATTGAATTGGCAGTGCGTTTTATTGCAGAGGAAAGCGTGAAAAATCGGACACTTGGGAGTGTTTTTATCGTTGCCGGCACCACCATTGGCGCAGGAATGTTAGCAATGCCGCTGGCGGCAGCGGGAGTGGGGTTTGCCACTACGTTGGTTTTGCTGTTTACGCTGTGGGGAGTGATGTGTTACACCGCGCTGCTGTTGCTGGAAGTTTACCAGCACGTTCCGGCGGATACCGGGCTTGGATCACTGGCGCGGCGCTATCTGGGTCGCTACGGGCAGTGGGTTACCGGCTTCAGCATGATGTTTTTGATGTATGCCCTTACGGCGGCGTATATTAGCGGCGCGGGTGAATTACTGGCCTCCAGCCTTAATCAATGGTTCGATTTGCAGCTCTCTCCTGTCGCTGGCGTATTGATGTTCACCGTTATTGCCGGAGGCGTGGTTTGCATTGGCACCTCGCTGGTCGATCTGTTTAACCGTTTTCTGTTCAGCGCGAAGATCATTTTCCTGGTGGTCATGCTGGCGTTGTTGATGCCGCATGTGCATCAGGCCAATTTGTTAACCCTGCCGCTGGAAAAAGGTCTGGCATTGTCCGCTATGCCGGTGATTTTCACTTCGTTTGGTTTTCACGGCAGCGTGCCCAGTATCGTCAGTTATATGGGCGGCAATATTCGAAAACTGCGCGGGATCTTCATTACAGGCAGCGCCATTCCGCTGGTTGCTTACATCTTTTGGCAACTTGCCACGCTCGGCAGCATTGATTCGTCTACCTTTCTCGGGCTGCTGGCCAGCCAGGCAGGTTTGAACGGTCTGTTGCAGGCGTTACGCGAGGTTGTCGCCTCTCCCCATGTGGAGTTGGCGGTGCATCTGTTTGCTGATCTGGCGCTGGCAACATCGTTCCTTGGGGTCTCACTGGGATTGTTCGACTACCTCGCCGATCTTTTCCAGCGTCGCAATAATGCTGTCGGTCGCCTGCAAACCGGCCTGATCACCTTCCTGCCACCGCTGGCATTTGCTCTGTTTTATCCCCGCGGGTTTGTAATGGCGCTGGGCTATGCTGGCGTAGCGCTCTCTGTGCTTGCGCTGTTGCTGCCATCAATGCTGGCGTGGCAAAGCCGTAAACATCATCCGCAGGGAGAATATCGCGTGCTGGGCGGTAGACCCGCGCTGTGCCTGATTTTTGCCGCGGGTATCGCCATTATTGCCATCCAGTTTTCCATCGTTGCCGGACTACTGCCGGAAGTAGGCTGACGGGGTGAATAATAAAACGCGCGAGCATATTATGGCTCGCGCGTTTTTTATTCCTGAACAAAAATAAAGTCCGCAAGTGAAGCTGGTTTTATTAAAAAATTAAACTTTAACGTTCACAACACTACCGACAACATTTCCACTGGAATTTACAGAAGGGGAACTCGCTTTACTTATTGATTTTGCTGCATCGTCAGAGTCATGGTCGTTATCCGGAAGGGCTTTCGACTCGCGTTTTTCACTCGCACTATTTGCCTGGTAGTGTGTGTTTGCCAAATTGCTTCCAATAGAGTTAACAGACATTCTTAGTTCCTCAGTTAGACCGTGTGCTCATGCACACATAGAGTCTATCGACATAATAAACAGTAATGTTAGCCAATCCATTGTTTCAAAAGATTTCCACAAAAAAAACCAACAAAAACATAAGGCAGCAAAAAAATATTAATCTATTTTTTCTCAACGTTAATAAAACTTAATGTTGAACCCAGCCGAACATTAATTTATCTTAATTTTCAACATTAACTTATCTTAATAAAGAACACCCTCACAGTGATGAAACGAGGGTACTCTTTTCTCTAGCCTAACCCCGCAATAAATTACACAGGCCATGTGTGTAGAAACCAGAGTTGACTGGTTGTCATGAACGAAAAGCCGAAGATAGTCTGGACTGCCTCCACACCGGTTAGACGGTCTTGCCTTAAGCCTGGACTGAGTACGTTACAGCGAGCTTTGGTTATAGCTTTAACCATTCTACCGGTGTATGCGCTCACGGCAATATGACTCAGTCCGGTCGTATTTGGCTAATTAAGACCTGCTGTTGATGAAAAATGAGAAGGAATTTAAAAATTCGCTTCTATTTATGAGGCACAATAACAGCCCCTAATAATCCGCATCAACTTAACATCAGCGGGATTACATTAATTAGATAGCCATCTACCAATAATTAAATCGCAACCCGTCGACTTATTTCAACGACCTGATCGTTAGGTAACTGATAGTAATTAATCACATGAGTACAATTGCGCATCATAAAAGAAAAACTATTCCGCTGCCATGCAGCCATACCGCATTCATTGTCACGCCCGACTATTGTCTCGTGGCCAACATAATAGGTCACATCATCAGGACCAAACTGTCCGTTCGTGCTTTCAAGGTATTTGACTAATTCAGGAATATGGGGACGTTCCATAAAACCGTACAGAGCAATGATCCGCCAGTAATCAGACCTTAGCTCAGTGACAACCAAACGTTGTTCAGGATCTACGACTGGCACATTAAGAGTGTCAATGGTTAATGCCAGCACTTTATTTTGTAATGCACGATTCCGGGCAACATGCCAACGCATTACTGGCGGAGCTTCATTTCGGGTACGCGTTAAAAAAACCGCGGTACCAGGGACTCGAGGAATCCCCTTTTCCCGAATTTTTACAAAAAACTCATCAATACTCATTCCTTTTTCACTAATGGCCTGCACTGTTGCTTTCACTCCCCTATTCCAGACAAACATAACTGTACAAATAAAGGCAGCAAGAAGTAGAGGGATATACCCACCGTCAATCACTTTTATTGTATTTGCCAGAAGAAAACTGGTATCAAGCATGAGAAAAATTGCAGCTATCGAAACACTACAGATGAAATTCCAGTGCCATATTCGCCGCATTGCTATATAGAGCAGATAAGAGGTCATCAACATGGTTAGTGATACAGCAATACCATATGCTGCAGCCAGGTTATCAGAAGACTTAAAGAATAAAGCAAGGCCAACGGTTACTACCATTAATAACCAGTTTATTGTACCAATGTATATTTGGCCGTAATTATCAGCAGCGGTTTGTTTAATCCGCAAACGAGGCAACCATCCTAGTTGTATTGTCAGTCGGGTCATAGAAAATGCCCCGGTAATAATTGCCTGACTGGCAATTATTGTTGCAATTGTTGCCAAAATAACCAACGGAATCTGCATTGCAGATGGACACAAACGGAAAAAAATATTCTGGGTTATATCTGCACCAGACAGGATTAGTGCTGACTGTCCGGCATAGTTAAGCAGCAGACTAGGAAACACCAGCACAAACCATGCTATCCATATAGGTTTTTTACCAAAATGCCCCATATCTGCATAGAGTGCTTCAGCCCCCGTGACACAAAGAAAAACACCCCCCAGGACCACAAAGCTGGCAAAACCATTCGAGAATAAAAAATCGATGGCATAGTAAGGATTGACAGCCAATAACACTTCAGGGTTTTGAGTGATCCCCAGTATTCCAAGTCCTGCAATGGATAAAAACCACAACGCCATAATGGGCCCAAAAACTTTACCAATCTTAGCCGTACCAAAAGGCTGAATAGCAAAAAGGGAAATCAGGATGATAACTGTCGCTGGCAGAATGAAAGGTTGCGCTTCTGGAAGCACAATATTCAGACCTTCAAGCGCTGAAAGTACAGAGATAGCAGGAGTAATCGCTCCATCGCCATAGATTAGCGCAGCCCCCAATAAAGCAGAGAAAATGACCCATCGACTGCCTTTCCCCTTGCTTACTAATAGTGACATCAGGGCCATAATGCCGCCTTCACCATTATTATCAATACGCATAGCAAAAGCGGCATATTTAACAGAGGTAACCAGGATCATTGACCAGATAATCAGCGACAGTAAGCCTAAAATTACAGATGGTGTTGGGTTGTTTCCCGATAACCATAAAACTGTTTTTAATGTATAAAGTGGACTTGTTCCAATATCACCAAAAACCACACCAAGAGCACTACCAGCCAGTATGACTGAACCAGGAGACTGATGGCGGGTGTCCTGGCTAGCCGCTAATGTTAGCTTATCCATCACAATAGGTCCTTTACTCACTCTGCTATTGCTGTTTCTGTAGCTTTAATGTAATTAATATTCCAGATAATGCCATCTTATTTTTTTAACGACCTTTGATTCTGAGAACTGGCTGAGTTTCCACGGATAGCCAGGAATTCAACAAGTACTGAAGCCAAACACATGCGTAACCAACGAAATTGATTCCGCTAATTATATGCGGCGTGGCTGATCTGTCCCCCTGAAACACTGCATGCATACACATGGATTTGCATTAGGGCGCAAATAAATACCGCTTTGCCTGTCAGGAACCAGCGCAGAACGGGTTATTCAACCTTTCGCAGATCGCCAGCAGTTTGTTTTAGCGCTCTTCGCCGGACGTAAGCGCCTTTCCATACATCTCATACCAGCGATCAATAAGCTCCGACAGATAAGGGCCAGAACCGCTGCCAATCCCATCAATGGATATCCGGTTCATTAACCGGCGCTCAAAAGAGAGCGCCTCACCTTTTGTGTGGCGAACTGTTTACCTGTGCAACTTCCAGTTGCGCCATATGGGTAACATTCGCAGAACCATTTGCCTGAAAAAGTTTGCGAACGGTCATTCAGGCAAAGCTCTTCCATTGCTCTTCACTAATAATTTTCAACTTAGTGCCTTTCTCATCACGATAAGATACTGCCTTCTCAATCTTTCTTCCGTAGGACTGGAAGCGCCAGTCCCTCGCGCAGAGCGTGCCAATTACCAGATAATCAATTTTTTGTGTAACAGTGGCGCTAATTTTTGCACCTGATGCACGGAACTCATCTTCGCAAACACTTCGTTTACCATGCAAAAATTCCCCCGTAAGACACACCGTAGCACCATCAAGCTCTAGCGAATCAATAGCATCAAGAGGTAATGTTGTTGCAAGACCATCAACGACACCTTCTTCAATATTGCTGCCAGTAAAATCTATCAATGCAGATTTTAAGGTGTTGCGCTCTTCGTCGGTGATAACCCCATCATCAAGAATCTGCTTAACTACTGCGTAAAGTTCTTTACCTGGGTAGTTGTTTTTCAATGCCGCATTTTTTGATAGGAACCAGTTAAGATAGCGAATTTCACTATCATTAAGTTCCTGATTGGCAATCATTCCCTTGCATAAACCTTCCAGTAAGTGCTTATCCGCTTCTTCAGAGAAGAGATCTATATTAGGAATGTCCAACAAGTCTTTTTGAATAGAAATTAAATCCGCTTTCAGAAACTCCAATTCATGCTTTTCTATTACCCCATCAGCAAGGATATCGGAAAGCCTGCGCTTGATTGTTTTGACGCAATAGTTACTGCTGATAGCCTCAGCCTCAAGCAGCCAGGTATCAAGGTAGAGCACCTCCTTACTATCGAGAGTACCGTCACTTAATAGGCCATCAATGATACTTATCATATTGGCAAATAATTTGCTTCTGTTTCTAACATAACTAAATGTGCTGTATTCCGTCATAACGCATCACCTCTTGGTGAGTGATATATTATTACTCTCTAAAAAAAGAGAGCACCCATAACCATTCCTACAATAAAAACGACGATAATTTCCTTGGGATAACATTTCAGCCAGGTTGAGATATCTGAGCGATTTTTTCTGATTTATTAGCAGGTTTCGTTTGATTTTCTTCGTCCAGCGATGACAACATCGTTTGAAGCTGCGGGCACGTAAGATCATTAAACCTTCCGGTACCAAAATTGATATGGCAAAAACGTGCGTCAAACCGTTCCATCTGGGTATTATTTTCGTTAAAGTCGCAACCCGCGTTGCGGTTTTGGCTTCCAGTAGAATTTACCGTCATATAAAGTATCCTTACTTTTTGTTTTCGTTGTAACCCTTACTCGCTACACGTTTCCCATGTCCGGTGACATTTATTGCCGTATCTGACGCCAAATTTCCGGCATTGAGTGCAGCAAGAGCCTCAGTCTTAACAGCAACTGGAGCGAAACGAAATTGATTGATTAGCTGTTGTTCATCCTCGCTTAGCACTTCAGCAGACCGCACGTCTGTAACAACAAACTGAACATCGACAGCAAGATTTGATACTGCGAAAGATAAGATGCATCTGGATAACGCACACCTTTCTCGTAGTTCAGTTGCGCCAATTTTTTTACGCCACCACGTCGTCAAAGGATAACTGAGTTAATCCAGGGCGCACGTTCCTCTTTTAGACACGCATCGATACTCTCTTGCATGCAAAAAACCTTGTCAGTCATTCATGCGAACACCTGGATGTAATTCACGACCACTTAGCAGATCACAAGATACTACTATGACACAAGTTAACTACACCAGCAGGTCTCGCCCCCTAAAATTCAGTGGCCAGACCCTTTGCCTCGGCAACTCAATCCTGAAGAACGACACATCATTGAAGAGATGATGAATCGCCACGGATAACCCGGACACTTTCGAAAACAAGTGGGTGGAACATTGGAAGCAACCGTAAAAAACTAATTTGGTATAATCCGTTCTCTTATTTGAGGCCGCTTAATCCGGGTTTTAAACACATTCCCATCGATGAAAATTACCGCATTGTTGGAAAAGTTGTACAAATCACCCAAAACTAATAACGGTGCCAATCCATTGGCCCCGGTCGAGCAAACTTATAGCAATTTATTCTTGTACTGCTTTTTCTGCTGCTACTTTGATTTCGCCACAAAGCTCTTCCTGTTTTGCAGGACAAAGATGCGACGCGTAATTCTGGATTTTATCGAGATCGTTGGTATTAAGTGTTGAGTCAATGTGTCGAAGAACATATTTCTTCAGTGCGGGATTTTTACTGATCTGAATCCCTAAATCAGGCAAGGTATTCCAATGATCTGCCAAAAGTCGCGCAACCGATTCTGAAATATCTTCCGGAATGTCACCATCATCACAATGGCCAAATTTAACCCGGTTTTGGTATATCCATCCCAGGCAGCGTCCTACCGCAGGTGCTCTTCTGTGTTGTTGTGGAGAGACTAACCAACTGAGTCTTCCACCATAATAAGGTTAAGACCAATGGATAAAGAACGTTTGACCAATATCCCCGACTTCTCCGGGAAACGCGACAGCGGCGTGTTCGAAACCAAAGTGGCAGCAGCACTTAATGAGGTTGCCTCAAGCGTGTTTAACAGCGACAACAATGGCATCGCAGACGCGCGATATAACCGCAAGGTTACAATAGTTCCGGTGGTCGGAGGGCAGTAATGCCCTCTACAAATGGCGAAGCTGGGTGGCGAAAGGCAAATTACAGGCACAAAAAAACCACCTTTCGGTGGTTTAACGACACTGCTTATTGCTTTGATTATTCTGATGTTTCCCAATGGTACCCGGAGCGGGACTTGAACCCGCACAGCGCGAACGCCGAGGGATTTTAAATCCCTTGTGTCTACCGATTCCACCATCCGGGCTTCGGGAAGAAATTGGAGGCGCGTTCCGGAGTCGAACCGGACTAGACGGATTTGCAATCCGCTACATAACCGCTTTGCTAACGCGCCAGATTCTTCAGGCTTTTCAGCCTGCATCCGCTAATAAAGCCGATGCTTTAAATTGGAGCGGGAAACGAGACTCGAACTCGCGACCCCGACCTTGGCAAGGTCGTGCTCTACCAACTGAGCTATTCCCGCATTATCAAGTATTGTTCTAATCACTTGATTTTATTATCTTCTGACGAGCTACGCTGCCTTCCGATGCGTTGCATTCTACTTACCTGACGCACTGAGTCAACGATATTTTTCAAAAGGCAGATCGTTTGCTGAAAATTACGACGAAACGATCACTGTTCAAGCAAATCGCCGCGCGCTGCATTCAGGTATTGCAGCATTGACCACAGCGTCAGTACCGCCGCAACAAAGAACAACGCAACACCGGCATATTCCACCCACACATTGGGGCGCCACAGCAACCACACCAGCGCCACCATCTGCGATGTCGTTTTGACTTTCCCGATCCAGGAAACCGCCACGCGGCTGCGTTTCCCCATCTCCGCCATCCATTCGCGCAGCGCGGAAATAATGATTTCGCGGGCGATCATCGTGGCGGCCGGCAATGTCACCCACCAGCTATGATAGTGTTCGGCCACCAGCACCATGGCGATCGCCACCAGGACTTTATCGGCAACCGGATCGAGAAATGCACCAAAACGCGTGCTCTGGTTCCAGCGGCGCGCCAGAAAGCCATCAAACCAGTCAGTCACCGCGGCACAACAGAAAATCAGCGCGCACACAAACGGAGCCCACTGAAAAGGCAGATAAAACGCCAGCACGAAAAACGGGATCAGGATGACGCGAAAAAGGGTGAGCAACGTAGGAATATTGAATCGCATAGCGGCGTTAACTGTCTGTTGTCCGTGGATATTCGCTCTATGTTGCTACAGAGCCCTCAATGTTTCAACGAGTAGAAGATCTTTTCTGCCAGTCCCTGGGAGATGCCCGGCACTTTTGAGATTTCTTCAATACTGGCGTTAAGTAATCCTTGCAAGCCGCCCATATACTTCAACAACATCTGGCGGCGTTTTGGCCCCACACCTTCGATGGTCTCCAGCGTACTGGTATTCTTCACTTTCGCACGTTTTTTACGGTGACCGCTAATCGCATGATCGTGTGATTCATCGCGAATATGCTGGATAACATGCAACGCAGGAGAATCCGGCGGCAGACTGAAGCCCTCGCCTTCCGGTTCGAAGAACAGCGTCTCCAGCCCGGCTTTACGATCGGCGCCCTTCGCTACCCCTAACAGCAACGGTTTATGCTTGTCCCAGGGAACGTCCAGCTCGGCAAAAACCGTTTTCGCCTGCCCCAACTGCCCCTTGCCGCCATCGATTAAAATCACATCCGGGATTTTACTCTCCTCAATGGCCTTACCATAGCGGCGGCGCAGTACCTGGTTCATCGCTGCATAATCATCCCCCGGCGTGATCCCGGTAATATTATAGCGACGATACTCTGCACGCAGCGGGCCATTGGCATCAAATACCACGCAGGACGCAATCGTCTGTTCCCCCATGGTATGACTGATATCAAAACACTCCATACGTTTAACCGCTGGCAGCTCCAGTACGCTGGCCAGCGCAGCAAGACGTTGATGAACCGTGGACTGTTGCGAAAGTTTGGTGCTGAGCGCCGTAGCAGCGTTGGTGCGTGCCAGCTTGAGATAGCGGGCGCGGTCGCCGCGTGGTTTTGTCTGCACGTTGACGCGCCGCCCAGCTAGCTCCGACAGCGAGTCGCTGAGCAGCGTTTTATCGCTCAGGTTAAAATCCAGCAGGATCTCGCCAGGCAAGGTACGCATCTGGCTTCCCTGCAAATAGAACTGGCCGACAAAGGTTTCCACCACTTCTCCCAGCTCCGTACCACCAGGCACTTTCGGAAAGTAGCTGCGGCTACCCAGTACTTTCCCCTGTCGGATAAACAACACGTGAACGCAGGCCATACCGGCATCAAACGCGACGCCAATCACATCCAGATCGTCGCCCGTATTGGACACAAACTGTTTTTCTGTCACGCGGCGCACCGCCTGGATCTGATCGCGAATACGTGCGGCTTCTTCAAACGCCAGCGCCTTGCTGGCTTTTTCCATACGCGCGATAAGCTGCGTCAGCACCTGGTCGTCTTTGCCGGCCAGGAACATGCGCACGTAATCCACTTGTTGCGCATACTCCTCTTCACTCACTAACCCGGCAACGCAGGGCCCAAGGCAGCGGCCAATTTGATATTGCAGGCACGGGCGCGAACGGTTGCGATAAACGCTATTTTCACACTGACGCACCGGGAAAATTTTCTGTAATAGCGCCAGGGTTTCGCGCACCGCATAACCATTCGGGAAAGGGCCGAAATACTCCCCTTTAGCGTGTTTCGCCCCGCGATGCATCGCCAGGCGTGGGTGCGTATCCGCGCTGAGAAAAATAAAGGGATAGGATTTGTCATCACGCAGCAGCACGTTATAGCGGGGCTGGTACAACTTGATGTAGTTATGTTCCAGCAGCAGCGCTTCCGTTTCAGTGTGCGTAACGGTCACATCAATTTGCTGGATCTGCGCCACCAGCGCTTCGGTCTTGCGCGACGCAAGGTTGCTGCGAAAATAGCTGGAAAGCCGTTTTTTCAGGTCTTTCGCTTTACCCACATAGATAACGGTACCGCCGGTATCATACATGCGATAGACACCGGGTTTGCTGGTAACCGTTTTAAGAAATGCTTTCGAATCAAAAACTTCAGTCACTGACTTGTTAACGTCTCCGCATTGCACAAACCATGGCGAATGGCGAGGTGCGTCAATTCGACGTCACCGTGAATGTTCAATTTACTGAACATCCGGTAGCGATAGCTGTTCACCGTTTTCGGGCTCAGGTGCAACTGTTCCGAGATCTCGTTGACCTTCTGGCCCTTGGTGATCATCAGCATAATCTGCAATTCACGCTCAGACAACATGGAGAACGGCGAGTCCGTTTTTTCGGGTTCGATTTGGCTCAGCGCCATTTGCTGCGCGATATCGGAGGCGATATAACGCTGACCGGAATGTACAGAGCGGATAGCATTAACCACTTCCTGTGGTGCCGCGCCTTTACTGAGGTAGCCCGCTGCGCCAGCCTGCATCACTTTGGCAGGCAGAGGGTTTTCGGTGTGGACCGTGAGCATAATGACTTTGGTGTCGACATTGCCGCGCGCAATTTTGCGCGTGGCTTCAAGGCCGCCAATGCCGGGCATGTTCATATCCATCAATACAACATCGACGGAGTTGGCGCGACACCATTTGATGGCGTCCTCACCGCAACAGACCTCACCAGTGACTCTTATGCCCTTAATATCTTCGAGAATGCGTCGTATCCCTGCGCGCACCAGTTCATGGTCATCAACAAGTAGTACGTTGATCAAAGGAGTATCTCCGGAATAGGGATAACGCTGCTGAAAACTAATTCACCGTATATTAGCTTTTTTTTACCTAACAGTGAACGACTAAAAACAGTGGCGACCGGATTTCGCTCTCGTTTCTGGAAATTAGAGCGACAAAAAGCGGAAACTTTTCTTCCGGTCTCAAGCGCAGCGGGAAAAAATTTAAACACCAATTTTCATAAAGTTACCAAAAAATCGTTTTTCTGCTATCGATAATTATCCCGCAGGATTTGTAACAACAATTAACTCTGACTAAACCTGAAGTAAACATATATTTTCGGGCGACCCAAAAACTGTGTGTTTTTAATGCATCAGCAGTTTAATTTAATAAACCAGCCAGCGGCGATCAAAAAACAACCACTGCTATCTTTTGCTGACCTTATGGTATACTCCGCCGCTTTGACAGTGATCGTCGCGCAGTTGCGCGACAACGTAATGAGGAAAATAAATTGAGCACACCGGATTTTTCCACTGCTGATAATGCAAAGGAACTGGCACTGGAGGTTTCCTGCCTGAAATCATTGATGACACTGATGCTGCAGGCAATGGGTCAGGCTGACGCAGGCCGCGTCATTCTTAAAATGGAAAAACAAATCGACCAGTTGGAAGATGAAACGCAGGCTGCCGTGTTTTCCAGCACTGTTAAGCAGATTAAACAGGCTTATCGCCAGTAATAAAAACGGCTGCCCGGGTTACCAGGCAGCCGCTGATGTCTGACGCGCAGAATTCAAATCATCCCGGTCGCCGCCGCATAGCAGGCAATCTGCGTTTTATTCGGCGCATTGAATTTTTTCTGCATGTTTTTCTGATGGAAATTGACCGTATTTTCGGAAATAGACAAGATCATCGCGATTTCCGCTGATGTTTTCCCTTCCGCCGTCCACTTCAGTATTTCTCTTTCACGTTTACTGAATTTCATCTCGGGCGCCATCACCATCTCGTGCTCCAGACGGGAAAGCATTAACAAACTCATCTGCACCAGTGTTTGCAGGCGCATCTCAATTTCGTCCTCGTCCATCATTTTGCCAAACACATTATTACGCGAAACAGACAGAAAGCCCATGGCGTGATTCGGCAACATCAGGCATTGAGATATCCCTTTGCGCAAACCGTGATCGCGCGCGGCATCCCATAACGTCATCGCATCCTGAAAGAGTTTATCACTCCAGGGCAAATGCCCCTGGATGAAATTCTCGGCCTTCAGCACCGGGTCAATGGCGAAGTAATTCTCCGCCTGATAGTGCGACATCCACGCCTGAGGATACGTACTTTCAACGCTAATCTTTGGCCGGGTAAACGGCACCGGATGACGTACGCAAAGCGCAAAATAATCAAATTCCAGCTGCTGCGTCTGGCGCTGCAGCTCCGAATAAATCTCTTCCGCCGTTGTCATCTCCTGAAAACGTGACAAGATTTCACGTCTCCAGGTAAAAAAAGCTTTCTCCTGCATACCGACCGGTAATACCCCTGAGTTTTAATAATCATTATTTTGTATACAACAAACTAACACATAAAACTTAATTATGAATATAAAATATCGGGATATCTGGAAATAAATTGGATTTATTGACGAGTTTTACAACAACATCAGGAAGGAAAAACTGCCTGTTTTTTCAGGCGCAATGCGGGGCGGCATAAATATGCCCTTATAATCTGTATGCAATTAATCCAACGCGAGCAAATTTAACTTAAGTTAAATTAATGCAATTCAGTCAAATGCACTGGCGGAATCGCTCCTTATTACCGTAACAAAAATTTTTCCAGAAACTGGCGCGTACGCGGCTGCTGCGGTTCGCTAAATAGCGTTTTTGCCGCGCCCTCTTCAACAATGCGCCCCTGGTCCATAAATATGGCCCGGTCGGCCACGTCGCGGGCAAAACTCATCTCATGGGTGACGATCACCATAGTGCGTTTCTCCTGCGCCAGTTGGCGAATGGCGGTCAGGACCTCCCCTACCAGTTCAGGATCCAGCGCCGATGTAGGCTCATCAAACAGCAGCACATCCGGGCGCATCGCCAGCGCACGGGCAATCGCCACGCGCTGCTGTTGCCCACCGGATAACCGCCGGGGATAGCTCATCTCTTTACCGCTTAAGCCCACCTTTGCTAATAGCTCACGGGCGCGCGCGGTCGCTTCCTCTTTTGGCTCGCCTTTGACAATCACCGGCCCTTCAATGATGTTCTCCAGCACCGTACGGTGTGGAAACAGGTTGAAGTTCTGAAACACAAAACCCACATGCTGGCGTAACTGGCGTATCGCCGCCTTTTGCTGGCTGATGGCGCGGGCAGTATCGATGGTAATGTCCCCCACCCGGATCGTGCCGTTATCGGGTTGTTCCAGCAAATTGATACTGCGCAGTAAGGTCGTTTTACCGGAGCCGCTCGGCCCGATAATCACCACCACCTCCCCCTCCTGCACCTCAAGATTGATGCCGTGCAGCACCGTTTGACCATGAAACGTTTTCACCAGGTTTCTGATTTCGATCGTACTCATTTCGCCTCGCGCTCCGGCCGATTAAGCTGATGTTCGAAATAGTTTTGCAGCGTGGAAAGGAGCGTCGCCATCACCCAGTAGATCAGTGAGGCAGCAAGATACATCGTAAACACTTCCAGCGTACGGGAGGTGATCAGTTGCGCCTGACGAAACAGTTCCGGCACCTGAATGGTCGCCGCCAGCGAGGTGTCCTTCACCAGACTAATAAAACTGTTGCTCAGGGGTGGTAGCGCAACACGCGCGGCTTGAGGAAGAATTGCCCGGCGTAATGTCTGCCACCGCGTCATACCAATGCTGGCCGCTGCCTCCCACTGCCCTTTATCAATAGCAGAGATCGCCGCGCGCAGAGTCTCGGCGGCATAGGCAGCGGTGTTCAGCGAAAGCCCAATCATTGCCGAGGGAACCGGATCCAGTTCAATACCAAACTGCGGCAGACCATAGTAAATCATAAACAGCTGCGCAATAAGCGGCGTGCCACGAAAAACGGAGATATAGAAACGGGCGAGCCAGCGTACGGCTAACAGTGGCGACATACGCATTAACGCGAGCACAAATCCCAGCAGCAGCCCAAAGAACATCCCGCCGATGCTCAGTTGCAGTGTAAATACCGCCCCCTTTAGCAGATAGGGAGCGGAATCGATAACCAGTTGCAGACTCTCTTGCATTGTGCGCGCTCTGCCAGTGAGTTAAACATGGGGATGGTAGGCAAATAGCGCTGGCGCCCCACCGGTATGCACAAACAGGATCGGGCCGTTATCTTTAAACCGCTTCTGTTCAATACCATCCAGCAACCCGGCCATCGCCTTCCCGGTGTACACAGGATCGAGCAAAATGCCTTCCAGACGCGCCAGCAGTTTTACTGCCTCCATGCCTTCATCATTTGGCCTGCCGTATCCCGGCGCAAAGTAGTCATCCCACAGCAAAATATCGGCAGTGGCCTGGATCTCTAGCTCACGCGCAATCGCCTGCTGTAATGTCACCACCTTGGGTTTTTGATCGGCAACGCTACGGGAAACCGTCACGCCAATCAGTTCGACCTCTGGCATCAGTTGCTCCAGACCGACAGCCAGTCCGGCATGCGTCCCCGCACTGCCAGACGCCACCACCACCGAGGAAAGACCCACCGCCCCTTCGCACTGCTGGGCAACCTCCAGCGCACTTTCCACATAGCCCATCGCACCGAGCGCATTGGAGCCGCCAACGGGGATCACATAGGGGCGGAACCCCTGGGCTTCGAGGCGTGTCGCCAGCTCATCCAGTTGCGTGACGGGATCGTTCAGCGCCTCGCACATTTCGATTTGCGCAGAAAACAGATCCAACAGTAAGCGGTTACCGTTGCTCAGGTAATTCTCTGCTGTCGTGCCAATCGGGTTTTCCAGCAGCGCCACACAGTGCAGCCCCAATTTTGCCGCCACCGCCGCTGTCTGGCGCACGTGGTTGGACTGGATCGCCCCGGCCGTCACCAGCGTATCCGCACCTTCGCGCAAGGCATCGGCGGCAAGAAACTCCAGTTTGCGCAGCTTATTACCGCCCATGGCGACAGGCGTCACATCATCACGCTTGATAAAAATCTCGCGCCCAAGGTAGTCGGAAAAACGCGGCAGGTACTCCAGTGGCGTGGGTGCGCCAATCAATTCCAGGCGCGGAAAGCGGGTCAAATTGTGCAGTGGCATAAAACCTCCGGATACCGGAAAACGATGAATGTTAATTTTTATTATGCACGCTAAAACTGATGAAATAAAAAAGGCGCTTGATTAAGCGCCTTTTTTTGCGGGCAACGATTACTTCGTCACATCCGCGCCGAACCATTTTTCCGACAGCGCTTTTAAGGAGCCGTCTTTTTGCATCTCTGCGATAGCCGTATCAATCGCCTTCAGCAGGTCATCATTGCCTTTGCGTACCGCAACGCCTGCTTCCTGACGGGAGAACGCATCCCCTGCCACGGCAAGCGTGTCTTTCGTTTTTTTCACCAGATCGAGTGCCGCCAGACGATCGACCAGAATGGCGTCAATGCGACCAACGCGCAGATCCTGATATTTTGTCGGGTCATCATCATAGGTGCGAATATCAACACCCTGAACATTCTGACGCAGCCACTCTTCATAGTTGGTGCCCAGACCAACGCCCACTTTCTTACCTTTCAGATCGGCGGCTGAGTGAATATCCGCTTCGTGACCTTTTTTTACCAGCGCCTGGATACCGGAGACCGTATACGGCGTGGAGAAGTCATATTTTTTCTTACGCTCATCAGTGATGGTCACCTGGTTAATGACCACGTCGATGCGTTTAGAATCCAGCGACGCCAGCATACCGTCCCATTTGGTGGGTTTCAGCGCGGCTTTCACGCCCAGGTGTTGCGCCAGCGCATCGGCGAACTCCACTTCAAACCCCGTCAGTTTGCCATCATCGCCCTGGAAACTGAACGGCGGGTAGGTGCCTTCCAGACCGACTAACAGTGTGCCACGCTCTTTAACCTTGCTGAGCAGGTTTTCCGCCGCGAAGGTTTTCGCGCTCATCCCCGCCACCAGCGCGACAGCCATCACGCCCATCAGCGCCTGACGTCCCAACAGTGCTAGTTTCATAGTCACCCCGATTAAGAATTTGACTGTAGTGCGCGGTGCCTGACGGTAAGTTCAAGCACGGCCCGGCTACATGTTATTCTTTTTCAATATATATCAGATATTGCGCCGACAGCGACTTTTTGCACTGCCGTGAAGCGCATCTGCGCTTTAAACTGCGCGTATTTGCGCAACGCAATCCGATAATTGTTGGTGCTGGTCGCGGGTAACCAGGGCTCCAGATTTTCGTCGAGGAAGCCTTCTTCAAGTAATTGACGGGAAATATTAAGTTCGCTGAGGTGATTCCCCAGCCGGCGCAGACGAACAACGTACTCGCGCACGGTACCGTGGCTCATTTCCGTTTGTTCGAAGAGATATTGTTTAAAACCGATGATATCAAAGAAATCGCTCTGCTCTTTGCAATGCAAATCGCCGCAGAAACGACACAACGCAACCCACTCTTTCTGCTCCTGTTGCCAGGCCGCTTCATCCAACAGCGTATCGAGGCGCGAAATCGCGATTTTATTGACGATTTCGCCCCGACGTACCAGTGTGATGCGGTCAAGCAACTTGTGACAATGAGCGCAATGCGTCTGGCTGTGTTTAAAGTCTTTAAGGTAGCGGCTTAAAGGCCGTCTTTTAGGTTGCTGCACCGTCATGATAACTCCTGGTTGTCAATGCGTTGTACGGCATTTCCCCAGGAGGCGATGCAGGATCACCAACCTATAACTTACCCAGCTTGGTACGTAAGCGCTTAATGGCCTGACTATGGAGCTGACTGACCCGCGATTCCCCTACTTCCAGGACGGCGCCAATCTCTTTGAGATTGAGTTCTTCCTGATAGTAAAGCGTTAATACCAGTTGTTCACGTTCCGGGAGCGATTCGATTGCTTCCATCACCCGGTGACGCAAATTACTTTCCATTAACTGGAATAACGGGTTTTCCTGTTGATGATCATCCGTCACCAGCTCGATACTGTCGCCATGCTCTTCCCGCCACTCATCGTAGGAAAAAAGCTGACTATTGTTCGTATCGAGCAACATCTGACGGTATTCCTCTACAGGAATGCCAAGACGCTGCGACACTTCTGTTTCCGACGCGTTACGTCCCAGTTCTTGCTCAAGTTGCCCCATCGCCTGCGCCACTTCGCGGGCATTACGCCGGACGCTTCGCGGCACCCAATCACGGCTGCGCAATTCGTCCAGCATCGCCCCACGAATACGCTGCACTGCGTAAGTGGTAAATGCCGTTCCTTGCAGGGCGTCATAGCGGTCTACTGCATTCAGTAGCCCGATTCCGCCCGCCTGTAGCAGGTCGTCCAGTTCCACGCTCGCCGGCAAACGCACCTGCAGGCGCAATGCTTCGTGACGCACCAGCGGAACATAACGCTGCCATAGCGAGTGTTTATCCATTACACCTTCAGCGGTATAGAGTGAATTCACGATAAACAGCCCTGCGTTAATTGAGTTATCGGCATGATTATCCGATTCTGGAGTGGTTTTAATCGGATGAATAATGGGTGAAATGGGGGGTTATTTGCATTAATAAAAGAATCGCAGTGAACTCAATGGATCCAAAAATGAAGAAACATCGAATAATCAATGCGGTAAAAGAACAATGCTAAAACGCTTCATTTTTCACATTTACATTGAAAATGTCGCTCCGGCATTGTCGCTGTTATTAACGAACCGCCCCAAACCTCTTTACCCTAATTGAAATTTTAGCTGCTGACCAACGTTTCTGCACGTTTCTATCCGCTAATAAGCGAGAGAAAATGATGGTTATTCGCACCCTGACAGAACCCCCCGGTCATTTACATTAAGGCATTGATCCCGACTGTCACTTATACGCCCGCGCGAGACTCACCGACGCAAGCAAGATGGTCAGGCAGATGGGCGGTCATGCCCTGAAATATCGCACTTCGAGGATACGATGAAACTGGCAATCTATGGTGCAGGCGGGCTGGGTAGAGAAGTTCTCGAACTGGCGAAGCAGATCAACGCCACCCACCCGCGCTGGGACGCATTCTGCTTTGTCGACGACTTGCACGCAGACAGGCAACTCAAAGGCCACCCGGTTGTCACGCTGGAGAGTCTGACGGCGAATGATCATGAAGTGGTGATCGCCGTGGGCGAACCTGCTTTGCGCCGGAAGCTGGCCGACAAAGCACGCGCCGCGGGTTTTACCTTGCCGGTGTTGGTGCATCCTGGGGCGCAAGTGAGCGCAGAGGTCACCTTTAATGAAGGCTGCGTGGTCTGTTACGGCACGTTTATCTCTTGCGACACGGTGATTGGACGTAACGTGCACCTGCAACCCAACGCCAGCCTCGGCCACGACTGCCAGATAGGCGACGACTGCGTCATCTCTTCTTATGCCAATCTGGCGGGTCAGTGCCAGGTGGGGCCGCGCACGTTTATTGGCATGAACGCGGTAATCCGCGAATGCACCGTCATCGGCGAAGACGCCATCATCAGCATGGGGGCCGCCGTGTTTGCCAATATCGCCGCTGGCGTCATTGCCATGGGGAACCCGGCAAGAGCAATTCGCGCAAACGACGACAAAAAAGTCTTTCGTTGAGCGACCTATTCCACCGCGCGGTCGTCAGCGATAGCGCGGCACAGATATTAATGAAATTTCCACGCTATTCTGGAGAAACACGATGTCAAATTTAGCAACCTATAACCGTATCTTTGTCGAAACCTTTGAAGTGGATGAAGCGATTCTTGCCGGATACAAATACCAGGATACCCCTTCCTGGGACTCCGTAGGCCATATGACGATGATTGCCTCTCTGGAAGACGCTTTCGACATCATGATGGATACCGATGACATCATCGAATTTTCTTCCTGGGAAAAAGGCAAAGAGATCCTGAAGAAATACGACGTTGAACTTCAGGACTAAGCCATGTTGCTGAAAGCGAAAACCGCCGTTATCACCGGTTGCCTGCAGGGTATCGGCAAGGCAACGCTGGAAACCTTCGCCAGAGCGGGCGCGAATGTTTTCGCCTGTTGTCAGGCGGAAACACCGGAATTCACCCAGTTTATCGCGCAGCTTAGCGCCGACTATCAGGTCGAGATCATCCCGGTTTACTTCGATCTGAGCGACAACGACGCGATAAAACAGGCGGCGATGACGATCCAGAAAGCGAAAAAACCGGTGGATATTCTGGTGAATATCGCCGGTGCAAATTTTGATGCCAACTTCCAGATGGTGACGCTGGAGCAGTTGCAAAAGACCTTCACCATCAACTTCTTCTCGCAAATCGCCTTTACCCAATACATCGCCCGTCTGATGCTGCGCCAGAAAAAAGGCAGCATCATTAATATCTCCAGCATTTCGGCGCTGGACGGTAATCCAGGCCAACTGGCCTACGCCAGCGCTAAAGCGGCGTGGATTGCGGCGACCAGGACTATGTCTGCTGAGTTAGGGCCACAAGGCGTTCGCGTCAATGCCGTAGCGCCTGGCGTCATCAGCACGGCGATGACGGCATCGCTGTCTGAAGAGGTGATGGCGCGGCAAATGTCACGCTGCGAGCTGAAGCGTCCTGGACTCGCTGAAGAAGTCGCCAACACACTGTTGTGGCTGGCATCTGACGCATCCAGCTACACCACAGGCCAGGTCATCCGCGTTGATGGCGGCATGGGTTGAGGAAACAAACATGTTGATGCAAGGAAAAACAGTACTGATCACCGGATGTCGTCGCGGTATGGGGCGCGCCATGGTGGATGTGTTCGCGGCCAGTGGGGCGAACATTTACGCCCACGCGCGTGAAGCCGATGAAGCATTTACGCAGGAAATGGCGCAGGTCGCCGCACAGCATGATGTGCAAATCTGGCCGCTCGGTTTTGATATGACCGACTACGAGGCCATGAAACTGGCGGTCAAGCGCATTATGTCCGACAAGCGCCCGCTGGATGCCGTGGTGAATAACGCCGGCATCACGCTGAACAGTCTGTTCCAGATGACCAGCGAAGCGCAGCTACGCGCCCAGTTTGAAGTGAACTTCTTCTCTGTCTACCTCTTTACCCAGTACATCGCCAAACTGATGACCCGCCATCAACATGGCAGCATCATCAATATTGCGTCAACGGCCGGTGAAGACGGTAATCCGGGCAAATCCGCCTACGGCGCATCAAAGGCCGCGCTGATTGCCATGACCAAATCCATTGCCGCTGAACTGGGTGAGAAAGGCATTCGCGCCAACTGCATCGCGCCGGGGATCACCGATACCGAGATGCTGCTCACCATGCCGGCGCAAGTGGTTGAAGATGCCAAAAACGGCGCGGACTTACGCCGTGCGGGCGAACCGGCGGAAATTGCGCAGGCGGCGTTGTTCCTCGCCAGCGATCTCTCCAGCTATATCACAGGCCAGACAATTCGCGTGGATGGTGGTCTCAAATGACGCAAAAAATTCAGGATGCGGCCCGACGCATTCGTACCCGTATCGTCAATGTGGCGCACCACGCGCCGAGCGACGGAGTGCACGTCTCCCCTGCTCTGTCGATGACCGACATTCTGAGTACGCTGTATGGCAGCGTCATGCGTTATGACCCACAGAACATCACCCGCCGCGAACGCGACCAGTTTATTCTGAGTAAAGGCCATGCCGCGCTGGGGCTGTACGCCACATTGTGCGAGTACGGCATTATCAGCGAAGAGCAGCTCAACGAGTTTGAGATCAACGGGTCCGTGTTGCAGGTTCATCCCACCAAACACCCGGAGTACGGCATCGACTTTTCTGGCGGCAGCCTGGCGCAGGGGCTCTCCTTCGCTACCGGGCTGGCGCTGGGGCGTCGCCTGAAAGGTGAAGCGTGGCAGACCTACGTGCTGGTCGGCGATGGGGAGTGCAACGAAGGGGCAATCTGGGAGTGCGCCTTTATGGCCGCGCACCACAACATTGATAACCTGACGCTGGTTGTCGATCGCAACGGCCTGCAATCCGATGGTTTTACCCGTGACGTAATGTCGATGGATCTCGAAGCACTGTGGCGCGCCTGTCGTTGGGAAACGCTGGTTTGCGATGGCCACGATATTGCCGCGTTGCAGGCTGCTTTCAACGCACCGCATCATGGGAAACCGAAGGTGATCATCGCCAATACGGTGAAAGGCAAAGGCGTGTCGTTTATGGAAAACAATAAAGAGTTCCACCGCAATCGCGTCTCTGCTCAGCAGTTAACCGATGCGCTGGGTGAACTGAATGGGGGCCAGCATGATTGAGTTCAAACCCGCCGCCATTCGCTCCTGGGCAATGCTCGGTTCACGCGGCACCTTTGGGATGACGCTGCTGGAACTCGCACACGATAACGATCGTATCGTCGCCCTGTCCGGCGACCTGTGCAAATCTTCCGGCCTCGATCGCTTTAGCACCACGTACCCGGAACGTTTTTTCAACACGGGGATTGCCGAACAGAACATGATCGGCGTCGCGGCCGGGCTGGCGGCAAGCGGCTATGTGCCTTTCGCCACCTCGTTTCCTAACTTTCTGACGCTGCGCGCCGCCGAGCAGGTACGCCTGAATCTTGGCTATATGCAGGAAAACGTCAAACTGGTCGGTCTGGCGTCCGGCCTGGCAACCGGGATGTTTGGTGCCACGCATCACGGTATTGAAGAGCTGGCAATGCTCCGCGCCGTCTCTAACATCGCCATTTTTTCCCCGGCGGACTGCACAGCAACCGTCAAAATGACCCAGGCGGCGCTTGAATATGATGGCCCGGTCTACCTGCGTCTCACTGGCGGCATGCGCGCGCCCATCGTTTACAAAGACGATTTTGAGCTGATCCCCGGCAAAGCCATCACCTTACGTGAAGGCAAAGATATCGCCATTATTGCCACCGGCAGTATGGTGCATGTTGCCCTGACCAGCGCCGGGCAACTGGCCGACAGGGGAATTGATGCCGCCGTTATTGATATGCATACCCTTAAACCCCTGGATGAAGCCGCTATCGCAGCGCATCTGGGGAAAAAGCTGCTGGTGACCATTGAAGAGCACAGCATAATTGGCGGTCTCGGCAGCGCCGTTGCGGAATACGTTAGCGCGCAAACACAACGCCCCAGACAATTAACCCTTGGTATTCCGCAAGGTTATCCGCACGCCGGTGACTACGGCTGGATGCTGGAACAAAGCGGTCTGACGGTGGAAAACCTCACAGCACAGGTCATGGACGCACTGCAATGAATGCTTTCTGGCATACACACCAGCACCCGGCTTCACAGCTGGCGCTGAAAGACGATCGCGGCATAAGCCTCAGCTACGGCGAGCTCACCGCGCGCGTTGACGAACTGGCGCAGCGTATTCCTCCACGCGCGCTGGTTTTTATTTTTTGCCATAACCAGGTGGAGACCGTCATTGGGTATCTTGCCTGCCTGAAACAGGACGCCGTCGCACTATTGCTGGACAACGCGCTGGATACGTCCCTCGCGCAGCAGTTGATCGATACCTATCGCCCGTCGTTTCTCTGGCAGCCGCAAGACGGCTGTTATCAGTTGCACGCCACCGGGCTAACGCCATGGGCACTCCATGATTCTCTGGCGTTACTGATGACAACATCCGGCTCAACCGGTAGCCCGAAACTGGTGCGCCTGAGCAAACGCAATCTGCAAAGCAACGCCGCCAGCATTGCACAATATCTGCAAATTGATCGCCATGAGCGCGGTCTGGTGAGTCTGCCGGTGAACTACGTTTACGGGCTCTCTATCATCAACAGCCACCTTTATGCCGGAGGCAGCCTGCTATTGACCGGGCATAGCGTGATGCAGCGTGAACTGTGGGATTTTGTCCGTACGGAACGCGCCAGCTCCTTCGCCGGGGTGCCTTATACCTGGGAGATGCTGCGTAAGCTGCGGTTTATGCGCATGGATCTGCCGGATTTACGCACCCTCACCCAGGCAGGCGGTAAACTTGCGCCGGCATTGCAGCAGGAATACACCGAATTCGCCGCCCAACAGGGTAAACGCTTTATCGTGATGTATGGCGCAGCGGAAGCCACCTCGCGCATGGCCTGGCTGCCGCCGGAAGATGCCGCCGCGCGGTACGGTTTTATCGGCAAACCGATCCCCGGTGGCGAATTCCTGCTGCTGGGAGATGATAACCAGCCGGTGACCACACCGGGAATGCACGGCGAGCTGATCTACCACGGCGAAAACGTGGCCCTGGGCTATGCCGAACGCGGTGAAGATCTGGCTCTTGGCGATGACTTTGCCGGTCGGTTGCATACCGGCGATATCGCCACGGTCGACAGCGACGGGTTCTATCGTATTGTCGGGCGCAAAAAACGTTTCCTGAAAATTTTCGGCAACCGCGTGGGGCTGGACGAAATGGAAGCGCTACTGAAAACGGCGTTTCCGGATACGACAATCGCCTGCGATGGCCGCGACGACTTGCTGTGCATCTTTATTACCGATGCATCGCTCGCGACAGCAGCCAAACAATACGCAGCAGACATCAGCAAACTACACGCGTCGGCATTTCGCGTGATCCCCCTCGCCGAGATCCCCAAAAACCCGGCAGGCAAAACGCTCTACCATAAGCTGAAAGATCATGTCCCTGCCGTTTAACGAGATCCTCAACATTGCCCCCTACTCGTTGGCCCGTGAGGAAAAGCGAGCGATGTTGCTGGCGCGCTTGCAAGCGTTAACCGCGCACCATTACGACCGCTGTGACGCCTACCGCGGTATGCTCGATGCACAATCCGTGAATCCGGCGTCGATTGTTGCGCTGGAGGATGTGCCTTTTCTGCCCGTGTCGCTGTTTAAATCGCTGGCGCTGAAAAGCATCCCGGACGATGAGGTGGTCAAAACCATGACCTCATCCGGCACCACCGGCCAGCAGGTATCGCGTATTTTTCTTGATAAAACCACCGCCTCTTACCAGCAAAAAGTGCTGGTGAAGATTGTCAGCCAGTTCACGGGCGCCAGCCGGTTACCGATGCTGGTTATCGACTCACCGGATGTGCTGAAAGACCGGCTGCAATTTTCCGCTCGCGGCGCGGGCATCCTCGGCTTCTCGCTGTTTGGCGCCGATCGCGCCTGGGCGCTGGATGAAAACATGGCGCTGAATATTCCGGTGATTGAAGCCTTCCTGGAAAAACACCAGGGTAAACGCATTCTGCTGTTCGGTTTCACCTTTATGGTCTGGCAGCATTTTTATAAAGCGCTGGCAGCGAGCGGTAAAAAACTGGCGCTGGACAATGCGCTGCTGATCCACGGCGGCGGCTGGAAAAAGTTGCAGCATGAAGCGGTTTCGCCAGCGGACTTCGCCCGCCGGTTGCAGGATGTCTGCGGCTTACCAGCGGTGCATGATTACTACGGCATGGTTGAACAAACTGGCTGTATCTATATGCAATGCGAGCAGGGCCACCTGCACGCGTCGATCTTCTCGGATGTGATTATTCGCGACCCACACAATTTCGCCTGTGCGCCCGTCGGCCAGCCGGGGATTATTCAGGTGCTGTCGTTGTTGCCCGAATCTTACCCTGGCCACGCGTTGCTGACGGAAGATGAAGGTGTATTACTGGGCGAAGATGACTGCCCATGCGGGCGCAAAGGCAAATATTTCCGGATCCTTGGTCGGCTGAAAAAAGCCGAATTACGCGGGTGTAGCGACACATATGCAGCAGAGTTTTAACGATCTGACCTTCATTCTGGGTGACGAAGCACAGTTACGGGCGATGCCGGAACGGGCAACGTATCCGGCCTTTGCCCCGGAAATTCTGGCGCTGTTGCACACCTTTTCCCGGCTGACATTACAAGATGCGGAAGCAAAAGCCTGGCCGGATGTGGTGAGCCTCGGTTTCTGGTGCCGGGAAGCCTCGCTGGCGCAAATGCAGGCAGCATACGGCGATCTGCCCAACCGCTATGGTCGCGGTGTCGTTTTTCATATCGCACCGGGGAATGTTGCCGCTAACTTCGCCTACTCGTTATTGACTGGCCTGCTGACCGGAAATGCCAATATTGTCCGTTTACCGGGGCGCGACCACCCGCAGGTGGCGATCATTGTGCGCCTGCTGGCTGCCGCCTTAATGCAGCATCCGGCACTGGCGCCGTATATCTGCCTGCTGCGTTATGAACGCCAGCAGTCGATCAATGACGCCCTTTCCGCACTGTGCGATACCCGCATTATCTGGGGTGGCGATGAAACCATCGCGCAGATCCGTCGCTCGCCGCTAAAACCACGCGCGCGGGAGATAGCCTTTGCCGACCGCTATTCCATTGCCGCCATTGATGCGGATCGCTATCTGGCGCATGCGGATAAAGAGAAGCTGGCGCGGGCGTTCTTTAATGACACCCTGCTCAATGACCAGAACGCCTGTTCTTCACCCTCGCTGGTGGTCTGGCTGGGAAAAGAGACGCAGGCCGCACGGGAACTCTTCTGGCAACACTTTCATGCCTTCGCCGCGCGCTTTTACCACCTGGAGCCGGTTGCGGCCGTCAATAAACTGACGCGGCTTTGTCTGCTGGGTGCAACGTGGCCCGGCGTTAAAAAGGTTTCCGCAGACGACAACCTGCTAGTGCGTATTGAACTGCCCGAAGTGAATAGCGCAGTGATGGAGTTACGCGGTAACTGCGGATTTTTCCTCGAGTATGTCGCCGAATCGCTGGATGAGATCGTGCCGGTATGCGGCGAGCGCTGCCAGACGCTGGCGACGTTTGGCATTGAGAATGCGACGGTGACTGCATGGCTGGCGACACGTCGACCACAGGGCATTGACCGCGTGGTGCCGTTTGGCCGCACGCTGGATTTCACCCTGCAATGGGATGGTTATGATCTGGTCGCCATGCTGACGCGAACCGTCGCCATTGGTTAATCGGCTTGCGGGCAAAAAAACGCCGGATGACCGGCGTTTTTTTATCAGGCAACGTGGCGAACGGGTTTACCGGACTTTTTTGTTTTCTGCGCATGCCGACGGATGATATCAATCACCCGCAGCTGATCGGCTTCTGTCAAATCCGGGTAGATGGGCAGGCAAAGGATCTGCTCGGCAATCGCGTTGGCGACCGGTAAATGATCCACCGAAGCGGTCGCTAAATGGCGGTACATGGCAAAAGAGCTGATGAGCGGGTAAAAATAGCGGCGCGAGTAGATCCCCTCCGCCTTCAGCGCATCGTACAACCCATCACGCGTAAGCGAATAGTCACTGCCCACCAGCACCGGATAATAGGCGTGGTTCCAGTCAAAACGCCCGGCGGCGTCAAACCAGCTGATGCCCGGGATGCCCTGCAACCCTTCACAGTAACGTTGATAAATCGTCGAGCGGGCCGCCAGTGCGCCGTCGATGTATTTCAGTTGTAGCAGGCCAAACGCCGCTTCCATCTCGTTCATTTTGGCGTTAATGCCCGGCGCAACAACACGCGTCTCCCCGGCAAAACCAAAGTTTTTCAGATAATCAATGCGCTGCTTGGTGCGGGCGTCATGGCAAATGATCGCGCCCCCCTCGAAGGTGTTAAACACTTTCGTGGCATGGAAACTGAGTACCGACAAATCGCCATGGTTGAGAATGCTGACACCATCTTTACGCACGCCAAATGCATGCGCTGCGTCGTAAATCACTTTCAGCCCGTAAACATCGGCAATCTGCTGAATGCGGTCAACATCGCAGGGAATGCCATAGCAATGCACCGGCATGATGGCGGTGGTCTGCGGGGTGATCAGCTCTTCAATGCGTTCCGGACTAATATTAAATGTCTGCGGATCGATATCGGCGAAGACGGGCGTCAGGCCATTCCACAGCAGGGTATGGGAGGTGGCGACAAACGAGTAAGGCGTGGTGATCACCTCGCCGGTAACGCGCAGCGCTTGCAGCGCGGTCAATAACGCCAGCGTACCGTTGGAAAACAGGCATACGTGTTTTACGCCCAGGTAGTTCGCCAGCTCCTCTTCGAGTTGCTGGTGAAAAGCGCCACCGTTAGTCAGGATGCGATTTTGCCAAATCTTCTCCATGTAGGGCATGAACTCCTCAAGAGGAGGCAAAAGCGGACTCGTGACAAAGATGTTATCGCCCATATGCAGACCTGCACGTTAATCAATGAGTCATTGCATGATAGCGAGGGGGCGGATTCGCTTATCGGTAAAACAGACGGCATTTCAGGTGCCAATTGCGCCCACGACGGCGCTATCCCCTAAAAAGAGGGTGAAAACGCTGGATATTTGACGGCTGGAACGCACTGAAATTATGTCAAATTCTAACCACGATTCGGTGATGGCTTCCCGGAAAGGGAAATTCAATTGGAAAAACAATGAACCAACATGATCTGGTGAGTATCATCATCCCGGCTTATAAGCCCGATTTCTTTGAAACCGCCCTGAGCAGCGCGCTCAATCAAAGCTGGCCGAATTGCGAGGTGATCATCTGCGACGACAGCCGGGATGATACCATTCGCCTGATCAGTGAACGTTACGCCCGCAACAGCCACACACCCGTGAAATACTTCAAAAATGAAAAACAACTGGGTGAAGAGAACAACTGCCTGCGCTGTGTGCGTGAGGCGCAAGGCAAATACGTTAAATTTCTCTACGACGACGATATTCTGTTTGAACACTGCATCACCCGTCTTGTCGCCGCGCTGACGTCGGCCCCCAATAACCGACTCGCCACCTCACGCCGTCTGCGTGTGGATGAATATGACCAGCCGCTGGCGGATATTGTCGCCACCGCCGCCCCGTTCGCCGACGATATGATCGTTGATGGCCGCGATGTCATTGCCTACTTTGCCGACACCCTGGTCAATTTTATCGGCGAACCCAGCGTGATACTGTGCTACCGCGAGGATTTGGTCGCCTTTGACGAGGGGTTGTTTTTCCTGAAAGGCGAGGCGATGCCGTTCCTTGCCGATATGACCATTTCCTTGAAGCTGCTGGCCCTGGGTAACCTGGCGTTTGTCGCTGAAACGCTTTCTGCGTTCCGCATTTCCGGTAGCCAGCAAAGTCAATTAAGCCAGTCGCGCCAGGCGCAGGTCACCCGCACCTACACCCGAATGCCTATCGTTATCCGTGAACTGGGCTGGTACAAAGGCACACCGGAGCAGAACCAGTGGGTGCGCGTGGCGCCCATGGACGCGCCAGAGCAGTTTCAACAGGTCAATATCCACCATGCGATGCTGACCTCCGCTCAGCATTCGCTCACGCACTTTCGCAGTGGAAAGATCCGCGAATGGCTGGCGGCACGCACCCTGCCCTCGCAATACCGCCCACTGATCGATGCATTTCAACAGGCCCGCGCCACGGCACAGACGCTCACGGTGTTCGTCTTCCAGCAGGGAGGCAACACTGCCGCCTGCGAACAAACCCTTCACAGCATCGCGGCATACCAGGGATTCGGCTTGAGCCTCAACCCGGTGGTGATTTGCGATGATCAGCCGTCAGCGCCAGCAAGCGCGCCGGCGCTGGTCTGCCCACAGGCTATGTGGGCCACGGCGGTCAATCAGTATCTCACTGCCCGCCCCGGAGACTGGATGCTGTGTCTGGAGGCTGGCGAAACCTTACAGAGCGGCGGGATGTTGATGTTCGACCTGGCGCTGGACGGTGCAGCGGGTTGCGATGCGGTATACGGCGATGAGTTTTATCAGTCTGTTGATGGCGAGCTGATTGGCTCCGCTTTTCGCCCCGATTTTAATCTCGATCTGCTGCTCAGCTACCCGTCAGAGATGGCGCGTCACTGGATATTCCGCAGCGCCACCGTACTGGAGTTGGGCGGTTTCAATACCGGTTATCAGCAGGCGTGGCAGTTTGATTACATCGTGCGCTTGATTGAACAAAAAGGCATTCAGTTCGCCGGTCATCTGCCAGAGATTTTTGTTATCGGTCATGATCCCATTCAGGTAACGCAGCCGGAAGAACTGGCGATCCTGACCCAGCATTTGCATCACCGGGGTTACCCGCAGGGCCGCGTCGAAGCCCCAAAACCGGGGTTGTATGCCCTGCGCTATCACCACGCGCAGCAGCCGCTGGTGTCGATCATTATCCCGACCAAAGATCAGCTCTCCATGCTGATCCCCTGCGTAACCAGCCTGCTGGAAAAGACCACCTACCGTAACTATGAACTGCTGATTGTTGATAACAACAGCGAAACGCCGGAAGCCTTACAGTGGCTGGAAGGCATCGCCACTATCGATCCGGAACGCATTCGTGTGCTGCGTTATCCTTACCCGTTTAACTACTCTGCCATCAACAACATGGCGGCGCGGGAAGCCCGTGGCGAGTACCTGGTGTTGCTCAATAACGATACCGCCATCATCAGCGGTGGCTGGCTGGACAGTTTACTGAACCACGGCCTGCGCCCGGAAGTGGGTATTACCGGCGCAAAACTGCTCTACCCGACCGGGAAAATCCAGCATGCGGGGGTGGTTCTGGGTCTGCGCGGCCCGGCGGATCACCCGTTTATCGGCAGCGATCTGGAACGTTCAGGGTATATGAACCGCTTACAGGTCGACCAAAACTACAACGTGGTGACCGCCGCCTGTTTACTGATCCGCAAATCGGTCTACGACCAGGTTGGTGGGTTGGATGAAGAGAAATTTAAAGTCTCCTATAACGATGTGGATTTGTGCCTGAAAGTTCGCGAAGCCGGTTATCTCACTGTCTGGACACCACACGCCATGGTGATGCACGAAGGCAGCGTCAGCCAGAACAAAGTGGATAAAACCGCGCAGGAGAAGAAACGCATTCGCTTTATGGGTGAACAGGATGCGATGTATGAAAAATGGATGCCGCTGATTGCCAATGACCCGGCGTATAACCCCAATTTGACGCTGGATGGCGAAGGCTTCCAGTTCACCCTGGGCGAGCACGATACCTGGCAACCGCTGCACTGGAAACCGTTGCCGCGTTTTATCACTTACCCGCTGAGCGAACAGCCCGCCACCCAATCGCGTCTGGTCTTACCGTTGGACCGACTGAAAGACGCAGCGCTGGCGGACGGGCAAAACGCGTATCGCGCCACCCCCTATGCCGAGATTGTGCGTTACGCACCGGATGCGCTGATATTGTCACGTCAGTGCTCACCGTTCCTGCAAGAGTGGCTGCAACGCCTGCGCAAAATTGCCCCGGTGTTTACCGTCTTCGATATCGATGAGTACCTCCCGGCGTTACCGGCCCAGTCACCGCTTCGGGAGAAGTTTCCGGCCGATCTTCAGCACGCGTTGCGTGCAACCGCAGCCAGCGTAGATCGCCTCGTCGTGGCCAGTGAAGTCTTGGCTGAAACCTGCGCGGGCTGGAATGCCGATATTCGTGTGGCGGAAACCCGTCTTGATCCTGCGCTGTGGGCCGGGCTAACCAGCCTGCGCGGCGTGGGGCAAAAACCGCGAGTCGGTTGGATCGGTAGTGCGGAACGCAGCGCCGATCTGGATGTGATTTACCCGTTGATAAGCCAGCTCGCCGATCGCGTTGACTGGATCTTTTTTGGCTATTGCCCGCCAGCGCTGCGCCCACACGTGAAGGAGTATCACGCGGCCTGGGCCAGCGAAGTGTATGCGCACAAGCTGGCTTCACTGAATCTCGACCTGGCGCTGGCGCCACTGGCGGATAGCCTGTTTAACCGTAACCTCAGCGCCGTTCGCCTGCTGGAGTATGGCGCCTGCGGTGTGCCGGTAATTTGCAGCGACAACATCTGCTATCGCAATACGCTGCCGGTGACCCGCGTGGCTAACTCGCCGAAGAAATGGCGTGATGCCATTGAGATGCATCTGCACGATTTAGCAGCAACGTGGAAACAGGGCGATGCGCTGCAAGCCTGGGTCCGCGAACACGGCATGCTACGGGGAGAGAATTTGCTTCATCACGCGCGCAACTGGCTGCCTGGCAACTGAGCCGACGGCGGCTTCAGCCGCACTTCATCAGGAAGAACGACAACGTAAACAGGATATTTATGCAAAAGCATGCATGTCTCATTTGTGACACGGAAATGACGTTATATTTTGAGAAGGAGGAATATTTGGCCCCTTCAACACGCAACTTCACACAGCAATTGGTCCCGGTGCAATTTGATGAATGCCCGGTGTGCCATTTTCTGAGTTCACGAACGCACCAGTCGTTACCCGAAAAGGCGTGGGAAAAACTGAATCACGACTTTCATCATTATGCTGAAACCGAAGGCCGTGAGACGCACGATTTTAACCAACCGCCTTACGCCGCCCAGGCCATGATGATTGAACTGTTGGCGCGCAATCATATTATCGATGACAGCGCGATTCTCGACTATGCCGCCGGTTATGGTTCGCTGAGTCATATCCAACGTAAATACTTTGACCGCAGGATCACCTGCTACGATAAGTACGTCAAAAACCCGATCCAGCACTACATCGACAACCCGCCTGAAAAGGCGTGGTCGCTGGTGATCAACTCCGCCATGTTTGAACATGTGCTGACGCGGGCCGACCTTGATGCGGTTAACGATCTGGTCTCCGATACCGGAGCGCTGATGATTCACACCGTGGTCGTGGAGCGCGTACCGAAGGATCCGAACTGGTTCTACATTGACACGCCGGTACATACTGCTGTGCACACCAACCAGAGCATGGAGCTGTTAATGGCGCAGTGGGGATACAAGTCTTCGATTTACAGCCCGATCAGTAAAGCCTGGGTACTGCTGCGCCAGCCCTACAGCGAAGTACAGGCGCAGGTGGAGAAAATCAACGCGGAACTGCAAACTACATGGTTGTTTGGTAAAGACGGTTTCGTTGATTACTGGAAAACACGCTAACCGGCGGAAAAAAAGGCGCTTTGCCGCGCCTTTTTCTTTTATGCTCCTGCCGGAAGCCAGCTCAGACGCCAGTCATCCAGCCCGGCATCGCGCAGATACCAGTGGTTCAGCACCGCTTCCCGCAAGGCATCCCCGTCGCGCTGGCGCAGCAGCGGATCGTTGATGTAAACCTGAACGGCGTTCATCCAGTCCTTGAAGCGGTTCTCCACCAGCATCACCGGCAGACCGCAACGATAAGGCTCAATGTCGGTGGCGATAATCGGCACACCGCAGGTACCAATCTCCAGCAGACGCAGGTTGCTCTTACATTCGTTGAACTGGTTAATTTGCAACGGCACCAGCGCCAGATCGAGATTCAGGCTCGCCAGTTTCTCCGGGTACATCTCAAACGGCACGCCAGGGTGAAACTCGCACTGCACATTGCGCGGCTTCATGCCCATAAACACCCACTCAACCTGCCCTTCCAGCTCTTTGATCAACGGCAACAGGATCTCAAGGTCGCCAGAGTGCGAACTGCCGCCCGCCCAGCCAACGCGCACCTTTTTCCCGGTGTTGCGCTCGCTACGCAAATGCTCCCACTGATGCGGCGCAAGACGGTTTTGCGCAATACGGATATCCGAATGGAAACGGTTATACGCCTCCGCCAGCGGCGCGGTGGAGACCACGACCCAATCCGCGCTCTCCATCACTTTCCGGAAGCTTTTGATCATATGCTGCGGGAAGTGCTGGCGGTTGCCATTTTTAATCGGCACGTTCAGCAGATAGTCGTCATACTCCAGCACGATTTTCGCCTCGCTGACTTCGCGGAGCTGTTTAAAGATATCCGGGAAACGACTGCCGGTGATCAACTCCAGCAGAATGACATCCGGTTGCAGTTGCGCCACTTCCATTACACCCGGGATGGTGTTGATCAGCCCACCTTCGAGCATCAGGTGGCGCTCCATGGCCTTAAACGGCTGCATCACCCGGTGATGGCCACCGCCAACCCAGTTAATATGATGCGCCAGCACCACCGGTAACGGACGGCCCGGCAACGGCTGAAACAACCGTGCGCTGCTGTCGCTCAGGGTGAAGGCTTTGCCCATTTTCTGCATTAAAGGATGGTAAGACGGCTCGGCCAGTAACCCCTGTTTCCACTCCTGGCGCAGGGCGGCATAATCATGCAGCAGCGGGCGCTCCTGAACCTGGAACTTGTCGCCCAACAGACGCGTTGCGCCCCCCATGTGTCTGACACGAGAGTATGGGGTCCAGACGTTAAGGTAACCCAGTTTCTGCGCGCGCAGACCGAGATCCACATCGGCAAAATAGAGCGGATACCGCTCCTGCGTGAAACCATTCAGGGAGAAAAAGACCTCTTTACGCACCATCATGCAGGAGGCGCTCACCGCCGCCAGGTTGCGCGGCGTTTTCAGATAGTGCTGGAAGCCATTGCTCTGGCCATCTGCCCCTTCAAACGCCACCTCCACACCATGCTGAACACCCAGCAGGTAACCGCCGTGCTGGATACGGCCATCATGGTATTCCAGACGCGCGCCCACCAGCCCCACTTCGGGGCGCAGCGCCTGTTCCAGCAGGGCATCGAGCCACTCGCCATCAATGATTTCGCAGTCATTGTTGAGGAATACCAGCACATCACCGCGCGCTTGCTGCGCCGCCGCATTGTTGATTTCCGCAAAGTTGAACGGCGCGTCATAACGCAGGATACGCACCTGCTCAAGCCCCAGCGCCGCCAGATCGTTCAGGAAGCGGCACGCATCGTCCTCCACGGACTGGTTATCCACAATCAGCAACTCATAGTGCTGATAGCGGGTCTTCTCCATCAGGCTTTCAATACAACGCTTCAGTAGCGCAAAACGATCGCGGGTAGGAATAATGATCGACACCCGCGGTGTGGCATCCCACTGATAACGCACCCGCTTAATATTTTCCGTCAGACCCGCTTCCAGCGTGGCGTTGATGCCAAGGCGTTGCAGATGCGCCAGCAGGATCTGTTGGCATTCGCTGATAACGTCCGGCGTATCGCTCCACTGTGCAGCCGGGTGCGGGCTCTCTACCAGCACTTCCGCCACATGCCCGAGGGCCGCAGCACCCTGCCCTTCGACAAAACGCCATAGCAAATCGATCATTGCTGCCTGCGGAAAATGGCTGTTCAGTCCGCCCAGTTGCAGGGCAACATCACGGGAGAAGAGCAGCACGCGCCCGACGTAAGGCACGCCGCGCAGCAGATCAATATTCACGTCCGGGCGCAAAGTCAGCACCGGTTCGCCGTTCTCCGCCCGCGTCATTTCATCCGCGTAAAACAGCCAGGCATTTTGTTGTTGCAGGCGCTGTTCAGCAAAGCGCAGCAACGCGTCGTCACGCAACGTGTAACCGGCCGGGATCAGCAACAATGCGTCAGCGCTGCGCGTGCTCAACAGCGCGTTAACCGCCGCTGGCCACGCGGTATCGTTGGCAATCACATCAATGGAGACAGCCGCCAGCGACTGGCTCTCTACCGAAGCCCGGGTCTGCGCGCTGGCGTCATCCTCACCGAGAATGACAACGCCAATGCTGGCTTTCTCCGGGTATGCGCCGGCAAACGTGCGTAATGCTTCGCGCCGCGCGTCGCTTATCTGACGATCGTCGAGCCAACGGTTAAAGGAATAAGCCGTCGTTTGCTGCTGTGCCAGCACCGCTTTGCTGTGAAAATTGAGGGTGTAGCGGGATTTTTCATCCAGCGTGCGTGTTTTTTCCGTCAGCGGTTGGGCGAAAAGCGCCGCCAGTGCGCTGTCCAGATCCCATTTAGTGGCAAAATAGGCGCGTTGCGCCTGTGACCAGGCGCGTGCATTGGCATAGCCATTTTTCAGCAGATCCACCCATTCGTCCGCATCCGGGCAGTTACGCAGCGTTAATGCGCAGAAGTGTTCCGCCTCGTGGCGCGCCATATTCTCGTCGGTCAGATACCCTTCGACATACCCTTCGTTGGCAAGGAACAGCGGGATCCCCAGCGTCAATGCTTTCGGCACGCTCTCTTCATTACCAATCACCACGTCATACTGCTCAAGCCACGCCGGTTCAATGCGTTGCACCTGCTGACTGAGATCAAACCAGTCAATCTGAATCCCGGCCTCTCGCGCTTTCTGCTGCACTTCATACATTTCGGCAGACATTTTCGGCGCGATATAGAGCACGCGGGACAACGTCTGCGCTTCGCGCGTGCGAACAAACTGACCGAAACGGGCCGGTACGGACCAGGGCAAGGTTTTCAACTGGGCGCTATCAACACCGGTTTGCAGCAACAGCGCAGAAGTGCGTGGCGAGAGATCGAGCGTCAGTGCGGCAAACTGGTTTTCCAGCGCCACGCCCCACGGGATATAGAGATCGTTGTAATCGCTGTAATGGCGGAACACCATTGCGCCTGCCAGGCGGTTTTCGCTCACCGCATTAAGCAGTTTTTCGCTGAAGAATCCCCGGTAGATCCAGATAATGTCATAGCGGGCGTCCGGCTCACCTTGCTTATCGGTAATCACCGCAAAGCGGCCTGTCGCCATCAGGCGTTCAATTTCACCCGTCAGCGTCTGCCCTGCCGCGCAGCTAATAACGTCCACGCGCCAGCCTGCCGCCAGCAAGGCTTCGGCGATATCAAGAAGTTCGGCGCTATGGGGGGTGTAGGCGTCAAATTTATCAACGCTGATTAATATGCTTCGCATCTGTCATCCTCACATCACCGGGCGCACAGCCGGGGCGATTTCAAAAGGCGTTCCTGTCGTTATGCAATATTGTGGGCGACGGAGGAAAGATCGAGAGGAAAAACAGCTTGCAGAAAAGGGGTTATATCTGGCGATTGACCAACGAAAAGGCCTTACGGCCTTTGTTGATACGTTTTTTATAGGTGGCAGTGCGGGTTGGGCTTAGCAGAGAGACCTTCCATGGTCCTGTTTCCGTCCCTTTTATGTACGGCATCAGAAGCCGTATTTCACACCCAACATTCCCTGCGTGTTGTTATACCCTTTGTCGCCAACCTGCATGCCAACATTGCCCCACACGCTCAGGTTGTCTGACAATTTACCTTCTACACCGGTGCGGATTTCCGCCAGATTCGCAGCACCGTCGCGGCTCACGCGCTGACCGTCCATTTTCACGCTGAAGCTGTCGGTGTTGTGGATCCAGTTCACTTCCACGAACGGCTGGAACTCACGCCCTTTACCCTCGTCCATTTTGTGGTGACTGTTCAGGTAGGTTCTCACCCCAAGGCGGGTCTGAATATTGCCACTGCCTTCAGTTTCAATGCGGGTGCCGTCGCGTCGGGTGTGCGCATTATCTTTCACGCCCATCCAGGTGACTTGCGCCTGCGGCTGGACATACCAGGTGTTCAGCGTGCCTTCACTGCCATAGAACTCTCCGGCTTTCAGGGTGTAACCGGCTTCCAGAGAGGCGGTCAGCCCTTTCGACTTGTAGCTGTCGCTCTCACGATTGTCGGACTCCACCGAACTGTTAAACCAGTTGTACTGCATCCAGCTGTCCACATAGACGCCGGTTTTATCTGCGTCATTCTGGTACCAGGTACCGTACAGGCCTGCGCTGTAACCGCTGATGCGACCGTCCGAGCTGTACCCGACGCGGTTGCTGCGGGTATTGCTGTGCTCGTTCGCATAGCCGCCCATCACGCCCAGATGCCAGCGGTCAGCACCGTCAGCGCTCCACCGGGCAATATCACCGCCCAGTTGCAGAACATAGCGATTGCTCTGTGTTTTCAACTGGCCGTCACCCGCCGAAGAACGCTCATGGCCGCCGACGTGACGCATCCACATGCTGCTGACCTTCTCCTTCCCGTTACGCAGTGCATCGGTGTACTGCGGTTCGCCCAGACGGTCATGCAAGCGCTGACCAAAGAGCGAATTTGCAGCGGCCAGGTTACTGATGTAGCTACCTGCTTCGGGCCTCAGGACTGAGGGTCCATGAGGATCAACAACAGGCGGTGTTGACGGACCGTCCGGGTCAACGACTTGCAGTGGCGGCGGCGTTGAACCCGTCCATTTGCTGGTCAGATACCAGTTTTTATTCGCTGCACCGCTGCCTTTTGCCAGCGTGTAGACATACGCGCCGGCTTCAACCGTACCGGATGTCAGGGCGAAGTTACCTGCTGAGCTGCCGTCCACCTGAATCATTTCGATACCGTTCACGGTCTGCGCGCCGGTACCGCCGATATTGGTCACGCTAACCCGGGTATTGCCTGCCGTGTCGCCATGTACCGTCAGTTTGTCTGTTGGCGAATCATCGCCGCCCAGTTTGGTGTTGAAGGCCAGCAAACCGTTATTGCCGTTGTAGTTGCCGTTAACAGTCAGGGTGTTGCCAGGCTGACCATCATGACGAGTGAGCAGAACAGAGCCACTGTTGGTCAGGTTGCCGCCTGTCGTGAACCCGGTCATCTGCATCACACCGCCCTGCATGACATTCACATCGCCACGGGTACTGCCGTAACCAGTAAAGGATGCGCTGTCGTGGACGTTAACAAGCTGGCTGGCCATATTCACCGCCGTCTCTTCGTCGCCGCCCAACGCCAGTTCACCTACAGTGATATCTGTTGTTCCGGTATACGCCGCTGAATCCTGGGTCAGGGTCAGAGTGCCCGCCCCCGTTTTCGTGAGGTTACCGCTACCGCTGATGCTATTGTTGAGCGTCCAGTCGCTGCCCGTCTCCACGGTCAGCATGCCGTTATCGTTGACCGCGGCGGTGCCCAGGTTGCGCTGTTCGCCGACGGTCAGGTTGCTGCCGCTGTCGATGCTGAACACGCCACTGAAGCTGCTATTGTCACCATTAACTGCCGCGTTCGTGCCGCCGGTCGCATTCACGTTACCGACACCGCTAATGTTGTTCGCAAGCTGTCCCACAACGCCGGTCAGCGTCAGTACGCCCTCATCCCGGATATCGCCGGTCCCCGCAGCCAGGCCATCCGTGATGTTCACTTCTGCATCATTGTCGATGTACGTAATAACACTCAGATCGCCGTTTGCGCCGTCGATTATCAGCACACCGCCATCGACATTTAGCTCGCCGCCGCCGTACAGCCTGCCGCTGCTGATGCCGCCACTGCGCAAGGTCAGGGAGCCGCCATTAAAATCAAGCACCGAGTCATTGTAACCGACCAGTGCACCGGCCGTTTGCACCGTGCCGTTCAGGTCAACTTTCGCGCCATCATTGATAGCGAGCAGGGCCGTATTTCCCAACACGCCGTCCGCATCGGTACGCAGGGTGCCACTCAGAACGGTGGTTTCACCGGTATAGTCGTTGCCACTGTTTGACAGAGACAGCAGTCCATCGTTTTCCGCCCGGATCGCCAGGTTACCATTGCCAGTTATTCGGGCTGACTGGTCCGCCGCTGCGCCGGTTGCGCCGGGATCCGCGTCGAGGATCAACGTCTGGTCCTGCAGCAGTTCCAGCTCTTTCAGGCCGTAGTTAACATACAGACCATCCTGGTTGCCGGACTCGCCTGTCGTGGTCAGGCGATAATCGTAGGTGCCTTTCGCCACGGTGTTGCCGCTCTGGGCAATATCCACCTGGGTTGCAGACGTCACTGTGTTGCCATTCTGATCCTTCAGCACCAGGTTGCCGCCGCTGCCGGTGACCATGCCCGCACTGATAAGCTCCAGCCCGATGTTGGCGTCATCCTGCGTCATCAGGGAGCTGGTGGTCGCCGTCTCATGGCCAGGCACGTAGGGCGCCGGTACGTTAATCTGTACGCTACCGCTACCGGATGCATCCAGCGTATCCGTGGTCACATGGCTGGTTGCCACTTTCTGGTCAGGCGCGGTGCCGTTAAACACCATCTCACCACCGGCGAAAGTGAGGCCGCCGATGGCCTGTTCACCGTCCGCTACCGTGGTAATACTCCCTGCATTGGCTTTCAGGGTGGCATGGGTCAGCGCGGAGGTGTTCACATCGCCCAGCGTCAGGGTCGCATTGCTCAGGTCCACGATACCGGCAAAGTCGCTGCCGGTGGTGGCGGCAAAGTCAAACGATGCTCCGCTGTTATCCACCGCCACCGTCCCGTTGCCAGTCAGGGCGTTGGCCAGCACCCGGCTGCCCGTGCCGTTCACCGCCAGTACAGAGGTGGCATCGATATCGACCCCAGCGCCCCCGGCCGGTTTGCCCCCGAGGACATAATCGCTATCGAGGAAGAGCAGCGAGCCGTTACGCAGGTTGAGCTGGTCGTAGTCGTTGATTTGCGCACTGACGCCATCCATGTGGAAGCCGTCCGTCACACCATCAAACACTGCCGTAGAGGTTCCCGTGCCGCTGTTGAGCGCAGTAAAGGTGTTACCGTTCCCCTGGATCGTCACCGTATCGTTTCCTGCGGAGCCGCTCACCGTGTTCACCTCTGCACCATTCGTCAGCAGCACGGTGTTGTTACCACTGCCGTTCAGGATAATATCCCCGGCAACAAAACCGCCATCCACCGTGATGGCATTATCGCCGCTGGTAGTCACAATGTTCTTGTTGATGGCTCCGGTGTTGTTCACCATACCGCTGGCACCGTGCATCATGACGTCACCGTTAATGATGCCCGCGTTATCGACCGTCGCGCTGTCAGTGTTCATCGCCAGCGCGGCAGTGCCGGATGAAGAGGCAGTGATCACCCCGGTCTCGGTGTTAGTAAAGTGCGCGGCATTGGCGGTATCCACCACGGCCGCTACCATACTGTCCGAACTGAGCGAACCGCGGTTGGTGGCCGTTATGACACCACTGCCGAGAACCAGGGCTGCACCACCAAATTCATTGCTCACATGGATATTTGCCGCCGTGTCAACAGAGCCAATGGTGTTGGCGCGGATCCCGGAACCCCCTGCGCCGGTAACGTTAATGTTCAGATCCGCTGAGCCGGACAGGTCAAGATCACCGATTGTGGCGCTACCGTCGGCGTTTTCAAAGGCGATACCGACGCCTGCCCCGCTCACGTTAATCGTGCCACTGTTGGTTTTGTCAATTGAGACGGCAGTACGTACCCCGGCACCGTCTGCCACATCAATGGTGGTACCGGACAGTTGCAGGTTCGCCAGGTTGCCGGCGTTTTCGATACCGTTCCCTGTCGCTCCGGCTGCGTTGACAATAATGTGCGCATCCGTCACATCCAGCCCGGTAGCACCAGTGCTGACCCGCACCCCGTCTGCCGTGCCGCGGGCTTCAATGGTACCCACACCGCTGCCCACCAGGTTCAGACTGCCTGCCGCCAGTTCAATGGCGGCACGACCGTCGGTCGCCAGCACCGTTCCGCTATTGGTGATGGTGGAGGGCTGCCCCTGCTCACCCGTGCCGACATAGAGTGCCGTGCCACTGGCCGTGATATTACCGGTATTGTTAACGTTCCCCCCCAGTACCTGAATGGCCGTGGAGTTGGCCCCCGTCAGCAGGATGTTGCCGCTGTTATCCAGCGTACCGCTGTTTTTTGCAATAAAGGCCGTCGCGCCCTCAACCGTGGAGCTAATGGTGGCGGCGTTATTCAGTTGCGCCCCTGTACCGGTTTCGATCAGCGTACCGTCACTGGCGTAAGTGTTGCCGTCCACCACACCGGCTATCGCGCCACTGCCCGTCAGCGCCAGCGTTGCGCCGCTTGCGATGGTGGCCGTGGCACCGCCGGAGGCGTACACCCCGGTCGCACCGTTGCCGCTGATGTCCATCTGACTGCCACTGCCGATAACGGCATCGGTACCTGCACCGGTGGCGTACACCGCCGTGGCATCTTTGCCGCTGGCGGCAACCTGAATGTCACCGCTCATCACGGCGCCGTCTTCGAGACGGAACAGGGTGGAACGCTCACCGGATGCATCCAGCACGGTACCCACCGGGACGCTGGTGTTGATGGTGGAACCGGCTCCAGAGATAGCAAACAGGATCTGGTCAGTGGCCGTGGAAGAGAAATTCGGGGTGGCGGTACCGGAGAGGTTAACCGTTGCCCCCTCAGAAGCCCGCACGCCAGTGGCGCCGTTACCGTTCATTGTCACGGTGCCGCCGGTCATGTTGACTGTGGTGTTTGCCCCGCTGGCAATGATGCCTGTCGTGCGCTGTGAAACGTCACCGCCGTTCAGCACCAGGTTGCCGGAAGTATTGACCACGGTGGTATTCGCGCCTGACGCATCCTGCGCCACGATGCCAGTACCGCCCGCACCGACAGTGATGCTGCCCGTGTTATTGCCACGAGCGCCCGCTTCAACCAGCAGACCTGTGGTGTCATTCCCGGTGAACACAATATTACCGGCGTTGCTGACTTCCGCACCGTTACGGGCAATGTACCCGGTCACCGCATCCAGTGCGGAGTTCAGCGCGGCTTCCGTCACCAGAACCGTACCGGAGCCAAAGCCAGCCGCTCCGGCGCTCAGCGCGGCATCGGTCAGGACGCCAGCAATGGCACTCCCCACCGCTTTACCGTTGATATCGTAACCCTGGCCGTCGGCAATCCCTGCGACGGCACCGGTGGCTGTCATAGTGATGGTGGCATCTGACGAAATTTTGCCCTGCGCGCCGCCCTGAATGACCACGCCAGTGGTCTCTTCTCCCGAGAGATTGAGGGTCATGCCGCCGGAGTTAAAGGCCGAGACCTTCCCGCTGGCGCTGTCTGTCCCGTTAGCCACCACCGTGGTCGATCCCTGACCGGAGGCCGTCAGCACCGAGGCCGCCCCGGCACCGCCGGTGAAACCCGCCCCGCCGTCAACGCGGAACAACACCGAATCCTGCGTGCTGACATCCTGAGCGCCGGTGCCGTTATTGGTAATGGAGGCGGTCGGCCCGTAAACGTAATAGCCAAGCTGGTTGCTACCACGACTGAAATTCACCGCCCCGGCACCGGAAATGGTCACGTTACCGCCGTCACGGGCATGAACACCGATGGCACCATCGCCATCCATGTTAACCTGGCCGTAAATATCAACTTGTGACCCCGCCCCTTCAGACCAGACGCCATAGTTGCGCAGCCCGGTTGACAGTTCTGCGCCACCGGAAATATTCAGCATACCGGATAATGTCGCTTTCCCGCCGGAACTCGCTTTTATCCCGGTGTTATTCACGCCATTAAGGTTGATGGTGCCGGAGCTGCCCACAGTTCCCGCCGTTTTACTGAGGGAATAAATACCGATACTTTCAGAGGGAACAAACTCTCCATCTCCGCCGTTGCTGTTGACGTTAATGACACCGCTGTTGGTCAGCGACGTTGTGCCATCAACAGCATATAAACCATAAACGCCATTGGACAGGCTGCTGAGGTTAATTGTCCCCTGGTTATCACCGCGGCCACCGGTTTCGGTGCGGATGGCGGCACTTTCGGTATTCAGATAGGCTTCGTTACTGCCATCCTGGGTGTAACCTAAATTGATATGGCCGGTTGCGGTGTTGACAAAAGAAGCACCACTATATGCTCTGGCGACATAAACATCCCCAGTCTGAAACTTATCGACCGGGCTCGCCCAGTAACCGGTATTAATGGTTCCGGCGTTTTCAGCGCTGGCGCCATTTTTTACCATCAATCCTTCAACATGACTATTCTGGGCTTTATTGGTGTAGTTGTAACGGGGTGATACGGTGTACGTCCCTTGCGCACTGTTTAAAAAATGGCTGCCGGTACCGTCAACGTGAATACCTATATTATGATACTCACCGGTTGTAACATTCCCACCAAGGCTCAGAAAAGCATTGTTTATAAAGGATGAGCCACTGTATACCTGAGCGATTTTACCGGTGCTCATCGCCGTACCGTTATTAATAAAGGTGGCGTGATGATCCAGTTGAACAAGTCTAAATAATGCGCTGCTACTCACCGTCAAATCAACTGAGCCACCCTGAGCAACGGTTATCGTGGCATTCTGACCATCAGCACGGAAGAACGCTGTATCAGGGTCCCCATAGACAGAAACATCAAATCCATCCGGAGACTGGGATACCAGGTAAGACTGTGTAGTGGAGACGTACGCTTTTTGCAGTTCACTCTGATAACTGGCATAAGCTAATTCTCCGGAGGACAACTTACTGACAAGCCAGTTATTCCAGGTTTTAAAATCGTCCAGGGAACTGACGGTATGTGATGTACCGTCAAAAGCGGTGAAGGTACCCGAATAACTATCAGTGTTGATATTTACTGTGGTAGGTGTCGAATACCCGGATAAATTATCAGGAAATCTGGCCCGAATGGTCTGTTGTGAAACCCAGTTAGCGACGGCATTATTTGCCGTGGTGCCATCGACATAGACCAGGGAACTGTCCCTGATTTCGCTAAGATTATACTGGCTCTGATTCAACGAGATATTTGCCACACCGCTGGTCACCGTTGCCAGACGGGTGTCAATATAGGGTTCTGCATCCGCCACAACAAACTTCATACCAGGACTGAAGGTATAGGCGTCCCGTTCGGTAAATGCCGCAGAACTGTAAACCATGACGGTCTTGTTGCTTGCGGTGATCGGATCATACACGGTCACCGCCGTGGTCAGGCCAGGATAAATAAGTTTATTCCCGGCGTCAGATAACGACGTCACAGCCGTACCGTCCAGCGTTACGCGATAACCAGCGTCAATAATTCCCTGGAGGGTAGTTATGATCCGAAATGAGGCATCTCCTGCTGCCCATGTGTTCAGCCCGGAAACAGACCAGGTATTCCCATCTGAAATGACTGCAGCGCCGTTCTGGGAATTATTCGCTGCGGCGCTCCAGGTGCTATCAAGCTCGCAACTGAGACTGGAAACATCACAGGTGGCGGCAAAAGCACCCGCCGTCATTGCCGCCATCAGACCTGCGGCTTTCACCGTTTTGCTGACTGCCCTTTTGATTCTGGCGCGTCCTAATTCAGAGGTAACAACCCACCGCATCAGGGTGCTGTTCCAGATAACACGGTATATCTTGTTCATATTGCACACTCGATATCTTTTTAAATCCCTCTGGTCTGTTTGCGCATTTTTATTGGGTAATAAAAACAGAGAAACAGGCTTCCTTTACTAAAAATAGAAAGCATTGACCTCTTCAGAATTAACTACTGAAGTACAATTTAATAACCAGAAATTAATGCCAGGTGATGTAAATGACTCACCATACATATTGGCCGACCTCATCAACCAATCCAATGAGGTAGATAAGCAAATATTACATAACACGTAGTAAATATTGATGAGTGCACACTACCAGATTAACCTGGCGAATAAACCTCAAATCTCCTTAGCCTGTTCCACAACAACAGAGCCAGATACCACTATTCCCGTTAACTTTTTATAACGTCCTTATATCATTCCCTTATGTATAATTCCTTACGGCATAGAAAGATAACAAACAGGTTGTGTTTCATCATAAAAATCAGCAGGTTTGTTCGGCTTGCTGGCATATATAAATTCTTAGCCATCTTATTTGTACGCCCTTTCCGCACCTCATTTATCTAAAAGAAAAACCAATAAAAAAAAGAAAAAAACGGCTGACTACCTAAGAATATTATTCGTATCAGCAATGGGGGATTATCCTGGCGGATGGAATAGTTTACCTGGCGGTAAATCACTGAATATGATGCAACAGGTCGTCGCGGGCTGCACAAAAATGGACACCAAAAGGCGGTTTTCTGAGAATTAAAAAAGAGATGAGAAAGACGGAGAACAGATACCATTAAGCAGGCGGGAATAAACAAGAGACCAGCGTAATGAAGTAGAGGGATACCGTGACAACGCCAGCGTATTTATGACGACAATGACAGCGTTATCCGATAACGCTCGCTGAAAATAAAAAAAGGCATCCGAAGATGCCTTTTTAAAGAGTGGCG